>SGYO01000009.1 GCA_004321745.1 bacterium | reverse complement strand
TCCCAATGGGTTAAAGACTCAACCAAAGTTAATGATCATGTTGTTGTTGTAAGGAAGTTAAGTATTGGAGATGCTGATGAATTAAAACGACTAGGTGATCGTATCATTTCTAATATTGGGAGTGGAATTGGAATTTTGTTCGATGATGGAGGTGAAAAACCTGCAGCTTTGGTTGTTGTTAGTGCTGATCTAGTTAAAAAAGAGTTAAATGCCGGAAAAATTGCGAAAGAAATAGGCTCTTTTATGGGTGGCGGCGGTGGTGGAAAACCTCATTTGGCCACTGCTGGTGGTAAAGATTCTAATGCAATTAATGAAGCGATGAAAAGAACTGAGGAGTTAATTACAAAAACTTTAGCATAGGAGTTTCATAATAGGTATGTCAAAGAAAGATATTGAAAATAGAAAGCCAATAAGAGAGCTTATACAAACTGAAAATGCACCGAATGCAGTTGGTACTTATAGTCAGGCCGTATCAGCTGGTGGGTTTTTATACACTTCAGGTCAGGTAGGAATTAATCCTGCTACAGGTAAAATGGTATCAAATGATGTAAAACCACAATGTTTGCAGGTTTTAAAAAATATTCTAGCAATTTTAGAGGCAAAAAATCTCTCCCTTGTTAACATAGTTAAGCTAAATGTTTACCTAAAAGATCTTAACGATTTTAGTATCTTGAATGAAACATTTATAGAATTCTTTGGTAAGACCAATTTTCCAGCGAGGTCAACAGTGGAGGTAGCAGGATTGCCCCTTGGAGCTAGAGTAGAAATTGATTGTATTGCAATAGAGAGTTGATGTTATATAAATGCTTATATCTATTCTTTTTCTTGAATGTTATTCTTACAGCTCAAGTTACGAGAGCTGATTCAACTTTGATTAAAAATCCCAAAACCGCTTTTTATTTATCAGTAGTCCCAGGCGTTGGGCAGCTATATAACGGTAAATTATTAAAAGGTTCATTGGTGTTCGCTCTAGAGTCTTTTGCAATATATTCTTGGTTAGAAAATGCAAAGATTTATAGAGATTATGATTCTATTGAAAAACCATTGCCTAAAAATAGGTATTTAGAGAAAAGAAATAAGTATGCTTGGTGGGTAATATTCATATATTTTTACAGCATGATTGATGCTATGGTAGATGCACATCTTAGCCCATTTGACCAAATAATGAACACAGCAATTGAGGATAAAAAAGGAGAATCCAATGAATAATAGAGAACAATGGGGTTCTAGACTGGGTTTTATTTTAGCTGCCTCAGGTTCTGCTGTCGGGCTAGGAAATATTTGGAAATATCCTCACATGGCTGGCCAAAATGGTGGTGCCGCTTTCACTGTGGTTTATTTGATATGCATATTAATTGTCGGGCTACCGATTCTTTTGGGTGAACTTGCTATTGGCAGAAACACTCAATTAAGCCCTGTGGGTGCTTTTAATAAGCTCTCTGGTCTTTCAAAATGGAAGTGGGTTGGATTTTTGGGTGTTGCTTCTGCATTTGTAATTCTCTCTTTTTACGGCGTTGTTGGTGGTTGGACATTAAAGTATACTATTTTAGCATTATCTGGTGGTTTTGACGCTCTTTCTGGGCAACCAGATATATCCGGTAAAGTATTTAGTGATTTTATTGGTAGTAGCTTTCAGCCTGTTATATGGCAACTAATATTCATGTCTTTTTGTATTGGTATAATTATTAAAGGTGTAAAATCTGGAATTGAAAGTGGAGCAAAGATTATGATGCCTTTAATTCTTGTCATACTGGGTCTTCTGGTTTTTAAAGGTTTGAGCCTTGAAGGAGGGAAAAAAGGGCTAGAGTTTTTATTTAAACCTAAATTTTCAGATTTAAACCCATCTAGTATTGTTATGGCTTTAGGTCATGCCTTTTTTACATTGAGCTTGGGTATGGGTACGATGATAACCTATGGAAGTTACCTTGATAAGAAGCAAAACCTGTTCAGTTCTGCTATTTGGGTAATTCTATTAGACACCTTCATAGCAATGCTAGCTGGCACCGCTATATTTACCATAGTTTTTGCAATGGGCGCTGACCCTAGTGCTGGAGCAGGTTTAATTTTTGTTGTGTTACCTACAATTTTCCCGCAGATTGGTGGGGGGGTAATTTGGGGTGCCTTATTTTTCTTTATTCTTTTTATGGCGGCTCTTACATCCGCTATATCTATTTTAGAAGTGATTACAGCATATTTTGTTGATGAAAAAGGATGGTCAAGAAATAAAGCTACACTCCTTTTTGGAGGTGTGATTTCCTTAGTTGGTGTTTTTTGTTCTCTTTCCCTTGGTGATTTTAACATTACAAATTTTATGCAGGTTTCATTTTTTGATTTTTTAGATGAACTTTCATCTAAATATATGCTGCCAATAGGAGGAGCATTGACTGCATTATTTATATTAAAGAAATGGTCAATCCCGGTATTTTTGGATGAATTATTAATTGGTGTCAAAGAAAGGAAGTATGAAAAGAGTTTTTACCAAAATGTTTTAAAAATATGTTTAATTATATCATCTTTAATTGTTGGTTTAATAATTATTAATGAGGTTTTTGATCTTCTATTCGATCAATCGCTCCAAAAAATGGCTGGTTTTTAATTTTTACTTCATCCAAATTTTAGACACCAATGTTAATATCCAGACTAATTCCCAAAACATCAAACAACTATAAGTCATTAAATGAAAAGATTGATTTATATTATGATTTTTTAGTTTCAAATCATTTGACATGTCTTTTTGCTGTTTGGTCTTTAACCATTGCAGGTTATGTTTATCTTTTGGGTCAAATAGATCGTTATAGTTACTGGGACTGGAATGGTTTTTACGAGGGTATAATTAAGCTAATAATAAGCACTATACTTTTTTACGTTTTAGTCCGTTCTAATTTGCTCAAACAAGAAAATAATCGATTAAGCTATATTGATATAATTTTGAATTCAGGATATTACTTTTCCTTTTTTATCATTGGTACTATACGTATTGACTCTGCAGATATTAGTTTATTTGGATACGCACCTTATTTTTCATTCATTCTTGCAGCAATACTTTTTTATGAATATAAAATATCATATGATGTTGAAAACAATGATTGGCTTGTAGATAGTTGGGAAAATACTCCTATTTACATGGGTTCTTCCATAAGTCTAATTTTTACTTCCTTTTATTTAGGATATGTTTTTGACGATCCCATCATTAGTACTGTAAGTATTGTTTCTATTTTTTTCCCATTAGTTATGTATGTTTGGCCAAATCATGTCAGGCATGTAAAAAGGCTTCAGTTTTTTCCTTTATTTACTTTCGCAATGTTTGCATGTATTCGAGCGCCATGGTTTTTTATTTTTTTATTAACTTTATTTTTTATAGTACGCACAATTAATTATTTAAAGTTCGGTATCGTATATCCATCATTTGGCGTTCATCTTGAAGAAATGAGTGACGATGTATGATGCAATTATCGTTGGTGCAGGCCCAGCAGGCTCAAGCGCAGCATTTCATTGTAATAAGCTAGGTTTAAAGACTCTCCTTTTAGATAAGTCTAGTTTCCCAAGAGACAAAGTATGTGGAGATGCTCTATCTGGAAAGAGTGTTAAGCTACTTGATGAAATGGGATTGCTAGATGGTCTGAACGAGCTTGATGGTGCAATGATTAATCGGATAATTTTTGGCAACCCTAATCACTCTGAATGTGAATTGCATTTAAATAAAAGTTTAAACAAAAGGCATATTTCACATGGTTATGTCATTCCAAGAAAATCGTTTGATAATTATTTATTTTCTGCTGCAAGTAAAGGATCAGACGTGAAAAGTAGTTTTCACGTTACTGATTTAATATTCAATAATAAAAAAGTTGTTGGGGTAGAGGGTAAATTTTCAAATGGTGAGACCAAGAAATATTATGGCAATGTCATTCTTGGAGCAGATGGACCATATTCCATAGTTGCTAGAAAAACCGGCTCTTATAACGCAGATAATAATTTTACTGCTGTTGGTATCAGGTGCTATTATGAAAATATTGATGAACTGACAGATCAAATAGAACTTCATTATGTAAATGAAACAATACCTGGATATTTTTGGATATTTCCTGCTGGAGGTGGGACCGCTAACATAGGTGTAGGCTTATTAAAAAGTAAGGTGAAAAAGAAAAGTAAAAAGCTTCATGAAATTTTGAATCAAGTAATCAGCTCTAATAATTTTAAAAAACGATTTAAAGATTCTAGACCGTTAGAAAAGCCTAAAGGTTGGAATTTACCGTTTGGTAACATTAGAAGAAATAACCATGGTGATGGGTATTTGCTCCTTGGTGATGCTGCTGGTCTAGTTGATCCGTTTACGGGTGAGGGTATAGGTAATGCATTAGAATCAGGAAAAATTGCGGCTGATGTTATTTTTTCTTTGAAAGCAAATAATGATTTTTCAAAAACAGATCTTTCTATTTATGATAAAAAATTGTGGGATTATTTAGGAAGTGAACTTGATACAAGCACTCTACTATTAAAATTAGCCAATCATAAAATATTACTAAATTTTGTCATAGATAGAGCAAGCCGAAATGATAAAGTTAGGAACGTAATATCAGGCATGCTCGCAAATGAGGTTCCAAAAACGGAATTATCTAATCCATTGTTTTACTTAAAAACATTATTTAGCTAAAGTTGAAGAAAAAAAGACTCCTAAAAGAATTAAATCTTTCATCATATGTTGCAATAGATTTTGAGACAACAGGCCTTGATCCAAATCAGGATAAAATAATTGAAGTTGCTGCAATTCTGTTCAAAGATGGTCAACCTAAAAAGACGTTTTCTACATTAGTTAATCCCGGGGAAAATATTCCATCCTTTATCACAGGTATTACAGGTATTTCTAACCCAATGGTTAGCCAATCTCCAAAAGAGGGTGAAATAATTAATAACCTAATGAAGATTGTTGGTAGCCATCCTGTTGTAGCGCATAATGTCAAATTTGATTGGAGTTTTATTGAAAGTCTTTGTAAAAGATATAATTTAGATATTCCAACTAATCCTTTATATGATACTCTCCAATTAGCAAGGTCAGTATTATTTGATCACCCTGTTTTTAATTTGTCTGCTTTATCTGAATTTTATGGATTAGATGCTTCTGGAAGCCACAGAGCTGAGAAGGACACGGAAAATTGCGGCATCATTTTTTTACATCTTTTAGATGAGTTAATGTGCTATAACCTTGAAGAAATTTCAAAGGTTTTATCTATAATAGATAAGTATGAAATACCAAACAAAAAGTTGTACGTTGATACAGCAAACATGCTCATTAAGTCTGGGGATTTACAAAATCCAGTTAAAAAACGGCTTAAAAGTAGAAAATATATGGAGCCTAATTATAAATTTCATGGTGATGAAGATATAAAAAATTTAAGTGCATCGGATGTTTTTGGTTTAGACGGAGTATTATCCAATAAATACGACTGGTTTGAAGATAGAGCCAATCAAGTTGAGTATGCTAATACTTGCGATGATATTTTAAATAGTAATAAATCTGGAGTGCTCGAAGCTGGAACAGGTCTAGGTAAATCCATGGGATATTTATTTTCTGCTATTAAACGAAAGTATGAAACTGATTCAAGGGGCCCTGTTGTTATAGCTTGCAATACAAAACATTTGCAAGATCAGTTATTTTACAAAGATTTACCAAAGTTAACTGAGGCTTTAAATACTTCTTTAAAGGCAGTATTAATTAAAGGTAGAAAAAATTATTTATGTAGAACAAGATTTGATTGGTTTGTGAGTGACAGAAATAACATAAAGTCCTCTGATGTTGAAGTTATTTTACCAATAGTATTTTGGCTTCAACAAACAAAGTCAGGGGATTTATCGGAATGCAATGGTTTTTTTAATTCAAGAAGAGCATGGATAGCCTCACTAATTTGTAGTGATACAGGATTTTGCACGGGAGATATCTGTGGTCGAAACAACGGGTGTTACTATGGGCCATTAAGAAAATCTTTATATGAAGCTGACATTTTGGTGGCAAATCACTCCCTTTTGCTTACGGATGCAAAAGTAAGTGGTATTTTGCCTGAGCATGATACAGTTATTATTGATGAGGTCCACAATCTTGTAAAAGGAGGATATGATCAGTTTAAGATAAATTTAGATTACAATGGAGTAATGTCTTTACTAAGATCTATTAACCCTAGCAACCCTAGATCTAGAAGGTGGAATAATATCTTACTATCAATTGAAGAGGGAGAAACCTCCTTGAAGTTGTTAAAAGAAAAATTAATTAACGATATTGATAAAGTTAAGATATCATTCGAGCTTTTTATGGAAGATCTTTCAAGGAATAGTGAAGGCCAATTTGATATAAGTAAAGCTTACCAAGAGAGGCCTATAATTCAATCTATTACAAAAGAGTATTCATCATTTAGTAAATCATTATCTAGTTTTTCAAATAATTCACAATCCTTATTGGTTTGTTTTATTAATCTTAAAAATTTCATTTTAAAAATTGATGCAAATCGATCCAAATATATATATCTGCATAGCATTTTAGATAAAGGACTAGAAAATCTTAATATTTTGAATGAGTCAATCAGTTTATTGACTCAAAATCAAAATAATGAATGGGTGTATTGGAAGGAGGGATTTTTTAGTGGAAACAAAGATATTGAAAATCAACTCCAAGTTTCATTGCATGCATCAAAAATTGATATTTCCGAGCAACTAAGAAATAATCTCTATGAGAAAAATTCTAATATTATTTTAACATCAGCAACAATTAAAGTTGAAGAATCTTTTGGGTATTTTCTTCAAAGAAATGGTCTAACAGAAAATGACAATATTATTACACGAGACTATGTAAGTCCTTTTTCATATCAGGATCAGGTTAAATACTTTCAATATGGTGGTTCTAAAGATATAACCAGTGATATTAATGAACTTTCGGATTTGATTTACCATGTGCATAAAACATTTAACAAGAGGACAATGGTTTTATTTACGTCTGTAAGAATGTTAGAAAATGTTTCAAAAAAAATAAAAGAAAGGTTAGGCGGAAAAAAAATACCACTCTTTGCCCAATCTAGAGGAGCATCAAAACCATCAATAATTAAAGGTATGCATTCAAATGAAAATGCTCTTCTTTTTGGCACAAATAGTTTTTGGGAGGGAGTAGACCTCCCAGGTGAGCTTTTAGAAATTCTAATTGTGGTTAAATTACCTTTTGATGTTCCATCTGACCCTCTCATTAAGTCCTATTCCAATTATTTAGATGTAAATGGAATCAATAGTTTCATGAACTATACAATTCCAGAATGTGCAATAAGGTTTCGACAAGGATTTGGAAGATTAATTAGGACTACATTTGACTCGGGTATTTTTATTAGCTTGGATAATCGAATTGTTACAAAAAGGTATGGAGACGTAATTCTAAATAGCATTCCAACAGACCCGCAGATCTTTAAAGACTATAACTCTATTCAGAGACATATACCAAAGGTTAATCCGTTGTAATAGATAGGTACTTCGCTCTAAATTAATCAATGGCGACCCTTCGTATTTCAAATAAAACATATTCTTACAAAGATTTTTTACCTTTTTTAGATGGAAGTGTAAAAGTTACAATTGGTAGTAATGCTAAAAAGGATATTAAAAACTCTTATTCTAACTTACTTGAAAATCTCTCATCTGGTAAAACTATCTATGGTGTCAATACTGGCTTTGGCAGGTTAAGTCATATAAAAATAGAAAAGCAAGATCAGTCTAAACTGCAACTTAATCTTGTTCGTAGCCATTCAGCTGGCGTTGGAAAATATCTAGATGCCGGAACTGTAAGAATGATTATGGCCTTGAAAGTATTAAACTACTCTCATGGATATAGCGGAGTGCATCCAGACACTGTGGATCAGTTAGTTAAGTTTATCAATAATGAAGTTTTACCTGCAGTTCCTGAAAAAGGCTCAGTTGGAGCTAGCGGCGATCTTGCGCAGTTGGCACATATCGCTAGCTCATTAATTGGGGAAGGAAAAATAATACGTGGTGAAACGGTAGTAACCTCAAAAAATGTTCTTAATAAATTAAATATTAAGCCTTTAAAGCTTCGTCAAAAAGATGGTATCAGCTTAGTTAATGGTACACAATATTCAACTGCATTAGCCATAAAATCATTATCTAATTCACTACAAATATTAGATGCTGCTGATGCTATTGGATCCTTATCTGTTGAGTCTAGTTTATCGAGTAGAGATACATTTAAACCTATCATTCACAAATTAAAAAAGCATAAAGGACAAATTGTATCCGCAAAAAACATATGGGCAATGACAGATGGTAGTGAAATTGTAAAGTCGCATAAAGATTGTGATGTAGTTCAAGATCCTTATAGTTTTAGGTGTATTCCTCATATTCATGGTGCATGCAGGGATGCTGTTAGGCAATCATCTGAGATCATAAATGCTGAAATAAATAGTGTTAGTGATAACCCAGTAATCCTTGGTAAAAGTAAAATTGGATTTTCAGGTCATTTTCATGCTGAGCATATAGCAATTACAATGGATCATATGGCCATAGCTGTTGCAGAAATAGGTGCTATTTCTGAACGTAGAATACATTATTTTATGAAAGGTGCAGAAGGAAGGTTTAATCCTTTCTTAGCAAAAAACCCTGGATTAGAATCTGGGTATATGCTCGCTCATGTAACAGCAAGCGCATTAGTATCTGAAAATAAAACTTTAGCCCATCCAGCAAGCGTTGATTCGATACCAACATCAGGAGGTCAAGAGGACTTGGTTAGCATGGCGCCATGGTCTGGATTAAAATTATTAAAAATTCAAGAAAATGTGTTTACCATCTTAGCTATAGAACTTTTAATTGCTGGCGCAGCATTTAAATTAAACAGCAAAGGTTTAAAACCCGCATATGGTACTGGGATATTGCTTAAAGAAATCAAAGATGTTGTACTTTATAACGACGGAGATAGGGAGTTAAATACTGAAATAAATAAGCTTAAAGATATTATTATATATCGTAAAATTTTTAAAAAATTAAAAGATAAAAATTATTTGGAGTGTTAAATGGAAAGTAAAATAAAATTTAGAAAAGGGTATACGTTTGATGATGTGCTTTTGGTACCGCAAAAATCTAAAATATTACCAAAGGAAACAGTTTTAACTACGAGATTAACAAATGAAATTGATTTAAATATACCCATAATTAGTGCTGCGATGGACACTGTAACTGAAGAAGATATGGCTATTGCTATGGCCAGAGAAGGAGGTATCGGCGTTATTCATAAAAATTGTTCTATTGAGTCTCAGAAATATATGGTTGATAAGGTGAAAAGATCTGAAAGTGGAATGATCCTTAACCCCGTTACTGTTAGACCAAGTCAAAACATAAAAGAGGCCAGGAATATAATGTCTGAGTTCAGAATAAGTGGGTTACCTGTTGTTAATGATGATAAGCTTGTAGGCATTATTACAAATAGAGATATACGATTTCAAGTCGATGGCAATTTGGAAGTATCCGCCTGCATGACATCAGAAAATTTGATTACTGTTCCACTAGAAACCTCACTAGAGGACGCTGAGAAGTTATTGCATGAACATAGAATAGAAAAGCTTCTTGTTGTCAATGAAGAAGGAGATCTCGCAGGACTAATTACTGTAAAAGATATAAAAAAGAAACAACAGTATCCCAATGCTTGTAAAGACAGAAATGGCCGATTGAGGGTAGCTGCAGCAGTGGGTGTATCAGGTGATACGGAAGAAAGGGTAAAAGAACTTATTTATGCAAATGTAGATACAATCGTTGTTGATACAGCTCATGGACACTCTAAAGGAGTTTTAGATACCATTTCGCAGCTGAAAGCTCAAAATTCAAATTTATCTATAATTGCCGGTAACGTAGCTACTGGTTACGGAGCTGAGGCGCTCATAGACGCTGGGGCAGACTGCGTTAAGGTTGGTATTGGTGCAGGAGCTAGTTGCACCACAAGAATAGTTGCTGGCGTTGGTGTTCCTCAATTGACAGCAATAATGGACGCAGTTAACATTGCAAAAAAGAAAAATATCCCTGTAATTGCTGATGGAGGTCTCAGATACAGTGGCGATATTGCAAAAGCTCTTGCAGCAGGAGCAGATACTATAATGCTTGGAAGTGTTCTTGCGGGAATGGATGAAAGTCCAGGCGAGACAATACTTTATGAGGGAAGGCAGTACAAAACATTTAGAGGTATGGGATCAATGGGTGCGATGGAAGAAGGTAGTGGGGATCGTTATTTTCAGGAGGACACGGATAATAAAAAGCTTGTCCCAGAGGGTATTGAAGGAATGGTACCATTCAGAGGCCCAGTTAAAAATACAATTCACCAGCTTACTGGCGGTATAAAGGCATCATTGGGCTATTGTGGGTGTAAAAATATCGATGAATTTGGCAGAAAGTCAGAGTTTATTGAAATAACGTCAGCCGGAGTAAGAGAAAGTCATCCCCATGAAGTTAGAATTGTAAAAGAAGCTCCTAACTATTCGCCATCAGACAACTAAATTAGTTTAGCTTAATGAATTTAAATGGCGAGTGATTTTAGACTTTCTTCTACCAGCTGTATTTTTATGAATAAGGCCTCTGCTAGCAGCCTTGTCAATGTAACTTACTGCTATGGTGTATTCTGCTTGAGCTTTCTCCTTATCAGTAGCTTCTAGAACTCTCTTAATTTGTGTACGCAACCTAGACACGCTAGAAACATTTCTAGCTCTTCTCTTCACGTCTTGACGCTCTCTTTTTATTTGTTGAGGATGTCTATCCATTATATTTTTTCCTTTTATTTAAAGACACTAAAATTAGTATATAATGGTTTTTGTAGTCAATGAGTGATTTCTAATAAATTTTAATGAATAAAGATTATTATTTTAGTATAAATAATGGCGTATATTATTTTTAGATGAAAAAGTTTAATTACAAAGATATATTTATTAATAAGCATGTAGCAATCTCTAGAGCTATATCAATGGTTGAGAATAATGATTCCCAAGTAGCCAAATTTTATGATAAGATTTACAAATATTCAAATGAACCTGTGCGCATTGGTGTAACAGGGCCGCCTGGAGCTGGGAAAAGCACATTGGTTGATAAATTAATATCTTGTTTTATAAATGATAACAAATCTGTTGGAGTTGTAGCCATTGACCCCAGTAGTCCATTTAGCGGCGGAGCACTCCTAGGTGATAGAGTACGCATGAGTAAATATTCTGAAAATAATAATGTTTATATAAGAAGTATGGGGAATAGAGGTGATTTGGGTGGTTTATCTAGAAAAGCGCAGGAAGTAGGAGACATACTAGCAGCTAGTGGTAAAGATATCATAATCTTTGAAACAGTAGGCGTCGGTCAAGCTGAACATGACATTGTAAATGCAGCTGATTTTACCATTGTAGTATTAGTGCCTGAGTCCGGAGATGAGGTGCAACTAATGAAAGCTGGAATTATTGAGATTGCAGATCTATTCGTCATCAATAAATCAGACAGGCCGGGTTCAAAGCGAATAGAACGAACATTGGTTGATATTTTACACGCTGTTAGCACAGAGGACGGTTTCATTCCCGATGTGATGAGCTCAGTTGCTACAACAGGAGTTGGAGTAAAACAAATTTTTGATAAAATTATAAGGAATATTCAACTTTTTGATGAAAGTGGACAACTAGAAAAAAGAAGATTAAGGCGGTATAAAAATAGAATCAAGGCACTTGTAGTTGAAAAATTAGAGGGCATTTTTTGGGATTTAAATAGACGTAGATTGTTTAAAAATATTACCAGCTCAATTGATTCTGTAGCTAATCCTCCAAACTCAGTAGTTAGAAAACTATTATTAAATTTTGATAAAGAAGTAAAATGAGTTCCGGAAATAAATCTATGAGCTTTATCGATCATCTTGAGGAGCTTAGGTGGAGAATTATTAAGATAATTTCATCAATAATTTTTGGAGGCATACTAACATTCTTTTTTATCGACTTCTTTTTAGAACTCCTCTTAACACCTTTAGATAATACGAAAAGTGATAAGCCTATCAACTTACAAGTTTTATCTGTCCAGGGAATGTTCATTATCAAATGGAGTATCGCTCTTATTGGAGGCGTAATTCTTGCAATACCTGTAATTACATTTCAAATATGGAAATTTATTTCTCCTGGTCTTTACGCTAATGAAAGAGGATTTGTTTTGCCATTAGTGTTTTTCTCATTTGTTTCATTTTTACTTGGTATTGTTTTTAGTTATACTATTCTAATCCCATATTGCCTAAACTTTTTCGCCAGTTTATCTGGAGAGACAGTTTTAAATAATTTTTCCATAAATCACTATTTCAGTTTTATAACTTGGTTACTATTGGGTTGTGGTATTGTTTTTCAGCTTCCTGTAGTGTCTTTCTTGTTATCGACTATCGGGTTATTAACCCCTGCATTTATGAGGCATTATAGAAGACACGCTATCGTTGTAATTTTTATATTATCTTCATTTATCACACCTCCAGATCCTGTCAGTATGTTAGTGATGGCATTTCCTTTGATTATACTTTATGAGTTAAGTATTGGTGTTTCTTGGATTGTAAATCGCAATAAAGGTTTTGGTGGTGAATAGTGAGTAAGTTTAAGGCTATAAATGAATGAATTAGAAACAATTAAAGCTCCTATTAAGGAAGATCTGACGTACTTTGAAACTGAGTTTAAACAAGCTCTTAATTCAGATGTTAAGTTGATAAACTCAATTTCAGGTTTTTTAGTCAAAAATAGAGGTAAAAGAATCAGGCCAATACTTACTCTGCTCTGTGCAAGGTTATGTGATACCCCTTCAAAACATTCTTATAAAGCAGCTGCCATGATGGAACTTTTGCATGTTGCAACCTTGATTCATGATGATATTGTTGATGATGCTAAAATGAGGAGAGGCAAACCTTCAATAAAACAAGTTTGGAAAAATAAAATTTCTGTGTTGATGGGTGATTTTATACTTAGTAAAGCATTAATAAATATGGTAAATCTTAAAAATTTTGATGCTCTTGATTTAATATCTCAAACAGCGGAAAAACTCAGTGCAGGTGAAATTATGCAAATCGAAAAAAGTTTGACCAGAAACATGCCTAAGGAAGTTTATTATGATATGATAAATCAGAAGACTGCTTCTCTTATTGCAGCTAGTTGTGAGCTAGGCGCAATAACTACAACAAATGATAAAAGTGATAGAAAATCTACTTTTGAATATGGTAATAATCTTGGCATGGCATTTCAAATAAAAGATGACCTTTTTGATTTTCTTGGATCGGAAAATGAAACCGGTAAGGATTCAGGTGGTGATGTAAAAAAAAATATGATTACTCTTCCATTGATCTTTTGTTTAGAAAATTCTACAATATCTGAAAAAAAGAAACTTAAGACTTTGGTCAGATCAAAGAAAAAAACAAATAGTAATTTAAGAGAAATTAATGATTTGATTTCAGAGCTTGGAGGTTTTGATTATTCTAAAAATAAGCTACAAGAATTTTCAGATAAAGCAGTTGCTGCAATAGATGGCTATGATGATTCAGAAACTAAAAATTCATTAATTAAATTGGTTGAATTCAATGTAAGTAGGTTAAAGTAAAATGAAAAACTTTAATAAAATTCTTATTATTAGATTTAGCTCTATAGGCGATATTGTTCTTGCAACTTCACCATTAAAGACAATTAGGAAATTAAACCCGAATGCTAAGATACACTTTTTAACTTTGGAAAAATTTTCTCCATTATTAGAGCTTCAACCATCTATTGATAAAGTGATAAAGCTTGATTCGAAATCTAAATTGAAAAATTTATTAGCGTTAAATGAGGTGATCATTAGTGCAAAATATGATAAAATATATGATTTACATGGTTCTATACGATCTCATTTAGTTACTATGGGTTTATCCAAAATTGTATCCAGAGTAAGAAAGCCAAGATTACTGAGATTTATTCTTTTTCAATTTCATATAAATTTATTCCCTAAAGTATTTTCAGCAATTTATATGTATCATAAATGTATTAAAGAGCTAAATGAAAGCGAATTCCCTGAAACATTTTTAACAGTGAGTAGTGAGGAGCTTAAATCTGCAAAAGAGATGTTAATTCAGAATGGAATTCATGATCGTTATGTGGTAGCTATTCCAGGTGCAGCATGGGGTAGAAAAGTGTGGAGCTTTTCAAAATATTGTGATGCAATAGATAAAATTAAAGCAAAGACAGGTCTTGATATTGTACTACTTGGTACACATCAAGATAAAATAAATAATCTAATATCTGAGAAAAATAAATCTGTGATTAATTTTTCGGGAAAAACAAACCTAAGGCAAGCCATGGCCATATTATCGCTTTCAGAATCAGTATTCGGAAGTGATACAGGATTATTGCATATTGCAGAAGCGTTAGGCAAATCAGCGAATATGATTTTAGGTCCAACATCTAAAGAAACTGGCGGAGGAGTATCTTTGAAAATATCAAATAATATTGAGACAGATATTTGGTGTAGACCATGCTCACAAAATGGTAAAAACCTATGTTACCGTTCAAAGCAGTACTGTATGGATTTAATATCGCCCAGCACAGTATCAAATGCAGTAATAAAAAGCTTATAAAATGAACACATTGTTTTTTGTAGTGTATAATATTTTATACCCTGTGTTTTTATTTTTTGTGTTTTTTCTTTCAATATTTAATAAAAAAATAAGGGTTGGTTTAGCTGCTAGATTTGAATCAATTCATATATTAAACAAATACTTTAATCAAAATAATATAAAATCTAATATACATTGGTTTCATTGTTCGTCTTATGGTGAATTTTTACAAGTTGAGCAAATCATAAATGGTTTAAAAAAGAAGGATAATAATTGTATCATTTTATTAAGTTTTTTTTCACCAAGTGGGTTTGTTAATTGTAAAAATGATAATGTTGACTGTAAAATATATTTACCCCTTGATTTTTTGTGGACAATAAAAAAAGCTATAAAGATTGTTAGCCCAAAAGCAATAATTCTTGCCAATAATGATATATGGTATAATTTTTTAAATGTTTCTCAATCTAAAAATATAAAAACGTATTTAATTGGTGCTGAGTCAAAACATTTTCACAAAAATATATTTTCCGCTGCTTATTACTTTTATAAGCCAATCTATTTTTCTTTTTCAAAAATTTTTGCGGTGGATGAAAATGATCAAAAAGATATTTTTAATTATTTAAAGAATAAAAACATTAGTGAGATTCCCATAACTGGTAATCCTCGATTTGACCAGGCTATCCAACGGTCTAAAAAACAACATGAACTTGGTAAAATTGATGTTAGTAAAAGGGAAGATATATTGCTGATGGCCAGTATGCACAAAGAAGATCGTAATATGATTCTAGCTCAATTAATAAAATATCTAAAAAATACCAATATTCAAGTTTATTGGATTTCTCACGAGCCGAATAGCCAGGAAAATAAATACTTGGTCAATATATTTAATAGAAATGGTCTGAGCACGGAAGTAATTGACTCTATTGAAAGTATCGGTCAAATTAATTCTAGAATAGTAATTATAAATGCGGTGGGTGTGTTAGCTGATTTATATTGGACTACAAAGGTTGCCTATGTTGGCGGAGGTTTTTCATCGGGGGTGCATAACCTAATGGAACCTGCTGTAGCTGGAGTTCCAATGATTTTTGGCCCTCGTTATAAAAAATTTAAAGAGGCTGTTGAAATAATTAGTCAAAACGCTGGGCGTAGTATTTCAAAAAGCATAGATTTCAATAATTTTCTTAATTTTTATTTTAATAGCGAAGAAAATCTAATTCATTCTAGTGAGTCAGCTAGAAATATTATTTTAAATCATTCAGGAGCATCGGTCAAAATATTGAATCATTTAATTTCTTAATAGTACATCAATAAAGATGAATAAAATAAGTCACATCAAAGATATTTATATGAGTAACCCTTCAAAGGTGTTAACTCTAGCAAATATTATTAGTTTATTGCGAGCAGCATCAGCTATTCCAATAATTTATACTTTAAATTATCCTGATTTAAGAGCTGTTACAGCAGGAATAATCATCCTCGCTATTCTGTCTGATGCTTTAGATGGTTATTTTGCTAGGAGAGCTGGAGAAGTTACTCACCTAGGTATGTGGTTAGATCCTATTGCTGATTTTATAATTATATCCTCTGTGGTTTTATATTTGGTTATAATGGAAATTTTTCCATTATGGTTTTTTTCATTTTATATTATTAGGCATTTTATGATTGCGGTTCCAGCGATCTATTTTGTAAATACTGGACAATATATTTTGCATTCAAATTGGTGGGGTAAGTGGACAACAGGAATAACAGCATTAACTGTATTTTTACATATTTTTGAGATTGAATCAGTTTGGTGGTTAAAGCCATTTACTCTTTATTCCGCTTTCGTGTTATCCTTAGTTAGTTGGATGATATATTATAAAGATTATTTTAACGTTTTTAGAGGAAAAAATGTTTAATACATTATTTAGCGCTTTAGAGAATACGCGCTTTTCAATTTCTAAGGCTTTTAACAAACTTAAAAGTGGAAGTATGTCTCAAGGAGAGATTGAAAATATTGAAGAAAAATTATTACTGGCTGATATTGGTTATGATACCGTTGAAAGCATAATAGAGATTATCAAAAAATTTAAAGCTGGTGATTTTTTGTTTGAGGTAAAGAAATATCTAATTAATGAACTACCAAAATTACATGACCCTACAGTTTTGAGCAAAAAACCCGTTGTAGTTATGGTCGTTGGGGTTAATGGAACTGGCAAAACTACTAGTGTTGCAAAGTTGGCAAAGATGTATAAAGATATGGGGAATTCCGTTACTTTAGTTGCAGCTGATACGTACAGAGCTGCTGCTGTAGAGCAATTAAAAGTATGGTCAAAAAGAGCAAATGTTGATCTTGTATGCAATGAAAATTCTAATGAACCTTCATCAGTTCTTTTTGATGGTCTTTCAGTTTCAAAAAACAATAATTCTGATATAGTTATTGTAGATACAGCAGGGAGGCTACACACCTATAAAAACTTAATGAGTGAATTAGAAAAAATGCATAGAATAACGATGAAAAGGTTCCCGGAATATTTAATTAAAAATATTATTACTATAGATTCTCTTTTGGGGCAAAATTCAATAGTGCAGGCAAAGGAGTTTAACAAGCATGTACCAATTGATGGTGCAATTTTGACAAAATTAGATGGGACTGCAAAAGGAGGAATAATTTTTTCATTGCATAAGGAAATCGGCATTCCAGTGCAATTTATTGGCGTAGGCGAGGAGTTGTCAGATTTTGAGGTTTTTGACCCTGAGAAATATGTAAATGGTCTTATTGGAGTAGAGAGTGGTAAATAGAAAGTATATATGGATAAAGTTGTAAACTTAATTAGCCTAGGGTGTGCAAAGAATCTTGTTGATTCTGAGATACTACTAGGTGGCATGGATAAATCAAATTTAACAATCACAAATGATCCTGAGGAAGCTGATACTATTATCGTTAATACATGTGGTTTTCTGGATATTGCCAGAGAAGAATCAATTGATACTATATTGCAAGCAGCCGAGTTAAAAAAGACAGGGAATTTGAGCGAACTTGTTGTTATGGGGTGTCTATCAGAGAGGTTCCCTGATGAAATAGCTAAAGAAATCCCAGAGGTAGATAGGATATTTGGTAGCAATGATCACAAGCAAATTATCTCTTTTTTAACCGGGAAAGAGTTTGCTAAAGATGACCCACTTTTCTTTCGCTCACTGATGACTCCCAACCATTATGCATACATAAAAATAGCAGAAGGCTGCGATAATGGATGTTCATTTTGTAGTATTCCAATTATGAGAGGACTACAAAAAAGCAGAACTATTTCATCTATCATGGACGAGGCTGTTAGGTTATCGGAGAATGGAACCAAGGAGTTATTGGTAATTGCTCAGGATTCTACTTCGTACGGTTGGGATTTGGATAAAAAAGTTTATTTAAGTGATTTACTTAGAGAATTGAATACTATTGATACTATTGATTGGATAAGAGTTCATTATGCGCATCCTGCACATTTATCGCAACGTATAATTGATGCCATTGCAGATTGTGATAAAGTATGTAATTACTTAGATATGCCTGTTCAGCATGCTTCGGATGACATACTGAAATCTATGAAAAGAGGTTTAAATCAAGAGGGAATAAGGAATCGTATTGAAAGACTACGATCAGCTGTTCCTAACATTGCCCTAAGAACAACTTTAATCGTTGGTTATCCAGGAGAGAGTGAAGAGCATTTTAATGAGTTATATGATTTTGTAGAAGAGATGCAATTTGATCGGTTGGGCGCTTTTACTTATTCAGAGGAAGAGGGAACTACCGCAGCTGACTTAAATGATAATGTCTCAATAGAAGATAAAAATGATCGTAAAAATAAAATTGTTGAGCTTCAGCATGGGATAAGTTTAGAAAAAAATGAATCATTTATTGGAAAAACTATGAAAGTAATTGTTGATCAGGCTGAAAATAATATCGGCGTTGGTAGGACAGAATTTGACTCTCCTGAAATTGACAATATCGTTCGCATAGATGGTAAAGTATCAAAGGGTGATTTTGTTAATGTTAAAATTGAAAAAGTTAATGAGTTTGAACTTATAGGTAATCCGACTTAAGCTAATTAACGTGATTTCAGAAAATCAAAAAAAAAGAATAGAAAATCTATCTGAGCTCATATATCGAGCTAGTTTAAAAGTAAAAATACTCAGACATATATCATGGCCTCCTGAGGTAAAATATCATTTCTTTAAACAGAATTGTCAAAAACTCCCTGAATATAGTTATCCAAAATTTGATTCTACAGATTTAGATCAGATTCTATTAAAAATTGATGGTCAGCTTGGAGACTCCAAATATGACCTTTGGCTAAAAAATAAGCTGGAAGATATTAGTTTGAGTGCACATTTGTTAAAAGCAAGTGGGACCAAAACTTTTTTCGAAATATCGTCAAAAATTTATGGACTTCCAACTACGCTAATTCATGATGGTCAAACAAAACCTTTGGATCTTTCTGAGCAGTTTTACCAGATAATAAACTCTATCGACAAAACAAAATTAGAGTTGTCCAAAAGTTCTAAGATCAGCTCACACGATGTCGCAAAGCAAATTTCTTCTAAAGTCAGTGATTACTTTGGTGAATTTGCTCCGAAAACATCTGTGGTAAAGCATTTATCAGCGAAAGCTACCGCAACATCAAAAAAAATAAAAATACGTGAGGATGGCGTTTTTTACCAATCTGATATAGATCAGCTTATAAATCATGAGGCATTCATTCATGTTGCGACTACAATTAATGGCAGAAAACAAAATAAAATGAAGATATTAGGTTCAAATTACGGTGCTATTACAAAAACTCAAGAAGGATTGGCTGTTTTTTCTGAGTTTATCACTGGTTCGATCGACATCGATAGAATGCGTAGAATTTCTGATAGAGTGAAGGCAATACAAATGGCTATTGACGGAGCTGATTTTATTGAAATCTATAGATATTTTGTTGATAAAGGAATATCAAGGAATCAGGCATTTGATAATAGCAGAAGGGTATTCAGAGGAGGGGTATTGAGTGGAAAGTACCCCTTTACAAAAGATTTGGTATATTTAGATGGTTTTATTAGGGTTTATAACTTTTTCCGATCCTCAATCTCCCAAGGCAAAATAGAATGTATTGAATTACTATTTGCAGGAAAAATGGAGTTGGATGATTTGCCTATTGTATATAGTATGTACAAAGACGGATTAGTAAAAAAACCTAGTTTTATGCCTCCATGGGCAATGAATTTAAATTATTTAATATGTTTCTTAACTTTCTCAGTATTTCTTGAAGATATCAATTATTCTAATGTTTCAAAATATTATGATTCTTTGCTCGAGGGAGTTAAATAATTACTCTTTCAGTAATAACTTAATTTTTTGTTTCATTGATTCGAATTCATCTTTGTCAAATAATCTAGTTAAAAAAGCAATATTCCCTTTTTTATCAATCACTACGTTCCTAGTGACTCCGGCATTTTTATGAGCAAATTTAGAAAAATGATTTGCTCCTGGGTCTAAAGCTAAAGGATAAGTTATTCCGGTTTGTTTTTTAAATCTTTTAACTACTTCTAAAGGTTCATCCCTATCAATACCAATAAGCATAAGACCTTCATCTTTAAATGGTAACCAAACCTCCTTCTCTAGATGTGGCATCTCTTGAATGCAAACAGAGCACCAACTAGCGGTAAATTGAAGAACCACAACCTGTCCTAAAAGTTCAGAGAGATTTATTCTTGTCCCATCAATCATATTTAGCTCTAAATCTGGAGCCTTATCTCCGATTGAAACTTTATACCCTCTTGAATCAACTGCTGGCCTATTTATGATTTCTTTATATGCCTGACTACCATCCCTGAGTCTTCTATCTTGGTTAGAAAAATCAACTTCATATAATCCAAATTTCATGGAGTAACCCTCAGCCCATTCGAAATTATCCATCAGTGACCAGTAAAAGTATCCATTTACAACCAATCCATCTTGCATAGCTTGAAAAAGTGCATACAAATACCTATTGATAAATAGTTTTCTTCTATCATCTTTATCATCTGCAATGCCATTTTCAGTTACGATGATAGGCATTTCTAATTTACTTACAGTATTCAATGCTTCGTAAAAACCCTCTGGATAGATTGAATAGGGCATATCTGTTTGTATGTCTTGCTTTCTTTTTTCAAAAGTGAATGGTTCGTTAGGATTTAAATGGCCTTTTACGTGCCACCTTGAGTAATAATTTAAACCAATAAAATCTAGAGCTTTTATCGCTTTAGTATTTGTGTAAGATAGATCTGCCATACCTGGTAGATAAAATCTGAATTCTCCATTCAATAATAAATCAATTGTGCTATTTGTAAAAATATCATTTAAGATCCTGCTAAAATACCAATCTAAAACATGCCATCTTCGAAGTGGGTCAAACTGAGTGATATTTTTTACAAGACCAATTTGTGATTTATCTCCGTTTTTTAATGATTTTAAAAGGTGGTATACCTTTGTGTGAGCATACAAAAGATTCTTCATTACCTCACCAGCTAGAATGGGATCTTTTTTCCCTGGTGGAAATATACCATTAAAATAACCTTGTGACACATAAACTGCTGGCTCATTTATCGTACACCAGTACTTTACAATGTCGGACAATTCGTTAAATATTAGCTCCGAAAATTCTATAAAATATTTAATATTTTCTTCCTTTTCAAAACCACCGAGGTCCTCAAACCATAAAGGATGTGTAAAATGATGTAGAGTAACCACAGGGACTAACCCTGAGTCAATTAGGGCTATACAAACTTCACGGTAATGATCTATGGCATCTTGATCTATCTTATTAATAGTCGGCATTATTTTACTCCATTCAACAGAGAATCTGTAAGCATTAACGCCAATATTCTTCATTAGATTAATATCTTTTTTATAAAGATTCCAGTGGTCTGCGGCATCACCTGACTTATCACTATTATGTATTCTAGATTTGTCATTTTGATCAAATGAATGTTCCCATCTATACCAGTTATTATTTGTATTAAATCCTTCCACTTGATGGGCAGCAGTGGCTGTTCCCCAAATAAAATTCTTAGGGAAATACATGTCTTTGGTATTTATATTTTTCCAATCCCACTCAACATCTGGATACTTATCATTTAAATAAATTATGGATCCAACCCAAACAGTACCCAAGAGTGAAACAAGAATTTTAAATATTTTTTTAATGTTCAAATTTCAAACCCGTTTTCTTCCATCCAACTATCATTTGGAAACTTCGTCATATAGTTTCGAATCCCATCAGCGAGAATGACCAAACAGTTTTGACCATTTTTTAGCTTTGATGCCGCTTTTAATGCTGCAACCATCGTAGCTCCGCATGAGCCTCCACATAATAGACCTTCTTCTTTAATTAATCGTCGAGCCATAATGAAGGATTCTTCATCTTTTGTTTTAATATATTCATCAATTAAAGAATTATCCAATACATCTGGAATAAAGTCATATCCAATTCCCTCAACTAAATATGAGCTTACTTTCTCGCCACCACCTAAAATAGAGCCTTCGGGGTCAGCTCCTATAATTTTGATTGCGGGCATTTCTTCTTTTAACCTTTTCGCAATGCCTGTTATTGTTCCTCCTGTACCAACAGATATAACAACCATGTCTAAATTAGTCTTAAAGTCTTTAATTATTTCTTCAGCGGTACCATAGTAATGAGCCTCTGGATTAGAAGGATTTGAATATTGATCTAGAATGTGGGAGTTTTCTATTTCTTTATTTAATTTTTTCGCCACAGAAATATGACTCTCTGGATCGCTTGATTTAGCTTCGGTTGGAGTTCTAATAATTTCTGCACCCAATGCCTCGAGAGCTATTTGTTTTTCTTTACTCATTTTTTCTGGCATTGTAATAATACATTTATACCCCTTAACCGCAGCAGCTAATGCTATACCTTGGCCAGTATTCCCTGATGTTGGTTCGATAAGTATATCTCCAGGTTTAATTCTTCCAGAAAGTTCAGCCTCTTTTACCATATTCCATCCTATTCTATCTTTCACTGATCCACCTGGATTAAAGAATTCACACTTAGCAAAAACATTGCAATCTAGATTCTTTGAAATTTTATTTATTTTGACTACTGGGGTGTTGCCAATGGTACTTAAAATATTTTCATGTATCATTTGTTTATGTTAATTAGTTAAAATTGTGTTCTATATTATTAAATAGTCTATGCAATATAAATGTGTTATTTCGAAAATATGCACAATAAAAAATGATAAACCAATCTCATAAATTATCCGGTCCATTTTTAATTGATCTAAAAAATAGGTTCAGGCAAATAGCTGGAAGTGATAATAAAATCGACAGGAAAGAATTTAAAAACGGTCTATTAATTGATAATGATCAAATTAAAAATCGAATCTTTGACATTTTTGATACTGATCAAAATAATTTCTTGGATATTGGGGAATTCATTGATGGTATTGAAAGATTGATTAATGGAACCACTTACGAAAAAATTAAGTTTGCTTTTCAAGTTCATGACATTGATGGAAGTGGAGATATCGATAAGATTGAGTTGGAAATTTTAGTAAAAAATATTTTAATTGAAAATAATTTAGATTTTGACGCTAATCAAATATCTCTAATCGTAAGTGATTTATTTAAAAAAGTCGACATTGATGGAAATGGCAAGATTGATTTTGATGAGTTTTTAAAATTAGTAAACGAGTATCCTGATTTTTTAAAAAGCCTAGCTGTAAACCCTTTGTCATGGTTTTATGAAAAAGATCAAAGCAAAGATGTAGTGGCTGTTAAAAAATATAAATCGGCAGAGAAAGTTCAAGTTGAAGGTTTGAGTTTAATACAATGGCTTCTAGTCCCTAGGTTAATTTATCTGTTCAATATAATAGTTAAGCGAAATTCAAATATTAAACCTATTCCAATAAAATCCGTAAAAATATTGCCTGAAAAAAATGTGTCATTTTCTTTTGAAAAGCCTAAATGGTTAAAAAGTAAACCTGGTGATTATGTTTATGTTAATTGTCCTTGGGTCTCAAAGTTTCAGTGGTTTCCTTTTAACTTAATGATATCTAAAAAAAATAATAATGCCTTTTTGAATGTTAAAGCTAACGGTGCCTGGTCAGAAAAAGTATATGATAAAACTATAGCAAATATAAATGATAGTAGCTTAGAAAAATTAAAGATAAGAATAGATGGTCCATATGGATCATCTAGTAATAAAATTTTAAATTCTAAAAATATCATTCTTATTGCAGCTGGTACAGGAATAGCAAAATTTGCCTCTATTCTCCAAGATATTGCTTTTAAAATTAAAGATAATATCGTGAAATCTGACCTTGGATCAGTTCATTTTATATGGCTGTGTGATGACAGCTTTTATGTTGAGTGGTTTAAAAAATTATTGCGAGAGCTTGATAACGAATATGAATCGATTAATTTTAACTATGATATTTATTTTACGAAAAGAAATGCAGCTTCTTTACCAAAAGACATGCTTTATATTTCTAAAGATATTGTTAATAACGAGTACGATATTGACCTATTAGATGGCTTAGGAAAACACAATCACATTGGTACACCAATATGGCATGATAAGTTTAAAAATATAATAAAAGGTAAATCAGCTGATGAATATAGAATTTTTTATTCAGGTCCTAAAAATTTGATATCCAAAATAAATTCTGCTGCAAAAAAATTAAAAATAAAGTTTTTTAATAACACAAGATAATAGAGGGAAAGGATACTCTTCCCCCTATTATACTTGCTCGCTTCTATTTTACAGCAATTAGCCTATTGCTCTTAATTGCATCTTCAGCTTTTGGGATGACTATAGATAAAACGCCATTATCATGTTTAGCAGTTATTTTCTCTTCCTTAACAGTTTTTGGCAATTTGAATGATCTGCTAAATGTACCAAACCTGCGCTCGTTATAATGGAATTTTTCATTATCATCTGACTTGTCTATATGTCTATTAGCGCTCAGGATAAGAGTATTTTTTTCTACTTTTACTTCAATATCAGATTTTTTAATACCTGGTAAGTCCGCTGATATCATGAAAGCTGTATTACTTTCATTTATATCTACGGACGGTCTAAAATCATTATTATCATAATCAAAGAAAAAGTTATCATCTATCATTCTTTCAAAAATATTTGGAAGAGTGTGATATGATGAAACTGTTCTTGGTTTCCAATTAATTAAGTTCATTTTTTACTCCTTTTTTGTTATTAAGTTTTCACTCATTATCCAAATTGCGTGCCATTTAAGTTTATGTAGCATATATTACTCATGATATGTCAATATGGCATTTTAAAAATTTATTTTGAAATAAAAACTGCCATTATTACATACTATTATTATTATTTTTATTACTTTTTTACATATTGATATCATTGTAGACCTTTAATGTAGTTAGTAAATTCGAACACAATTTATTAAAGGGATTATTTTAATTGTCTACAGATTTAGCAATTTTTGGTGGTAAGCCAGTACGTAAAGAGCCTTTTCCTGCATGGCCCAGAATTACTGAAGAGATGAAAGATAGTCTCATTCGTACGTTTGAGGAAGAAGAATGGGGTGTAGGTAGTAAAACAATTACTTTATTTAATGAACAATTTGCTATAATGCAAGATGCAAAGTATTGTCTTTCAATTCACTCTGGTACATCTGCTATATGGATATGTTTGAAAGCTGCCGGCATTGAGGCCGGTGATGAAGTAATTTTACCTTCTTACACTTTCATAGCAACTGCAACCGCAGTTGTTTTAGCGAATGCTGTGCCCGTTTTTGCTGATATAGACAAAAAAACTGCAAATCTTGATCCAAAATCTGTTGAAAAATTAATTACAAGCAAGACAAAAGCTATCATTCCTGTTCATACTGCAGGCGCTCCGGCTGATATGAAAGCTTTTTTAGGTATATCAGAAAAATATAATATTCCTATTATAGAGGATGCTGCTCAAGGCCATGGCTCTATAATAGATAACAAAAAAGTAGGGGCGATAGGACTTGGCGGTATCTTCAGTTTTCAAACTTCAAAAAATATGAGTTCCGGAGAAGGTGGAGCTATTGTAAGTAACGATGAATCTTTTATAGATGCTTGTTTTTCTTATCATAATTGTGGAAGGGTTAGAAATGGTAAGTGGTATGAGCATTTTAGGTTGGGAAGTAATATGAGGATGAGCGCATTAAATGCTGCTGTCTTACTTCCTCAAATAAAATCAGTAGAAAATGATTTCATTTTACGTGAACAAAGCAGAGAATATCTTGATAGCCAAATAGGTGGTATTGATGGTTTTGTTCCAATGGACTTGATTCCGGGTTCTAGATCCTCAAATCATTTATATATGGTAAGATACTTAAAAGAAGAATTTAATAATATAAGCAGAGAGCTATTTTTTAAAGCAATGCAGGCAGAAGGTGTTTTTACGTACAAGGGATGGTCGCCACTTTACAAAGAACCCCTATTTTCCATTAACCCGAAAGAATATCCTTGGTTAGAAGGAATAAATTATGGTGACTTGTTTCATTCTGGAACTGAAATTATTGCGGAAGAACAAGCCGTATGGTTGAGGCAAAATCACCTACTAGGTTCGAGTGATGACCTTAAAGATGTGGTTGATGCATTTGACAAGGTTTCAAACGCGCTCAAAAAAAACCCAAAAAAATTTGATGAGATTAAATTATAAAAGGATTAACAATGAGAAATAAAATTAGTATTAAATCATTATTAGATGCTGTAACAGTACCTGCTGATTGGGTGGGTCTAAGAGAAGTGTATGAGTCTAACACACCTCGTATGATCCGTGATGGAGTACCAGTATCAAATGGTCATTATTCAACCCATGGAGCAATGGTTGAAGTTTTAGTAAATGGACAATTTGGATATTTTGGAACTCCTGACCTAAGTCAAAGCGGTATAGAATTAGCAGCAAAAAAAGCATATGATCAAGCAAAAGCAGCTTCCAAATATGCACTACACCATTTTACAGATGAAGTGCGACCGAAAAATATTGGTAGATATTCTTCTCCATTTGAAAAAGATCTAAGAAGCATCAGTGCAAAGGAATTAAACATGTTACTTCTTGATGCATATAATAATTTAAAAGTTTCAGATAAGATCGTTAGTGCAAGTTCATTGGCTAATGTAATTCAAACCAATTTTCATTATGTGAGTTCAAATGGTAGTGATGTTGCACAAGATTTTTTAATGTTAGAGTTTGACTTATCTGCAACAGCAGTGGATGGACAAAATCAGCAAACGAGAACATTCGGAGGAATGCGCGGGACATGTAGACAAGCTGGAATGGAATTTTTAGACCAAATGGAAATTTTAGCTCAGGCTAATAAGATTGGTGAGCAAGCATTAGAATTGCTCGATGCTGATGAAACGCCTGCTGGTGAGATGGATATTGTCATTGCCCCTGATCAAATGATGCTTCAAATACATGAGAGCATTGGGCATGCTTTAGAGGTAGATAGAATTTTAGGTGATGAAAGAAATTATGCTGGCTGGAGTTTTGTGAAACCTGAAGATTTTGGCAACTTACAATATGGTTCAAAATTAATGAATGTCACATTCGATCCTACTGTGTCTTCTGAGTTTGCCTCATACGCCTACGATGATGGCGGTCTTAAAGCTGAAAGAGAGTATCTTATTAAAGAGGGTATCCTAGTCAGGGGACTCGGAGGCAAAGAAAGTCAGGTTAGGTCCGGTATTGATGGCGTGGCTAATTTTAGAGCAAGCTCATGGAACCGGGCACCAATTGACCGCATGGCAAATATAAATTTAGAACCTGGTGATTCATCTTTTGACGATATTATCGGTAGTGTTGAAAAAGGCATATACGTAGAAAGCAATCGCTCATGGAGTATAGATGACTATAGGAATAAATTTCAATTCGGATGTGAGTATGGTAAATTAATTGAGAATGGTAAACTTACTAAAACGATAAAAAACCCAAATTACAGAGGTATAAGTAATCCATTTTGGAATAGTTTAAAAATGGTCGGGAATGGTGATACTAATGGTATTTATGGAACCCCTAACTGTGGTAAGGGTGAGCCGAATCAGGTCATTCGAGTTGGTCATGCATCACCGCTTTGCCTATTTGAAAATGTTCAGGTATTTGGAGGAGCTTAGCATGGAAATTAAATTTAAAAACATCTCGGAAGTTATATACTCTCATTTAAAGAAAGATGAGTTATTAACGTTGTCTTTTACTGGAGAGGAAAGCCAATTCATACGACTAAATAATGCAAAAATAAGACAAACTGGTTTGGTCCATGACGCTGACATTCATATGAAAATGATTGCGAATGGTAGAACATGTACTGGAAGTTTCACGCTTTCTGGGAATGATGATATGGATACAAAGAGAGCAGGGGTAGAGATTGAAAGAATGCGATTGGAATCTACGCAAATATTAGAAGACCCATACTTGATCATACCTGAGGGTTCAGGTTCTAGCAGGGAGATAAAAAATTCTAATGGTTTAAACTTTAAAGATGCTGTTGATGCAATTTTACCAGCTGTTCAAGGAGTAGATTTTGTAGGAATTTTATCTAATGGTAAAATGTATAGAGGAAATTCAAATTCATTAGGGCAGGAGCATTGGTTTGAAACTGAGTCTTTTTCATTAGATTACTCATTAGTTGCAACGAACCATCAGATGGTTAAAGGTACATTTGCAGGTACAGACTGGGATCAAAATGAATATGAGGGCTATTTAAAACAATCTAAAAAGAAACTTGAACTCATGGAGCTTTCACCAGTGAAGTTAGAAACTGGTAATTACAAGACATGGTTTGAGCCGGCAGCAGTTTCTGATTTTTTAAGTATGTTCTCTTGGAATGGAATCAGTGAAGCAAGTATTCAACAAGGTTGTAGTGGATTTGGGAAAATGAGAAACGAAAATGTTAGATTATCATCGAAGTTTTCAATATCTGAGGATTTCTCATTAGGATTAGTACCAAAATTTAATTCAGATGGTGAGGTTTCTGCTGAAGAGCTAAAGATTATATCTTCTGGTGAATTGAAAAATACATTAATTAGTTCTAGGACAGCCAATGAATACAATAGAACGAGTAACTTTGCAGAATCAGGCGAATATCTTAGGTCTCCATTTATGGAGCCTGGATCGCTTGATCAAAGTGATGTTCTAAAACAAATTGATAAAGGGCTGTACTTATCAAACATCCATTATCTTAACTGGAGCGATAATCCGAATGGTAGAATTACTGGTTTAACAAGGTATGCTTGTTTTTGGGTAGAAAATAGTGAGATTGTCGGTCCAATTAATACGATGCGTTTTGACGATTCATTTTATAATTATTTTGGTGATAATCTCCTTGCGGTTGGTAATAAAACTGAGTTTATTCCAAATACTAGCACATATGGGAATCGTGAAATTGGCGGTACAACTTGCCCCGGAATATTAGCAGATTCTTTTGCCCTGACCCTATGAAAAAATAATGATTCTCGAATTTATTATTTTTTTAGTTGGTTTTTTACTTGGTTCAATAATCATATGGTTTGTACGTCAAAAAGAGTTCGATTCATTTAAACAAAATCAGGAAGAATTAAAAAAGAATTTTAGCGATTTATCTAATGAGGTATTGCTAAATAATCAAAAAAGCTTTTTGGAGCTCGCTGAGAATAAATTTTCATCTCTCCTCGATAATTCTGAAGATCAATTAGATAAGAAAAAAGAACTTATCGATAGTTCCTTAAAAGAAATGAAAGAACGATTAAAAAGCTTATCTGAAAATACGGTTGCATTGAAGTCTCAAATGGAAGAATCTCGAAAAACTGTTGGAGATTTATCAGACACTACTTTGCGGTTGAGACAAATTTTATCCAGCAACCAGGCTAGAGGTCAATGGGGTGAGAGGATGGTTGAGGATATCTTAAATTTCATTGGTCTAACTGAGGGTATAAATTTTAAGCAGCAAACTCAACAAGATAGTTCTAGACCCGATTTTACTTTTTTCCTTCCTGATGAAAAGGTTATAAATATGGATGTCAAATTTCCCCTCAACCATTATGAGAATTATGTTAACGCAGAATCTGAGTCAGAAAAAGAGCTAGAAAAAAAAGCTTTTATTAAAGATGTTCGAAATAGAATAAAAGAAGTTTCAGATCGTTCTTACATTGATCCAAAAGGTGGAACCGTTGACTATGTTTTGCTTTTTATACCAAATGAAAGTATATATTCTTTTTTAAACCAAGAAGATGACAGACTTATTGATTTTTCATTAGAAAGAAAAATCATTCTTTGTTCGCCTATTACCCTTTATGCGATACTATCCTTGGTTAGACAGGCTGTTTCGAATTTCGCCATGGAGCAAAAAGCTGGAGAGATGCAAGAGTTAGTAGGTGTTTTTAGAAAACAATGGGAGCAGTTTAAATCAAAAATAAATGCTATGAATAAATCAATTGGTGCGCTTACAAATCATTATGAAGAATTAAGAGGTCCTAGGTTAAGGGAACTTGAAAAACCAATGGATAAAATAAATGAACTTCAACTAGGAAATAATGATAAGGTGATAAAAGCAGATGAGAATTAAGATGTTTATAAAATTTCATTTGGTTTCTTTTATAATTTTAATCTTTGGGTGTGTGGAGCCACCTGATTATGATGATGGACTGCTTTTAAATATTCCAGCTATTATTAATGAGGTAGATTATTTTTCTTTAAGCTTAAATGCCGAAGATTTAACAGAAAATTACATTTGGGAGTTAGAATTTGAATCTGAAAATGAAGACACATTATTTACATCCCTAGTTGTAAAAGATTTTTCTTCAATAAGTTCTGATTCAACATTTTTAAAATTATACAACTCTAACAATGCTGAAATATTTAATATTCATATTAGCGGACAAACGACTTCTATATCTGATATTGCTATTGAGTACATTGGAAATCCAGCGAGGCTTGAACTAATTGCAGCGAAGCTTAATTGTATTCTTGATCTTCAGCTGATTAAACAGTAATTGATCTTTCACTCCTCATAAACAGGGCAGGCAAGGTGTTTGTAATCACACCAATTACAATGGTTACCTTTTATAGGTTTAAAATCTTTTTTTCTTATGCCATTAGAAACGTGTAGTATCTTTTCTTCTGTATCGCGTAATTCATCACTTGAAAAAGAATGTTCTTTTATAGGATCTTCATGATCTCTCAAAAAATAAAGTTGTGATTTTTTTGGAATACCTTTTAGTTCTAAATCTTCAGACTGTTCAAGGTATAAGGAGTATATAGCTAGTTGTAAACTATTCTTAGCTTTGGTTGAGGTTTTACTTGTTTTATAGTCAGTGATTACAATACCAGATTCATTATCTAATCTATCAATTGTTCCAACAATAGTTGTTTCGTTTAATTGGAAGGTGAAACTCAACTCTGTGGCTATAACATTTGGAGTGTTTGTTTTTATGTTTTCTACATAGTTAGATAGCATCTCTACACCTTGTTCTTTAAATTTTTCTTCTCGCACTTTGTATTCAAATGCTCCACTTTGCCACTCTTGCTCCAGTAGCTTTAAAATATAATTTTTATCTAAATTTTTGCATTCATTATGAAATCTTTGTAAAACCTTGTGTATAATATTTCCAAATACTAATTCTGGTTTACTTGCCGTTTGTGGAATTCTATCAATTTTCGATAGTCTATATTTCAAAGGACAAGATATATAGGTTTCAATTGCACTCGCTGATAAACTGATTTGCTTCGGAGGTTCAGGGATGAATTTAGGTTTTAAATCTTTTTTTAATTGCTGCTGCAGTTCGGAGTTAGTCAAAGAGTATGATTCACCCTTTTCATGTTTATCAATTATAGTTAGAATTTCTGCTATTTCTTTTACAATATCATATTGACTTTTTGATAGAGCATCTTGCATCATATTTGAGTACTTTACTTTCAATACAGAACGAGATGAATGAACCTTTGAGTTTGTTTTATCGGATATATTTTTCATAAGCTCTACTTGCAATTCTTTAACAAATTTTGAGGTCGCTTTATTTGGCGCAAGAATGTACATGTATTTTTTAGCTCTAGTAATAGCAACATAAAATAGTCTTCTTTCTTCTTGATAATGATGTTCCCTTGCAGTTAACTCTGTATAGTTATTGTAATTTAATAATATATCCGGAGGGTTTTTTATCCTCTTTTCAGATTTAAAGTTAAGAGGGAAGCTGGCAGAGCGTTGAAATGGTAAAAATACAATGTCAAATTCACCACCTTTTACTCCATGAACAGTATTTATTGTGACTGCAGCATAATCCTGGTCTCTTTCAGGCTCTAATGGAGGAAGCCCACCAGAAGTCATCACATTTTCGATGAACTTATTAAACCTGAAAATATTATCTTTCTTTTTATCTGTGATAGTACTTGAAAATTTTTGAGCATTTGATATGATGGAGCTAATATTTAATATATCAATTTGGTCTTGAACAAGGTGTCTACGTGCCTTATTCTTAAGAAGCTCTAATTTTTCACATAATTCCCACACAACTTCAGCAGCAGATCTTTTGTGCATGATGTTTTCAAAATGGTCTATTATGGTTGTTATTCTTTCCGTTGATGTAACATTATTTTTAAGATGATATTTTGTGATTTTTTTGATTAAGTCATCTTTATTAAAACCATTTTCAATTGAAAAAAAATCATGAGCTTTTTTATATCCCCATTCATTTTTTAAAATTCGGAATAGTGCAATATCATAGTATTGTCCCTTTGCCAATAATTGCACCCAGGAAATCAAATCTTTTACTGAACTTATATTAAAGAGGTTTCTTTTTGGAGAGCGATTGGGGATCCCAATTAAATTTAAATACTCAATTATTTGTTGCGATTGTTCATGTGTGCGACAAAGAATAGCCATTTCAGCATACGAAAACTGCTTTTTTAGTTTGATTATCTCATTTGCGATAAATTCAATTTGCTCAGGTTTTTCTCCCATGAAAATCATTGGCTTTATTTCGATGTTTTTTCCTGCAGATACTAATGATTTTATTTTTCTTTCTTTGTTGTGTTTTATTGAGTTATTCGCCAGATCTAAAATAGGTTGTGATGACCTGTAGTTTGTTTCTAATGTTATCATTTCATAATTAGGATGAGATTCATATGTTTTTTCAAATGTTGATATATTAAAAGCATTTGCTCCTCTGAAACTATAAATTACCTGATCATCATCTCCTACAACAGTAATAGAACTATTTTTTTTACTAATTAATCCAGAAATTTCATTAAGGGCATAATTATTATCTTGAAATTCATCAATAATAAGGTGCTCGTATTTTATTTGGACTTTTTCAATTAATCTTGTATCATTTTTAAGCGCATGATAAGTGTCTAAGATCATATCATTATAATCAATTAGGTTATTTTCTTTTTTAAGATTTTGATAGATTGGAAATATTCTTAATAGGTCATTTAGTTGATTAAGTGATTCAACATCATCTTCATAAAAATCTTTAATAATAGATTGATCTACTTTATCTATATCAACTAGTTCATCTCTTAAACGGTTAAAGAAAGGAATGAAACTCTCCACTGCAGATATTTTTGGGTTTATTGAAAATTCTTCAGACATAAATGGCATAAAATCATCATAATTTTCAAGTATCATATGAACCGCTTCACTTTGGTCTATCAGTGAGGAAGAATCAGCGTTATTGATTTGATAATCTTTCATTAATTTGTAGCAAAATGAATGAAATGTCCCGACAAACATAGGATGAACCTTTTGACCAATCTTTTCATGTAGTCTCGACTTCAGTTCTTTAGCTGCTTTTTCCGTGTAGGTAATGGTGAGTATAGAATCTGGTTTTACACCATATTGCTGAATCATGTAAATGATTCTATTTTCTAAAGTGAATGTTTTTCCTGTTCCTGCACCAGCAATTATCATTAAAGGTGCAAGGGGATGTTTAATTGCCGCAAGTTGTTTTGGGTTTGCAATTCGTAAAATTTCATCTAGATGCATATCGAAAAATATGAAATTATTTTTTAACCTTTTCTTAATTTATTAGTCTAATTAACAAATGATATGATTGATGACAAAGAACTAATTCGGAAATTCACATCTGGAGATGAAAAAGCTTTTGATCAAATCGTACAAAATAACCTAAATAATGTTTTTGGATTTTTTATGAAAATAACTAGAGATGAAATGGCAGCTGAAGACTTAACTCAAGATGTGTTTTTAAAATTATATAAAAATTTGAAAAATTTTCGATACGAATCAAATTTTTTGACTTATTTATATAGAATTAATTCTAATACAGCAAATTCATGGATAACTAGAAATAAATGGAAAGGTATGCTGCACTTAGAGCAAATAGCAGAAGAAGGAAAATATGATCAAAAAAATGACCTTGAATGGACTAGACAAGAATTGTGGGAAGAAATAGCTAAACTACCAAAAAAACAACGAAAAGTAGTAATATTAAGGGTAACTGATGGACTTTCTTACCGCGATATCTCAGAAATAACTGGTATGTCTGAGGGCACAGCAAAAGTTAATTTTCATCATGGACTTAAACGATTAAAAGAAAAACTAAATAATGACTAGTTTTGAAGATAAAATCTTAGCCTCGGTAAAAATTAGAGCTGGCGGAATTAATGCCTCTCGTTTTATTTCAAATCTGAGAGCCAAACAAGTATATGAGTCAAATAGAAAAAAAAGAATTAGAACCGGTTTTTCTGCATTTGCATTCATATTCTTGATTTCAATCATAACATTTAATCAATTAGAAAATTTTGATAATTATAATAGCTATGTCTCATTTGCATATGATGAAAGTGAAATTTATTTTGAGATTTTGGGTGATCAGTTAAATGAAAGCAGCATCAATGATAATGATTTAACCCTGTTTTATATGGAAGAGTCAAATGATTATGACTTAGAAATATTATTTTACATGGATGATTATTTAGATGTTTTTGATAAAAATGGAGAGACTTTATGAAACTTTTACATTTTATATTGATATTCTTATCGATTGCGGTAGTCTTTTCACAAGATGGTAGTGCTAGGGAAATTTTATCTGATTCTTTGTATGAACAAGAAGATAGAAAATCAATAGAATCAATGATGATATGGAAGTTAACTGAGGAGTTAGAGCTTGAAGTAGATCAAGCTGAAAAGTTTTTTCCAAGATTTAGGCAGCATCGAGCGGAGATGGAGAATCTGCGAAGAAAACAAAGATCATTAGCTGGCTCGCTGAAGCTAAATATGAAGAATGAAAAACTAACATCAAGTGAGGTAAGTAGAATCATAAAAGAAACATCATCATTGAAAAGGAAAATGTCTGATTTAGAAGAAAAATTCTTAATTAATTCAGGCGACATACTGAACCCATTACAGCAAGCAAAGCTTGGAGTATTTAAACATAAAATGATGAAAGACCTTAAGGGTAAAATGAAAAATAAACGTTCAGAAAAAAATAAAAGAAAATTTCGTAAAGAAAGAAAAAGAAATAAACGACAATTTTGGAATTAAATAGGGAATAAAAAATGAATTTTTTAATAAAAGGATTAAGTTTTTGTATTATTTTTTTTATCGGCTGTTCTGATATAAAAAATAATAATGAAAATGATGAAACTGAGCTTTTAAGGTTATTAGATGAAGACTCAGCTACTGGTTTAGATGGTTTTGATGATGGAGGGTTGGTTAATATTGAATACGATACTGGTTTAGAGCTTTTTGGTCTATCTAGAACTTTAGGCGACACACTAAATTACGGAGAAGGGTATAGGGTGCGTTATGGAAGGCGAATATTAAACCGTGATCGCACGGTTGAATTTACCATTGAAGGAGATACAGCATTAGGTATTATTAATTATAATTTAAATGGCACTTTTGTTGTTCAAGTAAGAGATACTTCTACAATGGATATTATTGATTCAATGGGCTTCTCAAAAGATTTTAGTTCATTGATGACAAGAAAGATAAAGTTTGTTAGGACCGTTAATCAAAATAATCCTAATGGGTATTTTTGGAGAATTTCTGCTATGACTCCTCTAGTAGGTTTCTCTGGCGATAAGGTTTCTCTCTCATCGTTAAATATATTTTCAGTTAATGCATCGGCTGATAGTATTAATGGTATTACCGTTGAAGATGGGAACCTGCTTTTTGCGTTGAATTCCTCCGAAATTGGTGATTTACTCTTAGATAGGGACAACCTGCCTACGTTTGATGCTTTTCAACATATAATGTTGAATATTGCTGTAGAAAACAATGGTCCTGAGTATGCTTTAGACTCTGTCGGTGTTGGAGAATGGGTAATGAATCGCTATGGACGATCTCAATATCAAAGAGGAAGAAAGAAATTAAATGATAAAGGAATTGGCGTAGATGAAATCGGAAATGATAACATACATGCTGGATTATGGAGGGTTCACGGCCCGGGATTAGGACAAGAATCCAGAATTTTTCGTTCATTTTTTAGTATAATTGATCTAGCAACTATCTTTACCGAGGATGGTGGATATAATTGTTACACCATATCCATACCGTATAAAGTTACTAGGCCTAATTAATGTATTTTAATGGCTATTGCGCTCTGATCAGATAAATAATAGAAAAGTCGACAACTTGATATTATAAAAAGAGCGCAGTAGCTATTGATACTCAGCTTCCTTTTTAACAAATTTCGGTTCATTTTATTAGAAATATTTTACAATTTTGAAAAAAATATATAACTTTAGCGCTGGCCCTGCTTGCCTACCAAATCCTGCTTTAAAAGCTTCAAAAAGCGCTGTAAAAGACTATAAAAAATCAGGAATAAGTATACTTGAGATGAGTCATAGATCAGCACCTATTGTGGAGCTGTTTGATGACACGACTCAAAATCTTATTAATTTACTAGATATTCCGGAAAATTATTCCGTTCTTTGGCTGCAAGGAGGAGCGTCGTTGCAATTTTCAATGGTTCCAATGAATCTTCTTCCTAGCGATGGCACAGCAGATTATATAGATACTGGATCTTGGTCGGCAAAGGCAGTTATTGAATGCCAAAAATTTGGTAATGTCAACGTCGTTGGAAGTAGTAAAGATTCAGTTTATTCTTACATTCCAAAAAATGTGGTTACTTCAGAGGATGCTTCGTATTTACATATAACAAGTAATAATACGATATATGGTACTCAATACAAGAGCTTCCCAGAAATTAAAAACACTAATTCATATTTAGTCGCTGATATGAGTTCTGATATTTTATCAAAACCAATAGATATATCTCAATTTGGATTAATTTATGCTGGAGCACAAAAAAACATGGGTCCAGCGGGAGTAACGTTGGTTATCATTCGTAAAGATCTTTTAGATATTAACCTTAGAGATGTGCCTACGATGATGCGTTATAAAACCCATTCATCTAAAGATTCAATGTTTAATACCCCGCCAGTTTTTTCCGTTTGTGTGGTAAATGAGACTTTAAAATGGATACAATCATTAGGTGGTTTAAAGGAAATGGAAATCATTAATGAGCGAAAAGCAGAAAAGCTTTATACAGAAATCGAGAGAAATAGTCTGTTTAAAAGTCCTATAAATAAAGAAGACCGTTCAACTATGAATGTTCCTTTTGTATTTTTAGATAAGAAAATAGATGATAAGATTTTCTTAGACTATTGCTTAAACAGAGGACTTACCACTCTTAAGGGGCATCGATCTGTAGGTGGATTTAGAGCTTCAATTTATAATGCTATGCCAGAAGATGGAGTAGATGCATTAATAGAGGCTATGCAAAATTTTGAAAAAAATTATTAGTCTTTCCTAATCACTTATTGGAACATATATGGTAGTTTCATCTCCGTTTATTCCTATAAAAAATCCAGCAGAGCCATTTATATTATAGCCCAAATCAGTAGAATCTAAGTCCTCATAATTTGCCTCAGAACTAACCCCATAATATGCTGTAACATTAATAATGCATTCAGCAGTATCGCTCCAATCTGAAGATAAGTTAAAGAATGACGACGGTACGGTATGAGAAGTAGTCGTTGGTAAAAGCAATCCAGAACTATATTGTCCATATGTTATATCTTCGTCAATTGTAACATCAATCGCCGTTGCATTTGAGACTGCTGACCAATTAATAGTTAGATCTGTATTTCTTTGATGAACATCGCCTGAGTCAATATTAGAGATACCAGGAAAGCTAGGAAGGCAAACTTTTCCTGAACCGATAATTGAACCTTCATGAGTTACCTCTAATTCAATTTCATCTCCTGATGAATTTGATAGAAATGATGCATACCCCATAGTTTCATCAAAGGCTAGCTCTGCACCATTGAGTTTTACAACTGCATTTGTTATTATTTCACCATCCTTTTCAACTGTTACAATACCACATCCTTCAATACCTCCGAAAACCTGAGCATTTACACGATATTGGTTTTCAGGTTGATTGACATTTATATCTGTATCGCAATTTGAACTTTTATTTTCGGATTCTTCGCATGCTGAGAATTGAATAGAAGCTGAAATAAAAAACATTAAAATGAAAAGTAAAAATTGTTTTTTCACTTAATAACCCCTTTCTTAATCAATTTGTCCAGTTTAGGCTTGATAACAAATATACAATAGGGCTGATTAGGGTTATTCTGGTAATAGTCATTATGATAGTCTTCAGCATCAGAATAATTATATATTTCGGAAATTTCTGTAACGATCTTATCATCCCAGTAACCAGACTTATTTGCTTCTTTTTTTGAGTTTATTGCAATTTCTTTTTGTTTTTCATTATGATAATAAATTACAGATCTATACTGTGTACCTATGTCATTGCCTTGCCTGTTTAATGTCGTTGGATCATGTGCTTGCCAAAATACATTTAATATCTGCTCATAAGTAATAACATTTATATCAAATTCAATTTTAGCCACCTCTGCATGATCAGTTGTGCCTGTACATACTTCTTTGTATGTGGTAGTTTTTGATTTGCCTCCAGCATAACCAGGGGTGACAGATTTAATGCCATCGATTCGCTGGTAAACAGCCTCAATACACCAAAAACACCCGCCCCCAACAGTAGCTATTTCTGTTTTATTCATTTTTTGTCCCTTAATTGTAGAAAATATTGATAGAGTGAAAAATAGTAAGAAGTTTATTTTGGAATTAACCATATATCAGTAGCGTAAAAATCTCCTCTCTCGTAACGAATTCTTATTTTTTTCTCTTGAATTCGATAATTATTTGTTGGTGCGTTTGCTCTAATCATTAAAAAGCCTGTATCTTGAACAGCTATAGCAAACTTTCCATCTAAACCTGTTACTCTACGACCTTTTACTTCAGGATATTTGTTAATTACAGGAGATTTGTATTGCGGTTTTTTTGTGGGTAATCTATTTCCACCATACCATGTCTCTCCATCCTTTAGGTTAATCAACCTGGTTTGGCTGGCACCATTTGCAGGAGTTTGTGCTCCATAGATTCGTACTTCCGCACCAAAAATTGGTTTCCTTGTTTGATAATCTCTTACTATTCCAAAAATGAGCGAATTTTCTAATTTCTCATTCGGTAAATATCTAGGCAAATCGCTAACGTTTAAAGGGTTTGAAATATAATTTTTCTGTATGATACCAAGATTTTCATATTGTCCATAACTAGGTACATAACAAGTAGAGGGGTTTATAATTGTAGAATCATTTACAGTGATCGTGATAAATCTTTTTGAATCAAGTTCAAATTTAGTTGAGTTTATTTGTATTCTTTCAAGATCATACGATTTATCATTATAAACCATTGCTTCATAAATTATGTGGCCAATTTTAAAATACGATTTAGTTTTATTTAAAATTAGATCATCTGCTTGCTTATCATATAGCTCTGACGATTCTAGGGTCATTACATAGTCACCTGTACCCTCAGTTGAGTAATGTTTAATCCTTAAATAATGCGGGCCAGGGAGAAGAGGAGTTTTTATCATAAAATTATTGCTATCTCTTCCATTATCGTCTGTGGCAATCAGTTGGCCTGCGTTATCTAGTATCTCAGCATAGACATCTGTTTCCCCAAATGATTTTGTTAGTACAGTAATAGGATATTTTAGATCAAATCGAAATAGATCTACATCACCACCTAGTTCAATAATCCCTGAAGAAGAACTACCAACTTTTATTTTTGTTGCAGATATAAAATCATTACCGTGATCATCTCCGTTAAATTCAATTGTAGGGCGGTCATCATTATCGATAATTGTGTAGGTGTACCTGGTAGATGATCCAAGTGTAGCATTGCTAGGTTCGCCAATAAGATTAATAATTAGAAGTTCATCAAACTCATCGATTTGATCGTCAATTACTTTAAAATTGATGGATGAGGATCCTGGCGGACCTGGAGGGAAAACCATTACACCATCCTCTAGGGTATAATCTTTATTTCTTTTCGATGTTGTACCGTAGGAACTAACTCGGTATCGTACAGAAATTTCTTTTTCTGAGTGTGTCGATAATGAGTAATTTATTGTTCTAGAGCTATCAGACTCGAGCCCACTTCCTTTTTCATATACAACAAAGATAAAAGGAGGGTTATCATCATCATTTATTTTTATAGTGTGTGATTTCCTCATCCCAATAGTGCTATTTTTAGGATTTAATAGTGAAAGTATTAATGTTTGAGATGGTTCATCAATGGTGTCATTAATTAGTGTTATATCTAACGTATCCCTAGTTTTTCCTGCTGGAAAAAAAGAAGTACCATTTTGGAAAGTATAATCTTCTCCATTAACCGCAGAACTGCTTATTTCTATTTGATAATCTACATATACCTCTTTTCCGCTCTGGTTGCTAAGATTTAAAATGACGATATGTTTGCCATTAGCTTCAGAAACAGATGTGTTTGATGTGATAAATTCAACATCTGGAGGAGGGTCATTATCAATTATTGTTAAAACATGTTTCCTAGCGGAACCTGTATTTGCATTGGTAACCGTAGAGTCAATGAGGTCTATAATAATCTGTTCATCAAATTCGTCAATATTGTCGTCATTGATATTTAATGGAAATGTAATTCTTGATTTTCCAGCTGGAACAAAAATTGCCTCATTAATGTTTGTATAATCTTTACCATTTCCCAGTGCTGTGCTATCTCTAGTAAATGCATAAATAGAGGTTTTTTTCCCTGACTTTGCAGATACGCCCAAAGAAATTTTTGCAGCTCCGATATTTTCCTGAGTACTAGAGCTACTTGTTATGACCACTAATGGTTCCGGAATGTCCATCACATAGACATTAATTGTATCTAGATCGAAATTATATTTATCTTCTACTTTGAGCTCAAATGAAAGTGTATCAACAAACAATGAAGTTGTTTTTAAGTTTATAACCGCTTGCTTTCTGCTTTTTGAAGTAGTTTTTTCTCCAATAAGCTGACGCCATTGGAAAGATTTTATCTGACCGTCAGGGTCATTACTTTTTGAACCGTCTAGTATTATTGGATCACCTATATCAAGAATTTGATCTTCTCCTGCAATAGCAATGGGGAAAATATTTTTATTATAGACTTTAACATTTACTGTATCTTTATCAATGATATTGCCAGGGCCTCTTACTGTTAATTCAAAAATGAAATTTTTATCAACTGCAGGGGATAAGAAAGTGAAGCTAGGATCAGCTGGATTATCAATAGTAAGATTTTCTGATAAAGTTTTCCACTCATATGATTCAATGATATTATTGGGGTTGTAGCTTTCAGACCCATCAACGAAAACACTTTTTTCATAGGCCATTTCTTGATCAATGCCAGCGTTTGCTTGTGGAGGCTCTGGCCCAAAAGTAAGAGTATTTACTTGTTGTTTTTCTTTAGTTAATGTAACGCCAATGTCTTTAATGTTTTGATTATTTTTTGGCCAAGATTTTAGTTTGAACTTTACAAGCATTTTTCTCTTTGATATTGTAAGGTTATAATCGGCTGGCTTTAGATTCTCAATGGTAAAAAGACCTTCCTTATCTGTTTCTAATTCAGCTACTGAATTATAATTTTGATCTATTACAATAACTGTAGCTTTTTTGACGGGCTTTCCCTTTTTATTAATAACCTTACCACTCACAAATACTTTTTCTTGTTTCTTTGGTATTTTTTTCTTTTTGACTTGCTTTTTTGTTAGCTGGCTCGGCGGTCCGCCTTCTGCCATGTTAGCACCACCATCTTTTATTTCAGGATTTGGACCGAAAGATTTTTTTATTCTTTCTCCTTTTTTAGATAGTTTGATATTAAGGCCAGTTAGGTTTTTATTTTCAGAAGGCCATGAACGAATGCTTACTGTAGCTGATTCTTTTTTCTTATCTATCTGTAAATAACAATTTTGAGCATCAAATTCGTCAATTTTAAAATATCCATTTTTATCAGTCTTAATACTTAAAATTTTCTTTTTCTTAGCATCCAATAATTGAACTTCAGCCTTTTTCACTGGTTTGTCATCGGAGCTTAGAACAGAGCCCTCTATGAAAACCTTATCAGCAGATGTAGCATAAGAAAAAACGCAGATTGTGATTAATAAAATGCGATAGAATATTTTAGGGTTCATTATATTAGATTTGTAAATATTGCCAAAAAAAATACCAATAATTAATTGAGATTATATTCAAATTACATATAACTCAATAAACCTACAATGTAATGAGTGTAATATAATAATTGAATTCTATTTCATCCATTTAAGTAAATGGAAAGTATTTTTAAGAATCTTACATTCTTAAAAGTTTGTACTTTTAAATGAAAATACATAGCATAGAATAATTATTGAAACAGATTAAATAGATATTAAAATAAAATTGAAAAAAGATAATTTCATAAAAAGTTTAAAAACCAGCTTGGGATCCAAATATGTACTTACGGCTAAATGGGAAAAACATACTTTTAGTAAAGGGTGGAGATATGGTGAGGGTGAGGCATTGGCAGTTGTTAAGCCTGGAACTTTATTTCAAATTTGGAATGTTCTCAAATTGTGCGTTGAGGAAAATGTTATTGTAATAATGCAAGCTGCAAATACTGGGTTGACAGGAGGATCAACGCCTTTTGGGGATGATTATGATAGACCAATCGTGATCATTAATACAATGAGAGTAAATCATATTCATATCATTAATGAAGGTAAACAGATTATAGGCCTAGCAGGAAGTACGTTATTTGGATTGGAAAATGAACTAGATAAATATGGAAGGGAGCCACATTCTGTTATTGGAAGTTCTTGTATTGGCGCATCTATTGTTGGTGGTGTTTGTAATAATTCTGGAGGAGCTTTAGTAAAAAGAGGCCCTGCGTATACAGAATTGTCCCTTTATGCTAAAATCAATTTAGATGGAAAGCTTGAACTAGTTAATGATTTAGGGGTGGATCTCGGGAATTCTGAGAAAGAAATCTTAAACAATTTGCAATCAAAAAATTATAACCAGGACCAAATTCAATTTCCTAAAAAACTCGCATCTGATAATGAATACAAAAGCAGAATAAGAGATGTAGATGCAGGAACACCTGCTAGATATAATGCGGATAAGAGAAGATTGTACTCAGCTTCCGGCTGCGCCGGTAAAATAGCAGTTTTTGCTGTGAGACTAGATACTTACTTAAAACCTACTAAAAGTTCCGTTTTTTATCTTGGGAGCAATAACCCTGAAAATTTTTCTAAAATTAGAAGGGACATCCTTTCTAATTTTAAAAACCTTCCTGAATCTGGTGAATATGTTCATAGAGATTGTTATGAAGCTGCAAAGCAGTATAGCAAAGATACATTTATTGCCATAGAAAAATTAGGTCCAAGTTTCATTCCTAAATTATTTGAATTTAAGCGCAGGGTAGATCTTATAACTGGAAAATTCAGATTTCTACCGAGCAAGTTCTCGGATAAACTAATGCAATTTTTAAGCTTGTTTTGGCCTAATCATTTACCGATTCGGATGGAAAAATTCCATGAAAAATATGAGCATCATTGGATCATTGAGATGTCAGATGAGGGTATAGATGAGATTAAAAATTATTTAATTTCTTATTTTGAAGATAATGAAGGTTCTTTTTTTGAATGTAATAAAAAGGAGGCTGATAAAGCATTGCTTCACAGGTTTGTAGCTGCTAGTGCGGTTGGTAGATTTCATGCTCTAAATGAAAATAATTTAGGCGAAATGATTTCATTAGATATTGCATTTCCAAGAAATGAGAAGAACTGGTTCGAAAATCTTCCGCAAGAAATTGAGAATCAGTTAGAAATGAAACTATACTATGGGCATCTTTTTTGTCACGTGCTTCATCATAATTATATTGTCAAAAAAGGGGTAGATGCAGATGCCTTGAAGAAAAGATTGCTGAAAATATATGATGATATTGGGGCAGAGTATCCTGCGGAACATAATGTTGGGCACGAATATTTAGCAAAACCATCATTAACTGATTTTTACAAAGATCTTGATCCAACAAATGGTTTTAACCCAGGGATAGGACAAACAAGTAAAAACAAATATTGGAAATAGCTCAATTTTAAAATTATCATTGATCTTATCTTACTGCCAACATACAGTCTTGTATAAAAATAAATAGATATTTAATTTTTCAATTAAGATTTAAAGGATAAAAATGCGGTATTTCATTTCATTTATTTTCAAAATTAATTTTGTATCATTATTTGTTTTCAATATCAGCCCAGCTGAATCTGTCGCAAGATTGATTAAAGCTGAAGGTGTCGTCAAGATAAAAAGATTAGGAATGCAAACCTATAATGAAATTGCGCAGGTAGGAGGAAGTATCAATAATGGCGATGCTATTAAGGTAGGAGATTATGGATATGCTGCATTGATATTTATTGATGATAGGTCGGTTGTAAAAATTAAGCCAAACTCACAATTTGAAATTATGGATACAAAGAACACAAGGTCTGTTAACATTGAGTTTGGAACTATTTTAAATAAGATAGAAAAAGAAAATAGAACTAAAACTTTTAGAGTTGTTTCACCTGTTAGTGTTGCTAGTGTAAAAGGTACTGAATTTGCTGCGATGATTAACCCTTCAGGTGTTGACCAGTTCATCGGAAAAGAGGGACTGTTTGATGTTTTTAACTCAGTGAGTGGTCAGACAGTTAGTGTGGGTCCTGGCCAAAAGGCTTTGAGCGGCTCATCTGGTAGCTTGATGCAAGCACCTGCAGGTCCAAATGAATATCCAAAAGATCCTGAACTTGAGCAGAATTTAGAGGAAAATAAAAAGCCATCAGAAAGAGATGAAAATGAGAATTTAGAAGAAAAGAATGACGCTATCAAGATTAATGAAGATCGTAAAACTATCCAAGAAGATATGCCTGAAAGAATTGAAAATGAAAGCGGTGAAGTTGATAGTGAATCAAATACTGATTCAAAAGCTGATTCGCCCGATGCTCCAAAAAAACCATTTGGTATGGGATTAGGTATTGGCTCAGCAACTATTGATGGCACATTGTATAACCAGTTGGCGCTGAGACCAGAGATAAATGTAGCAGGCATTGGCATCGGTTTAGATCTTGTTGTTTATATGGATAATGAGGGAAATATTCGCCAAGATGAATGGGATTTTGATAATGACCCGGACCTTATATATGATAAGATTTTATATGTACGTTATGGTGAAAAAACATCTCCATTTTGGGCAAAATATGGCTCTATCGAAAATATGACACTTGGTCAAGGCGGTCTAATGCGAGGTTATTCGAATATGATGGAATTTCCGACTGTTAGGAGAGTTGGTATCAATACTGGGTTCAATATTGGTTCTATTGGAGGTGAATTATTTTTGTCAAACGTAAAAGATTTTTCTAGAGGAGGTACAATATTAGGTTTAAGAGCACAATATAAGGTATCCGAGTCTTTACCCCTTACAATTGGTTTGAATTACATTTCAGATGCAAATATGTTTTCTTCAATGAAAGACAAAGATGGCGACTCTTTTCCGGATGTCTTTGATGATTTTCCATCTGATAGTTCGCTCTGGAATGACACTGATGGAGATGGTTGGCCTGATCCTGGTCATGGCTCGTCTGTGCCAGATTCACTTGTAGACATAGATGCGGATGGAGATAATATTGTAGATATAAATGATGATAATATCGAAATAAAAGCTAGACCATTTAGTATTGATGATAATAAAGCCTCGGTCTCTGCATGGTCATTTGATGTTTCTTATCCAGTACTTACTAATAAGATGCTTTCACTTACAGTGTACACAGAAATCAACACTTTATTATTTCCAGAAGTTGTGACAACAAATGCTGATTCCGATACGTTATTTTATCGCCCGAAAAGATCAGGTACTGGGGCAACAATACCTGGTGTAAGATCTAAGTTGTTTGGGTTGCTTGATCTATCTCTTGAATATAGATCCGTTAAAGGATCCTATGTGCCGCAATTTTTTGATCAATCGTACGATTTAAATCGAGTAATTAGTGCTTCGCAAGGAAATGAAACCTCGATTAAAACAAAAGATATGGCAATATTTGAGGGTTATGATAACGACTGGACATCTAGTGGTGTATATGGTTCCGCGAATATGAATTTGTTTAACTTAATCAATTTTAATGCTTCTTACGCCTCTATGACTGCCGATACGATAGAGTACAACAGTTTCAATGCTGTAATTAATGTTAATACTGATAATATTCCTAAGTTGAGTGTTGCAAATGCATTCTATAGGCGAAATAATGATAAAGATCCCTTTGATTTTGATAACCCATCTGAGAACACGATTATGGGCTACAGAGTAGGGTATGAAATGAGTAAAGGTGTTAGTTTGATTTGGGAGTACAGTGAATTTTATAGAGACAATGGTTCTGGTGAATTAGAGCCGGTTAGACAGACAAAGGTCGAAACAGCATTTAGTTTTTAAATAAATGGCAATATTCAAACTTTTGCTTTCTGCACTATTAGTTCTTGGTGCGGCTATAGCGCAAGAAGAGGTAGTTATTTTAAGTCCTCGAGTAGGTACCTTGATTGATATCCATGAAAATAGGTTCTATAGAATTTTTCCAAAGGTAAGAAATTTTATTAGCGCCCAAGTCTATTCTACTAGTTTCACTGGTTACAAGGTTAGAATAAATGTAAATCGAAAAGGAAAAGAAAAAACATACGAAAAGAAGATGTCTTTGAATCAGTTTACTAGGTTTCAAAATAAAATTAATGCACAGCCAGAATTCACGGATGAGGCTCGTGCAATCATGTATGCGGGTATGGATTTTTTAAGAGCATCAGATATTCTTACCGACCTAAAAAAACCCCAATTCGTAAAAATAGTTGATAATAAAAATATGCGTTTAAATGGAACTCTGGTCTCATTTGAAAATAGTTTTATCTCCGTACAAACGCCAAGGGAAATCGAACAGGTCAATTTGAATGATGTTAAGCGAATATCATACAGGCTTTATAGTAATGAATTTTTACGTTTAAAGTCGTATATTTACGTAATAAGTGGAGCGATGGGTTTGAATGTAGCTTCTATCTATAATAGTCAACGAAGTCCTAGGTTAGATGAGTCTTGGTACTATAGATTCTATGGTATTGTGATGGGGTTATTATTTAGTAGTGAGTTATATGAAGCACTTGCTACATTATTAACACCATCTGAGACTTTTATTTTGTCTCAAGAGGAGTATGAAAAAAATGTTAAGTAATAAATGGAGTCTTTATGGCTGGAACAAATAATGGCAATGGTGAGGATAAGCCAATGGTTGACCCTCAAAAACAATATTTAATCGAGCAATTTGGAAACTTAATGGAGAAGGTTGGCGAAGGATATGGTGGTCCACTGCAAGAAGAATTAATTAGAAGAATGGAGCAGACAATTGCTGACTTTGATGAAGAGGTAAGCGAAATGCTCGAACATTTGCGCGATAATTCTGCTAAGCGCCATGAAAAATTAAAAGAAATTTGGGAAAACCCTGAACAGTCTACTGCTAGTTCAGATGCCCCCTCTGAATTTCCTGAGGATGCAAGTGATTGGGAAAAAAGACTTGAAGGTATTGCTGATGATGGTGCTGCTAATGAGGAAGCCAAAGAAGAACCTCCAAAGAAAAAAGGTTTGTTTGGGCGTAGCAAAAAGTAGTGCCAAATTTGGAGGTGAATATTCGCTTCCAAACTATTTTTTTACTCCTACTTGTATTTTCAATACTATTTAGTCAAGAGGCACTAGAAAAACCTCGCTCTTTTTCACCGCTTACAAAAAAAGTATTTAGTTTTTCAAAGTTAGACTTTGTAACAGCAGAGGGTGAGTTTAATGAGGCGATTTGTACACTAAAGATTTCTGAACTTGTTACTGACAGTCCTCCATTTATAGCAATTTATTATCGAAGAGAGAATTCTTTGTGGTTTACAGAATCTTTATACCGTAAAAGATTACGATTTAGTTTCAAAGATGGTGTTATTAAGCTAGATAGGTCAAACTTTTGGGATTGGTTTGAAATTGAAGAAATTAAAATTGTAGTAATTTTTTGATTTATATCTTTTTTATCAACAATGTTTATTGTTTATTTAATGTTTAAGAAAATTTATTATTTATGTTTAATTTTAAAATCATTTTAGTTCATACTTTTTTATTATTTAATAAAAAAGTATATATTTAGGATTTACAGTGAATTGAAAATTAATTTTAGGCCGTGCTAGGTGGGGAGTTAGCGGTGCCCTGTTGCCTGCAATCCGCTATAGCAGGATCAATAATTATGCTAGGATTTTATCGATTGATCATTTAATGCTTAGCAGTGTTGATAATTTAGTCCTGTGGCAACATTAAATGAGTGAACTCCGTCAGGCCTGGAAAGGAGCAGCGGTAAGCTTTCTTTTTTGTGTGCTTGCAGTTAATTGGATTTGAGCTGTTTAGGTATTAGGTATTCATTTATGAGATTTCCAAACATAATTGCACGGCCAAAAACATATGTCATATAAAGTATTATCACTTAAGTGGAGACCTCAGACTTTTGAGGATATAGTTGGGCAAGATCATGTTACAAAAACATTGATTAATGCTTTTAAATTAGAGCGTCTAGCACAGGGATATATGTTTACGGGGCCGCGAGGAGTTGGAAAAACTACTACATCTAGAATTTTATCAAGAGCGTTGAATGCTGATGGTGGGCCAAGATATGATTTTGATCCATCGACAAATTTATCTTTAGAGATAGCAGAAGGTCGCGCATTAGATGTGTTGGAAATAGATGGAGCATCCAACAGAGGTATTGAAGAAATTAGAAATCTTCGTGAACAGATAAAATTTGCACCCATGGTTGGAAACTATAAAGTGATCATAATTGATGAGGTTCACATGCTGACAAACCCAGCTTTTAATGCACTACTTCGTACTTTGGAAGAACCTCCTGAACATGGAAAATTTATATTCTGTACAACCGATATACATAAAGTACCTGCTACTATTATATCTAGATGTCAAAGATTTGATTTTAATAGAATAGCTACTGATACCATTATATCTCGTTTAACTTTTATACTTGATCAAGAGTCAATTGATTTTGATGCAGACAGCTTGCAGTTAATTGCGAGAAAAGCCGATGGAAGCATGAGAGATGCACTGAGTATTTTAGACCAAGTTATCAGTTTTTGTGGCTCTGAGATTTCTAGTAGCAAGACCACTCAAGCACTCGGAGTTATACCGAATGATATTTTCTTTGAATATACTCATTCTCTCCTAGATAAAAATGGTAACCAGTTACTTCATTCATTAGATAAGTTTTTAAGCTATGGCGTCCCTGCTGAAGAAGTAGTAAGTGGCCTATCAAACCACATGAAAAACTTATTGTATTCCCAAATTGATGGAGGTTCAGATCTGTTAGAAATAAATGATGAAAGTAAAAAACAGTATATTTCTCATTCATCAAAATGGGACAGAAGAGACTTGCTACGTTCGGTTCAAATTCTAACAGATTTATCTTCAAAAATCCGCCGTTCAGATGATCCTTATCTATTACTAGAGTTTTCATCATTAAAATTATTAGAAATGGATAAATCTGTATCTATTGAAAGCTTCTTATCCTCGAAGGATATTGAACAAAATTCTGTAAATACAAAAGAAAAAGCATCATTACCCGTTGACAGTAAAACCAATAATTTATTAAATGAAAAAAAATATGATGCGAATTTGGCCAAAACGACAGAAAATCAAATTCAAGTAGAAAAAAGTCATACTGATAATGAAATAAAAAAGGAAGAAGTAGTAGATATAAAAACCAATTTAATTAGGTCTAAAAAAGCAGAAGAAAATTTAAACAATAACATGGATGAATTAGAAAACAATGTCAAAAAAGATAACACCAAAAAGACTGAAGATGAAGATGTAGAAAGTATTGCCAAAGAATTAGATTTAAATTTTATTAATGAAAAATGGCAGGATTTTATCGATAGTATGCACGTTAAAAAACCATCGGTAGCCTCTATACTTGATAAAAGTAAGCCGATTAGTATTTTATCATCAGATATAATAATCGAAATTACGAGCACTCTTGATTTTCATGTTAACCAAATTGAAAAAAATAGAGATAGTCTAAATACAATTTTAAGTGAAATTTTTGGTAATGGAGTAAGTTTTAAAGTTCAAAAAGGTGTTGAAAAAGAAAACAAATCATCTAGAATTAATATCAAAGGTAATACACCTGATTCTGAAAACGATGAGCAGGTAAGGGATAAGGTTGTTGATCTTTTTGATGGTGAAATTATAACATAGGAGAAAATATATGTTTAAAGGCAATATGTCTAAAATGCTTAAACAAGCACAAGAAATGCAAAAGAAAATGGAAACGGCTCAAGAACAGTTGTCTGATATAATCGTGAACTCTGAATCAGGTGGTGGAATGGTAAAAGTAAAAATTAATGGCCAACTTGAAATATTAGAGCTTAGGCTGGACAATGATTCGCTTAAAGAAGATAAGGAAATTGTTGAAGATTTGATAATATCTGCTGTGAACAAGGGCATTTCCGATGCGCAAGCCTCTGCGAAAGAAAAAATGAATTCAGTGACTGGTGGTATGCTCTCAGGATTAAATATACCTGGCTTGTAAAATGTCCTTGTACCCAAAGTCTGCAAACCTTTTAATTGAACAATTGGCTAAATTACCTGGAGTTGGTAAAGCTACTGCTCAAAGGTTAGCCTTTTTTATATTAAAGTCAGATCAAAAAGAAAATATTGCTCTAGCAAGCGCAATAAAGGAAATTAAAGAAAATATACGTTTTTGTTTTGAATGTGGGATAATGTCTGAATTAGAGATTTGCAATATATGTACGGATCAAAATCGAGATGGCAACATAATTTGTGTAGTTGAAGAGCCTCAAGATATTTTTTCTTTTGAAAGAACCAACTCATTCAAAGGCAAATATCATGTGTTAGGCGGGGTTTTATCACCTTTAGATGGTGTTGGTCCCGATGACTTAAACTTAGATAACTTGTATAAAAGAGTTGTTAGTGAGATGGAAGTTATTTTAGCAACAAATCCTAGTGTGGAGGGAGATACAACATGTCTATATTTATCAAAAAAACTTGAGGAATTAGGTGTAAATGTTACCAGACTAGCTAGGGGCCTCCCTGTAGGAAGCGATCTTGAATATATGGATGAACTTACATTGGTCAGAGCGATGGAGGGTAGAACCTCAGTATGAATTTGCCAAACTTACTTTCTTTGTTGAGGATAATTCTCACTCCATTATTTATCATCTTTCTATTCTCAGATGATAAACTGCTCGCTTTGATTATATTTGCAGTTGCAGCCATTACAGATGCCTATGATGGTCATTTGGCAAGAAAATATAATCAAATAACTTCCCAAGGTAAGTTTCTCGACCCATTAGCAGATAAGATTCTAGTATTATCTGCTTTTTTCTCATTTGCCTTCATTGGAATCATTGATTTTTGGATGGTTGGTATCATTACATTTAGAGATATGTTTATTACTGGATTGAGGTGGATAATCTCAAACAAAGGTTTTGAATTTGTTACTTCTAAGCTTTCGAAATATAAAACTGCATTTCAATTGACTATTATAATTCTAACCTTGATCTTCCTCACTTTAGAGAGCTTTAATATGGAATCATTCATTCCTACTATAGATTTAATAAAGCAATATAAAATAATTTATATGCTTACATTATTTACGGCTATATTTACAGCATATACTGGTATTATTTATCTATATGCAAATAGATTTGTAATTAAAGATTTTATAAGAAATAATTAGTGGATAAAGTTGCTGAAATAATTTCAACTGTATTTTACATAGGACGTATTCCATTTGCTCCTGGCACCATTTGTAGTTTTTTAGCCTTTTTATCTTGGTATTATCTTCGTTTCTATATTGAAGGTGTTTTTATTTTATACGGTAGTTTAATACTGTTTTTCATAGGTGTTGCTGTCTCCACAATCTATTCTGAATCGATAAAAAAAGAAGACCCACCGGAGGTTGTTATTGATGAATGGGTTGGTCAATGGATAGCCCTTTGGTTGATACCACACTCTTTTGTCTGGGGATTCTTGTCTTTTACAATATTCAGAATATTTGACATTTTAAAATTAGGACCAGTAAAAGGAATGGATGATATTAAATCAGGTACAGGAATTATGATGGATGATGTCGTAGCAGGTATTTTTGCGCTACTCATAACACAGAGCCTTGTTTATTTCGCTGGATGAGAGTATCTATATTAACGATAGGAAATGAGCTTTTATCTGGCAAAACTATCAATACTAATGCTAGCTGGATAAGTAAGAAACTCTCATTAACTGGCGTATCTGTAGTTTCTCATTTAACTATTCCAGATGACAAAAATAGAATTACTGATACTTTAAATTTATTATTCTCATCAGATATTGATTTTATTATATGTACAGGCGGTTTGGGAGTTACAGATGACGATATAACTAGAGCAGTAATATTCGATTATTTTGGCAGTAAAGAGGCTTTTGATAAAGATTATTGGGAAGTTTTATGTAAGAGATTTTCAAAATTAGGGTACTCGCTTCCAGATAGTAGCAAGTCTCAGGCTGTCTCGCCCAATAATGGTATTTTGCTTCCAAATGAAATTGGTTCAGCGAGAGGGCTGATGTACGAGAGAAATAAAATTATTCTTATTGTCTTACCAGGTGTTCCATCTGAAATGAAATCTATGTTGAATAATACGGTGTTGCCTATAATTGAGAAAAAGATAAAATTAAAAATATCGAGCATAAACATTAGGACAACAGGTTTGCCAGAATCTGTGATTTATGAAAATATAAGAAACTACTTTCAAGAAGAGGACTCTGTTAATGTCGGTTATTATCCCTCCGTATATGGAGTTGACATTAGACTTTCTGGTTATGATGTTAAAAAATTAGAAGAACTTAAGATTAGTTTAAATAAGCATTTGAAAAAATACATTTATGATAATGGGTACAAGAATATTGAAAATATTGTAATAGATAATCTAAACAAAGAAAATCTAACATTATCTACTGCAGAGTCTTGTACTGGTGGTTTGATAGGTCATCGTTTGACTCAAGTCTCAGGTAGCTCTGCAGTTTATGCTGGTGGTGTTATAAGCTATAGCAATGAATCAAAAATTGATCAATTGAATGTAGACCCAGATAATATTAAGAATTTTGGAGCAGTTAGCGAAGAAGTTGCTATTGAAATGGCTCAAAATGTTAAAGAAAAATTCAATTCCTCTATTGGAGTATCGGTTACTGGTATAGCTGGACCTGATGGTGGTAGTGAAGCCAAACCAGTAGGGTTAGTTTATGTAGGTTATTGTGATGAAAAATTATCATTTGTACAAAAATTCAATTTTTCATCTAATAGAGAAGCTAATAAAATTCGAACTAGTCAAGCAGTTTTAAAACTTATTTTAAGCAATAATAATTAAAACCATGAGAATATTTCTATCTATTCCTGTACCAAATGTGGTAAAAAATATAAAGCAAATGCTTACATCTACTTGCGAAAATGAGCGTGTTGAGATACGTTGGGTAAAACATAATAATTTACACCTTACTGTTCAGTTTTTGGGGTCAGCATCCGATGAAAAGGTAGCTGAAATTAGAAAAGAAGTTGAAAATGTTGTTTGCTCAATAAACCCTTTTGTCCTTACAGTTTATGAAACTGGTTGTTTTCCTAATAAATCTAAACCATCTGTCTTGTATCTTGGCGTTGGTGGTAATATTGAAGCTTTAAAAGCTTTGGTCGTGAAAATAAATGATAAAATGTCTCAAATTGGCTTTAAAAAAGATTCAGAATTATTTATTCCACATATTACAGTAGCAAAAATTAATTATCCTCAAAAGTTTAATCCTGATTTATCAATATTTTTAAATTCAACATACAATGAAGTTGAGTTTTCTGTAGATAAGATTCAATTATTAGAAAGTAAGACTTTAACAGAGGGTGTAGTATACGAAACTTTAAATACATTTTCATTTTTAGAAAAATAAATTACAAAGGAATATTGATATGGCTTCAGATACAAAGAAAGAAAAAGCTCTAGACTTAGCAATTAATCAGATTGACCGTCAGTTCGGTAAAGGTGCTATAATGCGCATGGGAGATGACCATGTAAGTATTAGCGATAACACTATACCAACAGGCTGTTTGTCACTAGACGTTGCATTAGGTGTTGGGGGCGTACCAAAAGGTAGAATAATCGAGATATTTGGTCCAGAATCTTCAGGAAAAACTACTTTAACATTACATATTGTTGCAGAGGCTCAAAAGGCAGGGGGGTATGCTGCTTTTATTGATGCTGAACATGCATTAGATCCTGAATATGCAAAAAATCTTGGAGTTAATTTAGATGAATTACTCGTTTCCCAACCAGATTCCGGAGAACAGTCATTGGAAATTACAGAAACATTAGTGCGTAGTGGTGCTTTAGATGTTATTGTAATTGACTCGGTTGCAGCATTAGTACCAAGAGCGGAGCTTGAGGGCGAAATGGGGGACTCACATATGGGACTGCAAGCTCGATTAATGTCGCAAGCTCTTAGAAAACTTACTGGAACAGTAAGTAGATCCAATACAACAGTTATATTTGTAAATCAAATAAGGGAGAAGATTGGTGTAATGTTTGGTAATCCAGAAACAACACCTGGCGGTAGGGCCTTAAAATTCTATTCCTCCGTGAGAATGGATATCAGGAGGATTACCAGCCTTAAGGATGGAACAGACATGGTGGGTAACCGTACTAGAGTAAAAGTTGTTAAAAATAAAGTAGCACCTCCATTCAAAATGACGGAATTTGATATTATGTATGGTAAAGGTATATCCAAAGAAGGCGATATTATTGACCTAGCAATCAAAGGGGATATCATTGAAAAAACTGGCGCATGGTTTTCATATGGAGATATGAAAATAGGGCAAGGTAAAGAAAATTCTAAAAAATACTTATTAGATAACCCTGATATTTATTCCGAAATAATTAAAAAGGTAAAGTCTTTTATGGGACTTGATGTTGAAGAAAAAAAATAGAATATTATCAATATACCCAAAAAAAAGAAGCAAGGATTTATTTTTTGTAAAACTTGACAACGGCGCTACCCTTGAGGTTTCAAATAGTATTTTAACATCTGAATCAATAAAAGAAGGAAAAGAGATTGATGCTTCAAATTTAGAAAATCTATTATCGAAACAAGAATATCAAAATCTTAAAAATGCAGGTTTGGCATTACTTAGTTACCGTATGCGTAGTAAAAGAGAGCTTTATGAAAAGCTACTAGCAAAAAATTATGATCCGACTAATATTGATTTAGTTTTAATAGATTTTGAGAAAAATGGTTGGATCAATGATGAAGAATTTGGTTTGGCATTTTCAAAAGATCAGATTAACCAAAACTCACTTGGTCCAATTGCTTTAAAGTATAAATTAAAAAAGTATATTAACTCTGATGATATGATTTCTAAAATTTTATCTTCTATTTATAGTGAAATAGATATACAGAGTATTATTATTAAAGTTTTAAAAAAATATACCTCAGATGAAATTCGGGGAAATCATATTCTTAGAGAAAAGATTATAAATAAACTTAAACGAAAAGGTCATTACTGGCAGGATATTAACGATTCAATTAATAGATATATAGAAGGTGGTTTTTAGATTTTACATTCTAAATACAAAGTACTTAAAGTAATAGATTATGTTGGATGTTTTTCTCAGATTTTATGCTAGCTAGATTAATGCTGATATGGAAAAATTTTAATATTTATTTAATGTTATAATTTAACTTTATTAAATAAACCTAGTAATATTAGAATTTAAAGATTATTAATAATAGTATATAAAAAAATTGGGGCAGATTTCACAATGACCTCGGAACACAGTGAACATCTACCCCTTCCACATACCAAAGGTACCAAACCAGCACCTTTATTGCTTAAAAGTATAGGATATAATATTATGAGTCAAGTGAAAATTTAAAAAATATAAATAAACATTTAATTATAAAAAGTACCGAGGGAGGGACTCGAACCCCCACGGGCTTGCACCCACCAGATTTTGAGTCAGGCGCGTCTACCAATTCCGCCACCCCGGCATAATTTATAAATTACTCAAAAATAGATCATTTAAATTATTTTAACATTTGTTTATCTGTCAAGTAATTGATTCGACTCAGATTTATTTTACAAAAACTTTTATATGTTTTATGTTACATGAAATAATTACTTTATATTAATTAAATTGAACATTTTTGAAGGAATCAATTATATGAGCTATACTCCAGAATATCTTTTAGATAATAAAAATAAATATCCCAATGAACCTGCCCTTTCTGAAAAGATTGATGGTGTATGGTCAACATTTACTTGGTCTGAGTATTATGATTATGTTATGAGAATAGCTAAATCTTTAATTGCTATGAACATGCAAATAGGAGATAAATGCTCTATTTACAGTTATAATAGAAAAGAATGGTTTGGTTGCTATAGTGCTATGCAAATGATTAATAGTACCTCCGTAGCTGTATACCACACTTCATCGTCTGCTGAGGTTGAATGGATCGTAGGCAATTCAGATTCTAAAATTATTTTTGTTGGTCATAATCCAAATGATAATGGTGAGGAAGATAAAATGCCCCTAGTGCGGCTACTTTCAATTATTGATAAAATTGAATCACTTGAAAATGTTGTATTAATGGGTGATGATATTAAAGCTATTGATAATGATAAAATAATTAGTTGGGATGATTTCATTGCTAGAGGAGTGAATGTATCTGATGATGATATTTTAGATAGAATGAATAGTATTGAAGCGAGTGATACAACCTCTTTAATATATACTTCTGGGACAACAGGTAACCCCAAAGGAGTAGAGCTTACACACAATAACTTTAAAGTGGAACTCGATTCCGTAGGGCAAGTTCTAAAGTTTGGTCAGGGCGATAGGTATGTATCTTGGTTGCCCTTAGCTCACGTATTTGGTCAACTGGTTGATAATCACCATTGGGTTCGAAGAGCAATGCATATGTATGTTGTGGATAGTCCTCTAAATACCATCGATTATGCTAAAGAGGTCCAGCCTCATCTGTTTATTAGTGTACCTAGAATTTATGAAAAGGTTTATTCCAATTTGAAAGCTGCTATTGATTCGAAAGCAATTCTTAGCATAGGACTTAAAATACCTGGTTTAGCATCAATTTTTAAAAAGAAATTGAGGGAAGCTGCAGGATTCGGAAGTAATCGTTTTTCAATTTCTGGCGCTGCTCCAATAAATCCTGAAATTTTAGAATTCTTTCATTTTTTAGGTATCCCCATATATGAGGGCTATGGCATGACAGAGAACACTGCTGGAATTTCTATAAATTATGTAGGTCAAAATAAATTCGGGTCTGTTGGCCCATGTATGCCCTTTTTTGATTTAAAAATCGCCGATGACGGTGAAGTTTTGATTAAAGGTGAGAATGTAATGAAAGGGTATTATAAAAATGAAAAAGCCACCGATGAAACCATCATTGATGGTTGGCTTCACACAGGAGATGTGGGCAAAATAGATTCTGATGGTTACCTCTACATAACAGGAAGAAAAAAGGAAATATACGTTAGTTCAAGTGGTAAAAATATTGCGCCGTTAGTAATCGAGGAAACGATGAAATCAATTCCGATTGTTTCCCAGTGCTTTTTAGTCGGAGATGATAGAAAGTTCTGTTCCGCTTTAATAACGTTAGATATGGGTGTAATATTGAGAGATCATATTGGAATTGATGTTAATCAAATACCCAAAGATCCAGTCAAGCAAAATGAACTCATTATTTCCAATAATAAAAAGCTATCTGATTTTACTGATAATGAAGATATTTTTAATTTTGTTTCTGATGAGATTGAAAAGCTGAATCAAAAATTTTCTAATCCAGAGCAGATAAAAAAGTTTTCAATCTTACCAAAAGATTTTTCAATTGATGAGGGTGAATTAACTCCAACATTGAAAATAAGACGAAAGCAGATTAATGATAACTGGTCAGAAGTCATAAATGGAATGTACTCTGAATAATGATATATGTCAGATAAAATTGTAACTTTTCTTGGATGTGGATCTTGGGGTGCTGCCCTTGGTGCAATTCTAGCAGAAAAGGGTATTTTTGTCCGATATTGGCACAGAAATGAGTCAGCAATCAATGAAATGCAATCCTCGAGAAAGCACTATCTTCTTAATGATATTAATTTCAATGAAAATATCTCTTTTTTCCCTGAAATAGAATCCGCAGTGAACCAAGCTAATGTTATTGTGCTTGCTGTTCCATCCCAACATATCAGGGCAGTAATTACAAAAGCAAAAAAGCATATTGACCCCTCTGCAATAATCATTAATATAGCAAAGGGAATAGAAAATAAGACACTTAAAATAATGAGTGAGGTAATTTTTGAGGTAAATGGTAGCATATCAAATTATGTGACCATATCTGGGCCAAGTCATGCAGAGGAGGTTGTATCCAATATGCCCACAGCCGTTGTAGCAGCATCAAAGAATATTGAGACCTCTAAAATTGTACAAGGTCTATTCTCTACAAACAAATTTAGAGTTTACACTAATGAAGATTTGATCGGGGTCGAGATCTGTGGCTCTGCTAAAAATGTTATTGCTATTGCTGCTGGCTTTTGTGATGGATTTGGATATGGAGATAATACAAAATCTGCATTAATTACCCGCGGCATAAAAGAAGTTGCAAGGCTTGGTTTAAAATCGGGAGCAAAATTTGAAACATTTTTTGGACTTGCTGGCATAGGTGATATTATTGTTACCAGTGGATCAATCCATAGTAGAAATAGAAAGTTGGGGGAACGCATTGGAAGAGGGATGACTCTTGGTAATGCTGTTGGTAAAAGCCATATGGTTGTTGAAGGTGTTAAATCAGCATTTTCAATAAAAAGATTAAGTGAAAAGTATGAAATTGAAATGCCAATTTGCGACTCCGTTTATAAGGTTCTTTATGAAAATGCCGACCCAGTTGAGGAAGTTAATACTCTTATGACTAGAAATCTTAAATCAGAGTCATTCTATTTATCTTCATCATCAGATTAAAAAAATATTTATTCAAATTGCATTTTTAAGAATTAATTTATTTGAAATAATATTACTACATCAAAAATCATTTAATAAATGTTGTTGGAAAAAACTATGATTTATTAAACGGAAGGATGATTTACATAACTTAAATAATCTTATTTAGTATTAGCTACTAAGATTAATGTTTCTTTGAACGATCATTTAGTATTTCAGTATTTTAAGTCTACATTATAAATATTATATTTTGCCCGTTTATCGTCAAGAATTAACCTGTATACCCTCGTAGTTCAATGGATAGAACAAGTGCCTCCTAAGCATTAGATGCAGGTTCGATTCCTGCCGAGGGTACTAAATTGGTAAGGAAAAATCAAAAATGTTAAAACCTAGTCGTAAAATTTTAAGAAAAGAAATTAAAAAAGATCCTCTTTTGGATTATCTTCAGAAAATAGAAAATGGATTTGAAGAAAATAGAAAAACTATAATAAATGTTTTAATTATTTTTATAGCAATTATTATTACAGGATCACTTTACGTAAATAACCAAAGTGACATTGAGCTAGAGTCTAGTTCCGCCTTTGGTGCCGCTTTAGTTGCTTATTCAAACTCAGATTATGATAATGCAAAATTTCAGTTTGAAAGTATTTCCTCAAATTATGAAGGAACTGAAAATGAAATTTTCTCCAACTATTATCTTGGTAAAATTGCTTATGAGCTAGGTAAATTTGATGAGGCTAAATTTTTATTAAATGATTTTCTGGATAATACAAAAAAGGCAACATTTGTTTGTGGTGCTATTAAACGTTTGGTTGATATTTCTTTTAATGAGAATGATTTTTTAAAAAGTTTAGATATTATAGCAATAGCAAATAATTTTGATATAAATAATGCTTCCAGGCTTGAATTAAAATTGTTAAAAATTAATACGTTAATAAAAATGAATGATTTACAAGGTGCAAAAACTGAAGTTGAAAAAATTTTAAACAGCAAAAACCTTCCTTCTCATATTAATCAAAAAATAAATGAATTTGAAGGATTGTTGTCTGCTTTTTAAATGATTGTTGTAATAATTATTTATATATCATAATTTTCTATCACTAAAGTGGGTTGAAAGACCCACTTTTGTTTTTTTAGAGACATGGAAAATTTAAGAAGTATAATTAAAAATCACCTTTCTGAAGGCATAGTTTTAATGGATTTATTTCATAATTCTGGTTCAGATTTCGTCAAAGTTACTATTGACTCATTTGATAATATTACCATTAAAGAAACTTCTAATATAGCCAAGAGAATCAAAAATGATGATAGTATTTTATCTATGTTTCCAAATGGATGTCGATTAGAGGTTACAACACCAGGAATAGGTTCTAATTTGGTAAAAAAGTTTCAATATAAAAAAAATATTGGTAGAAACATACTACTTGAATATTATGAAAATGATTCCAGCTATGTTTGTGATACATTTTTGTTAGTTGATGTTAAAAATGAAGGTATAATTCTGAGGAAAAGTAAAAAGGATTATTTTATTGTTTTTGAAAATATAAAATCAGCAAAAATAAAAGTTTCAATTGACTAAAGATTAGGAGGAGTTTTGGTAAATAGAGAATTAATAGAAGTTTTTTCCGAAATAGCCAGAGAAAAAAATGTTGAAAGGTCTGAATTAGCTTCTATTTTGGAAGAGTTATTTTTATACATCATTGAGAGAGAATATGGTGATTCATCAAACTGTAGTTGCATTGTTAATCTTGATAAAGGCGAAATTGAGATATACGCAGAGAAAACTATCGTTGAAGAGATCGATGATTACAAGGTTGAAATTACATTAGAGGAAGCAATATCAAAAGAACCTGAAGCAGCTGAGGGACTTTCAATTGGAGATATTTTTGTTGAGGTAATAGATTTAAGAGTCTTTGGGAGGAGAATTGTAAATACTGCAAAACATTTTTTTTCACAGAAATTAAGAGATGTTGAAAGAAATTACATATATGATGATTATGCTAATAGGATTGGTGAGATTGTTATCGGCGTTGTTCATCAAGTACAGAGGGATAATGTATACATAAATATTGACCAAGCAGAGCTAAGATTGCCAAGGAGTGAACAGATTTTTTCTGAAAGGTATAGACGTGGAGACACTGTAAGAAGTATTATAAAGTCAGTTGAAATTACTTCAAAAGGGCCTGACATAGTTGTCAGTAGAAGTGATAATCATTTTTTGAACAAGCTTTTTGAAATGGAGGTCCCAGAAATTGAAGATGGTATAATTGATATAACTTCAATTGCTAGGCAGCCCGGTGACAGGTCTAAAATAATAGTAAAGTCAAATGATAGGAGAATTGATCCTGTAGGTGCATGTGTTGGTATGCGAGGTAGCAGGATACAAGCAGTTGTTCGCGAGCTAAATAATGAAAAAATAGATATTGTTAACTACAGTGAACAACCCGAGATTTTAATCACCAGAGCATTATCTCCAGCTAAGCCCGTAAATCTATATATAGATGAAGAAAAAGAATATTGTATTGCCATATTCGAGGATGAAAATCTCGATTCCGCAATCGGAAGAAATGGTATGAATATTAACCTTGCTTCCAAAGTTGTAGGATATAGAATAGATGCTTATGGAGTCAAGCAGTATAATCGTTTACAAAATGATCAAAATACCTCTCTAGCAGATATAGATGGTATTGAGGATAAATTAAGTAAGTCATTAGCTAATAACGGGATAAAAACAGTGAGTGATTTAATGGATACTGATGAAGAGTCCTTGGTTGATTTAAAAGGCATAACATCTGAAAAACTAGATAAAGTTTATTCTATGGTTCAATTATTCATTGAAAGGGACGTGGAAGAAGTTAATTTAGCGGATGAAAATTTTGATGGTAGTTTAGACCTGACAAAGGATGAAGAAGAATAATTTTATTAAATTTAATCTAAGGGAAAAATGTCAGTAGTTAGAATATTTCAAATTGCAAAAGAGTTAAATATATCACATACTGATATTTTATCATTTTTGAATAAAAAAGGCGTTGATGTTAAAAGTCATATGTCACCTGTTGATGAGGAAGTAAAAAATCTCATTATGGCAGAGTTTTCAAAAGATAAAATGTTAGTAGATAGGTTTAGAAAAGAACAGGTTAGAAAAGAGATTCATGATACCAGGCTAAAAGAAAAGCAAGAATCTCAAAAAAAGCTTCAGCTTTTGAGTCTTCAAGATCAAAGAAAACTAGAAAAAAAAGAAAAGCTTGATAAAGATAAAGTTAAAATTGAGTCGGAAAAAAATAAGCTTGATCATCCCGTCGATAGATCTGATAAGAGATCGACAAGCAAGGCTAAAGCTATAAAAAAGAAATTTACACCTACTAAAAAGCAAAAACTTAGGAAAATAAATTTATCTAACATTCAATCGGAGTTTATCCAGGCTGGTTCTTCAAAAAATGAAAAAGATACAAAACCTAAGTCTGCAAATGTTTCTAAAAATGTTGAAACAAAAGTAAAAGCTACACTAGCAGCACTTGGGACTAAAAAAAAGAAAAAAGTTTACAAAAAAGCTAAGTCCAAAATTGATGAAACGGATGAAAATACTGAGATTACAAAAACAATTAAGATTCCAGAGTTTTCAAGTGTTGATGAATTATCTAAAATATTTGCTGTCTCATCAAGTGATATAATTGCTTTTTGTCTTGAGCTAGGAACTCTAGCAACAATCAATCAAAGATTGGATTGGGATGTTATTGAACTAATTGCTAACCATTTTGAATTCATTGCTGAAAGAATCGAAGATACGACTGAAGATTTATTTTCATTTGAAGATAGTGAAGAAGATCTAAAAAATGCTATAAGTAGATCACCGGTGGTGACTGTAATGGGTCACGTTGATCATGGTAAAACTAGTCTTTTGGACTACATAAGAAATACAAAAGTGGCTGCAGGTGAATCTGGTGGTATTACACAACATATTGGAGCTTATAAGGTAAATGTGAAAGGTAAAAATTCAATAACATTTTTGGATACACCTGGCCATGAGGCTTTTACTGCAATGCGAGCCAGAGGAGCTCAGGTGACTGATATTGTTATTTTAATTGTTGCCGCTGACGATGCAGTTATGCCTCAAACAAAAGAGGCAATAAATCACTCCAAAGCAGCAGGTGTTCCAATGATTGTTGCTATTAACAAATGTGATAAGCCTGGTGCAGATCCTGATAAGGTTAAAAGAGAATTATCTGAGAATGATGTTCTTGTTGAAAGTTGGGGTGGTAAGGTTCAATCTGTAGAAATTAGTGCGCTTAATGGCGATGGCGTTGATGATTTACTAGATAGCTTATTACTTGAAACCGAAATACTTGATCTTAAAGCTAACAGAGAATGTTTAGCTGTTGGTACAGTCATTGACTCAAAATTAGATAAGGGGTTGGGTCCTATAGGAACAGTATTGGTGCAAAAAGGTACCCTTAAAGTTGGAGATCCATTTATTTGTAATGATTATTCTGGTAAAGTAAAAAGTATAATGAATGATAATGGTAAAAGGCTAAAAATAGCTGAGCCTTCTGATGCTGTTCAGTTACAAGGGTTTGATTCTGTCCCAAAAGCTGGAGATCTCATTGCCGTGCTTGAGAGTGAAAAAGATTTGAAAAAAATATCAAATGAAAGGCAAAAAAATAGAAGAGAAATAGAACAAAAAAGAATATCTTTTTCTCTTAATGAAATGTCAGCATTAATCAAAGAGGGTTCGATTAAAACTCTTCCTGTAATTATTAAGGGAGATGTAGACGGTTCTATAGATGCATTGTCTGAAAATATTGTTAAGCTTAATAATGATGAAGTTGAAATTAAAGTTATCCATAGCGCTGTTGGTATGGTTACTGAATCCGATGTTCTTCTGGCGGAAGCTTCTAATGCCGTAATAATTGGCTTCAATGTTCAAGTTTCTTCAAATGCTAAATTGCAAGCTAGTCAGGCAGGGGTAGATATTAGGATTTATAATGTCATATATAATGTGGTAGATGAGGTAAAGCTAGCATTAGAGGGTTTATTGGAACCTGATAAAGTGGAAAGTATCATAGGCAAAGCAATTGTTCAACAACAATTTAAAATTCCAAATCTTGGATTCATAGCTGGTTCAAAAGTTACCGAAGGGCTGATACAAAGAAATATGGGTGCAAGATTATATCGAGATGAAGAACTCTTTATTGAAGGTAAGATTGAATCTCTAAAAAGATTTAAAGACGATGTTAAAGAAGTTAAGGAAGGCTTAGAGTGTGGCATAGGCGTTTCAGGTATGAAAAAATATCTTGAGGGTGATATTATTGAGGTCTTTGAAGTAAAGGAAATTAAAAGAACTTTAGACTAGATCAAGTTGTGGATCATAATAAACCCTACGATCGAATCGAAAGAGTAAACAATCAGATTCTTGATATTCTCGGTGATATTTTAATTAGACATATTGATCTCCGCCACCTAGGTTTCGTTACTTTTACAAAAATTGATGTGTCTAGAGATCTACGTTTAGCTAGAGTTTATTACAGTGTTCTTAATCAAAAATTTTCAAAGGATCAATTGAATATCGAAATCAATAAATGTAGGAAACCATTTAAGAAATATTTAGCTCCAGAGCTAACAATGAAACATACTCCAGATCTGCGATTTTATTTTGATGATACATATGAATATACTGAATATGTTTCAGATTTAATTAATAAGCTCGATAAAAGTGATAATTAACATTGACAAGCCAGTTGGTTGGACTTCATTTGATATTGTTAAGAAAGTAAAACGAATTACAGGGCATAAGAAAGTAGGTCATGGCGGTACATTGGATCCTTTTGCCTCTGGAGTGTTAATACTTGGTACTGAAGATGACACTAAAAATCTAACAGAAATTACAAAATCTAATAAATCATATCAGGCAGAGCTTTTATTAGGAGTAAAAACAAACACTCTTGATCCAGAAGGTGAAATCGCGGATAAGAAGCATATACCTTTTTTAAGCGATGATATATTACGTAAAACAATGAAAACCTTTGAAGGTAAGCAAAAGCAAATTCCTCCTATGTTCTCTGCTAAGAAGCGTGGTGGTGTTAGGCTGTATAAATTGGCTAGAAAAAATATTGAAATCGAAAGAAATGAAATTGACATAGAAATCAATGACATATCATTAGTAAGCTTTTTTGAAGATAAGATTATATTTAATGTTAGTTGCTCAAAGGGGACGTACATAAGGGTTTTAGGTTCAGACATTGCTAAAAAACTTGGAACAGTTGGATATTTAATAAATTTAAAAAGAATTAGGGTTGGTAATTATTTTATTAAGGACTCTATTAGCATCGAAAATTTTGAAAAATCATGGAAATCTTATACGAGATAGATAAAATTAAATTAAAAAGTAGTGTAACAACTATGGGTTCTTATGATGGTATTCATAGAGGGCACTTTCAGATTTTAAATAAAGTCAATTCTATTTCAAATCAACTAAATATAAGCTCTGTAGTCATTACGTTTGATCCTCATCCGGGAAATTTAGTTGGAAAACCAAAAGAAAAAATAAAATTGTTGATGAGTTTAGAAAAGAAGATTGAAACAATTAAAAGTTTTTCAATAGACTACCTAGTTATTTTAAAATTTGATACTAATTTGATGAATATGGACGCTGATGTGTTTTTAAAAAAGATCTTAATTAAGAATCTTAGTCCTAAATACATAGTCTCCGGAAAAAATCATACCTTTGGCTATAAAAAGTCCGGGGATATTAGTTATCTGAAAAAATTCTGTAAAGTAAATAACATAGCATTAGAAGTTGTCAAGCCACTTATGGATGATGAAGTGATCATATCAAGTACGAATATCAGAAACTTAATTAAAAATGGTTTTATAAGAAGAGCAAATTATGAACTTGGCTCAAATTATGGTTTTTATGCAAAAGTTATTAGTGGGTCGGGTAGAGGTAAAAAATTACAATATCCTACTGCAAATCTTTTGCCCGTCGAGAAAGATCAATTATTACCTAAAATTGGGGTCTATTTGGCAAGATGTATTATTAATGGACTTAGTCGTTATGGGATGTGTAATTTTGGAGTCAGACCAACCTTCGGGGAAGGTGAATTAGTTCTTGAGGTTCATCTATTTGATGAAGAACAAAATGATTTGTATGACGATTTCATATGGGTTGAGTTTTTAGAAAGAGTTAGAGATGAAAAAAAATTTTCATCTGTTGAAAAATTAGTTGAGCAATTAGAAAGAGATAAATCAAATTGCCTTTCATTAAAATATAAGTATGAACTAGGAGAAAAAGATGCCTATAACTAAGGAAGATAAAACAAAAATTATTAAAAAATTTGGTAAAAGTAAGGATGACACAGGCGCAACTGAGGTGCAGGTGGCTATTTTATCACATAGAATCTCAGAATTAACAGAACACTTAAAAGTACACAAGAAAGATAAACATACTAGAAGGGGTCTAGTACAACTAGTTTCTCAAAGGAAGAAATTATTGAAATATTTAAGAAAAACAAATTCTGAATCTTATATAAGCCTCATCAAAGAATTATCAATTCGTGGATAGAAAGAAGTAAATAAATATTATGATAAATGTAGAAAAAGAAATTGGCGGTAGGTTGCTCACACTGGAAACTGGAAAGATTGCAAGACAATCTGCTGGTTCAGTTGTTTTAACATATGGAGAAACAGTATTGCTAGTCGCTGTAAATGCAGCTAAAGAGGCAAGGGAAGATGTAGATTTTTTCCCTCTTCAAGTTGAATATCGTGAAAAACATTATGCTAGTGGGAAAATTCCAGGAGGTTTTTTCAAGAGAGAGGCCAGGCCAACCGAAGGAGAAGTTTTGACTAGTAGACTTACTGATAGACCAATCAGACCTTTGTTTCCAAAATCATTTAGGAATGAAACCCAAGTAATTATTACGGTTTTACAAAGTGATGGTGAAAATATTTCTGATACTTGGGCTGGAGTAGGAGCGTCAGCAGCTCTATTAGTTTCAAACATACCTTGGAATGGACCTATTGCTACTGTTCGCGTTGGTATGATAGGTACAGACTTTGTTTTTAACCCTTCTAGAGAACAGTTAGATGACTGTGTCTTCGAGATGGTCGTATCTGGAAACAAGGAAAATATAGTCATGGTTGAGGGTGAGGCAAATGAAGTTAAAGAAGAAGTAATAGTTGATGCTTTAAAATTTGCCCATGATCATATTTTAAATATCATTCAAGTTCAAGAAGAACTAGCTTATGCAGTTGGTGTTAAAAAGCTGGAGGAGCCAATATCTTCAAAAAATTCAGATTTAGAAAAATCAGTTTTTGATATTTTAGGTGATCAAGTTGATAAAATTGTAAGAATCGTGGATAAGGTTGAACGGAATGATCAAAAGACTGCTCTCATCGCTAACATTCTTGAAAAACTAGAGGAACAATTTCCTGAAGAAGAAAAAGATATTAAAAATTTTATAGATGTTACCTTTAAAGAATCTATGAGAGAGATGATTTTATCAGAGGGACTAAGAAGCGATGGTAGGAAAACTACTGACATTAGAGATATTACCATTGATCCATCAATATTAAAAAGAGTGCATGGTTCAGCCTTGTTTACTCGAGGAGAAACCCAAGCGTTAGTAATAACTACGCTAGGGTCAAAAAGTGATGAAATGATCATTGATAGCATGGATGAGGATTATAAAAAAAATTATTATTTGCATTATAATTTTCCGCCATATTGTGTGGGAGAGGTAGGTCGAATTGGTTTTACTAGTAGAAGAGAAATAGGTCATGGGAACCTAGCTCAAAGAGCATTAAAGCCTGTGTTACCTGGTTACGATGATTTTCCATATACAATACGGATTGTATCAGAAATTATGGAATCAAACGGTTCGTCTTCGATGGCATCTGTTTGTGGAGGGTCCTTATCTCTAATGTCAGCTGGGGCTCCATTGAAAGGTCATGTTGCTGGAATTGCAATGGGATTAATCACAGATGGCAGTAGAAATGCTATTTTGAGTGATATTCTTGGTCTTGAGGATCATCTTGGAGATATGGATTTTAAAGTTGCAGGTACCAGAGAAGGTGTGACTGCTATACAATTAGACCTAAAAATTGAGGGTATATCTTTTGATCTCTTGACTGAGGCTTTATCTCAAGCAAACAAAGGAAGAATGCATATCCTTGATAAGATGTATGAGGCACTTCCGGAGCCAGGCGAACTATCTAAATTTGCCCCTAGAATAATATCATTGCAAATTAACCCTGAAAAAATTGGTGCCTTGATTGGTCCGGGTGGTAAAAATATCAAGCAAATCATTGAAGACACAGAGTGTGAGGTAAATGTAGATGACGATGGTCTAGTAACTGTTGCTGGACAAGATGCCTTAAAATGTGAAGAGGCGGTAAAACTTGTTGAAGCAATAACTTTTGAACCTGAGGTTGGAATGGAGTTTGAAGGTAAAGTGACTAGGTTGATGACATTTGGTGCGTTTGTCGAATTTGCTCCTGGTCGTGAAGGATTAGTTCATATATCTGAACTCGAATGGCATAGAGTTGATAAGGTTGAAGATGTTTGCTCTCCTGGAGATACAATGAAAATAAAACTCATGAAAATAGACGATCAAGGTAGACTTGATTTTAGCAGAAAAGCTCTTCTTGAAAAACCTGAAGGTTGGACGCCTCCTCCAAAGAGAGATAGAAATCAAGGTGGAAGAGATAAGGGTAGAAAACCTTTCAGGAAAAGAAGGTAATTTATAAAGATTACGATCTTCATTGCGATTAATAGTACTAAATTTTGAAATTATTTTAGATTTAATTCTAGTATCAGATTATATATTGGTATATGTCGCCTAGTATATCTGAACATTATGTTAAAAGAGAGCCCTCTTCCATAAGAAAGGCTCAAATCTTATTTCAGTCAAGGCCAGACTTTTCTATTGTAGAAGTCATAAATCTTGCCATTGGTAATATTAGTTTGCCTATGCACCCAGCAATGTTATCAAGGTTAAAAGGCATAGGCAAACCAGATTCACCTTTCGCGGATGGAGTAGTTCAATATACTGCGAGTGAAGGTACAACAGAGTGTAAAACTGCAATATTAAATTCAATTAATGCAGAATTATCTCAAAATATTTCTAAAGATATTAATTGTGTTATAACCGATGGTGGTTCTCAAGCTATGGAGTTGATGTTATTAGGAGTATCAGGAACAAGTAGTGGCGAGCCAATTATGGTAATTGATCCTTTATATACAAATTATGTTGAATTTGCCAAAAGATTATCAACACCCATGGTTTCATTGGAGCGGAATTTAAATGCAGATGGTTCATTTGGAGATTTAGATATTATTAAAATTAGAAAAAAAATTGAACAAGATAATCCAAAAAGTATTTTAATCATACCAGCAGATAATCCCACGGGTCTTCAAATGTCACAAAATTTGATTAATGAGATAGCAAAAATTTGTGTTGAAAAAGATATTTGGATGGTAAGTGATGAGGCATACAGAAATATTTATTTTTCTGGTACTGGCCCCAGTAGTATATGGCAAATTTCAAATACTGATGTACCAGGAATTAAAGGTCGAAGAATAAGTATTGAGTCAGTTTCAAAAGTATGGAATGCATGTGGTTTGCGTATAGGTGCACTAGTAACAGATAATAAAATAATGTATCAAAAAGTAAGATCTGAATACACGGCTAATTTATGTGCCAATGTTATCGGTCAATATGTGTTTGGTGCAGTTGCACAAATGTCTGCTGATGAAATTATAGATTGGTATTCTAGGCAAAGAGCTTATTATTCTAGAGCAATAATTAGATTAATTAAGGAACTTAAAGAAGAATTACCTGGAATAATTTTATCCTCACCTGGAGCTGCTATATATATTGTTTTAGATTTCAAGAATATTACGCCATCTGATTTTAATGCCTCTAAATTTATTGAGTTTTGTTCATCAAATGGTAAAATTAGAATTAATAGCAAGTATTATACTTTACTACTTTCACCGATGGAAGGATTTTATAATCAAAAATTAAAGGGTGAAAAACAAGTTAGAATTGCACTAGTTGAACCGGAATCAAAAATGAAGATGGTTCCAAAAATACTTTCTCGTCTCCTAGAAAATTATCTGAAAAATGAATAGCTCTAATTATATTTGCTACAATAGTTTAATTTATTTAATATAATGTACTGGGTTAAGTAAATAATTATATGAAAAATGACATTAAAAAACTTTACTATTCTATTGGAGAAGTAAGTAAAATGGTAGGGTTAAAATCTTATGTGCTTAGGTATTGGGAAACGGAATTTAAGCAGCTCTCTCCTCCAAAAAATAGGGCAGGGAACAGGACTTACAGGCAAAAGGATATTGATTTGATATTTAAGATCAAAGATCTTTTGCATGGAAAAAAATTTACTATTGAAGGCGCGAGGTCTTTTGTATCTGGGAAAAGTGTTACTGATTTACCCACTGAACAGATTAATAAAAATATTATTAGACAATTAAAAAATGAACTCAATGAAATATTGCAAATTATCAATAAGTAATTCGGAGCGTGGCGTAGTCCGGTAGCGCACTGCAATGGGGTTGCAGGGGTCGCAGGTTCAAATCCTGTCGCTCCGACAATTTTTAATATCCAAAAAAATTCTATGGACCTTACATTTTTACTAGTCACTTTAATTTTAATAATTTTTCTTTTTATATCTTATTTACTTAGAGTAATAAAATTATCTACGCCATTATTACTAATATATTTGATATTTTGTTTCACTTATATAATTGATAATGAAACTAGCAAAGATACCATAATTATTAATGATGATATAAACGACATTCATAATATTAAGGGAGATTCTGAAATTGTAGATAACAGTTTTGTCCAAAATAATAATATTGATGGTATAAATGAGGAAAAATCTGAAATCTCTAAGCCGGTTGTTTCATTTAATCCCAAGCCAATAATTATTGATACAAATCTTATCAATCAAAAAGAGAAAGAGAGAGATAATTTTAGTGGTAATGAGATAAAAGAAAAGATCATTGTAAATGCAAAAACAGATGAAGACAAAATTTCTAATCAACTGAATCTAAATGAGGTAATGATTTGTAGAGGTGTATATAAAAGAAACCCTATAAAACCCGGTTTTATATTTTCAAATAATGTTGACTCTATATTTTGCTACACAAAGATATCAAACAAGGGTCCAAAGCAGGAAATAAAGCATTTATGGTATTATGAAAATAAATTAATTACCGCTGTCACATATAATATAAAAACATCTTACAATTATAGATCATGGAGTAAAAAGACTATTTTGCCAAGTCAAATAGGGGAATGGAGAGTTGATATAATAGATGATGAAGAAAACGTATTAGGAAGTCGAAAATTTAAAATATCTTCATTAAATAATGCATTTTAGCTTATCATTAAAATCTATTATCCTATACATTTTCTTTGTTTTTTTTTCATGTTCAAGGTCAATTATGAGAGATTCCATTGATATGGATTGGAAGCTTTCAAATAGTGTTATTAATAACAATATTCTTTTGTACGAAGGCTACAACCCTAAAGTTCCAATGAGAGCATGGGCAGTTCATATTCCTGCTAAAGATAATAGTATTAACATATTAGTTTCTGAAGATGAGGATGGATTAAATACGCCTTCTGAAATAGGTTTAAAATCAAGCGCTACAGTAATTATAAATGGAGGTTATTTTAGTAGAGGTCAAAAGCCTACACGCCATATTGGCCTTTTAAAATCACAAGATAGTTTGTATGAACCTGCAAGTAATTCAGTTTTGAGAGAAAATTTAAGATATAATACAAATAGAGGAGCCTTTGCGATTAAATATGATAACTCTCCTGAAATATCATGGGCTACTACTAAAAATGATTCAATTTTTTCATGGAATTTTCCTTTCAAAAATCGTCCTGGTAAACCAGCTTCTATAAATTATAGTTTTTCACAGTTTTGGAACGTTAAAGAAGCAATTCATGCGGGACCTATTCTTGTTAAAAACAATACTATAAATGTTACCTCAGAGCAGGAGGTATTTTTTAACACTCCAGTAGATGGAGTTCAACCTAGGTCTGCAATTGGATATAAAAAAAATGGTGATATAATTATGATGGTTGTAGATGGTAGACAGGTTGATAGTAGGGGTGCCTACCTAAAAGAATTAGCGATGCTTATGATACAATTTGATTGCGAGGAAGCTCTAAATCTTGATGGTGGTGGCTCTAGCTCTTTAATTATAAATGGAAAGCTAATTAATAATCCTATAGGGTTAAAATCTGAACGTGAGGTTATGTCATTCATTGCTGCAATACCTAATTAAAATTTGAATCTATTTAAGAACATATATAATTGGGTTTTAGGACTGTCAAAGAAAAAAAATAGTGAGTTTTCTATTTCTTTTTTATCATTTTCTGAATCTTTTTTTTTCCCAATACCCCCTGACGTATTGCTCATTCCATTATGCTTAGGAAGTAGGAATAAATCATTTTATTTCGCTTTTTTATGTAGTGTTTCATCTATTGCAGGTGGAGTATTTGGATATTTTATTGGAAAAACTCTCTGGTGGAGTGTGCCTGATATTGAATATTCTGCATTAGCTAATCTTTTTTTTGAATATGTACCTGGATTAACTATTGATAGTTTTAATAAAATAAAAAATTTATATGAAGAATGGAATTTTTGGATTGTTTTCACAGCGGGTTTTACTCCAATACCATTTAAGCTCATAACTATATCATCTGGAACATTTAATATAAACTTTTTTATGTTTATAATAGCATCTGCGCTGAGTCGAAGTGCTAGGTTTTTCTTGCTAGGAGCATTAATATTTGTATTTGGTGAGAAAATTCGCTTTTTTATTGAAAAATACTTCAATTTACTTGTTATTTTATTCACCATTCTTCTAATAACTGGTTTTGTTGTAATTAAGTTATTTATAGACTAAAGATATTTTAAAAGTAAGGACCTAAATTTTCTATTTTTTTTAAAGCCTGATTTACATAAAATGGTAATTTACGTTCATATTTTAACTGTATTTCATTGTTTTGTAAAATTTTTTTCTTTTAAATTGAATGTATAGATATGAAAGAAGCTGTAAAAGTAGATAGTCCTATTTCAGATTTTGATTTAAGAGAACCTCTTATCATTGAGCTAGGCACTTGTCTTGAAAATGTACTTGAGAATATGCAAAAAACAAATCATAATTGTGTTTTAACTCTCTCAAATGAAAGGCTTAATGGAATCTTAACTGAGCGTGATATTTTGCTTAAAGTAACAGGGAAAGGTTATGACCTTCAATTAACAACAATTGATGAATTTATCACTCCAAATCCCGAATATGTCTCCCCCGAAGATCCGTTAGCTTATGCTTTGAATAAAATGTATGTAGGCGGGTTTAGAAATGTCCCAGTTGTCAATGATGAAATGTACCCCATTGGGATTATAAGCATATCAGATATTATTTCAACAATAGCAGATTATTTTCATAACGAAATTATTAATTTGCCATAAAATTAATTTTTAATACCGCTAATCACATTATCAATTATATTTACAGCGCGTTTTGTAAATCTTTTTAAAAAATGAAAAAAAAAATTAAAAAGCCAATAATTGACATCGGTTGGAGGGAGTGGATTTCTCTAGTTGATTTTAAAAACTTTTATTTAAAAGCTAAAATAGATACAGGCGCAACTATCTCAGCATTACATGCCACACATATAGAGGAATTTAATTTTAAGGGCGTTAAATATGTTAAATTTAGATTATACCAATCAAAATCATATAAAATGATAAAAAAGCCAGTAGTTGGTTATAAAATGATAAAAAACTCATTTGGTAAAAAGCAACTTAGACCACTTATTAATATATCAATTAAAATAGGTAATAATACTATTGATACAATTATTACCCTAACCACGAGATCTAGAATGACCTACCCGGTTTTAATAGGACGTTCTACTTTAAATAATAATTATCGAATAAATCCAAGAAAATCTTTTTTGACAGGGAAATTAGACTAATAAAAATTCATAAATGAACATAGCTATTTTATCCAGAAATAAAAATTTATATTCTACAAATAGATTATTCAACGCTGGCACAAAACGTGGTCATCGTGTAGATGTTATAGACTATTTAAGGTGTTATATAAATATAGGCGAAAACCAAACAGCAATCTATTATGATGGTAAAAAATTAGGGCGTTATGATGCTGTTCTTCCAAGGATTGGTGCCTCACAGACTTCCTATGGTACAGCAATTGTGCGTCAGTTTGAGATGATTGGAGACTTCGTAATTAATAAATCAGATGCAATTAAGTCCTCTAGAGATAAATTGCGTTCATTACAGGTATTAGCTAAACATGGAATAGATATGCCAATAACAGGATATGCAAGCCATACCATGGATATTCATGATGTAATTGAAAAAGTTGGAAAAACACCACTTATAATGAAATTACTGCAAGGTACTCAAGGTAACGGTATGGTTCTTGCAGAAACAATGAAAGCAGCAGAATCAGTAATGAATGCGTTTAAACAAGTGGATGCAGATATATTAATACAAGAATTTATTAAAGAATCTAGTGGAGTAGATATAAGAGTAATAGTTGTAGGGAAAAAGGTAGTTGCAGCTATGCAAAGGGTAGCACCTGAAGGTGAGTTTAGATCAAATGTACACAGAGGAGCAGCTACAAAACACATCAATTTGACGCCAGAGGAAGAAGAAATAGCAATTAAATCAACCAAAATTTTAGGTTTGTCTGTTGCTGGTGTTGATTTAATGAGATCAAAACGTGGTCCATTAGTATTAGAGGTAAATTCATCACCTGGCTTACAAGGAATAGAATTATTGACTGGAGCAGATGTGGCTGGAGAAATAATAAGTTTTATTGAAAGCTCATTAAAATAGTAATTTCCTTAGTCCAAATTTTGAACACTATAATTTAAAAATTCACTTATTATTATTTTTTGAAGTTTAAATTGAAATTATGATTACGTACAAAAGATTCCATTTAGCTTTCCCTGTGAGAGATTTAAATACTACTAAAGATTTTTATAAAAAAATACTTAACTGCAAAATTGGTAGAGAGTCTGAAAGTTGGGTTGATTTTAATCTATATGGGCATCAGATAGTAGCTCACCTTGCACCAGAAGAATGCAGTTATGTCAATTCAAATAAAGTTGATGAGGATCAGATTCCTTGCAGTCATTTTGGTGTAATATTAGATTGGCATGAATGGGAAGAGTTATATAAAAAACTAGATTTACTCAAAATTAATTTTCTAATAAATCCTAAGATTAGGTTTAAAAATAAATCTGGTGAGCAAGGAACATTTTTCATAAAAGATCCCAGTGGAAATGTATTAGAATTCAAAACATTTAAAAACGATGCCGATGTTTTTAAAAAATTTTAATTTAGTATTCTGTTCTATAATTTTAGTATCCATAATGTCATGTGGGAATGATAAAAAGAGCCAATTTGAGCTTCCGAGCTTGTTTTCAGATGGAATGGTTTTACAAAGGGATACCTTAGTTTCAATTAGAGGGAAGTATTTTCCAAACCAAAAAATTGATATTTCATGTAGCTGGGGTTTTGATACAACTACTTTTTCTGATGCTAATGGTAATTGGAAGATCCATCTAAAAACTAATTCTGCCAGTAAAGCTCAGACTATGATATTATCAAGTGAAAATGACATTCATAAGATAAATGATATATTACTTGGTGAGGTATGGATTGCAGCTGGACAGTCAAACATGGAGATGACCTTCGATTACTGTTGTAATTCAACAGATAGTTCAGATAGCGAAATTAAATCCGCATACTATCCTAAAATAAGAATGTATAATGTTAAAAAAACCTTAAGTGTTAAACCTTTAGAGAGCACTGAAGGTGAGTGGGTAAGCGCTGTAGGTAATAATATTTCTAATTTTAGTGCTGTAGGTTATTTTTTTGCTAAAAAACTACATAAAGATCTTGATATCCCAATCGGTATCATTCATGCTAGCTGGGGTGGTAGTGGATTGCAATCATGGACAAATAAAAATGTCCTAAAAAATTTTGATGGATATACCCAAAAACTTAAAAATATTGAACAAGACTCCTTAAAATACAAAAAAACTAAGCAATGGTATGAGGGATTTGAAAATATACAATCTGGCTCAGGAGCTTGGGATCTTTATTTATCCTCAGATATTCTACCAGAGACTATTGAGTACTTTAATTTTGTTGGTCCAAAATGGAAGAAGTTGGATGATTTAGGGAGGCGTGATATTGTTAATTATTCGCAATTATCTAAATATTGGAATGAACTAGATGATGAAAATATCATTAGGCATTTAATGAATAATCCAAATTTTTCAGGAGCTCTTTTATTTAAAAATAAGTTTAATATCGATTCGATATCTTCTATTGAATACAATATTATTATTGGACCTAATGAGGGGGCGCCATTCAAACTTTGGGAATACGACATTTATATAAATGGTGAAAAACAAGGATCATCACTAATAGATATAAAAGATAATAAATATAGTTTTATTAAAGAATTACAATCCTATAAAATAGATCCAAAGGCATTAAAAATAGGTGAAAATTCTATTTTTATAAGAATACTAGGTTATGCTAGCCTTGGTGACATCAAAATAAAAACATCTAATGATGAACTTATACTATTTTTAAAAGATTGGAGAGTAAAATTACTAGGAGAAGAGACATCTCAAATTAATAACTATAATTACCCATACACTGCTTTTTATAATTATGAAAATATCGAAGTGAATTATAATGACATTTCCGAAAAATATTTTCTTAACCACAATATGCCTAGTATACTTTACAATGGGATGCTTCATCCATTACTAAATTATACTGTGAAAGGTATAATATGGTATCAAGGCGAAAATAATGTAAATGACCCAGCTGAATATAAAGCTATTTTTACTGAAATGGTTAAAGACCTTAGAACATCATTTGGTAGTCAAATACCTTTTTATTTTGCTCAAATTGCTAATTATTTTAATTATGGTGGGAAACTTTCTTCGTTTCGACAAATGCAGCTTGATCTTTTACAGATAATAAATACTGGTATGGTTATTACCCTAGACATAGGCGAAAATTATGATATCCATCCGTCAAATAAACATGATGTAGGAAATAGATTTGCATTGCTTGCTTTAAATAGGACATATGGTCTAAAAATTGTTGACTCAGGGCCTGTCCTAAATGA
>SGYO01000008.1 GCA_004321745.1 bacterium | reverse complement strand
GGATTTAAGGTGCACAAGCCAAGTGTCAAACCTCTAAGTGCAAGTATTGTAAGTGCTTAGAGAACCACGGCAATGGTCTTTTAAGCCATTGGCAGTGAGTTCGAGTCACACCCGATTCACTAGACGACAAAATACCAGTTGTCTCTACAAACCCCTCGATAACCTCGGGGGGGGGTTAGTTTCAATTCCTAACATTTATAATCATTGATTATCAATAATGGGACATAAAACAATGGTACACACTTATAAATCCAATTTGATAATCTCAACCTAATTATACCCCACCAACCAATAAAGACTGGCGTAGGCAAGTGTATATAAGACGCTTACACATTGTAGGTTAATTTTTTGCTCTAATTATATAATCCGCAAATTCTCTGACACAACCTTCACCACCTTTTTTTGAACATATAAAGTTAGCAATATTTAAATTTTGTTCTATTGCATCTGCAGGACATGCAGAGAGGCCTACGAATTCTAAGACTTCTGTATCATTTATATCATCGCCAATGAAAGCTATTTCAGAGGGTTTAATATTATATTTAATTGATATATCTTTTAATCTAGCAAGTTTATCCTTTACTCCTTGACATAATATATCAATATGCAACTTTTTTGCTCTATTTTTAACTAGTCTTGTTTTCTCAGAGGTCATTATTGACGTTAAGATACCTTTTTTTTTTAACATTTTAAATGCTACACCATCTCTTGTATTAAATTTTTTTAATTCATCACCTTTTTCGGAATAATACATACCACTATCTGTAAGAACCCCATCAACATCTGAAATAAAAATTTTTATATTTTTAATTGGATTAATTTCCCTTCTCCTTAAAAATGATTCTATAATTGGAATATCATCTATTTCATCTAATTCAAAATATGTTTTTTCATCCATTTCAATGTATTCTAGCTTCCCCGAAATTCTATTACCAGATAATAAAAGAGCATCTCTACTAGATATGTAAATAGCTCCATTTTCTACATAGAAACCACTAAAATTTTGGCGAGTTGGCCTATTAAAATGATCATAATTCATTGGCTTAATATGATTATTTTGCACATTCCAAATGAATCTTTTTTGACGAACTAATGATAATAGACTATCTGATTTTGTTTCAATATAATGATTTAATGCATTATCTATATCACTAGTGCTTGTCAAAGGTGAAGTTGGTTGAAGAAGAATTAAATGTTTAAAATCTACTTTATTTGCAAATTCTATCATTATTAATTCGGTAGAGGCTGTATCTGTCGCAGTTTCTGGCGATCTATCTATAACTTTTAATTTAGGATTACTTATTTTTAAAACTGAATTACGAATTTTTTTACCGTCTGTTGCTACATAAACTCTTTCAATTATAGTTGACTTTAAGGCAGATTCTATCACCCAATGAATTAGTGGCTTACCAGCAATCATCATGGTATTCTTATTAGGAATTGATTTACTTCCAGCCCTTGCTGGAATTAGAGCGACTATTCCTCCCATAAAATTTGATTTACTTTTAACTTATTTCTCTGATTTAGCTCAATCTCAAGAATTTCTGTAGATTTTTCTTCAAAACTAGCTGCTAATGAATCAATATCTCTGACGAGTTTTCTCAACCCATTTGGCTCCAAAGAAGCAGCGTGGTCTGTTCCCTTCCATGTTCTATCCATAGTAAAATGTCTTTCTATATATTCCGCACCTAATATGAATGCTCCTAAATCTACTGCTATTCCAAGATGATGGCCTGAAAACCCAACAGCTTTTACTAGATTACCATAACTTTTTTTTAAACGAGAAATTTCTTTTAAACAAACATCTTTAAATTGTACAGGATAGCCAGATGTACAACTATAAATAACTAGATCTTTTAGTCTGTCATATTTTTTGAAAAGATTAATTATTTTTTTTTCTTCTTTTCTTGTTGTCATTCCTAAAGAAAGATGTATCTCACCATTAAAATTTTTACATAAAACTTTTAATAATTTTTTATTCAAATTGCAGGCTGAAGGAACTTTAATAAACAATGGTTTAATTGAAATAATATCAAGTGCACTTTTTAAATCCCAAACTGAAGATGAATATTCTATTCCAATTTTGGCGCAATGATTTTTTAGTTCTTTATGCTGATCTATAGAAAATTCTAAAAACTCCCTATGTTCCCCATATGTTTTCCCATAAGAATTATAAGCTACTGGGTGAGGTGCATTATACTCATTTGTCGATAGAAATGATTTAATATCTCTTTTTTGAAATTTTACTGCATCAACTTTGCAATATGCTTTAGCGGTTGATATCATAGCTTTAGCAATTTCAATGTCACCCTTATGATTACATCCGATTTCAGCTATTATTTTTGGTTTAACCATAACTTATTTTTATCAAAAAAGATATTTTGATATAGGGAGCTCTTTTTGTAAATCATAAGCATAGTCTCTCCATAATTTATATGCTGCATGATTTTTTAAGCCCATTTTTGATACTCTGTCTTTTTCCCATGGCTTTGGTCTTAACTCATATCCTGAGAAATGTAAAATTTTTATATTACTTCGGTGTTTTTTGAAAAATGATTCGGAGCCGTTTCCTGAGGCACCATAGTCTCTAAAATTGTAAAAATGATGTATTAAGAGCTGAGGGCATTTTAGTTGAGAAAAATAATTATTGATAATTTTTTGGTCCAACAATTCTGTATTGTTATCATTTCTATTCATAATAATTTTTTTTAACATATTATAAGTATCATTAGGTATTTGTAAGGTATCTACGCCGAATAATCCAGTGTTAATAGCACGCCATTTAAACTTTGGACCTTTGGTTGATTTGAATTTTCCTGCTTTAGACCCAAAAATAGGGAAAGAGAAATCAAGTGCATTCGTAAAATCATTTAACACCAGCATATCACCATCAAAAAAAATAATCTTTGAAAAATCTCGCTGCGAAAATGTTTCAATAGTCAAATATGCCAGCCTATGCTTTTCATGTTTACACCTAGCATTACGATATACTTCATCCTCAATTTCGATAAGCTCAATATTGTTTCCCAAACTGGATAATAATTGCCTATTTTTAACACTTAAGGGAGAAATATAATTATCAAAAAATATTCTTATTTTATATTTATGAAATTTTGGCAAATGTTTTTTCATCGAATAAATCATTACAATTGTCCCTGCTACAAATTCGTCATTTGAAATTGTACAAAAAAGCAAATCAGAATCTTTAAATCGTAAACCATTAATATTTGCATAGCATCGAATGAATTTTGAAATGCGATTAATAATTGGCATTGGTATGCACACTTGCTTCATAATTAGAAACAATCTGGTCAGTTATTTTTTCCCAGGTAAATTTTTCAAGAACTCTTTTTTTCCCTTCATATATTAAATTATTTCTTTTGTTCTTATTTGAAAGTATCAATGAAATTGATTTTGATAGCGAGGCATGATCTTGAGGAGGGACCAATAAACCATTAATATTATGTTCAACTGCATCTGGTATGCCACCAGAATTGCTACCTATAACAGGACATCCACAAGAATTTGCTTCTAAAAAAGTAATGCCAAAACCTTCACTATCACCAGAATCCGCAATATACCTGCTCACCATTATATAAATCTTACTCATTGAATAAAGTTTTCGAATTTCATCTTGATTCACAAAACCAGTAAATGTTACATGCTTATTCAAATTCAAATCATTAATGAGAATTTTAAGCTCATTTATATAATTTTTTTGTTTTTCTTCTCCAGCAATTAAGTAATGTGTGGTTGGAAACTTTTTTAAAACTTCGGGCAAACTTCTAATAACTGTATCATGTCCTTTACGGCGAATGATTCTTGCAAGGGTAATTAAAATATTTGAATTTGGTGGAATATTAAATTTTGAAAACAAATTTTTATATTCTCGATCAGGAAAAAAACGTTTTGGGTCAACACCATTTGGAATGAATGTGACAATTTTCTTTTGTCTTTTAGTGCTACAGAATTTTAAAACTTCTTTTTTTGTAAAATTGCTTACACATATTATTAAATCACTAATTCTGATTAAATCTTCAAACTTTTTAATTGAATCTTTATCAGATATATCAGTTACATCTAAACCGTGTGCTACAAATGATAATTTGGCTTCAGGAAATTTTTTTTTATAAAATTTAAATGCAGTGGCAAGTTTCCATGTTGTGGCAATTATATAAGCTTTTGGAAATCTTTTCAATATTAGTAAGAAATAATAAGTCATATAAAACAAATGAAATTGATGCCAATTTCTGCCATGCATTCTGGTAACGTGAAAATTTTTATTTTTATGAATTTTTAAGCCATTATCTTTTCGTCTAACAAAAACATGCACATCATGACCTTTCTGAGATAAATGATCTGCTACACCGTAAGCCCATTCTTGTATTCCCCCTCCCGTACTAGGCGGGAAATGAGTGGTGACTATGACATATGTTGAGATAATATTGACCTTAAAACTTTACGTAAACTTTATAAGAATTATGTTTGAGAAAAGTATAGTTTTTGTTTGAATTATATTAGAAAAAACAGCTGATTATGGATGGAAAAAATAATTTTACTACAACCCTTTTTAGCTATTTTCATTATCAAATAGTTTTTTGATAAATAAATCTATACTTTCAAAACTTTTAATATTTAAATTTTTTGCTAAACTTGAAATGACCTTTTGCCTTGGATCTAGTTCATTCTTGATGGATATAACACTTAGGTCTGGCCTTATCCATTTAGCTGTTAAAAGAACAGTCGATACATCTCCAACAATAATCGCCCCCTTTTTTAATACTGGTATGATATATTCAAATGCTATATCTGCTGGAATAGTTTTTACTTTATTATTATGGATTGAATATAAATTGTCCCTTTCGAATGGATGATGTTTAACAGCAATATTAAAATGATCCGATGCTAGTTTAGAAATGCTCTTTATTATTTTTTCATAAAAAGATCTAAATTTTTTTAATTCTTTTTTGTGAGGAAGAATATGAATCAAGTCTACTCTATTTATTTCATTTTTTTTATATTTGAAAGATTTTAAAATTTCCTTTATGATTAATTCTAATTCTGCACTAAGGAATGAATCCTTTTTAAAAGGACTTAATTTTTTCTTTTTCAATTTTTTATGAGCATATTCTGGAAAAGCTAAATACGCCTGCTCTATACAGTCTGAACCTCCCACAACTTGTTGCCTATCATACCAAAATCCATAATATAGTTTTTTTAAAAAAATTTCAACTATTGACTCATACGCATAATTATGAATTGCATAACTCAATATACCATCATCTACATAAATAATTTTTGAATTATAATTTTGAGATTTCATTTGAGTGTAGCCTCTAATAAACTCTATTCTTCTGTCATTGCCTGTATACATTATACTTGGTTTTATGTATGCTATCAGATCTTTTACTTTTTTTAATACTTCCCGCCTATATGAATATTTTTTTAACGATGAGGACTGGATTGAATTAAACTGATAACAATGTTTAAATGGAGAATTTTTGATATTCATCATAATGTCAAAATATTTATTTTTATGATCTATTGGCTGATCTATGAAAATCAAAAAACATGTTCGATTTTTTTGCACTTCAAGCGCTAAAATAGTAGAAAGAATCAAATGAAATGGAGTGGATACAAAAAATACCGCTGGTTCATTATTTAAATTTTTTAACACGATAAATTTTATAATCTATAAATATGGATTATGTGATAAAATCATTAGAAGAATGTTTGAATTGATTCTAATTTATACTTTAATACAAAAATCAATTCTTTGAAAAATATTTTTGTAGGTTATAGTAAAACTTAATAAATATTTTCCCCCTCATAATTTTCAAATAATCATTTTTTAAAATTATTAACTTTATAAATAGAAAGGATTTATCGTGTATTGTAAAATGACAAATTTCAAACACAGTGGTATTAGTGCGAAGCTTATTAAAATTTTAAGTAACGACCACCAGATCTACCAAGAAGTTGATGGTCTTCAAAACATTGTATACTGGAAAATCAGTGATAAAGAATTTTATTCAATAGAAACATATAAAGATAAAAAATCACATGATGAAAAAAATTTAATAATTAAGAATTTAATTGAAGATTATATTTCAAAATATTTGGTAAAACTTCCAAGGATAGTCGCAGGTGAAATAGTTTGGGAACATTCTAAATGATTTTCAAGATTTTTTAGGTGTGTGTAAAAATAGTTGGCTTTACAATCTTCAATTGAATGAATGTTTATATATAATTATGTATCAAAATTAATTATTAAATGAAAATATATTTTGTTAGAGATAAACATCTTCAGTTAAAGAAACTTTTTTATTATCTTTCTAACTCTTTAGCCCTGTTAATACCAAAATTTATTTTTAGGATATTATTATCCAGAGAAATAAGTAAAGTTAATAATTTTAATAAGTCATACATTAAAAAGAGATTAAAATATTACATAGGTCTAACCAATAATTTTTCCATTTCATCTGAAGCATTGACAGTCAATGACTTATGGGCAAATCAATTGATTGCTTTTTATGAAAATGTTGTTAAAAAAAAAGTTAAAAAAAAAAGAACTACATACTTTTTTGACTTATATGAGTATTTTCGTTATTTCCCAGCTCAAGTAAGGTTAGATTATAAATTTGGTGATATAACCAGTAATTTTAATACACCAACTATCGTAAAGAGTAGGCCAGTTCTAGCAAGTAAAAATTCAATTATTCTAAATCTTAATAAAATAAGACATTTTCATTTTGTCAAAGATAAAAATCAATTTAAAGATAAAATTAATCGAGCTGTTTGGAGAGGGAACTCAAACAATTCAAAAAGTAGAAAGTATTTTATTTCAAACTTTCAACATGTTGAGCTTTTTGATATAGGTCAGCATGGCCCTAAAGTTGATAAACCTTGGTATAAAGGTTTCATGCCAATTGAACAGCAATTAAAGTATAAATTTATTTTTTGTATTGAAGGTGCTGATACCGCCACAAATATGAAATGGGTTATGAATTCAAATTCAGTTTGTGTTATGCCAAAACCTAAATATGAAACCTGGTTTATGGAGGGAACTTTGATTAGTGATTTTCATTATATTGAAGTAAATGATGATTTTTCAAATGCAGAAAAAAAAATTAGTTATTATCTTAGAAATGAAAACAAATGTTTAAAGATTATACAAAATGCTAATCTCTTTGTAAACCAGTTTAAAAATCAAAAAAGAGAAAAATTAATTTCAATTTTAGTTTTAGATAAATATTTCAAATTATCAAATCAATTATAATATTTGCTTTGTTTTTAAATCTTAATGCAATGTATTATTTATTTTTGCAACTTAAGTCTTTGCATATTAAATCTGATTAAATAAGCAATAGTCTTCACGTTCATTTGATACCCCAAATAGGTTAAAGCAAACACAACTTTAATTAATTTCAAATATTACCTTAAAAAATTATCTCCAATATAAGAAATGATTAAAAATAAAATATTTGCTATTGAAATTAAGCTTGATTAGAAAGATATGAAGGCTTGCTTTCTAGAACTAAAAAGAAATCCAAATCCTCAGGCTATTTTTCTTCCAAAAAAATGTCAAACGAAATTTTATAGCCATTCAACATTTAAATTTATAAAAATTGGTAATAGTTAAAGAGTTTTTGGTGAATTAATTATGATACTACAATATTCTAATTATTTTATAACAGTACCCTAACATAAGTGTAGAAATATTTCTATCGTTTTTAGAACAACATTTTAAAAAGAAGGACTTTTCAATGAAAATTTTTATTATATACATTTTATCAATTTTGTCTTCTACATCCGTATTAAAAGCACAGTTTAACATTTCTGGAGAAGTTAAAGGTAAGGATAATTTACCTTTATCTGGAGCTAATGTGTTTTTAGGAGGTACTAATTATGGATCAGCTACTGATAATGAAGGAAAATTCAATATTTCGAATGTTAATGCAGGGCAATATAAATTAGTGGGCTCCTACCTTGGTTATACAACATCAGAAATAATGGTTGAAATAATAGATTCTGATATAACCCAAGACATCGCTTTAAATCAGTCAGTACTTCAAATTGAAGCTTTACAAGTAACTGGAACAATCATTAAAGATCGAAAAACACCATTTCCACACTCCTCAATAACTTCAGAAGATATAGAACTGAGGACCGCTTCTAGAGATATTACATCAGTGATGGCTGAATCTCCTGGAGTATATTATACAGAGAGTAAAGGTGGCGCGGGAGATTCAAGAGTGTACATAAGGGGATTTGATCAAGAAAATTCCGCAACTCTAATAAATGGAGTTCCAGTTAATGATATGGAAAATGGGAGGATGTATTGGTCAAATTGGGATGGAATGACTGACATTGCTTCTGCTATTCAAATTCAAAAAGGACTTGGGGCTACAAATCTTGTTGCTGGACAGCTAGGAGGTACAATTAACATAGTCTCAGGTGCAGCAAGCGCAAAGGCAGGATTTAGATATAAACAAGAGTTTGGCAGTGATGGATTCCTAAAGACTACTTTCAATGCAAACACTGGATTACTAGATAATGGTATTGCAATATCTGGTTTAGTTGCTAGAAAAACTTGGAATGGTTTTGTTGATGGAACTTGGTCAGATGCTTATTCCTATTATTTTTCAGCTCACAAAAAATTTAACAATGGCAAACATACCATTGATGCAAATGTTTTAGGCGCACCTCAACAGCATGGTCAGAGAGATGAAGATCAAATCTACACAGAGGAGGACTGGAAAGGTTTCTCAAATTCTGATTATAGTGAAAGCGATGATTTTCGTAGAACTAGCCCTCACAGATATGGTAGCGGATGGGGAGAGTTGACAAAGGATGAATATGAATATTTAAAAGATAACTATATTGGTCACCGAGGTAGCACCGATTGGGCTCATGATGTACTATTTGGAGGAATAATGCATACCAAAAAAGTTGGTGATAAGTATATCATTAATACCAGAACAAATTATTATCACAAACCTGTATACAGTTTGAATTGGAAATGGAACATAGACGGTAACAGTACGTTGTCAACTACATTTTATGGATCAAAAGGCAGAGGAGGAGGAACTGGCCCACTTAATACAAGAGATACTATGTTATTAGATGATGGTACAGATGGGTATGCAAAATATTACGACCCTGCTGTTTTAGATGATAATACAGGGACAATTGATTGGACTCAAGTAATTTTAAATAATCAACAATGGTTAATAGATTCTGAATTTGATACTAATTACAGCACCTCATTACACAGATCAAAGAGAGTAATTCGAGCCTCAGTTAATCATCATGATTGGACTGGAGTATTATCTACCTATGGAAGAAAAATTAACAATAATATAAATTTTACTTCTGGTATTGATTTCAGATCTTATGCTGGTGAGCACTATAGGGAAGTAGTAAACCTACTAGGTGGAGATTATTATGTACATCACTATGCTAAAGCAGGTGAAGAGGGCACTGAGAGAATGCGAGGTGTAGGGGGAATAGTTGATTACCATAATACAGGATTCCATGATTGGTATGGAGCGTGGGCTCAAGTTGAGTACAGTTCAGCATTATGGTCTGCTATATTTAGTAGTGCTAAATCTGTTTCTAGATATCAACGACAAGAGCAGTATAATGAAACGGCGGGTGATGAATTTTCTAAAGCACTTATATTCCCTGGCAACGCCTTGAAAATTGGTATCAATTATAATGTCAGTGATAATTTGAATGTATTCTTGGCGACAGGGCAGATGTCAAAAGCTCCTAAGTTCTCAAACTCATATCTTGCTTATAGCAATACTCCTAATACTGGAGCAAAAAATGAAAACATTTCTTCTATCGATTTTGGAGCTTCATATCGTAGTAATATCTACGATATAACAGTTACTTACTATCAAAATAAGTGGAAAGATAAAGCAACATTTATCTATGATGCTCCAGACATTTATAATATCTCAGGTTTAAGTGCAAATCATTCAGGCGTTGAAATTGAAGCTGATGTTAGACCTATTGACCTAGTATCTTTTGATGCGTCACTTTCTTTTGGTAATTGGACGTGGGGAGAGAATGTCGATGCAACCGTTTCTTCAGATTATGACAGAACAAATACAACGGAAGTTCAAATATACACCGATGGTTTAAAAGTAGGGTTTCAGCCGCAAACACAAATGAAATTTGGTTTAAATACTTTCCCAATTAAAGGTCTTACAATAAACACATCATTTCAAATTAATAGCAACTTTTTTGCTGGATATGCACCTAGCGAGCGTGTGGTTGATGCTGATGATCCTCAACCAGTACAAGATGCTATAACAGAAGGTAAAGATGTAGTGGAATTGCCATCATTCAACTTGATGGACATACATTTATCCTATAAAATGCAATTAATGGGTTATGATGTGACCTTAGGTGCTAATGTATTAAATGCATTAGATGAAGAGTATATAACATATGCAGAAGATCAAGGTTTTGAAGACGATGGGACGAGCAGTGCTCCAAAAGTATTCTATGGTTCAGGAAGACAATTAAGAATAAGTGTAAAATTGGATATATAAACTAATTGAAAATCTAACGAAAGTTTATCTCATCACTTCCCCCAAGAACGTGATATAAAAACTTTCGTAATGGGCTCTCTTTGTTTGGGAGCCCATTTTTTAAAAAATAAGCTAACAAAAAATAAGGAGAACAAAATGAACTCACAAACAGTAGAGAAATTTTTTAAGTGTATGGAAAGCGGCGACGTTGATGGTGCTTTATCATACTTAACTGATGATCATGTAGGTCATGATATGGGCACTGGTGCGGTTATGAATGGGCATGATGAAAATAGGGCAGACATGGAGAATTGGACTACCACGTTTTCAAATATGAAAGTTGAAGCCCTTAATCATATTGAGTCAGGAGACACTGTAGTAACAGAACTAAAAATGACTGGCGTTAATACTGGAGATTTGCCACAACCAGATGGTTCTAAGATCCCAGCAACTGGAAAATCTATCGAGCTGAATGGCTGTCAAGTGGCTGTCTTTGAAAACGGTAAAATGAAAAAATCTACTCAATATTATAATATGATGACTATGATGGCTCAATTAGGATTGATGTCTGAATGATTTTACAGCTCATTTTAAATGTGAAAAGCCCCACATTCGTGGGGTTTTTAGTTTCAATTCCAAACATTTATAATCATTGTTTATCAAAAAAGGTACACACTTTTAAGGTACACGCTTATAAATCCAATTTGATAATCTCAACCTAATTAGACCCCACCAACCAATAAAGCACGGAGATAGTTATTTGTATTAATTCCATATAGGATACCACTTCCATAAATGATAAACATACCATAAAGAACCTATAAGCCAAAAATAGGATTCATAGCAAATGGCACTAAAAGAATAAAGCACCATGGACAAAAACACCAATATATAATAGGCTTTATTTTTAAGCATTAGTAATCTCCATCTCATCTATTTTTTTACATTTAATAATAGTATACTATTAATTCATTCATATTGATAATCTGTTCTATATCCTATCTATTTGTACATTGATCTATATATTTTAATGTAAAATACATAAAAAGATTAGGTAAAGAGATACAATCATAATCTAAAAGATTTTATTACTTTAATATGCTCTTCTTTTAAACACTCATCGTTAAATAGGCAAACTCCATTAGCGCCGCTTTTTAAACATAAATTAATTGCTTCCTCTAATTTTAATGGAGATAATGCTCCTAAAAATAATCCAGATAAATACATTCCATCTGATTTTTTATATTTAACACCTTTTGAAACACTATCAGATATCCAATCAATATCTCTATCATAAAAGTGATGATAATTCATCGGGCAAACAATATCTAAATCCCAAGAAGACCAATCTTGACGAACCATTTCTCTAGACATTTCGGGATAAGGAAAAACTGCTGCAGAAATCTTTTTATTTTTATTTTTTGCAATCGCTTTTAATTCTTTAACTAAACTGCTTACAGCATTGCATCTAAACTGCTTCCACTCATTTGATAGTTCTGCATCATCAATGTTAATTGGGTCAACTCCATACATATCTTTAAAACTTTTTCTGCCATTTATGTGGTACCCAAAATCATATTCTGGGAATTCATGAGTCTGATTTATACTGTAATATTTTTGAAGATTTTTTGGAAGAAAAACATCACAATATCTTACATAATCAAGGTGTACAGATGATAAGCCATCAACAGAAGCAATTTTTGATATATTGCCTTTAATATAATCCCTTGCACCTTCACTAAAAGGACTAAGCCACTGGTAATAATCAACGTAAGGGCGATATTCATAGCTGCTCTGTCCAATTTTATTAACAGAATACCAATCTAGATTTTTAGAGCATTTTTCATCATATGGTCTATTCAAGGTCCATATCCATCCATGAATATTAAAATTATAATTCTTGGTTAAAGAAATTAAATAGTCTAATTGATTAGCATTAGCATTTATAAAACATTCACTAATATTTGCATTTTCAAGTTTATCAAAAAACTTCATCCATTCGTTTTCTGGTTGAATTTTAAAGTCAAACCATATTCCAACTTTATTTGATGTAAAATTTTCCATTGTACTCCCTTAAATGATAATAACTAAAAATATTTTAATTTTATTATTATTAAGATTAATCAATCTTGGCTAGAAAAACCCAAAGTACTGTAACTAAATTTTATTAGTGTTCTTTTTCATTTATTGTAGTTTTTAACAAACACTCAAAGATAAAATCTTTTTAAACATTTAATTCAAAGGACCAGCTGTGAAACTTATCAAATGTAAAACTACGTTATTTTTAATTTTATTTTTTCAATTTACATCGCATATTTTTGGTAAAAATCATCATACTGATTTTTGGTACTATAAGGAAAAAATAAATAATGGTTCAGTTTTTGAATTAAACCTGGATGATTTTAAGAATAGACTTCTTCTAGCACCCAACACTTCTGAAAGGAAACTATCTGATATAGTTTTATTTATGCCAACATCTGAAGGAACGAAAATTTCTTTTAGGTTTTATCAGAATACATTAATTCACGATGACTTAGCAAAAAAATATCCAAATATTAAAACCTATGTTGGCATAGGACTTGAAAATGCCACTCATAGAGCGACAGTTGTATTGAACGGAGATAAAATAATTGGATCTATAGACTCCAATCTAAAACCATCTCATTTTAAATCATTTAATCTGCAAGATAGAGTTAATGGGATTGTGGTATACAATGAGACTATTAGAAATGAAGATACTTTTTGCAAAACGAAAAGTAGTGTACTAGAAGCAAATAGAGAATTCCCAGAGTGCATGGGTACAGATGATCCCTGTTATCCCGCAGGTACAGAGCTAGTAACTTATCGGTTTGCTGCGATGGTAACGGAGACTGTAACCAATGATGCTGCCGATGGAACAATTGAAGGTGGATTAACATGGCTAGTAGGTTCTGTTGCATATGTTAATTCACTTTACGTAAGGGATGTTTCTTTTCAATTGCAGATTATCGAAAATAATGATGAATTAATTTTTACTAATGATAATCCCGCACCAGATGTATTTAACCAAGATTGTGGAGATGGTTGGGCAACTCTCGGTTGTGAACTAAGTGTTGTAGATTCAGTATTAGATGCTAGAATAGGTAGTGGTGGTTGGGATTCAAATGATGAAGAAAGATTGTGGGATTATGGAGCTTTGTTTGATACTGGATATCCTGGAGGTTTAGCGTATTGTCCAGGGCCTACCTCTGCTCAGGTTCCTAGTATGGCTGTTTTTAGCCATGAGGTAATGCATAATTTTGGTTCCCCTCATAATTTTTGTGGAGAAAATGGTATAAGAACATCTATTGGTGGAACAATTATGGTGCATAGTGTGAATCAGACAGGTAATATGTTTTCAACTCATAGTACTGAATGGGCATTAAACTATCAAGAGACCGTAGGCCCGTATGGGAATTGGTATTACCATAATGGCTATATTACGGAACAAATGAATAATACCATTCCAGAAGTACTATTACCAGAAGAGGGGTTTACAATACCTATTGAGACACCATATGTTCTTGAAGGAAGTAGTGATCCAATCAAAGAAAATTATACGTATAATTGGGAATCTAATGATACTGCTGATGAACTTTATTCAGCAGATCCCGAAGCAGAAAACTTTCTCTTGCCAAATCAAGGTTCACTATCTATTCCAGTTAGTCCCAACCCAAGAGGATATAAACGATATTTTCCAGAAATGGATTTATTATTGAATAACGAGTATGAAAAATATGGTATGAACTATTATACTGGAATAAACCAGATTGTAGAGAAATTGCCCTTTGCAACTAGAGAGATGAACATGCGACTAGTTGTTAGAACTAATGACCCATACTCTGGGTCATTAAACCATAAAAATCTAAAATTTTTTGTTGATGGTACAGCGGGTCCTTTTAGAGTTACTTCACAAACAGACTCAACTACTTGGGAGGTGGGTTCAGAACAGACTATAACATGGGATGTAGCCAATACAGATAATCCTGATGGCGTAAATTGCCAAACGGTTAATATACTAATTTCATTTTTTAATAGTGAAAATTTTGATTTCATTATCGGAGATTCTATTCTGAATAATGGTTCATACACTTTCATCGTACCGCCAACTATTCCTACAAATTCTGCTAGGATTATGGTTCGAGCTAACAATAATATATTTTTTGATATAAATAATGGGATAATAAATATTCAAAATAATAACATTCCTTCTATGTTGATTTCTGATGAAGTAGTCGAATTATCACTACCTATTGATAGTCTTTCAACAATATCTATTGGCATCACTAATGATGGTGAAGAAGCATCGGTACTTAGTTATAAGACATCTGTAGCAGAAAATCGCGAATTATACATTGATTTTGAAAATGGATTATTGCCATCAAATTGGTCTACAACTACAAATGCGGAATGTGATAACCCTGGATGGTTTATCGCGCAAGATGCGAGTAGTGCCTACTTTCCTATTCCAGCTGGTAATGACTATTATATTGCTACAAATGATGACCTTTGTAACGGTGATGGATCGAATGATATGTTATTTACAGGACCCATACAATTACCTAATGCGTACATTACTTTATCATTTTTAAGATTTTTTACTGGTAATTATAGTCAAGAATTTCAAGTCTTAGCATCATTAGATAATTGGGAAAATTCTATAGAACTTTTATCATTAGATATTTATGATGGCAACGTGGAAGAATGGTTGATAGAAAAAATAAATTTAGATTCCTATGCAGGTCAAACTATTGACATAGCATTTCGATCTAATGACAATGGTAATTGGGCTTCTGGCGTGGCTTTAGATGAAATTAGTTTTAATGCGATACCAAAGTGGATTTCTTCTAATGATTCTGGATACGTGCATTACTTAGAAACAGAATTAGCAGATATTTCAATAAATACAAATGATCTAGGGTACGGTTTATATGAATCAAAAATTGTAGTACTCAATAATAATACTTCTGATACAGATACTATAGACATTAGCTTAACTGTTGAAGATGTGTCTGTAAAAATTGGTGATCAAATTACGCCTTTAGTTTTTAGCTTAGATCAAAACTACCCTAATCCATTTAATCCAATTACTAGGATTGATTATGAGCTTCCAAAGGCTGAATTCGTTTCACTAAAAATATATGATATTATGGGGCGCGAAGTAGTTTCTTTAATTAATAAAGTACAAAAAAAAGGGCGAAAGTTTGCACTTTGGGACGCTACAAATAATTTGGGACAATCAGTATCGGCTGGAATGTACATCTATACGATTCAGGCAGGTGAATTCATAAAAACTAAAAAATTGATTCTATTAAAATAATAAAATAATTTTAAATAGAGGGAAGATGGCTCATTGAACCTACTCAATACAATGGAGAGATGATTCCTCCCTCTACATTTACATTTAAAAAATGAACCTATTCTGATGCTATTTTCTCTATAGCAATAACAGTGAACTTAATTTCTTTGCCACGAATGTCTAATGTAAAATCTTCATTTACTTTCTTGCCAATCAAAGCTTGTCCAAATGGAGAATGATAAGTTACAACTAATGGATACAAATCTAAATCAAGTTCAATTGGACCAAGAATATAATAATCTTCAGCTTTATCTTTACCATCTTCTAATATCAATACTTTATTCCCAAAGCCCACTTCTTTCGTATCTACATCTACATCTTCAATTATTTGAAATGGAGAATGAGATTGCATAAGCTGTTTTTTATATATGATTAAACTCTGCTCTTCTCTCGCCGCATGATACTCGCCATTTTCTTTAAGATCACCATGACTAGCTGCCTCTCTAATTTTTTCTGATGTCTCTCTCTTCCGCTTATCTAAAGCTTCCATTTCTTCCATCATTGCACTGTATGTTTTCCTTAAAATCAAAGTTGCCATTATAATTACCTTTTAGTTCATTTATAAATATATATAATTGTGTACTAAAATATAACTATTTACGCAAATGCTCTGATACACATAACATATTCACCAAACCAATAGTGAAATGATAAAAGATTTATTATAAAAAAGATTAATTATCTTACAAATTCATTTATTAAAAAAATATTAAGTTTTATGCCGAAATAAAGTGTTCAAGATGAGAAAAAAAATAAAATCAATTATTTTTGGCACAGATACTCAAACTGGGAAACTATTTGATGAAGTATTAATTGTTGCCATCATATTAAGTATAGTAACAGTACTTCTAGACAGTGTTTCAGAATATAATGAAAACTATGGCACCTACCTTTACATTGCTGAATGGGTATTCACAATTTTATTTTCAATAGAATACTTATTAAGAGCGATATGTATAAGAAGGCCAATAAGTTATATTTTTAGTTTCTATGGTATTATAGATTTTCTTTCAATTTTACCTACATATCTAAGTTTATTTTTCCCAGGTACCCAAGTTTTATCTGTGATTAGAATTTTAAGGGTACTAAGAATTTTTAGAATATTAAAATTAGTTAAATATATAGGTGAAGCTAATCTTTTGATAGTTGCATTAGTCGCAAGTAAAAGGAAAATATTTATATTCATGTTTGCGGTATTAAATATTGTTATCGTTTTAGGATCTTTAATGTACCTAATTGAAGGAGAAAAATCTGGATATACTAACATACCATTAAGTATATATTGGGCGATTGTAACAATGACAACTGTTGGGTATGGTGACATTGTCCCAATAACACCCTTGGGGCAAGCGGTATCATCCTTTATAATGTTAATTGGTTATAGTATGCTAGCTGTACCAACGGGTATTATAACCTCTGAGCTATCATTGGCTAAAAAGGATCAAAAAGACACTATTTCTTGTACTGTTTGTGATTCAGATGAATTAGATATTAATTCTAAATTTTGTTTTAAATGTGGATCACTAATTGATTAATAATATTATGCTCATACCAATATTATTATTTCTTTTTTCATGTAGTACAAAAGCTGATGAGTCATATGGTTGGGATACTTCGGTCGAAAAAACAGATAAGGAATCTTTTATTGTCGAAAACTTTATTGACGGATTTGAAATACCATGGGGGATGTGTTTTCTCCCTAATGAAGATCTTTTAGTAAGTGACCGCAATGGCACATTGTGGCAAATAAAAAAGGATGGAAAAAGTAAAAAGAAAATTTCAGGAGTTCCTAAAGTAAAATATAAAGGACAAGGTGGTTTACTTGATGTTCAAATCCATCCAAATTTCATAGATAATAATCTTGTATATATTTGTTTTTCAGATTTTTTATTTGAAGATAAAAATAAATCATTCACTTCAATCGTACGGGCTGAACTAAAAAACGATAAATTGATGAACGTTCAAACCATTTATAAAGCAGATGATAAATTTTATACAAAAAGTAATGTGCATTACGGCTCAAGATTGGCCTTTGATAATAATAATCATTTGTATTTCTCAATTGGAGATAGAGGTAATAGAAACCAAGCACAATTATTAACTACTCCTAATGGCAAGATTCATAGATTAAATGATGATGGCTCAATCCCAGAGGATAATCCATTTGTTAATAAACCAGGTGCTCAAAAATCAATTTGGACTTATGGCAATAGAAATCCCCAAGGTCTAGTCATAGATAAAAAAACATCTAGTATTTTTTCAGCAGAGCATGGACCTAGAGGTGGTGACGAGCTGAATATAATAGAAAAAGGTAAGAATTATGGCTGGCCAGAAATCACTTATGGGATTAACTACATCGGAACTAAAATTACAAAATACACCCATAAAGAAGGAATGGAGCAACCAATTACTCATTGGACACCATCTATTGCTGTTTGCGGAATAGACTTTTATGATAATAATATTTTTACCAACTGGCATAATAATTTATTTGTTACTTCACTTAAATTTGAAAATCTATATAGACTTGAAATAGAAAGTGGTAAAGTAATCGAACAAGAATTAATTTTTTCTACAGGTAGTAGAGTGAGAGATGTTGAAACTGGACCTGATGGATTTATTTATGTAGCGATTGAAGACCCTGGAAGAATAATAAGACTAAAACCGATAAAAAATTAATTACTGCCAATATTCATCAATGAAACTATCCCAATTCTGTTTCATTTGATTTGGCACTGGAAATGTATAATTGTGTAAAGTGCATTTTAGCCTAAGACCGTTTGATATTTTTTTCATTTGTCCTCTAGTCACTAAATATGATAATACCTCTACGGCTTCATTACCTTTTTTTAATCTATTTGATTCTCTTTTTGAGCTAAGTTTTATCTCTTCGTCATCTAATATAAATGATAGAGTTTGCCCATCAGGTATAGAAAGCTGCTCAGTACCATAGTATGAGACCCTCAAATAAGGTACCTTTAAGGAGGAAATGACAATGTCCATATCAACAGAGATTTTTTCATCAGGAATGAAAAAACCATTGGATTTTTGACGAATCATAAAAGTACCAGTATAACGATTTTCTTTTTTTAATACTCTGTAATCATTTTTGGCATACTGTACAGGCTTATACTCCACGTTCTTTTTATTGAAAATAGAGGCGCATGAAGTAAAAATGACTAATAAAGCACTAACAAATAATATTTTTTTGATGGTCTTAATCCCTGAGAACTATTTTAGCATCGAAATTACGTAACGATTTCGATGCATAAGTTAGCACGAATAAATAAAAAACTAAATGAGTTCATTTATAATTTGTAGGAGCTTAAGTAATTATAATGTTCAATTGAATCTTGATAGAACTGCATATCCTCTTGATGAATGCTCTCCTCTGGTTCTTTGTATGGTATAAAGCCATTTGAATTAATAACATTTTTGTACCAATGACTACCCCATATTCCATCACTCGTCCTCTGACCAATTGGCCAGCTTAACATGTCTTCTGAAAAGCTAATATCAAAATAATTACACAATTTTGATAAGTATAATTTAGGATCTAATAAAATATCTTTTGAGTCGATCACCGCAGGATACGAGCCAGTTAGGTTTTTTATTTGCTCAAACAACTCAACTTGCTTAACAAATCCTAAATCGTTAATGCTATTAATCTTACTTTTTTTAGAATAGCTAACTATAACTTGTTTAGGATGTCTAATTAGCAAACAATTTTTAAAATTTTTTACCCAACCAATTTTATCAAAAGACAAAATATGATGGACCATATGTTTTTGATAAAAAATTGTCTTCTCTTTTGGTATCTCTCCATTTAATTGAGAGACAATTTCATCCCAATTTATACTTTGAGATGCTATTACTTTTTCTCTAAGAGGATGATTTAAACCAGTTTTGTTTAAATAATAGGCATAAAAGGGCTCATCAATCACTAATGTATCTTCCCGGTTTTCAAAGGATCTCATCATAGCTGTAGAAATATTTCTAGGACCAGACCACATTGCTATTCTTGTAATATTTTTATAATTCACATTTATAATTAATTTTCAATATCTTCTTTATAAATAGCAGATAACCTTTTTGTTAAAGAGCCGACATTAAATTTGTGCCCATCAATTTCAACGACAGGTATTATTCCTGAAAAAGTACCTGTCACAAATGCTTCATCAGCAATGTACACATCATCTATTGAAAAATCTTTTTCAAATACTATAATATTATTAATCTTACAGAGCTTGATTACAGATCCTCTGGTTACGCCATTTAAACAAAATTCTCCTGTTGAAGTCCATACCTCATCTTTTTTTACGATGAAAAAATTTGTTGAATTACACGTAGAAACAAAACCATTTGGATCAAACATTAGTCCTTCATCCACACCTAATCTGTCTGCTTCAATACATGCACTAATACAATTCATTTTACTCAATGAATTAATTTTAGGATCTTGTACCATGTTATCTCTTTTTGTTTTTACTGAAGCTAACCGTATGCCAATATCAAAAACCTTGCTATTTGGCTTTTTATATTCGGGAATGATTACAATAGTAGGATCTCCAACTGTTACTTTTGGATGCTGATAGGGAGTACTTTTTATACCTCTGGATACAATTAATCTAATATGAGTATCAGAATGCATTGCATTCTTTTCTAGTGTTAGCCTAACAGCATATTTAAGTTCATTTTTATTTAATTGAATTTTCATTGCTATTGCATCTGCGCCAGCATACAAGCGGTTGATATGTTGATCAAAATGAATGAGCCTATTTTTGTGTAGCCTAATTCCTTCCCAAACTCCATCTCCTAAAAGAAAGCCACTATCAAACACTGAAACTTTTGCATCTGATCGATGAAAGAATTCACCATTTATATATATTTGAATATCTTTGTTACGTTTATCAGCTATGTAATCATGAGTAGAAGCCATTAAAAATCCTCATCCTTTAAATTTAATTTGCCTAAGGCGTTCAAAAAGTATTGCTGATACAGCAGCTGAAACATTTAATGAATTCACATCACCTTGCATAGGTATGTTACCTAAAAAATCACAGTGTTCAATTACTTTTTTACGAATACCTTTGCCTTCACTGCCAACAACGATAGCGATATGACCAGTATAGTCTAATTGAGACCATAACTTAGCTTCTATACTATTTTCAATTCCAATGACCCAATGATCATTCTTTTTCAAATCTAAAATTGTAGTTGATATATTTGTCACTTCATAAAGGGGCATATTAAGAAACGCGCCCTGACTAACATTAATAATTGTGTTTGATACTTTAAAAGAGTTATGAGATGGAAATACTATCCCATTTATTCCAGCACATTCAGCTGTTCTTATAATTTGACCAACATTTTGAGGATCTTCTATATTATCTAGAATTAAAAGACATGAATTTGAGTTTACGGCCTTATAATTTCTTATCTCTTTGATAATTGGACCCTTAAATTGAACTACAATGCCTTGAGATCTAATGCTTTCATGTTTATTATAAAAATCATTTTTATTTAGCAAACGAAGACAATGAGAATATTTTTGAAAATCTACCGTGCTAGCAAAATAATCTTTTTTCTGATCTAATATATCTATCCTAATAATTTCATATTGACTTTTTTTTAGCAGAGGGAGACAATTGTTATAGCCATGCACTTGAAAAATATTATCTTTTCTAATATTTTTATTATGCACTTTGTTTTTAACCATATTTAGTAATTAAAGTAAGTTTAAATTAAACAATTATAATAGTTCAGAAATTACTCTCAAATACATAATTTCTGTTCCTTTAGTTTTGGGCCCATAGCTCAATTGGTTAGAGCAGCGGACTCATAATCCGTTGGTTCGGGGTTCGAGTCCCTGTGGGCCCACATAAATAAATAAACTAAATTGAGGTAGTTATGAAAAAAATATATTTATCCGTCTTAATAGTTAATCTTGCATTTTCAATTAATGGGACTATTACTTTTTACGATGGCACTACTCTTAATGGCGAACTATCCTCATCTGATGTAAGACATGTTTTTATAACTCCTGAAGGCTTAGTAATGCCAGAAAAAATACCTGTTGTTGACATAGATAATTTTGAACTTGATAACGGAATCATAATTATTCAAGATGGTATCGCAAAACAAACATATCTCGATGGGAAATTTTCAATTATTCAAAGAGATGAAAAAGAAGATTTTTCTTCATCCGAAGTTGAAGAATATGCTGATTATGATCTTGGTAATCTAAATTATTTTTCAGTCTCTACTTTTTATGGTATGCCTGCGTACTTCAGGCCAAGCCTACTATTAGAAGATGATAAGAATCCTAGCTCACTTCCAAATTTAGGATTTGATTTCTCATTACCTTATTTCCCTATTGGTCCTGTAAATATGTCTGTGGGAGGCAGATTAATTACTTTTGGATTTGATAAAGAATTTGGGGGAAATGATGATTCTAAAAAAATTAAATCAATAACAATAGGTGGCCTAGTAAAAACAGATTTACAACCTATACTAAACTTCTTTGGAGATAATGTTCATCCTAGTATAGAGGCAGGAATTACATATTCGTTAGGATGGGATGAAAATTATGATGGTGGTTTAGGTGTAGTTGTTGGCGGAACATTAGACTATTGGTTTGAAGACTCTCCACTTGGGGTTAGGTTTTTTGGTAATGGATATATGATTCCCTCGCCTGCAGATGCTTTAACTGGATTTGGAAATATCGGTGCTTCGATTTTACTCTCGCTTAAGAAAAATGACTAATTGTATTATCTGAAATGAAATTTTTCATTTCTTTGTTTACCAGTGTTTTATTATCTCAGACACTTTATCAAGGATCTCTAGATTTTTCTTACAGCGGATCAGAAACAGGTTCATTTTCATCATTAATTGAAGACACATCAAGCTTTGGAGGAGCTCTAAATTTAACTCTTAACGATTCATCGTCTTTTTTAATGATGGGTATCACACCCAGAGATGAAAATGTTTTTGATCTATTTTTAACAATTTTACAAGATTCAACATACCCCATACAGCCTAGGATTTGGTCATGGGATATAAGTATAGCAGATATTGCTGATCTAGTTGACGATCCATTAAACTTATCTACACTATCTGTCTTCATTCCAGGTCTTGATTCTAATTTTACAAATCAATGGTTAACCTTTTTTTCAGACACTTCCACAATCAGTGACTCTTTATCTTTAGATTCATTATCTTCATTTTTTGTTGAGAATTTGCTAAGTGATTCTTACATAGCAACTCAAGGGTACATTGAAATAAGTAGTATAGTGGATGGGACAGCAATTGGAAATTTCAATTTGACCATGTGGAAACCATTATTTTCTTTTACAAATATTAATAATGGAAATTTTAATTTCGTCCCAGTTAATACAGGAAATTTACCAAACCCAGTAACGCTTATTGGTCCTGCTAATGAAACAGTTTTAACTATTGATGGAGATAACGCTGACAGCCAAACAGGAATTTTCTGGACAAGTAGCACAGACCCTGGAAATAATTCAGTAGATTATATACTTGAGTTATTCGTTGAAAACACAGGTGATACATTAGACACTACTCTAACTAGTTCTTACATATTTCTTGAACATCAAGAGTTCTTAGATTATATGTTAGATTCAGAGGTAACTCATCTTGATATTGTTTGGGATGTCTACACCCTTGGTGGGTTTGAGGGCGTTGAATCTTCTAATGGTCCATGGAATTTAACTATTGATGGGGGTTGGGCACTTGATGTAGATAATAGTTCTATCCCAGAAGTTTTTGTTCTACACAACAGTTATCCAAACCCATTTAATCCACAAATAAAAATTCCATTCTCATTAGCTGAAGGACAGAATGTTAAAATTTCAATTATAGATTTAAATGGTAAAATAATTAACGTCCTGTCAGATCAATATTTTAATTCTGGAAACCATATCGTAACATTCTCTGATCAAAAAATTCCAAGCGGTATTTATTTTGTTAATATTAATCACAAAAATGGTTCAGAAACTCAAAAGATAACCTATCTCAAATAAAGTTAGATCATGAGTCAGCACAAAACAAATTTAATCGATTATGAACAAGTTAATGACTTGTTAATATTTAAGTGGGAAGATGGATTTGAAAGTTACATTCCACTAAGGACGCTAAGAGAAAAATGCCCCTGTGCTAATTGCGAAGGAGAAAAAGACGTTTTTGGTAATATCTATAAAGGTACTATAAAAGCAAACTCAAAAGAAAGTTTCTTATTAAAAGGTATACAACCCGTAGGCTATTATGCATTAAGGCCATTCTGGCAGGATGGCCATCACGCTGGTATTTATTCTTTTGAATTTTTACGTACTTTATGCGAAAATCAGAAAGATAACTAATGAAAAATGATAAAATAAAGATGATTAAAATGAAAATATCCTTGTTATTTTTAGTTGCTCTGATGCTTTCCTGCTCAACTGAACAAACTGTAGAAAGAACCCCTACATTACTTAAAATTGGCGGACCAATGAAAAATAGTGATGAGGAAGTATCAGGAATGGATTGGTATAATGATAATCTTATATTGCTCCCTGAAAACCTTAATGGTTATGTTTTTACAATAAAAAAAGCTGAATTAGATTCACGTATAAATGGCAATGACACAACAACTATCTTCCCAGAGCAAATAAAATTAAATACACCAAATTATAAAGAATTAGTCCCTGGATTTGATTCATTTGAGGGTATTGCATTTAGGGGTTATGAAGTCTATTTAACAATTGAAATAAAATTTACAGATAGCATGAGCTGTCTTTTAGCTCGAGGGCATATTGATGAAAAAACCTTAGAGATAACAGTGCCTGAACAAAATTTAACTGTTATCGATGTTCCAACATATGTTGATAATATGTCTTATGAATCGTTAGTTATAGATAAAGATAGGGTTATTGCTCTTTTTGAAGCCAATGGAGATAGCTTAATAAAATCTCCATATGCTTTATCTATAAATTCATCAGGAAATGATATAATGAAGTATCCATTATCATCAATTAATTATAGAATTGCAGATGCGACTAGAATTGATAAAAATAATAAATTTTGGGTAATAAATTATTTTTTCCCAGGTGACCGTAAAGTCCTTAAACCTAGTAATGATATTCTTGCCTCAAAATATGGAAATGGTCCATCTCATAGCGGGTCAAACAGGGTTGAAAGATTAATTGAGTATGAAATTAAAAATGGAAGAGTTTCACTAACAAAATCAGCGCCCATAGAAATTGAGCTTGAAGGTGAAAAAATATCCAGAAAATGGGAAGCTTTAGCTAGATATGGAAATGAAGGTTTTCTTATAGCTACGGATAAGTACCCTAAACCATATACACTGCTAGCCTTTTTACCGAATAAATAATTTTAAAAATAACTATCTATTTTGATTTCCCTTGGCTAGCAACTGATTTTATCCTAGCATTAATCTCATCCTGGTTACCTAAATAATAGCTCCTTACAGGATTAAGATCCTTATCTAGTTCGTATACCAAAGGCGTCCCTGTTGGAATATTTAAACTTAAAATTTCATCGTCAGAAATATTATCTAAATGTTTCACTAAAGCCCTAAGCGAATTTCCATGAGCTACTATTAAAACGTTTTTACCATTTTTTACGTTTGGGCTAATTGATTTATCCCAATAAGGTAAAAAACGTTTAACAGTGTCTTTTAAACACTCGCTTGAAGGTAACACCTCACTGTCAAGATCTTTATATTTTTTATCAAACTTAGGATGCCTTTCATCATTTTGATCTAGCTCAGGAGGTCTAATATCATAGCTTCGCCTCCAAATCAGTACTTGCTCATCTCCATATTTTTTTGCTGTTTCAGCTTTATCTAGGCCCTGTAATGCCCCATAATGGCGCTCATTTAATCTCCAATCGTGGAATATTTCAGGCTCACTATCATTAATATTAGCTAAGCAAATTTTCATAGTATTTACCGCTCTTTTAAGCACCGAAGTGTAAACTATGTCAACATTGAATTTTTCATTTTTAATTAGCTCTCCAGCATTTTTAGCTTCCTTTTCACCTTTTTCTGTTAATTCCACATCTTTCCATCCAGTAAATTTATTCTCAAGATTCCATTTGCTCTCACCATGCCTTAATAATACTAATTTCATTATAAACCCTTTTTTATTATTATTATTTTAATTATCACCATTTGATTCTGAATTAAGTAAAAATTTATCTAATTCTAAACCAAGCCCAAACCCGAAACTAAACCATCCTGTAAAAATTTCTTCACTAGGTAAACCATAAAATTTTCCATATGTATTTAAGTTGATTGGTAAAGTTTTAAACTTATAACTAAATCCAACACCTGTTGATAAACCAAATCCGCTATGAAAAGAACCCACGCTAAACTCAAAGCTCTTACGGAGATTATTTCCTCCAAAAGATAAAAATCTATCCAAATTGAATTCAGTACCAAAAAAATATGCGTGGCTACCAAAAATTGGATCACTAATATCTTTCGGCTGAAAAGCATAATTTAAATAGGATAATAAAAATTTTATTTTTGAATTACCTATGTTTATGGAAAATGGCGTTCTTATTTTAATTGCATCAAATGGTTTAGGATCTAAAAAATACTCTGTAATTAATGTATCAATACTTAAAGGATAATCTTTTTCAAAAATTAGATCAGATTTCGTAATAATTTCTTTAATTAAATTAAAAAATATAGCCTCTTCATCAAGTTTATCTTTATATGGTTTAAGTAGATCGGGGTTAATATCTCCTACATTAGCCCCTAGCGAGATCCCTAGACTCCCCCATCCAGTAGCTTTACCAGTACCCGATTCATCAAATGCAACAACTGCTTGAGAATAAAGTCCTAAATATATTCTACTCGGTATAAAATGATATCCTAACGAAGCACTGAAAGACAAACCAAATCCGGATGAGAGCATTCCTCCACCCATCCTTAATGCTGCTTCTACATTTTGAGGGATCCATTCAAAATTTTTATTTAAATCATATTGAGCAGCTGCAAATGCACCAATCCCATTGATAGATTCCGTAGAATCTTGAATTGGTATATAGTATGACACAACCTCCATCCCTAAGCTATATTTTTTACCTCTTACAATCATATTTCCTCTAGGAGCAAAGAAAAAACCATAAGTAGAGTTTGATGAATTCACATCTAAAGCTGCACTACCTATTAACGGCGCACCGTACCATACACTAGCTAACACAGGACTAATAAATGTAATTGTAGTGTCCTCTTTTATTTCAATATTTTCGACAATGAGCACGGTATCAGGCATCCACTCAAATCTATATGAATATTTATCAGGATATGATAATTGCATTATCCTACTTGCAATTTCTTTACCATTTTTATCTAATCTTGTTATGATTGTCTCTTCCTTTGGTAAAGACACTTCAAACCTTGTTACACTTTCTAACTCATTTTTTGCATCTTTAAAATGAATCTCTCTAAGCCATTCTCCATTTTCCATAAACAATATATGCCTCCCAACTAAGGTGCTATCAGAGCGGAAATATGATGATTGTATCGTCTCCATTGTGAGTATGGAATCAGATCTTTGGGCGTAATGAAATCTATAAAAGTAAAGTCTGATACCATTTTCATCGTATATATCATAACGCAAAGGCCTCCCATCTTTTTTACTTCTTACCTTTGCATACCATCCAGGTTTAACCTCACTAAGCTTATGAGAAAACAATAAGCTATCTAATCTTGTAATATTACCTTTTTGATGAAACTTTACATTATATTCTGATCTTGTACCACTCCTGTTCCATTTAATATGCCAAGAATCAACTTTCTCGTTGTTTGAATTATATTTTACTACTGTCTTTATTTTGCCTTTAGCGTTTCTAGAAACTTCGAAGTAAGAATTTGAAATAAAAAAATCGCGGCTGTTTTTTAAATCTGCTTTACGTCTATAAGGATTCCAATATCCATAATAAGCACGTTTAGTCCCAGACTTTGGCTTTGATATTTTTTTTTCTTTAGTAGCTTGAGTATAAGCATAGTTGTTTATAAAAAAGGTGAAGAAAACAACTATTACTCTTAAAAAATATTTTTTATCTAAACTACACACCCCAACTAATAAGCATTATTAATAAGAAAAATAAACTGAACCCGACCCAACTCCCAGCAGTAATACTTTTTTGAAATGCTAATACATCCTGATCCAAGTTTTGATAATTGAGTACTATTTCCTGCTCCTTTCCCTCCTCTACATATACATCTAAAATCCCCATCCTAAGAATATTATCCATCATTTTCTCTTTTGGGGAACGAGGTTCAGGATTTAACGCAGGGTCTGTTGGGAAATAGCCAACTTGATGCCAGCCAGGTAGGACATCTACAGCAAAATCTAGAGGAGTTTTACCCACAAATTGATTATCTACATATATAGGAAGATTTTTGGTATCGCATAAAATTCTGATACTCGACCGTTCTCTAGCCTCTTTCCAATTTATCGGATGCCTCCACCGATCTTTCATTACATCAAATGTATCAGGAAGCTCCTCAACAATAAAAGATTTAACAAGCTCTCCTTGCTCTTTCGAAACTTCATCTTTTGTACTATAATTTATAATAACTAATAAGTTCTTATCTTTTGCATGCCGTATCAGTTGATAGGAATCAATTTTTTTAGCCGTGTTAAAAATTATTTGAACGGACCCACCTGCATCAGCAGCTTCAACAGATAAAAGAGGATATTTATAATCATTACCTGAAAAATTATTTCCCCCTAAGGAAACATTAAACAAGCTTAACGTAAAATAATTATCTCTATCAATCCAACCAGACACATCATCTCTATCAATAATCTCATCAAAGATAATTGAGGCTTCTACTTTTTCTGGATCGGATATAATTTCAACATGAACAACATTTGAGGAAAACTGACCAAAGAGTATATTAAAAGATAAAAAAATGTAAACCTTATAAACTCGAAATAGAGTCATAAAATATTCAAACATTTTAACCAGGCTCTTCTTGATCATTTAAAAATTTAAATGTTACTTTCTGAGTTCTACCTTTTGTTACATAAACATCTCTAAAGTCTGGGTTTGGGATACCTGATTTATTAAACTTTTTTGCTCCGGGTACATCGATCCTTATTCTGTGCCACCCTGCTGAAACAGGAAGCCTTTTTGTAAGCGGTGTTTTACCGACCCTTCTTCCGTCAAGGTAAACATTTACATCAACCAAATCACAACCAATTTTCAGAAAAGTTTTCCTATTGTTAAGATTAGGTTCAATTGCATATGCTGCCAAGTCTTCAGAACTTTTCTTAATAACACGCCTTGGTTTGACTTTTTGTTTTTCTGCAACTTTCTTATCTGATGAGATAATTTTTTCTTTTTTGGAAGATGCATTCTTTCTTTTTAAGATTTGTTCTTCTATTCTTTTTATCTTTTCTTTAGAATTTTCATTTATGACTACCGTTTTAGGCTTGTTGGCAGGTTTTTTTGGTTCCTTATTAACGATGGCCACCTCATTAGCATTATTAGACTGTTGGCTATTAAGAGGTAGCTTAGGACCATAGGTAGTATTTTCTTTTGATAAAGAATTTTCTGACCAATGTTTTTCCCATATATCGGCTTCGTTTTTAATTTTTTTATTTTCTCTACCATCAAAGTCAAGTTTGTCTTCTGTACTATACCAATTGTTATACCATACAAAATATTTTTCCGGACCGTATTTTTCTCGAGCATCAATAAATGAATCATAAAATGGCATGCCTTTTAAATTTTGATCGCTAATCGAAAATATTTTATTATTATTATTTTTCTCTGAAATTTTGATATCTGCAATGTTGTCCACATCTAATTCATGCCAGAGATGTATAAGAAAAACTCTATTAGAGGGGGAATGAAAAATTTCAAAATCAGAAATATAATTCTCCATTAAAAACCCAATTTGTACAGACTGTTGATTTTGAATACCTTCAATTTCGAGTATTGGGGAGCTTGCTTTGAGGTTTTCTAAAACATTTTCAGCAAATACTGCTTCATTTAAAGTTAGGTAGAACCAATTCTCCTGCCCAACCCATCCAGCAATGTCATCAACTTCAGGGACGTTACTAACTAATACTCTGATTAAGACACCATTTGTTTTTTCATGATGTGTAACTAGTTGCACTTGATGTGCATTCATATTACCAAGCAATGATGAAAATATTAATATGAAGATCCAATTTCTCATTAACGCTAATTATATAATTTTTTTTGAAGCTCCATTACTTCTTTTAATTCTTTAGAAGTGTCTGCCCCATTTTTCTCTTTTTGTTGTATCGTAAGTCTTAGATCATCAATTCTAGTTTTTAGTGGTGCAGACTGTATAGTAGACAAACAATCTTTAACTATTTGATCCGGGTTTTGTATTTCTTTTTCTTCCATTAATAATCCAGATATAAAATCACGTTCACTTTTTTCCGAAAAGTAATCAATGATTTTAGAATTTTCTATGGATTCATCAGTTAGTATTTTACTCATAATCTTTGAAAGTAACTCATGTGAAAATAAATCAATACCTAAATTGTTAATAAGCTTTTTCCTTTTGTCAAAACTTGAATTTATTAATATTTTAATTAATTCTAGTTCAGCCCTATGTAATTTTGTTTTAAAATTAAAAACACTATTTTTTACAACTGCAGTCTCTGACTTTTTATAACTTCTTTTTTGGTTTAAAATTTCTATTAAATCACTTTCTTTTTCTCTCAATTTTTCAGATAGATATTTTATAAGCTCATTTTTTATAATAGAATCATTAATATTTTTAATATCACCAATAACATTATGTAAATAATTACTTTTTTGTACTCCCTTAAAGGTTTTTGCATTTGAATAGTTAATATGGAATTCCATAAAGTCTGAAGGCTTTTCAATATTGTCATTGAGTACCTCTCGCCCATCTTTTAAAAGCCAATCGTCTGGGTCTAATTCACCTGGAGGCCTAACAACATATACTTCTACTCCTGCTTGAAGAAGGACGAATCCAGCCCTTATAGCCGCATTCCCACCAGCAGAATCTCCATCATATAAAATAACAACTGGTTTATTATATCTTGCAATTATAGCCGCGTGATTTTTTGTTAAAGAAGTTCCTGAAACTGCAATAACAGGCTCAATACCAGCCTGATAAAGTTGCAGAAGGTCCATGTAACCTTCGACAAGAATGATGTATTTATTATTACTATTCGTAATTGCGCTCTTGGTTACATTTAATCCATATAAGACATTGCTTTTTTGATAAATAGCCGTTTCAGGGGAATTTAAATATTTCGCTTGATCATTTTTATTGTAGTCTCTTCCTCCAAAAGCTATAACATCACCTGATTGATGAGAGATTGGGAAAATTATTCTTGAACGAAACCTGTCATAAACTGTCCCTTTTTCAGATCTACTAAAGAGTCCTGTTTTTAACAGCTTTGAAGTTTCATTATTATATTTAGGTCCTATCTTATTTATGAGCCCACTCCAACCATCTATAGCAAAACCTATCCTGAATTTCCTGATAATTTGTTCAGTTAGATTTCTTTTCTTTAGGTATTGTAATGGTTCTTTACCTATATCAGAAAATAAGTTTTGTTGAAAAATAAGAGACGCATCCTCATGAACTGCCTTTAGAAATGAATATTCATTTGAAGATGAATAATTATCAGATATGTCTAAAATTATATTATATCTATCCGCAAGTAATTTAGCGGATTCAAAAAAAGTCAGCTTATAAAACTCCATTATAAAAGTAAAAACATTACCACCTGCATCGCAACCGCCAAAGCATTTATAAATCTGTTTCGATTGCGAAACACTGAAAGATGGAGTGTTTTCATCATGGAAGGGACATATTCCAAAATAATTCACCCCTTTCCTTTTTAATTCAACTTCTCTTGATATTACATCAACTATATCAGCTTGATCTCTAATTTTGTCAATAGTGTTTTGGGGGATTTGAGGCATTACGGCTGAACTAATTTTTTTATAAAATTTTCACTGAAATTGACTGGGTCCTCCCAGCCAAAAAAACTAATAATAGCTACTCTAAATTCATTTGTAGTTATAACTATATTTGAATTTTGCTCAATTATCATGGTCCACTTATCTAAAGGTAATATAATAATTACCCATATGAAAACAGCAATAATACAGTATCCCTTAAGGCTTCCAAAAATAAAACCTAATATATTATCCATCCAAATGTTTGACCGTGATAAAAGCGCTATTTTAAAAAGCCTTGTCACTACTCTTCCGCAAAGTAGAACAACACAAAAGATAACACAAAAAGATATAAAAGTTGATTGCCAAGGGGGAACAGTTATATAACTTAAAATAAGACTGGATAAAAAAGAGGTTTTACTTGTTGCAATTAGTATAGATAATACTAAGCCTATTAATCTTCCAAGTTCATCCACTAACCCCCTATTAAAACCTAGGACACCGTTAAACAAAATATAAAAAAGAGCAAGGCCATCTAAAAACCAACTCATCTATTGCAATAATTCTTTAGCTATCCTATTTGCTATTCCACCGTCTACTTTACCACCGCTTTTCTGCATAACCATAGACATTACTTTACCCATATCTGAAATACTTTCTGCAGAAATTTCAGAAATAACTTCTTTAATCAATTCTATGGTTTTTTCTTCAGATAATTGTTCAGGCAAATATACTTGGATTATTTCCAATTCAGATTTTTCTTTTTCTGCTAATTCCCCTCTACCAGCTTTACTATATACTTCAACTGACTCTTTGAGTTGTTTAACCATTTTTTTAACAACAGAAAAAAACTGATCTTCGTTTAATGGATTTTTGGTTTCTATTTCTACTTTTTTTAGTGCTGCAAGCAAGGAGCGTAAGATATTTGCTTTAACCTTTTGATCAGCTTTCATAGCTGAATACATATCTTTTTTAATTTTATCTATATAATTCAATTTCAACTACCGTTCATTATTTTGATCTATTCTTTTCATAGACATTAATAGTTTATCTTTATTTGCTTCAAAACCAATAAATCTTCTCCCAGTACATTTACTTGCGACACCAACATCTCCTGTTCTCATAAAAGGATCTAAAATCCAATTCAACTTAAAACTGCTGGCGTCTAATATTTTTGAGTAGAGTTTGTTAGAAAAACGGGCATTATCATCTGTTACTTTAGGTATATCAAACCAAAAATTAGTTTGAGCTTTTTTTTCCCTATCATTAAGTAATGAATGTCTTTCTGATTTTAAACTAGTTGCATTATTATTAAATAAAAAATCTTCATTTTTTGTAGCAAACCAGATATCCCCAGATTGATTTTTCCAAGTCAGATTATTTTTACTAGTTTTTGCAGACCTATTATGCCATGTAATCCTGTTCTGTACAATGAATTTTTCATTTAAAAGTCCATTATACATATTGGAATAAGTCCAATCACAGAGTAGATATATACCACCGGTATTTTTCAAAACTCTTCTAGCTTCAATAATCCATTTTTGATTCCAGCTATAATATTCTTGAAGTGTGAATTGAGAACCTCTACTCTCTAGATTAATCCATGGCTCCTTTGGTGGCTCAGTAACAATGAGATCAATACTGTTATTTGGAAGTTTTTGGAGGCCTTTGAGCCCTTCTGACCAAAAAACGCCTTCTTTTAAATGATCTATGTCTAAGGATAAATCTTCAGCCGTTAGCAAAGCTGGCAAATATTTATTTAAATCATTTATTGTTAATCCAGATAATGAATCAACAGAGTCCTGTATATTTTGCGCAATTGGCATAGATTGTAAATTATCCATTATATAAATTTAATTAATTATTATCTCACAAGGCATTAAGATAGTTTTTAACCTGATATGGAATATTAAACTAACAGCATCCTTTTTTGTTAACATTTAAAAAGATAAATTTTAACAAATGTATAAAATTCTGTTAACCCTTTGGTGCATCATTAGTTTTATATCAGCACAATCAATAATTGGCCCAGGAAATACAAAGCTAAATCTCTTCAACTATCTAATTGAAAATTATAAAACAAATAGCACACTTAGCTATAATAATGCTAGAGATGTAATGTATTCAATCATTGATCTTGGGCAAGATAATACATTGAAAGGAATTTATACTAACTATACAATTACTATAGACCCATCTCAAGACCCTAGGCCTCAAACCAATGCATTAAATATGAATTGTGAACACTCATGGCCACAGAGTATGGGCGCAAGCGGCTCCCCACAAAAAAGTGATCTTCATCATTTATACCCTACCCGAGGAAATGTTAATTCTTCAAGAGGTAATAAACCATTCGGTGAAATAGATGATAATCAAACTGATAAATGGTGGAGGCTAGATTATTATTCAAATAATATCCCAAATCAGTTCATTGATGAATATTCCGAGGTAGATAATGATAATGAATTGTTTGAACCAAGAGAAGATGTTAAAGGCAATATAGCCAGGAGCATGTTTTATTTTTATACAATATATAATAATGTAGCTAATCAAAATTTTTTCGATCAACAAAAAGACGTATTATTTGAATGGCATAAACTTGATCCTATAGATGAAGTTGAACTAACAAGGACATATGCTATTGCTAATTATCAAAATGATATTCCAAATCCATTTGTAATTGATTCAACTCTTATAAGAAGAATATGGTATCTCAACTGCTTTGAAAATATTAATTCGCAAGTACTTTTAGATAACATTTTATCAAGTGAAAATTATTCTAGTAATTATGACATCAACTCAGACACCAATGTCAATATATTTGACCTTATGTATATTTTAAATAGAGAGTCTGGTCAAAATGCTTATTTCATATGTGATTAAAATGGCTCTTTATGGGGAATAAAATAATTTTTATTTCACTGGGAATAGTTGTCGTTCTCAGATCGCTGAAGGTCTATTTAGAGAGGAAGCTGACGACAAATTTGAGGTTTTTAGTGCAGGAAGCAATCCTTCAAGATTACATCCAGCTGCTATTAAAGTTATGGCTGAATGGGTCATTGACATACAAAAACAAAAGTCTGAAAAAATTGATAAATACCTAAATAAAGAAATTAATATAGTAATAACAGTTTGTGATAATGCAAAAAATACCTGCCCTAATTTCCCAGATGGAAAAATTATTATACATTGGAGTATTAAAGACCCTTTCCATGGTTGGAATAATAATGAAGAAGATTTAGAACCATATCGCATGGCCAGAAATGAAATAAAAGCAAAAATAAAAGATTTGCTTCAAAAAGATGAAATAAAAAATTTATAATATGAAAATCGCAATCAGTTCATTACCGAAAAAACCATGGTGGTCTGATGGGATCATAGGGTATAAAGATAATCCATTCATGAAAAATGGAACTGTACCAAACCAAAACCTTCTAATAAAAGAACGCCTAAACCTTATTGCTACATTAAAAAAAAATAAAATTGAAGTTATTGAATTTCCATTCCCAAAAATCCTAGAAGAGTCAAAGTTTGGCCATGACTATGTTTTTATGAGAGACAGTTTTATCAGTGATCTTAATGGTAATGTATTAATGTTAAAGTTTGCAGAAAAAAAGCGAGAAGCTGAAACTGAAATAGTGGCTAATGAGCTTGAAAAATTGAATTTTAACTTAATAGAATTACCAACTAAAAAAAATATTCTTGCTGAAGGTGGAGAGTTTTATTTTTGTCCAAAAGATAAATTACTTTTTAGTGGAATAAATAGAAATACGATTGCGGGTGCTGAGTATGTAGCTTCGTTTCTAAATGCAAATGAACTTATATTGATTGATACTCCATCTTTTCATTTAGATACTGTGTTCACAACCGTTTTTGATAAACAAGGTGCTTTATCTGCAATGATCGTTTGTGAGGAACTAATTACAAAAGATTCATTTAAAAATCTTGAAAAAATTAGTATCAAGCTAAACGTACATATTATAACCATACCAGCTAAAGACTCTATCGGCACAGATGACTACCTAGGTTCATTAGCAGTAAACAGTTTTTGTGCTCCTGGTTTACTAATAAGTTCATCACACTATTCAGATTTTTCTGTGGGCAAAAAACTAGAAAGTCTCGGAGTAAAAACAGAAGTCTGCCCTGTTTCGCAATTCCAACTTAGTGGCGGTTCGGTACATTGTTTAACTAATGAGTTATAAATGTTTTAATTTGTTTTTGGAACAATTTAATATAAAATGAAGTATCATATATAAAGCTAGAGAGGGAAAACCATCATGAAAAATATCATTTTTATAGTTTCTTTTATTTTTATAGTGTTTAACTGCGCCCCTCCAGATCCAATAATCATTGAAGTCCCTGTGGAAAAAAAAGATAAGCTTACTCTAGGCAAGGTTCAAAGCCAGATAAAAAAAGGAATGAGCCAAGCAGAGGTACTAGAAGTGTTGGGTTCACCTAATATTTTAACAAAAAACTCAAGCGGCAATGAAGTCTGGACATATGATAAAATAAGTTCATCACAATCATCTTCTAATAATGCTTCAGCCACATATGGCCAAGCTCAATTAGGTAAAGGATTCTGGGCCTTCCTGTTTGGTGGAACTACTAATTCTGTGCAATCTAGCTCTAACAGAGATGTTGAATCAAAATCACTTACTGTAATAATTACCTACAATAATGATAAGCTTGTATCAGATTTTACTTATCAAAGCCTAAAATATTAGGGCATGCGTCGATTAATCCGCCCAATTACAATACAAGGGAAAATTCGTTTGTTTTCCTTAATGTTTTACTTAGTAACTGCAAATGTAGTCTTTACTCAGAATAAACCACCAACAGCTGTATCGAGAACATTACAAACTCAAAATTTTGCTGCTGATACTAAGAAAACACTCAAAGCATCCATTAATGCGTTACAAGATCTGGATTATACAATCGATGTACTTAATTCTGATGTTGGTTTAATTACTGCCAGCAGGACCACAGAACAGAAGAAAGCTGAAGTATTTTCAGATGGAGTTGATCCTGGCCCATCCTCTCAAAATAATAAGTTTGAAGAAGAGATAGACGCCGAAGAAGCGGCTAAGAAAGAGCAAACTCAAACTTGTGTTAAAATTTTTGGTGTTGCAGTGGTAGCCGTTTTTTTCGTTGTCTTATTAAGTGCAATTTTTGGTGATAAAGATGATGATAGCGATGATGATGACGATGATAGGCCATCAAGTTCTAGCTCGTCATCTGGCTGGAGAAGAAGCAGTAGGTCCTCCCACTCAAGTAATAAAACTGTCAATAATTATTATCAAGATAATTCTCCAAAAGGCCCTCGCATTTATAGATATAAAGTGACTATTAACATTGATGAATCTGGACCTGATAACACTAATGTCAGGGTTAGCGCTAGCGGTGAACTAGAACAAGATGGAAAAATTTTAGAATCTGGCGGTATTTATGAACCAGAATTCTTTAAACGATTTTTTGCTTCAATGAACAAATCAATTTTCTTGAATGAGAATCTTCCTTCTAACTAAAATGCCATTCCTAATTTGAACTGAACCTCAGTAAAACCCTTTTCTCCCTTGTATACATCCTCAGTCATATTATATCTGAAGTTCAAATGAGAATCAATTACTAGTATTTTAAATCGTAATCCTAACTGCAAATGAGTTCCACTATTATCAATTTTATTTTCTTTTAAATAATCGATCAATTCATCCTCTAAGGAATTTGGATCAAATCCAGCCGTCAAATCATCAGTATCAAGCAAGTCTCTAACCATAGAAACACTTGCACGAGGAGTAGAACTGTGCGAATTGACACCAACTCCTATAGATAATGCAGTTTTGGCTAAAAGTGGAATCGAAAAATCAGCAATATTTTTTTTCACTGTCATTGCACTGGATACTCTAACCCAGCCAAATGGGATATCCTCCATCTGGTTGACTACATTCCTAAAAGAAAATTTATACTCTCCATAAGCAGAATTTCCCTCTAATTCAACAGTCCACCCTAAAAGATCAATAAATATATAGCCTCCTAATCCAACCGGTAGAGCATTCATTTCATATGACTCAACAGTTACTTCAGAAAGACCACTACCTTCAGTATAAGAAGATGCTTCTAATTTGGTTCCGTCTTGAAGTACATTTAATCCAAAGCCTACTATTCCAAAAACTGATTGTGGCAAAATAATAACTGCAGCCAATAAAATTATTTTTAGATTTTTCATTAAGATCTCCTTATGTGTGATAAATTTTATATATAAACATAAATAAAATAAATTGTTAAAAGAATAAATCTATTTATGGTTGGATTCTCTATTTTTATCTAAATAAATTGAAACCATCTCATACTATATGCATACAAAGACAACTTCCATCCTTTTCTTGTTTTTAGCAAATTTATTTGCTCAAGGTCCAATTTGGCCAACTGATGCCGGAAACTCATATTCCTCAAACTTTGGAGAATATAGGGACGATCATTTCCATATGGGCCTTGACATAAGAACTAATGGGGTAACAGGCTATAAAGTATTTGCTGTTGAAAATGGTTATATATCTAGAATAGTTACAAATTATTCTGGATATGGAAAAGCTATATATCATAAAACAATTAGTGGAAAGACCTACGTTTATTCACATTTAGAAAAATTCAGTCCGATAATGGAAAGAGTACTCAAACTTCAACAAGCCAAAAATAAAAAATATAGTATACGCACAAATTTTTCGCCTAATGAGTTTCGAGTTAAAAAAGGTGATGTGATTGGAATCACAGGCGAAACTGGCTATGCATTTGGACCAAATCTACATTTCGAAGTCCGCGATGAAACAGATGCCGCACTTGACCCACTCAGTAATGGATTTCTTAAAAAAGATAAAGTAAATCCAATTATGCAAACGATAGCGTTAGTCCCATTATCAAAAGGTACACTTATTAATTCTAGTCCTTTAGTACAGACCATACCGCTTTTTAGATCTAAAAATGGAGAATATTTATTTGCTGATACCATTAGTGTTATTGGAGATTTTGGTTTAGCAGTACAAGCTATAGATAAAAGAGAAGGTTCAAAATTTAAATATCAATTTTATAAAGCTGAATTGTATATAAACAACAAGCTTAGTTTTGAACTTAACTATAATAGAATACCTTACAGCCAAACTAACAATGTTAGAACGCTTGTTCAATTTGAATTGAAAAAACAAAATCTCGGAGAATACCAAAAATTATATAGGCTTCCAGAACATCCAAAGATGTCAGTTCACAAATTAGATCAGAATGGCATTATTACTCTCCCTCCAGGTTATCATAAAATAAAAATAATCATTACTGATGCTGCTGGCAATATCGCTATTGCAAATGGAGTAATGCTAGGGACATTCCCCATGTCTATCAATGCAAAGGAAATAGCAAGAGATGATAACCAAATTTCAATTGAAATAAGCCCTACTAGAGGAGGACTTGCAATAAGAGATGCAACAGTTTATGCTTTTACACCGTTTGGCTTTCCTGATGAAAAAGTAAAAATTTTAAATTCTGAAAAAAAAGGGAAAAACCTTATACTATCTATACCATCTGAAAATTCTAAAGATAGAATATTTCAAATTATCGCAACCAATCAAATAGGATCGATTGCTATGCCTTTTCATTGGTCAAATTATAATACATCAAGAACAATATTAGATGTAAATCCAAAGTTGGATATAGTTCACACTGAAGGCGGATTATTTTTTCAAATTGATATAGACCAATACGCTCCAGGTGAAGCAAAATTAAAATTATCGAATGATAATATTTTTCAATCTTACACTGTCAGTCAAATTCAACCAAATGTGTTTTTATCAGATATGTTAACTCCAAAAATTTTGGAAAATGTAAAATATGTAGACATATCACTACATAAAGGAGATCTATCTCGAGAAACTAGGTTTAATTTTATGCCGGGCATTGCAGAACCAAACATGAAAACAGTTATAATATCAAAAGATAAAAATTGCTCCATTCAAACACTGCCAAATACCGTCTACTCGCCTACAGCAATATGGATTGAAAAAGTTGATAAACATGCTCCAATAAAAAATGGTTACCATCTATCGGCAGTTTATCAACTACAACCATTCGATAGAGTTTTGAAAAATGAATACCTTTTAGGAATTAGATATAATCATCGATTATCCGGTCACACTAAAATGGGTATTTACTACTATGATGAAAAATCTGAAAATTGGACTTATGTAGACACAAAAAATAATGATGATAAAAATATACTTACTGGTAATTTAGAGCAATTCCATGCTGTGACTATAATTCAGGATTTAGTCCCACCAAAAATTTTAAAGACATATCCTGCAAATGGCGGATTTTATGATGGAAAAGATGTTAAAAAGATTATTATCGATGTTGAGGATTCCATATCTGGAATAGAACCAAAAGAAAAATCTTTTGTTGTCAAACTAAATGGGAATCGATTGTTCTGCGCTTACCAACCTGTTAAAAAACAAATTACATACGAATTTGAAAAAGGTATAAATGAAGGAGATCATCTGATCGATATTATCGTCAAAGATAAAGTTGGAAATAAAACAAATAAATCAATTTCATTTACATGCAAATAAGGTCTGATTTATGTCTGATAATGAGTTAATTCAAAGAGCAATTAAAATGAGGTCGCAAGCCTTAGCACCTTATTCAAATTATAAAGTTGGAGCTGCTGTATTAACAGAATCTGGTAGAATTTTTGGCGGTTGTAACATTGAAAATAGTAGTTATAGTTTAACTATATGCGCAGAAAGAGTAGCTTTGTTCAAAGCAGTTTCAGAAGGTGAAACAAAGTTTAAAGCGTTATCTGTTTCAACAAATAACGCAGGCATGCCATGCGGTGCGTGTAGACAAGTCATCTGGGACATCTGCGGGGATATACCAATATTAATAGCTGATGATAATAGTTTAATCGTCAAAACCGAATCTATTAAACTTCTGCCGATGCCTTTCGACGCTACAAAATTATCATAATGAAAAACTACCTTATTGGAATTAGTGGTGGTTCTGGTGCTGGTAAAACAACAATAGTAAAAAGCTTAGTAAAACATTATGAAAATAAGACAGCTGTACTTGAGTTAGATTCATATTATAAAGATTTTAGTGATTTAACTTTTGATGATAGGGAGAAATTAAATTTTGACCATCCTAAGTCTTTTGATTATAAATTGCTAAAAGCTCATATTAATCTTTTATTGCAAAATGAAAAGATTAAAAGCCCAATATATGATTATAAAAAACATAAGCGTATAGAAAATTCAAAAACTATCTATCCAAATAAATTAATATTTGTAGAGGGCACTCTTATTTTTTATTTTGCGGAAATAGTTAAGTTTATGTCACTAAAAATATTTATACATGCAAAAGAAAAAGTCCGCTTTTCAAGACGTTTGAATAGAGATATCATATTTAGAGCTAGAACAAAAGAAAGCATTCATGAACAATACGATAAAACCGTGAAGCCAATGCACGATGAATATGTTAGACCGCTAAAATCAGAAGCAGATCTTATTATTTCAGGTGAATCAGAACTGATTGATAATAGAAATAAAATAATTAGAGAAATAAATTCAATGACCAAAGGAAATTTATAGTATGCATCAAAAACCTATAGAATTAGGTTGGATAGAGGTTATCTGTGGAAGCATGTTCTGTGGGAAAACTGAAGAGCTTTTAAGAAGATTAAGACGAGCAAAAATTGCAAATCTTAATATAATTGCGTTTAAGGCAAAAATAGATAACAGATACAGTAAAGATAAGATCGTCAGCCATGACAGAAATTCTTTAGAATCAATTGCTATTGACAATGCTGAAGACTTAATGAAACTTGGTCGCAATTATGATGTTGTAGGTATAGATGAAGCACAATTTTTTGATGACAGCCTGTTGCTTGCTTGTAAAACTCTTGCGGAAAATAGAACTAGAGTTATAGTTGCTGGTCTTGATACTGATTATAAGGGCCAGCCATTTGGCCCTATGCCATTAATCATGTGCGAATCTGATTATTTAGATAAACTAACTGCAATCTGTATGAGGTGCGGAAAAGATGCTACATACACCCAGAGAATTACCTCAGATACCCAACAAGTTGTCATAGGTGAAACTGATGCTTATGAGGCACGTTGTAGAAAATGTTTCATTCCTCCAAAAAAGTAAAATATGGAAAATTACACAGGAATATTAGGAATCATTGTACTACTTGGTATTTCATTTTTACTTTCAAATAATAAAACACTAATAAACAAAAATATAATTTTTTGGGGCCTGGGTCTTCAAATATCCTTTGCTATTATCATTCTTAAAACCTCTTTTGGGAAAGCATTATTTTTTTATTTTAATATCCTCATTGTAAAATTAATTAGCTTTGCTGATGCTGGTAGTGATTTCTTATTTACTTCATTCATTCCCGAAGTTGGTTATGATCAAGCTTTAATTAATTTTGCATTTCGAGCGCTACCTGTTATTATTTTCTTTTCAAGCTTAATTACAGCTACATACCACCTTGGGGTAATTCAAATTATTATAAAAAATATTGCAAAAGTCATGGAAAAAACAATGAAGACTAGCGGAGCAGAAACCTTAAGTATTTCTGCAAACATTTTTGTTGGACAAACTGAAGCCCCTATTCTAATAAGGCCATATATTTCTAAAATGACGAATTCTGAATTGATGACAGTGATGGTTGGGGGATTTTCAACAGTCGCTGGAAGTGTAATGGCACTATATGTAACGTGGCTAAATAACATACCTGAAATTGCAGGACACCTTCTTGCTGCTTCTGTAATGTCGGCTCCAGCAGCATTAATGGTAGCAAAAATCATTTATCCTGAAACAAAATCTTATCAAATCATAAACTCAAATAGTATAAATCTAAAATCCCAAGACAATAATTTAGTAGATGCAATTGGGAGGGGAGCTACAGATGGTCTAAAACTTGCAGCAAATGTAGCAGCAATGTTAATTGCTTTTATTTCATTGGTTGCAATGATTAATTTTATTTTAGGTTTATTAGGGACTTCGATGCAAGAGATGCTAGGCTTACTTTTCAAGCCACTCGCATGGACCATGGGCATACCGTGGGCAGATGCAAAAATAGTTGGTACTTTAATGGGTGAAAAAATTGTACTAACTGAACTCATTGCTTTTAGAGACCTAAGTGATTATGTTTCAAATAATACAATTTCAGAACGTTCAGTTATAATAGCTAGCTATGCTTTATGCGGATTTGCAAATTTCGGCTCCATTGGTATTCAACTGGGAGGGATAGGTTCAATGGCCCCCAAGCGTAAAAAAGATCTTTCAAAACTAGTCTTTAAAGCTATGCTTGGAGGTGCTATTGCTTCTTGGCTAACAGCATCAATTGTTGGAATTCTAATTTAATTATGTCTATAAAAATTATTCTAATGGGGCCACCGGGAGTTGGGAAAGGTACTCAGGCCTCAATTCTAAAAGACTACTTTAATTTGCCCCACCTATCAACAGGAGAAATTCTTAGAAAAGAAATAGCATTAAATACTAGTATAGGAAAAACCTCTAAAAAGTATATCGATAAAGGTCTTTTCGTTCCCGATGAAATATTAATTGAAATCATTGAGGAACATCTAAAAGATCCTAATGCTCAACAAGGTTATATCTTAGATGGATATCCTAGAAACCTTCAACAGGTTGATGACTTGGACAACTTACTAAAAAAGTTGAATCAAAATATTAACGTTGCCATAAGCATAACTGCAGATAAAGAAGAGCTTATTAGTAGGCTCATAAAACGCAAAAAGGAGACGGGTAGAAGTGACGATGATTCTAAAATAATTTCAAAACGCCAAGATGTATATTGGAATCAAACTGCTCCTATTATTGATCATTACAAAAAAGTGAATCTATTGAAAGAAATCAATGGTCTTGGTTCGATTGAAGAAGTAACACAAAGAATAATAAAAGTTATAAATTTATAGTATGCTAAAAATTGGTTTAACTGGAGGTATTGGTTCTGGAAAAAGCGAGGTTAGTAAATTTTTCCAAGCTTGGGGTGCATATATTTTTGATGCAGATAGAGAAGCAAAACATATTATAAATACCGATAAAAGTGCTCAGAAAGAAATAATTAAAGAATTTGGCAGTGATGTAATAGATGCGGACCAAAATATAGATAAACAAAAATTGGCTAGAGTTGCATTCCAAGATGAATTTCATCAGCTAGCTTTAAATTCCATAATACACCCACATGTGTTTAAAAAAATTGATTCTACATTTGAAAAAATTCAACAACAAAACAAACATAACTGCTTTGTTGTTGATGCTGCTCTTATTTATGAATCAGGGGCTGACACACATATGGATTATGTAATTGTGATTACTTCTTTACTTCGATACAGAACAGAGAGAGTAATGTCAAGAAATAACATGACCAGAGACGACTTTTTGAAAAGAGTAACACTACAATGGCCAGATGAAGACAAAGAGCATATGGCAGATTATGTTATACAAAATAATTCAGATTTAAATAATTTAGAAAGAGAATCAAAAAAAATATTTGATTCAATCATTTAAGTTTATCTGGCTCTGCCTCTTAAACTTTTAGGCTTATCAAATATTTCTTTAAATATAACCCCAGTCCTAACTGGATCTTGCAGATCAATTAGGTTAGCTAGTTTTGTATTATTAATATTAACGTTCCTAACATTATTTGATTGTAAAGGAACATCTTTACTTGGCGTTTCATCTACTATTAAATCAATCTTAGGTTCTATTTTAGGACTTTCTACTAATACTTCTTCAAAGTCATCTAGATACTCTTCTTCATCAATATCTTCTTCTCTAATAGTTTTAGGTTTTTCAACTCCACTATTTTCGTCACCAATTATAGCTTTTAAAATACCTTCACCAAAATCTACAATACCCCCAGTATCCCAGTCATCTTGGCTTTCGATCTTATCTCTAGCTTTATCTCTTTGCCTCTTCTTCATCCAGCCAAAAAAGCCGTAAAGAAGCATTAAGAATAACCAATTACTCATACTATCTAACCTTGAAAATTATTTGCTAGAGTCTGTGTTAACATCTTCACCTTCATCCTTAGAGTTCCCAGGCGAGTCTGCTATTGAATCCCTCATACCAGTATCAGCTTTTATATTATTCATATTATAATAATCGAAAATACCTAAATTGCCTTCCCTGAAAGCTTGTGACATTGCTTTAGGGACCTCTGACTCTGCCTCAACAACCTTAGCTTTCATCTGTTGAACCTTTGCTTGCATTTCTTGCTCTTGAGCTACTGCCATTGCTCTTCTTGTCTCTGCTTTTGCTTGAGCAACTCGTAAATCTGCTTCAGCCTGATCTGCTTGAAGGGAGGCGCCAATATTTTTACCAACATCAAGATCCGCAATATCAATTGAAAGTATTTCAAATGCAGTCCCCGAATCTAAACCTTTATTCAGAACTGACTTCGATATGCTATCGGGATTTTCAAGAACGTCAGAGTATGTTTGAGCGGAACCAATAGCGCTGACAATACCTTCACCGACACGAGCAATAATGGTGTCATCGGTAGCACCACCAACTAATCCGGGTATATTCGTACGAACTGTCACCCTAGCTCTTGCCTTTAGTTCAATACCATCTTTTGCTACTGCAGCTAAGTATCCATCAACAGGAGCATTGATAACTTTTGGATACACACTAGTTTCAACCGCAGATTTGACATCTCTTCCAGCTAAATCAATAGCAGTTGCAATTTCAAAAGGCAATTGAATCTTCGCCTTATCAGATGCAATTAGCGCTCCCACAATATTCTCTACATTTCCTCCTGCCAAATAGTGAGTTTCTAACATATCTGTACTAATATGATCTAAACCAGCTTTGTGAGTGTTTATAACTCCATCTACAACAAGCCTCGGAGATATTTTCCTCAATCGCATTCTAATGAGATCGACTATCCTTATTCTTCCAAGCCCTAAAGAGACCACGGCTTGGACCCACATACCAAGAGGCACAAAATAAAAAAACAGAACAAGAAATAAAATTATTACAATTAAAAAAGCTCCTTGTACTAACGGCATATAAACTCCTTATTTTAAAAACTATAAATTATTTTTTACGAACTACTACCCTATTACCATCTACAGATAGTATAACTACTTTCACATTTTTATCAATGAAATTACCCTCACTCAAAGCAAAAACTCTCTCATTGCCTACGTTGATCCATCCAGAAGGGTGTAAATCTGTTTCTGTCAACGCTTCTTCACCAACCAATTTTTCCCAACCAAAACTTGCGACATAGCCATCTTCTTTCTTTTGAATATCAGGCGAGGTTAAATCTCTCCAAAATTTTGTTTTTGTCATAGCTCTAAAAAGTAAAACTAATCCGACCAAACCACCGATCATACCAATGATTAAACCGTTAGATGCTTGACTCAAAACTTCCTCCCCCACGGGGACATCAGGAAGTAATAAAAGATAAAGACCCCACAAAATAAAAATTATTCCTGCCACACCAGCAACACCAAACCCTGGGAAGACAAATGCTTCTAGCATTAAGAATAACATACCCATAAGTATAACTAAAAGATCACTCATTGTTGCTAATTCTGCTATGTATGAGGCGCTAAGAGATAGAGCTAGACAAATGAGGCCTATTGAGCCGGGAATACCCCACCCTGGACTTTGGAGCTCAAACAAAATACCTAAAAAGCCAAAGGTAGTTAGCAAAGATGCGACCACAGGATTTGTTAAAAAACGAACAAAGTTTTCGGACCAATTTTCTGTAGTTTTATTAACTACTAAATTTGAAAAACCTAAAGTATCTAAAACAGCTTCAAAATTTTCTAGCGAAGCGTCTGCAATTTTATATTTTAAAGACTGTTCGGTAGTTAATGTAATTAAGTTACCTTGCTTTCTACCCTCAATATCATCTACTATAACGGTATCACCATCTATTACAAGATAATAAACTTTTGTCTTTATAGTATCTATGTCTTCACCATCATTGATAAATTCTTTAATAACCTTATTTGGAAATTCTAATTCCTCATCGACCATTCCTCTAGCAATATATGTATCTCTTCCCCTTTTTTCTGCAGTTGCAGCCATTTCTTCACGCATGTAGCTAATAACTTTTTCACTAGCTTTGTTGCCCTGCATATCCACTGCAGTTGTTGCTCCAATAGTTGCACCTCCAGCCATGAATATTTTTTCACAAGATAATGAAATCAGCGCGCCTGCAGAAATTGCACGTTTATTTATAAAAGCAACTGTTGGGACCTTCGAATCTAATATTGCATCCTTGATTTGCGTGGCAGCATCAACGCGACCACCAAAAGTATTAACTTCAAATATAATAGTCTTTGCATTATTTTCTTCAGCTTCTGCAATAGAGCGTTCAATGAATGGAGGCAACCCTAAATCAATTGTTCCTTCAATAGGAATGTGATATACCGTTTCCGCTAGCGAAATACTAAATGCAATGCAAAAATAAATTATAATACGTTTCATGTACTTAAATTTGACCATAGATGATGCAACTTGTCTAATAATATTCATTAAAATTTTATAGCATAATATTTTGACTATATATCATAAAATGACATACTTCGCTCTTCGCGTTTTAAGCCGTATTTTGAAAATATTTTCAATTAAAAAGCTTTATATAATTAGTCGAAATCTTGCTAGCATCTTTTTCAATTACGTTCCCAAACGAAAAGAAACTGCATTAAAAAATCTTAAAATAGCCTTTCCTGACAAATCAGATGAGTGGATAAACACTACACTAAAGAAATGCTATAACTTTTTTATTTTTAATTTTTTACAATTCTTAGCATTCCCATTTGATCCCAACTCTATTAAAATAGAAGTTGTTGGTGAAAAACATTTAAAAAATGCAATCAATCAAAAAAAAGGAACAGTTCTGGTTTCTGCGCATTTTGGATCTTGGGAAATTTTAGGACATTGGTTTGGAAAAAATAGCTATCCTCTTGTAGGTATTGCTCAAAGACAAAAAAATAAAGGGGCCAATTTATTTTTTGAAGAAAAAAGGCAATTAAGTGGCATCAAACAAGTCTACAGAAAATCAAGTATGGACTTCTTATATGATGTTCTAAATGCAAACGAAATTTTAGGTTTAGTTAGTGATCAGGATGCAAAAAGAAAAGGTGTTTTCGTAGATTTTTTCAATAAACCAGCTTCAACTCATAAAGGTGCCGCATTATTTCATCTCAACACAAATGCTTCACTAATATTTGGTATATGCGTTCAAAAAAACATAGGGCAGTATCAAGTTGAATTCATTCCTATAAACCCAGATAAAAAATCTGTTGAGGACATCACTCAACTTTACACAAGTGTAATTGAACGGTCTATCAAAAAATATCCAGAACAATATTTTTGGTTTCACAATAGATGGAAAACAAAACAATAAAATGAAAATAATTAATTGGAAAAATAAAGAAGCGGTAAAAGTTGCTGTAAAAGTTATTAATAGTGGCGGAATTCTAGTCTATCCAACTGATACTATTTATGGATTTGGAGTGAATGCAAAAGATCCCATAGCAATAGATAAGTTAAATGTTCTGAAAAATAGAACAGGTCCAATTAGCGTAATTGCACCTGACAGGGGCACTGTATCTACTTGGTTAAATGTTAAAGAAGAAAAAAAACTACAGGCTGTTAATCATTTAGATGCTCAAAATACTATAATATACCCGGTTAAAAAAAATATCGTTCACAAGAAAATTATGGGCCCCAATCATACACTTGGCATAAGAATCCCAGACCATCCATTTTGCAAACTAATAGCAAATTCATGCACTCTGCCAATTACAACAACAAGTGTTAACAGGACCGGAGAACCCCCAAGAAATAATGTAGATGAGATTCTTAATTCTTTCCCAACAGAGGTTGATCTAATAATTGAAGATGGAGATTTAGTTAACTCTGCTTCAAAAATTTATATATATACTATGAATGGATTAAAAAATATACGATGAAAATTTTATTTTTTTTAATTTTCTCAGTTATTTTTGCCAAGGATAAATCTTGGGATGAAATGTTGCTCTATAACGCCTCTTTTGGTGGTGTGGATGTTGCTACAGCAACTCTAAAATCAAAAAAATTTAAAAATATCCAGAACCAAGACATTTTAAGGATTGAGTTCAAAGCTAAATCAAAACCATCATTAAAATATATTTTCCCAATAAATGATAAAATAATTATTGATATTGATTTAAATACATGGCAGCCATTGAAGGTTGACAAAAAAATAAGAGAAGGTGGTTACAAACAAAATTCCATCTCTACTTATAATCATAAAAATAAAATGTTCATTTATAAGGAAGACAGTATATCCTATGATGGCGAGATATTTAATCCCTATTCATTGATATATTACTTTAGAACGCTAGATTTTTCTTCCGATGCAAATTATGAAATCCAAGTGGTTGATAATAAAAAAGTGACTCCATTAAAATTTTTTGCTGATAAAAAAGTAAAAATAAAAACTGTGCTTGGCAAATTTTATGCTAACAAGATTTGGCCAAAAAAGATGAATGGTGAGCCCTTTAAAAATGCAGGGAAAATAACAATGTGGATTTCTGATAAAGACAAACTACCAATAATTATAAATTTGAAAATGAAGTTTGGATCTTTAAATCTTGAATTAGCAAAAATTAATTAAAGAGTCTTCCTATATCATTAAACATTACCGTAAACATTAATCCCAGTAAAAGAACCATACCGATTTGTTGAATTACCATTCTTGACTTTAGACTAAGAGGACGTCTAATTATAGTTTCTATTAAAATAATAAATATGTGACCTCCATCTAGACCAGGTACTGGCAAAATATTTAAAAATGCTAAATTAATACTTATAAGTGCCATAAAATTGAATAATGGTATCCATCCAGCTTTTGCTGTTTCCCCTGCTATCTGACCAATCATAATTGGCCCACCTAGGTCTTTCAATGTTGCTTGACCACTGGCAAGCATTTTGAAGGTCAATGAAATTAAACCAAAGCTGCCAACAGTATTTAAATAGCCAAGCTTTATTGACTCGCCAAAGGTTGCTGGATTATATTCATATTGAGGGGAGATACCAATACCTCCAACAGTATCTATCCCATTTTTAGTTGGCCTTAAAATTTCATATGTATCAAAAGAAAAATCTAAATATTCATCTCCTCTTTTGACTTCAATGTCAACTTTTGTATTAGGAATTGGTTGCAAAATATTGACCAAATCATTCCAACTAAAAACTTCTTGGCCATTAATCATAATTATCTCATCTCCGCTCAATAAACCAGCATCTTGGGCAGGACTATCTTTAGCAAACTCTCCAATGAATGAACCGTCATTAGTACTCATAGTACCTTGGTAATATGTGATTCCTGTAAATAAAATAAATGCAGTAAAAATATTCATTATAACTCCTGCACTTAGAATCCATATTTTTTGTAAGACACTTTTACTAGAGAATTCATCAGATGCACCTGTTACTTCTGAATCTAAACTCTCATCCAAAGATCCTGCCATTTTAACATATCCGCCAAGAGGAATAAGAGCAATCACATATTCAGTGTTAGTACCAACCCTACCTGGGATACCAAGGTGAGTACTAAAAATAGGCTTCCACTTTATAGACCCATTTTTCAACCCAAAAAAGAAAAAAGTAACATCAAAACCACCATCAACGGATGTAACTGTAAAAAACCTTGGAGGGAAACCAATAGAAAACTTCTCCACTCGCACACCAACAGATCTGGCCGCAAGGTAATGACCAAGTTCATGTACGAATACAAGAATTCCTATAACTAGTGCTGTTGACCAAATAAATATCATAAAGTACTAATCATATTTTAATAGAGATGTTCCATATTAATCAAAATTCTTCACAAAGTCTTTTGTCCAAAGATCTAATTCTTTGAGATCATCCAAATTAGGGCATTCAATCCATTGATGATTATCTATAGCCAAATCAATTATTTTTGGTATATCTGTAAATTTAATATCTTCCTCCAGGAACCTAAATACACTATAATCATTTGCAAAATTGAGAACAGCAGCTGCAGAGCCTTTTTTATTAAGTGCTTTATACGCTAATGCAATGCAAGGAAATCTTTCTATGTTTGGAGCCTCAAAGGTTAGATCTATAATATTAGTAAAATCTAATCTCTCCCAATTCGATGGTAAATGACGTGGATAAGTTAAAGCATATTGAATAGGTATCTTCATGTCAGGTACTCCTAGTTGAGCTTTAATAGAACCATCTTTGAACTGAACCATGGAATGAATGATTGATTGAGGATGAACTACAATTTCTATTTTTGATGTATTCATTTTAAAAAGCCAAAATGCTTCAATTACCTCTAGGCCTTTATTCATCATAGTAGCAGAATCAATTGTAATCTTTTGCCCCATTACCCAATTTGGATGTTTCAAGGCCTCTTTTTTTGTTATAGATGAGAATGTATTTACCTCTCGAGTTCTAAATGGACCTCCGCTTCCTGTTAGAATAATTTTTTCTATGTCTTCATTTAATTCGCCATGAACACATTGCCACAATGCTGAATGCTCGCTATCTACAGGAAATAAATTTGCACCTGAGTTATCCATTGCATTATAAATCAAATCACCAGCAACTACTAAACTTTCTTTATTTGAGAGAGCAACATCTACACCATTTTCAATTGCCTTCAGCGTTGGTTCCATACCAAAAGCACCAACTAAGGAGTTTAAGACAAGATCAATATTTTTATCATTGGCTACTTCTAGTAATTTTTCTCGACCAGTGAATACTTCTATATCGAGCTCTTTTAAGCCTGATTTAACTTTTCCTGCCGCTTGTTCATCAATCATCGTAATTGTATTTGGTAAAAACTCCTTACCTTGCTCGATCATTTTTTCGGAGTTTAAATTTCCCGTAAGGTGGATTACCCTAAAATCTTCTGGAAAATTTTTAATTACACTTAGTGCATTAACGCCTATTGAACCAGTTGAACCTAATATTGATATTTTTTTCATTTTTAAAAACCCTTAGCCAACCCTAATTGGAAAAGTTGGTTCTTTGAACTAATGTTTGATGAAAAATTTAAATCAAAATCCTTATATGGAATTAAAACTTCTAATTTTAAATAAGTTAAACTTCTATCAAATTTTTTAGGTAACTCACTTGAATCAAAATAAGATGTAAATGAAAAGTCGCATGAACCGATACCTAAGAAATAATAATAAAAAGATTTTTTTACTCTTTTATTCACACTTAAAGAAGTAGACACCAACCTAAAATCATTTAGTCCATTCAATGCTGATTTTTGAAATGCAACAACCCAATCTTGGTTCTCTCCACCTAGATAATGAATACCACCTCCTGAAATTTGTAATATATCTTTCTTTAGATGCATACCAAAAAAATTTCCTGATAACATTAAATTGTTTGATGGCATTAAGCCAAACTGCAAATTTGGAAGAACCCAATGATTATTATTAATCTTTTTTAAAAGTGATGATTGGCTATATTTGATATATAATGCCTTACCACTAGACTCGGGTGTATTAATGTTACCGGCAAGCCATAGCATTGATGAATTAGCGATATTCCGTGAGTGAACATATAGATTTTGTTCATCTACAGCGTTCAAACTAAAATCTATATTTTGAGAATAAATAGAAGAAATAAATAATAAAAAAACCAATATCGTGGTTTTCATTTTTATTAAATGATTCCTCTTTCGCTATTTTCAATAAAATCTACTATTAAATTGGTGTATTTAAATGGCGCTAACTCTTTTTTTATTTTTGACAGATTTTCTTTACGATTATTTTTTGATCGAAAATACATTTTATAAATGTTTTTTAATTCTTTTCTATCATCAATAGAAAAACCTCTTCGCTTTAGTCCAACACTATTAATTCCACTATATTCTACTGGAGAACCTGCCGCTAAAATAAATGGAGGCACATCTTGGGTCACTAAAGCACCTGCCCCTATAAAAGCATGCTTACTTATGTTACAAAACTGATGGACTAAAACACCTCCACTTAGAATTACCCAATCATCAATATTAACATGGCCTCCAAGCGTGGTCAAATTAGACATGATCACGTTGTTACCCACAACACAATCATGAGCTACATGAACCGATGCCATTAACAAACAATCAGACCCAATCTCAGTTTTACCTGAAGCTGATGTACCTTTATTTATAGATACAAATTCTCTTATAACAGTTCTATCTCCAATATAAAGAAGAGTCTCCTCATTATTATACTTTAAATCTTGAGGAATAGCTCCAATTGACGCTGAATGAAAGATCTTGCAATCCCTACCTATGTATGTGCCAGATGATATAGTAACATTGTTACCAACCGTTGTTCTGTCACCAATGGACACCCCTGCCTCTATCACAGAGAAAGGCCCAATAGTAACATCATCTCCAATTTTTGCATTTGGGTCAACTATAGCAGTAGAATGAACTCCCAATGTGAAATTATACCTCTACACGATCAACTAAGTTTGATGATATCTTTGCCTGCACAGCAAGTTTACCATCAATTTTTATCGTACCGTCAAATTTATATAGAGTCAATTTTTTAGATACCAACTTGATATTGATATTAAGCGTATCTCCAGGAGTTATTAATCGCCTATATCGAACTTTATCAACACCAGAAATAAACATATTTTTTTTCAAAGGATCATCTAATTCATGTAGCATCAAAAATGCTGTAGCTTGCGCCATAGACTCCAGAGATAGAACACCAGGCATTACTGGTTGCCCTGGGAAATGGCCCTGAAAAAAAGGTTCATTTATTGTAACATTTTTGATTGCATTAACAAATTCACCTTGCTTTACTTCATCTATCCTATCAATTAGTACAAACGGGTACCTATGGGGCAAAATCTTTATTATGTCTTGAATATTATAAGAGTTTTTTATTAAGTCTTCACTCATATCAATCATCTTTCCAAAGTTCTTCTAATTCTTTAGTATAAACTTTTTTCAACTTTTTTACAAATTCAACATTACTAGCATGCCCAGCTCTTGCAGCAGTAATATGGCCAATGATTGGGACACCAAGAAGTGCCATATCTCCAATAAGGTCAAGTGTTTTATGGCGAACAGGTTCATTTTTAAAGCGAAGAATCTTGCCGTTTAAAAGACCATTAGACCCTTTAGCTATTGCTTCCTCTATACCAAATAAATCTCTTAATCGATTAATTTCAATATCATCGATTTTTTTATCAATAATCACTAGAGCATTATTTAACCCTCCGCCCTTAATTAGCCCCTGCTCTTTTAACATTTCTATTTCACTTAAAAAACAAAATGTTCTTGCTGGTGCTACCTCAAAAGCAAAATCTTCTTCCATATTGTATATTGCTTCATATTGTGTGCCCAATGCTGGCAAAGGATATTCCACTAAAAAAGTAACTCTAAAGTTGTCACTAGGGATAACATGAATATCTATATCCCTGTAATAATCTGTATAATTTACAGCCCGAGTTATTTTTAATACTTTCCTTTTTGCTTCTTGTTTTTTAATGCCCGCATCTAGCAGGGCATCAACAAAATCTTTTGCGCTTCCATCCATCACAGGAGTCTCTTTATTATTGAGTTCTATCATTACATTATCTATTCTTAAACCATTAACCGCTGCAAGTGCATGTTCAACAGTATGGATTCGCACATCATTTTGTTCGATAGTTGTACCTCTAGAAATATCTACTACATGATCTATATCTGCCTTTATTTCAGGCGAATCTTTAATATCGGAGCGTACGAATCTAATCCCATAATTTTCAGGCGCTGGATGAAATGTAATGACACTGTCAACTCCTGTATGTAAGCCTACACCTTTACATGACTTTGAATTACGGATAGTTCTTTGTCTTCTATGCATAATTTAGTTTCTTTCAGAGCCTTGAATTAATTGTTGAACCTTTTGTTTTAGCAGAGAAACTTCACGATGCACAGCATCTCTTTTGTGCTGATCTCTTATCGGTCTAGCTGGGTATCCACCATACATTTGGTTACCTGTTAATGATTTTGTTACACCAGATTTAGCTGCAATGATTGAGTTAGGACCTATCTCAACATGAGGGACAACTCCTGCCTGCCCTCCCATTTGAGAATTATCACCTACTTTAGTGCTACCAGCAATACCAACTTGAGCCGTAATTAAACATGCTTTGCCGATCTGAACATTATGTCCAACATGAACTAAATTATCTATTTTAGTCATTTTATCAATTATTGTTTCTCCTATAGTAGCTCTATCGATAACAGAATTAGCTCCTATTTCAACATCTTCTCCTATGACTACTCTACCAGTTTGGGGTATTTTAAAATGTTGGTTTTTACCTTGTACAAAGCCAAAACCATCGCAACCCAAAACTACTGACCCATGTATAATTGAGCGATCTCCAATGATTGTTGAATGATAAATGACTACATTCTGATAAATCCTGCAATCAGAACCTATTTTAGAGTTTTTACCAATGAAGACATTTGCACCTATAAAAACATCATCCCCAATTACTACTCCATTTTCAATCACTGCCCCAGCTTGTACTGTTACATTCTTGCCAATATTAGCTGAGGAATCAATATTAGAGCTAGAGTGAATATCTTGAGAATGAACTTCTTTAGGGAAAAACAGCGCAAGCGTTTTTGCAATAGCTAACTGGGGATTATCTACCAAAATACCGTTTCTATGTTGAACTAATTTCTCATCAGAAACAAATATTGCTGATGCCTCAGTTGTATTAAGATATTTATTATACATTTGATTGCTTAAGAAAGTAATACTGCCAACTCTGGCATTTTGTATTTCAGCAACTTCAGATATTTGAATACTTGAATCACCCAGAACAGTCCCATCAACATGCAATGCAATCTCTTCTAAACTAAACTTCAAGTAGTGTCTACTTTGAATTATCTAGTTTTCTAAGCTCGTACAAAACATCATCGGTCAAATCATATTTGGGCTTGTAATAAAGTAATCCAACTGATGCATCAATGATGTAATCATAGCCACCATTAATAGCGACTTTATCTACAGCTTTTTTTACTTTACCAAGAATATCATACTCCATCTGCGCTTGTTTTCTCATTAGTTCACCCTGCGGACCAACTTTCTCTGCTTGATAAGTTTGAATCTGTTTTTCTGTCTGTTCAATCTCTTGCTTAATACTCTCACCTTTATCAAGAGACATTAACCTTTTAACTTCATAATCTTGCTTGAGACTATCTAATTTTTTTACTCTCTGGTCAAACTCAAATTGTACTTTTCTGTACTCAAGCTGTAATTGAGACTCTGCTTCTTTAAACTCCTCATATTCACCACGAATTCTTTCTGATAAAATATATCCGATTTTAAGTTGAGCACTCAAACTAGCTGTCATGCCGATTAATAGTATGTAAAAAATGATTACTCTCTTCATTATACTCACCCTATCTTTATTTAATTTTTAAAATTGCTGCCCGATTGTTATCGATGATTTCCACCCCTCAGCCTGGCCATCTCCATCAAGATCGTCAAAACCATACCCAAAGTCAAATCCTAACTTCCCAATCATTGGCATAAAAAACCTTATGCCCACTCCTGCAGAACGTTTTAAATCTAATGGTCCAATTCTAGCTAAGTTAAACTTCTCTTGCAAATGAGATTCAATCCATACGTTACCCATCTCAGCAAATAACATTCCGTACACTACAGGGTTTTCTGAGAAAGGGACCCGAAATTCTGATGTTATTTTAATTAACGCATTTCCACCAAAAGGACCTCCGCTTGACGTTAGTGGGCCAACTCTGTTATCTTCATAACCTCTAAGTGGATTACCATATACCATGCCACTTCCGCCCATGATAAACCTTTCATTAAATGGGACTATTGAACGCTCACCATCTGTAGATGGTAATGTTTTAATACCACCAATTTTTACAGAACTCATCAAAACAAATTTCCAAACAGTGGGGGTATACCATTCAAGATTCAATACATGTTTATGAAAGTCTTCGTTACCCCCGAGAGGCCCACCAGACAAACTACTACTGATCGCCATCAAAGATCCAATCGTAGGAAATTCAGGATGATCTCTGCTATCACGGCTAATAGATTGCGATATGCTTACGCCAACAGTTTCACTTAAACCTCCTGTATAAAGCTGAAGCTGTTCATATGTATCTGCTTCATAAATTCGCTGGTGAGCTGTAAAAGACCAGCTACCTCTAAAGTAGTCATCTGGCCATTTAAACCTGCGGCCCCACCTGAAACTTCCACCTTTTGTTATCATATCTAGTGGAGCGTAATTCATCGATGATCTTCCAGAAAAACTGTAAAAAAGAGAGCCACTTAAAAGATTATTTGTATCATTGACCATTGGGTCAGTAAAACTAATAGATGCTCTTTCTCTTTTTTGAGGTTTATAACTACTACCAAAATATGTTTGATTATAATTAGCCGCACCAACTTCAAAAGACAGTGCTAAATGTTGACCTCTGCCTCTAAAATTAGGAAGAGAGAATCCCCCTCCCCCAGTAACTCCGTAAGCTTGACTAAATCCCATATTCATATTGGCTTGACCTGATGATTTTTCCTCAACAGTAACTTCAATATCAACTTGATCATCATCAACAGGGACTACATCAGGGACCACATTTGAAAAATAATTCAACATCATTATTTCTCTATGAGTTCTTAATAGTCTCTCCTTATTAAATACATCTCCAGGATAGATTCTCATAATTCTTCTAATAACATTCTCTCTGGTTCTATCATTCCCCTTTATGGAAATATTTCTTATATAAACTTTATGATTTTCTGCAATTACAAAATGGACATCGAGCGAATCATTCCCTACAGGAGTTATTTCAGGATCTATTCTACTATATATGTAGCCTTTGTCCATATATAAACCTTGCATACGATCATAGACAGCTCTTGAAAAACTTTCTTCACTGTAGTTTTCTCCTTTAGTAAGGCCTAAGGCTCTAGATAAAATTTCCTCTGAGTATAAAGACTGCCCTTCCCAAGTGAAATCTCTATACTTATACTTTGGACCTTCATCGACATCAAGTATAATATCCAAATATTTACTCTTACCATCATAGATTATAGAGTCCGATAAAATAGAAAAATCTCTATGCCCTTTATTGTGATAAAATTCAATTACTTTTTCTTTATCAAGCTCAAGTTTTTCTCTATCAAATGCAGTCCTCCAAAAGTAATACCACCTTTGCTGCTTTGTCTCCTTCATAAGCATTCTTAATCTTAAATCTGAGTAAGCCTTATTACCATTAAAGTAAATATTCCTTAATTTAATTTTTTCGTTTTCATTTATCGTAAAAACAACATCCTTCGTTATGCCTTTAGCTTTGCCATCAAAAATATTTTGCTTCGTTTCAGAATTAATTAAATCCGCTTTAATATCAACTTTTAAGTATCCTTTTTCAGCATAGAGCTTTTTTATTTTATTTATTTTTCCATGGATCATATTTGGCTTAATTCTTTGCCCAGTGTTAAGATCAAGTTCTTCCTTAAACTTGCTATCTTTGATTTTTTTATTACCAACATACTTAATATCGCCCACAATGTTAGACTCTAATACCATAATGGTTATACTTACTTCATTACCAGCTTCTTCGTCATATTTGATCTGAACATCATTAAAAAGCCCCAACTGCCATAATCTTTTAATAGCCCTAGGAAATTCTGCGGATGAAACTTTTGTTCCTTTTCTTAAACCTGAAGTAAATATTATTGTATTTGCTGTTGATACAATATTCCCCTCAACCTTAACATCTTTGAGAATAAACTCTTGATTTGATTGAGCAAACAGAGCTGTAAATATCAAAAATATAATGACAATATTTTTCATTTTAGTTCTCTACTTGCTCACTGATTTTTCCAAACCTTCGTTCTCTATTTTGAAATTCGAAAATTGCTTGAAAAAGTTCATTTTCGCGAAATGAAGGCCAATAAGTATCTGTTAAATACATTTCAGTATATGCTGATTGCCATAATAAAAAATTACTAATCCGCAACTCTCCGCTAGTGCGAATCAAAAGGTCAGGATCTGGACAATTATTTGTATCAAGATAAGAAGAAAAAATATTCTCATCAATTGAATTAGCATCCAAATTATTGTTATTTATGTCATTGATAATATTATTCACTGCTGATAAAATTTCCTGCCTGCTACCATAGTTTAGGGCTAATACTAAATTCAATCCTGAATTATCTTTTGTTAGTTTTATCCCTTCTTTAATCCCCTTAACTGTACTTTCTGGTAAAATTGAAATATCTCCTATGGTTGAGAACTTTACATTATTTTTGTGCAATTCTTTAATTTCTTTTTTTATGGTTGATAATAAAAGAGTCATTAAAGCCTTTACTTCTCTTTTTGGTCTACTCCAATTTTCTGTAGAGAATGTAAATAACGTTAAGAATTCAACTCCAATCTCACCACATATCCGAGTTATCTCACGAACAGAATTAATACCCTCTCGGTGCCCAGCTATCCTTGGGAGACCTCTTTCTTTTGCCCACCTACCATTACCATCCATAATAATGGCGATATGTTTTGGTACATTTTTTAAGTGACTTTTGTCTATGTTTTCTACGTTCATTTTAAAAGGGTAAGAATAATTGATAAATACTCAAATATTCAGGTATGAAGTATAGGAATTATAATTGATTTATACCTTAGAGATTACTGAATAGTTCCAAGCTTTTATTTATCAAGAATGGTAATCATTTTATCAATAATTGAAGTATAAACCTTCGCAGCATCATGCTCAGGGTTTTTAAGAATCAAAGGCTCGCCATCATCAGTAGCGCTAACGATATCATTTGAAATTGGAATCTGCCCTAATAGCGGAATCCCCAAACGCTCGCTCTCGCTTAAGCCACCACCCTTTTTAAATAGATCTAACCGGAGCTCATAATTACCATTATCATCAATTTGAGAGCTTGAATTAAAATTAGTATGAATTGTTCCGCCTGTCATTTCTTTTCCATCAGCATCTTTGATAGTCCCACTAATATGCAACCCTGACATGTTCTCAATTACGCCCAATATGGGAGTTTTAACTTTTTTAAACATGTCCGCACCTTTCCGGACATCAGAGAGAGCTATATCTTGAGGAGTAGTAACAATGATTGCTCCTGACATACGCAATTTTTGAGTTAGAGTTAATTGAACATCTCCAGTACCAGGAGGTAAATCTAAAATTAAATAATCAAGCTCACCCCACTCAACATCTTTAAAAAACTGCTCTGTCATCCTTGAAACTAAAGGTCCTCTCCAAATTACCGGAGTATCATTACCGCTGATGAAGCCAAAGCTCATCACTTTCATTCCGTATTTTTCAATCGGAACTAAAGTCTTTCTATCTGTCATTTCTGGTTGTTTATTGATGCCAAGAGTAATTGGCAAAGATGGGCCATAAATATCAAGATCTAAAAGACCTACTTTAAATCCTTTTTCACATAAACCACAGGCAACATTGGAAGCAACAGTAGATTTCCCCACGCCACCCTTACCACTTGCAACAGCAATTACATGTTTAACATTTGGCAAAACTGGTTCTGGAGAAGCTTGTTGAGCTCCTGGACTAGGACTATTTGGGACTTTTTCTTCAACGTTTACAATGACAGAAGAAAAATATTCACCTAATTTTTTTTCAATATCTCCAACTAATATTGATTTTTTTTCAGAATTTTGTGAAGTGATACTTAGATTAATTACAATCTCATTGGGATTAATTTCTACACCACTCACCATCCCAAAAGAAACAATATCTCTGCTAAATCCAGGATAGTTTATTCTAGATAGAATTTCTTTTACTTTATCTTTATCCATAAACTGAATCAATAAAAAAAACGGTTGCCGAAACAACCGTTTTTGCTATTATTTTTTTGTGAGCTTTATCCGGAATATTCTTGTCCAAAATATTCATAATTTAAAGGAATGAATTTCGCCCATTCCTCTGGAATTTCGCTCTCCTCAAAGATCGCTTCTACTGGGCACTCTGGTTCGCAAGCACCACAATCTATACATTCTTCTGGGTTAATGTATAATTGTTTTCCTTCTGGGTCAAAGCCTGGCTCTTTGGCTTCAGCCCCTGCGCCGGTTTTATCATCAGGCCCATGAATACAATCAACAGGACAAACTTCAACACAAGCAGTATCACAAGTACTAACACACGGTTCTGCAATAATATAAGTCATAATATCTCCTAATTATAAATCTAAGTTTTATTAAAATTTTTGGTTCCTAATATGCATAATTTAAAAGAATTTAATTTAAGGTTACAAAAAAGATTTTTACTTTTCTTTTTGTTCCAGCAAAAATTGTTTAGCATCTTCATATGTGTTATTTATAACGCCATCTAAAATTGCATCCTCGATAGATTTTTTTAATTTACCAACCTTTTTACCTTCTTTTATATTAAAGATTTCCATTATCTCCAAACCCCTAACTGGACTTTGAAACTTTTTTGCTGAATCTTTGTTTAGCACTACCTTCATTCTATCTTCCACAAGATCAAAATTCCTTAAATATCTTTTTACAAGCTTAGAGTTTTTTGTAGTGATATCAGCTCTGCATAAAGTCATCAAATCATCTATTTCAGAGCCAGCTGAGACCATTAATCTTCTAACAGCTGAATCAGTGACACCATTTTTTGCAAGTGCAATCGGCCTTAAATGTAACAATGTTAATTTTTTTAAATAGTTAGATAATTGATTTGAAAGACGAAGCCTCTTTGAAACTTTATGTAGCATTCTTTCACCAATAGCATCATGACCATGAAAAGTATACCCTCTTTTAGGGTCAATTCTCCTTGTTAGAGGTTTAGCAATATCATGAACTAATGCGGCAAACCTGATTTCCATTTTATTTGTTAATTTTGCTGCGTTGTCTACAACTTGTAAGGTATGAGCAAAAATATCTTTATGATGCCACTCTGGAGACTGATCCATGTCATACATCACATCTATTTCAGGGAATACAGTTTTCAATAACCCAGTTTTTTGCAAAATAACTAACCCAATAGAGGGTTTTGAAGTAGATAAAATCTTAATTAATTCATCTCTTACCCTTTCCCATGAGACTATATCTATTTTTTTTGCTTGATTTTTAATTGCTGTCCGACAAGCCAAATCAAGTTTAAAATTTAATTTGGATGCAAAATAAGCTGCCCTCATCATTCTCAGTGGGTCATCAGAGAAAGTTTGTTCAGGGTCTAGTGGGGTTTTTAATAGATTATTATCTAGATCATCTTTACCCTTAAATGGGTCATAGACTTTACCAAAATGATCAGGGTGAATATCCATTGCCATTGCATTAATAGTAAAATCTCTCCTTCTTAAATCTTCCTCTAAACTTGCAAACTCTACTTTAGATGGACTTCGAGAACCTTTTTCATAAATTTCAGATCTTGAACTAGCGATTTCAATTTGAAAAGACCTGTGAGGTATCAATGCAGTTCCAAATTTATTAAACGGAACAATTTTTTTTACACCAATTTCTCCTGCGAGCTTTTTAGCAAAAGATATTCCATCTCCTTCGACCATAAGATCAAGATCTTGAATATCTTTATCAAGGATCAAGTCCCTCACTACTCCTCCTACAATATAAACCCTAATATTATCTTCATAAGCAAGCTTACCAGCCTTTTTCGCCATATCAAAAATCGGCTTATACTTAACTAGATTAATTATTTTTTTTATATTATTCATTAATAAAAATTAATTCATATATAATCATTTCACAAAATAAGTCAGATAAATAGCTTGTATACGAGAACTGCTTTCATCTATTTTTAATTAATGACTAGACTATTCTATCTCTTAATTACATATACTATTTTGATTATCCCAATCGAAGCTCAATTTGGATCAGTTAAAATTGAATTTGATGATAGATTATTAAGGAGCGATGAAAGATATGACCTAATTAATCTTAAAGAAGACATTCGCCAATTTTTTATAAATACGGCATGGGATAAAGAATATACTGATCTTAACATACCTTTGCATATACAAATTATTTTTGAAGGCGCTGCATCAAAAGGCAATGTAAAAACGTATCTTTGTAAAGCACTTTTTTCTAATGGAAGCGAACTAAGATATTTTGATAGTGGAGCACAATTTTTTTATAGCCCTGGCTCAAGTTTATATTTTGACTTAGTTCTTTTTGAGCCATTATCAGCATTTTTAGCCTTTTATGCTCATATTATATTGGCAGGTGTAATTGACACCTATGAATATCGCGGTGGGAATTCAGCTTATGAGATTGCAAGGGAGATAGGTCTAAGAGGATCTTCTTCTGACTACCAAAAAGGTTGGAACACAAGAGTGTCATTAGTTGATGATATTAGTAAAAATTCAGGATTAAGAAACGCTAGATTATCCTTTTATATCGCCAAAGATTTTCTAAAAGAAGGTAACATAGAAGAATCTGTAAATGAATTTAAAACTATGCTAGATGGTTTAGAAAAAAGTTATATCGATTTTGGCAGAGAACAATCAACGCAATACTTTATGAAAATTCATTCTGATTTTTTTGCTAAAACTTTTAGCAACCTAGGAAGAAAAGATTTACTTATTGATATCAAGCAACTAGATCATGACAATAATGATCTTTACGATGACTATTTAGATAGAATGCCTTGATAAGTTTTTCTTCTTTTTAAATAATATTCAAGCACAACAGATTTTTTTACCATCCCCCTCATTATCTCATTATCATCTAATTTTCTAATTTTTGAAAACTGTTTTCTCTTTTTTACGATTACATGGGGGTTAAATAGTATCCAAACGATTGATCTAATTATTGCAGAAGCATGTTTTAAATCAAATTTCAAAATTGAATATAAAAAAGCAACAATCTCCAATGTGATTCTGGTTGAACCAATCAAAAAAGCATTCTTCAGTGAATAATTGCCAAAAAGCATCAATAATGAATTTCTATGATTCAGATAATATTTTTTGTGAGAATACATAGGCAATGTCAATGCATTTTTATGATATACCAAAGCATTAGGATCAACCCAAACCTCATAACCCATAGATTGCAATTTCCAACAAAGATCAATCTCTTCCATGTGCGCGAAAAATGAATCTTCAAACATATTAGCTTGAATGAATAAATCTTTTTTTACGATGAAACATGTTCCTGATGACCAAAAACACTTATCAACATCATTATATTGGCCTTTATCATACTCCTGATGCTGAAAAACTCTTCCTCTAGCTATTGGAAAACAATAAATATCCATGTGCCCACCAGACCCGCCCGCATAGTCAAAAAGATTTTTATCAAAAAAATTTAATACTTTCGGTTGTACAGCAGCAATTTTAGAATTTGAGCTTATGGTGTCAACTAAATTTGAAACCCAATTAGGGTCTTGAGTTGTATCATTGTTCAAAAAGATCAAATACTCACCAGAGGCATATTCTGCCCCAATATTGCAACCACCAGCGTATCCATAATTTTTATCATTTTCGATTAACTTTACATTTGGATAATTAGATCTAACCCATTCAACGCTGTCATCTGTTGAAGCATTGTCAACAACAATTGTTTCTAGATCAAGATAACTTGTTAATGTTATAGATTCTAAACAATCAGATAAAATATCTGTATTGTTCCAATGCGGTATGATAATGCTAACTCTTGGCTTAATGTCAGACATTACTTCAACTTTTTTTAATCAGAACTACGGACTTCTTCTAAAAGTTTTTTAGCATTTGAATCATTTGGGAAACGGGATAACCATTCTACAAGAACGCCCTCAGCTTCATTATTTTGGTTTGTAGATTTATAAATATAAACCAATGATGAAACAATGTCAGGAAATGCTTTTTGCCATCTTTTCCAACTATTTGTTGAAATAGACGACATACCTTGAATTTTAATAAGGTTTTCAATTTTAAAATAATCGTTCTGCAAACCTGATAATATTTCAATAGCAGTCTCAGCATCATCTAGCTCTCTAAAATAAACATTTGAGTATTCCACTTTATTTGTCGGCGACACCCCCTCCATAATTATTAGATCTTCAAGGATGTCTTTCATTGAGTCCTTGCGATCTAAATCCCCATACAACCTAGCAACCTGATAATGAAGGTCCTCAGATGTTATGGGAATCGACTCTTCAGGAATGTTAAAACGCATCTGGTCCAGGACCGCTACAGACTTAGAACTCAAATCAGACAATAGTATATCATCAGGCTCTTTTTTTCTCTTTTCATTTTGATAATCCATATAATAGGTAACCGCTAATTGCATATAAGCACTTCGATAATTTTGCAATAATCTAATTATCTGATCATTATAATAAATTTTATCATTACCTAAATTTCTAAACATATACCCAGGTTTGTAATCCCTTGACCAATCATTATAGTTATTTTTATCATCGCTTCTGAATTGACCTATACTAAAATCTGTAGACCATTCATCTGGACCAATCTGAGTCATTAAATTTTTATACATCATCTGTTGATCCACCGGATCTGTCTTATGGCTTTTTAGCTGAAATGTTAAACCCTGCATATCTAAATAAGAATCCAAGCCAATTCTATTTGATTGAGAAACAGTTACCGCGAAATAGATAGGAACTTTCCAGTTAGCATCTTTAATAATTCGTAAGATCATTATATCTTGAACTCTCAGAGCTTGCCCAGCAAAAGTAGGTTTCAACGTCCACTCTATATAACCTTTATCATTTTGGGGGTCATTTTTTACAGGAACTTGCACTTTCTTTTCTTCCCATCGTTGTAACCTAGAGGTAATAGCATCTACTTGGTTATCTGAAAGATTTATGAATTTTGTATCTGCAGAACGAGCCTCTTTCCACTGCTTTATATACCAAGGAGTATTCAATAAACTTAAATTAACAACCGCAACATCCTTTCTTACATTTTCAACTTCTTGAAGATACCATAGGGGGAAAGTATCATTATCACCATTCGTAAATAAAATCCCATTAGGGCCAACGGATTGCAACAAATTATAACTATAATCCCATGCAACATAATTCCCAGATCGATCATGAGAATGATAATTAACACTCATCATTACACCAGGCATAAAAGCAATGATTAATATAAGCATAACAGATAATAATCTATTTCGAGCCTCTAAATTTTCTATTCTCTTTTCAATGAATTCTCCAATTGCTGAGACTCCTGCACCTATCCAGATAGAAAAAGCAAAAAAACTACCAACATAAGAATAATCTCTCTCCCTAGGCTGCGGATCATCTTGATTTAAGTATAAAATTATAGCATATCCTGTCAATAAAAATAATGACATAACAGAAAAGGACATTCTTTGATCTTTGCTTCCATGATAAAACATGCCCAGCAAACCAATTAATAAAGCAAGCGGAATACCAAATTGTGACCAGTAAACACCATCTTCTCTGCTATTTGCACCCATCGGAGTAACACCATTTTCTGTAGAGGGCCCTCTGCCAGCAAATTGCCACAAGAAATATCGATTGTACATTTTTTTTATTTGATAATTCCAAAAGAAATCCCATTGCTTATCAATGTCAGTCTTTCTATACTGAGATTTTTGCCTAGATGAATACTCACCATTACTGGAAGGTGGACCAACAACTTCATACATCTGCTTTAAACCTTTAAATCTTCTTGGGAATTGTCCAACACTACCATATTGCTCTCTTTCAAGATATGATATCATTGCCTCAACAGTTTCAGGATCATTTTCATCAATGACTGGATCTTGATTAGAGCGGATGAAAATCATCGTATAGGTTGAATAACCTATGAGCACTAGAACAATTGAAGTAGTGGCTATGCTTATAATATGCTGTTTGTTCAAAACAGCCCATATCATTAAACCAAATACTGAAATAATGATAAAAGCAGTACCCCAAACACCTAAAAATCCAGCAGCCATTTTAGGCAAGCCTTTTATAATTCCATTGTGAATTACAAAGAAGATTATTGCCGTTATTAAAACGTTAATTCCAAAAGATTTCCATTCAACCTTATACTTTCTAAAATATATTATTAGAGTAATAAAAGGTATAGCCAGCAAATTTAGTAAATGCAATCCAGTAGCAAGGCCAATCATATAAGCAATTATTAACAGGTATCTTTCATGACCTCTTTGATCAGCTTTTTCATTCCATAATAAGATTAACCATACAACAATTGCAGTAAAAAAAGTACTAAATGCATATACTTCGGCTTCAACAGCATTAAACCAATGGCTATCAGTAAATGCAAATGCCAACGCACCTGCTGCACCTCCGCCAAATACTATTAAACAATCAGATAAACCATTAACTTTACCTCGCCAATGCGTAACCACTTTAACAATAGACAAATAGAGGAGCATTACTGCTAAAGCACTAACTAAAGGCGAAATAATATTTACTCTAAATGCAATGTCTTCGTTAAAAGGTAACATAGAAAAAATACGCCCTAACAGAAGAAAGAATGGGCTCCCTGGAGGATGGGGCACACCTAATGTATGAGAAACAGCAATAAATTCTCCACAATCCCAATACGATACTGTAGGAGCCATTGTATCAAAATACACTATGAAGGTTAAAAGAAAAATTCCAAAAGCTATCAATCTATTTATGTAATCAAAATTATTATTTAACAAGCTTTAATCCTCTTCAATCATTATTTGTCTTTTGACCATTTTTATTACCATTATTTTTCTTTTCGTCAATTAAATTCATTTTCAATTCGCTGATTGTATTGATGAGCATTTGCTCCTCGTAATCGCTCAAGTTGTCTTTCGTTTTTTCTTGAACGAGATCTAGAAGGTCAATATAAAATGAAGCTTGTTCTAAATTTAAGTCCTTAGTCTTTGTCATTGGATTTTCAATTTTACCCAATGCAATTTTTGCACTTGAATGAAAGGTTCCAACTAAGTACAAGAACAATTGTTCCTTTTTCGATAAGATTTCTTTATTCACTAATACTTATTTCCGTTATAAATCAAAGTGCAAATTTATACGATTGTTCTATTACAAAAAATATATTAAAAAGCTAATTTAGGTTAATTAAATCCAAATTTTTTCTAAATTTTTTAAATATTAAATTTTTTATTCCAATATGACTTTCAAGGTGAGGATCTTTATGAATCATTTTAAAAGCTATTGCCCTGGCCTTTCTTATGATTGGACCATCCGTTAACACATTCGCAATTTTATATTTTACAAATCCACTTTGCTGAAAGCCAATGTAATCTCCTGGCCCCCTGAGCAAAAGATCTTCGTCAGCAATTTTAAATCCATCATTCATTTTTTCCATTATTTCTAATCTTGATAATGATCGTTCGCTCGATCCTCTATTTACTAAAATACAATAACTTTTTTCTTTCCCTCTTCCAACCCTGCCTCGCAATTGATGTAATTGAGTTAATCCGAACCTTTCAGCATGTTCTATGAGCATTACTGTCGCATTTGGAACATCAATACCTACTTCAATTACAGTTGTAGAAATAATTATTTGAATCTCATTTTGTTTAAATCGATTCATAATGGTCTTTTTTTCTTCTGGGTTCATTTTCCCATGTATGAGACCAACTGAGTGTGCTGAAAATGTATTTTTTTTCAAATGATTATACATTTCTACGGCTGCTGCAAGATCACTTTTTTCTGACTCCTCAACCAAAGGATATACGATCATACATTGTAAACCATCGTCAATTTGATTGTTCATGAAAGAATAAACTTTCCCAAGCCTATTGGAATCAATTATTTTTGTTGTGACTGGGATTCTATTTTTAGGTAATTCATCAATTATAGATAAATCCATATCACCCATGTATGTTATAGATAGAGTCCTTGGTATAGGCGTAGCAGTCATACATAATAGATGAGGATTCTTACCTTTATTAGTAAGCTTATTTCTCTGATCTACTCCAAATCTATGCTGCTCATCAATGATCACCAATCTGAGTTTTTCAAATTCAACATCTTTTTGTATTAATGCATGCGTCCCGATTACAACAGTTATTTTACCGTTCTTGATGTTTGTAATAATCTTATCTCTGTCTTTTTTATTCATCTTCCCGACAAGAAGACAACATGTAACCCTAGCTTTAGATAATTCTTTTTTAAATGCGTTAAAATGTTGACTGGCCAAAATTTCTGTTGGCGCCATTACTGCGACTTGATAATTGTTCCCAGCCGCTAAGGCTGAAGATAAAATAGCCACAATAGTTTTACCCGAACCTACATCTCCCTGCAACAATCTATTCATTGGAGAACTTTTTTTTAAATCTGAGTGAATCTCAGCAATAACTTTTTTTTGAGCGTTAGTTAACTCAAAACTTAAATCATCGCGAATCTTTTGAAAATAAGGACCAATATCTTTAAATATAGTTGATTTAGTATATTTTATTTTTGATTTTATCAATCCCAGGAACATCTGCTGGATGAAATGTTCATCAAATTTCAATCTGTAAATTGCTGAACTTAAATTATCTGAGCTCGAAGGAAAATGTAATTGAGATAGTGCATCTTTGATATTTATCAAAGCATTTGATACCAAAAAATTATCACTAAAAATATCATCGAAATCAGTTACCCCATCAATAATTTGGATCATTAATTTTCTAATTAATCGTTGCTCAATACCTACTTTTTTAAAATCAATTGAAAGAGGATAAATAGGAATGATGGAACCTGTATTCATGGGATTTGACTGATGATCAAGTATGTCAAATTCAGGATGATTGATTGAAAATCCATTATACCAATCAACTTTGCCATGTATGGCAATTTGATCATCCTTTTTTACTAGCTTCTTTATATGGGTTGAAGAATTAAACCATGTTAAAGTCAAAAGGCCAGTGCCATCAGAGACAATGACTTGATATAATTTTTTATATCTGGTTTTTCTTTCGCCGCATGTTTCTACCCTACCAACTATATTGTATTTATTCCCAGCCTGGATATCTTTGATTTTTGTGATATTTGATCTATCGAGATGTTTTCGCGGGAAATAATATAATAGATCTTTTAAAGTAAAAATTTTATTGGCTATTAAGGCCTCACCACGCTTTGTACTAACCTGGTTTAACTTTGTTATCGGATCTTCAATATCAAAGTTTTTCATTATTCTAATATTGATATTTGCAGCTGATAAATTTAGCTACAATGCTATTTCCACTCTTTTCTATATGTGTATGTAATGAACTCTTTTTTACCAGGCTCAACATCAATTAAAAAATGTATTGTAGAAGCATCTTCTTTAATATAGTCGTGGGAAGGGTCTCTAATAACCCAATCACCATTAATATGCTCAATTACTTTTACTGAAGCAGTTTCTGATTTTGAATTATTTAATGCTAACTCGATCACAGCTTCTTCACTTTTTCTTTGTCTGTTATAGTTTATTACTTTTCTTTTTCCGGTGATATCAAAGGCATATCCAGCTTGAATTTTAGATGATTCTCCTTTAGGTACTTGTCCTATATTGTCTGACCCAATAAACTCAAAACCACCTTTATTTGAATTGGTATAAATATCTACTTTACCAGCAGGAAGGACTATGCCTAATCCATCTTTTTCAGTGTTTGATAAAGTGTATTCAATTCTCAAAGGCTCATCTTTTTTCTGCCTCTCAAAGTTTTCAAATACATATACTTTCTTATAATTCACGTTTAATGGGCCGTAGATTCCAACAGTAATGTTTTCTCCAGAAGTAAAGCTCTGAATGCTCCCTGTAGAGTAGATATAATAATCTCCCAATTCTGCAGGGGTGTTTTTTTGCACTACGCTGCGAGACATGGCCATTTCACTGTAATTATTTGTCTGCTTGGGCTTGCTTTTATTTATAATACCTTCAATTAGATTAATATTAGCATTAAAATAATCCTTACTTGAGTTATTAAGTATAACTCCCTCCACAACTAATTCACCTTCAGTTTGCCCATTAGTTGTAAGCCTATAAATCGCATCCCAAGATACATTCCCTAACTTATACACTAAACTTGCCTTGACTTTTCCAGCTTTATTATTTTTGATCTCCCATTGCAAGTAAGGTGAGAAATTAGGGGCACTTATGTTATCTTTTGTCTCAATATATTCAATATTATCTCTATTAAAACTTCTTACACTGTATTTAAACTGGATGGTTAATACGCTGCTTGAAATCTCCAAAAGATTACCGCTCACAGCTTTTTCATTCTTCAGTTTTACAGTTATATAATCTCCTTTTTTTGATGAAAAATAATTATTCGATGAAAAAATCTTTTCAACAAACTTTTGATTCAAAACCTGGACATTCTCAATACTAATAAAGGGCGTATCTTTTTGTATACTTTTAGGGATATCGTCATATTTTATTATGCTTTTCCCTTTTGGAATATTGTCCCAAACTATCTTTTGCTTAACTAATGCAGTCCCATCTTTGTAGATAGTTACATTAGCTTTTTCCGATGTTTGAGCAAAAATTATGTTAATTAAAATGAGAAGAGATAATTTTTTCATGATAGCATAGAAATGTTAGAATTAATTTTTATTAATTCATCCTTTAAACTTAGTTCTTTTTCTTTTTCACCTTTTATTATTTTTTCTGGAGCATTATTTATAAAGTTTTCATTAGAGAGCTTTCTATCTATCCCTTTTAATAAATCTTCAATCTTTATCTTCCTCTTCGTTAATTGCATCTTTTCCTTTTCTAAATCTACTAATCCTTTTAACGGAATATATAATTCCACACCTCTCACAACTGATGTGGCTGATTCTGAAATTTTATCTTTAGATTCACTGTACTCATATGAATCAAGCTTTGCCAAAGATATTAATAATTCATCATTTTGTGAAATTAAAGATCTCTTATCTTCATTACACTTTATTATCAATTTTACATTTTTTGAAGGAGGAATATTAACCCTGCTTCTCATTGCCCTAATGGATGTAACTAATTCTTGGATGACTTCCATATCATCACCAACGTCATCATAAGTTTGAATATCATCTTTTGGCCAAGATGCAATGATTAAATCAGATTGATCCTGTTCTTTAAAATAAGCCCAGAGCTCTTCTGTTATAAACGGAGTGTATGGGTGCATAAGAGGCAAAATTATTCTTATACACCGAAGGCATACGTCATAAGTCATAGCTTTTCTTTCAATGTCCTCAGAATAAAATCTAGTTTTAGCTATTTCTATATACCAATCGCAAAAATCGCTCCAAACAAAATCATATAAAACTTTTGCGGCCTCATTGAAGTAAAAACGCTTTAACTGACTATTATAATTTTTAATTGCATCATTTAATTTGTTTAAAATCCACTTATCTGCTAATTCAAACTCATAATCTAGGTGTTCGTGCTTTTCCCAATTTTCAGGTGCGTTCATATCAACGAATCGACAAGCGTTCCATAACTTGTTCATGAAATTTCTACCAATTTCTAGTCTATCTTTTGCAAAGAGCACATCTAAACCTTGCGGAGCCATAAGCATGATACCAAAACGCACAGCATCTGTGCCATATTCTTCAAATAGATCAAAAGGATCAGGAGAATTACCAAGAGATTTGCTTAATTTTTTCCCCGCTTCATCTCTTAGAATAGAGGTGAAATAAACATCAGTGAATGGTTTATCATCTAAAAATTCATATCCTGTCATAATCATCCTCGCTACCCAGAAAAAGATGATATCGGGTCCAGTTACTAACGTATTTGTAGGGTAAAATTTTTCAATGTCTTTACTCGCATGCGGCCAATTATGGACTCCCAAAGGCCAAATCCATGAACTTGCCCAGGTATCTAACACATCTTTTTCTTGATCCCAATTTTCTATATCCTCAGGCCCATTAACAGAAACATGTATTTTTGATTTATCATTTTTATGATACCAGACTGGAATTTGGTGCCCCCAGGTCAATTGCCTGCTTATGCACCAATCCTTAATGTTGGCCATCCAATGATTATAGGTTTTTACCCAATGATTTGGATGAAATTTAATTTCTCCAGATTCTACAGCCTTGATTGCAGGTTTAGCTAAATCAGTCATTTTCATAAACCATTGCTCTGACATATAAAACTCTATCGGGACATTGCCTCTTTCTGAATAACCTACTTTATTTTTGTAATTTTCTATTTTATGTAAAAGATTTAGTTTATCTAAATCTTTTACAATTGCTTTTCGAGCGATGAATCTATCTTTGTTCATATATTTAGACGGAGCTGTACAGCTAATAGAACCATCTTCATTCATTATATTAATGAATTCTAGGTTATGCTTCTCACCTATTAAAAAATCATTTGGATCATGAGCTGGAGTTATTTTTACACAACCAGTACCAAATTCAGGATCGACGTAGTCATCTGAAATAATAGGTATTTCTCTTCCAACTAATGGTAAAATAATTTTTTTCCCTATGTGTTTACTATACCTATCATCATTAGGATTTACTGCAACGGCTGAATCCCCAAGCATAGTTTCCGGCCTTGTTGTAGCAACAATTAAATGTTCCTTTTCATCTTTAATTGGATATCTGAAATACCATAGATGTCCATCAACTTCTTTATGAATTACTTCCTCATCGCTGATTGCAGATTTTGAAACAGGACACCAATTAACCAATCTATGCCCTTTATAGATCAATCCTTTTTCGTATAATTTCACAAAACCTTCCAAAACAGCTGTGGAATATCCCTCATCCATTGTGAATCTTTCTCTTTCCCAATCACAAGAACATCCAAGCTTTTTTAGCTGCTGAATTATAATGCCACCATATTTTTCTTTCCACTGCCAAGCGTGATCTAAAAACTCCTCTCTGGATAGAGTATTTTTGTCAATTCCTTGTTCCTCTAGCATTTTAATTACCTTAGTCTCGGTTGCTATAGAGGCATGGTCAGTGCCTGGAATCCAGCAAGCTTCTTTTCCTTCCATTCTAGCTTTTCTAATGAGAATATCTTGAATGGTGTTATTCAAAACATGACCTACTGTTAGCATGCCTGTTACGTTTGGTGGAGGAATAACAATGGTATAGGGTTCTTTTTTTGAATTAGAATCAGCATGAAAATAATTTTTCTCAATCCAATGCTTGTACCATTTTCCTTCAACAAATGAAGAGCTGTATTTATTATCTAGAGATGTATTTGACATTTTATTTTACCAAAGAGGTATAAATATTAACTTTATTTAAAATATTCTGCTCATACTTAATATATTTGGTTATTGGTTTTTTAAAAATATATGAAACAATTACAATATAAAATTTCTGGAATGACCTGCTCTAGCTGTGTAGCAACAGTTACCAAAGCAATAGAAAGTATTAGAAACGTTAAAAATGTTACAGTTTCACTTGACTCTGGCCTTGCTGTAGTTGAATCGAATGAAGATGTTTCTATTGATGTTATTCATTCAGTACTCCCTGATAAGTTTAGCGTTAAACCTTTTAAATATTTTGAAGATGTGAATGCCGATGATAAAGAGTCGTTCTTAGCAAAACTTTTTCCATTAATTTTAATTCTCAGCTACATTAGTCTTACATCAATAATAATAAATTTTAATCAATCTTTAGATGATCTTATGATGGATTTTATGGGGATTTTCTTTATTGTTTTTAGTTTTTTTAAATTTTTGGATTACAAAAGCTTCCCAAACTCTTTTGCTATGTATGATCCGTTAGCAAAAGCACTCCCTTTGTATGGCTGGATATATCCATTTATTGAAACAATTTTAGGGTTAATGTTTTTATTCCGTTTCCAATTATTTACATCAATTATAATTACAATACTTTTGTTAGGTATAACAACTTATGGAGTAGTTAACGTTCTAAAAAACAAACAAACTATCCAATGTGCTTGCTTGGGGACAGCTATCAAATTGCCAATGACAGTAGCAACTTTGATTGAGAATGGAATCATGATCATGATGGCACTTATTTCAATTTTGAGAATGTATGCTTAAGGCATTTCTTTGTTCTAGTTCATTCTTTTTATTACATTCTCTTTCAATATCTCAAAACTTGCATTTAAAAGGTCAACTTTTAGCTAGTAGCATAACTAGTAATGACGTTCCTGATAATTGGCAAGCATATGAATCAATTTTTAGTTACGTCCCGACCCTTTCCTTTAAGAAGAAGAACACAACGAATGAGCTAATTGATTTTGAGTGGGCTTATAAATTAAATAAATATTATGTTGGTGATTCGCTCTATGATAACGTTGAAGATAGTCATCGTTTATGGGTTAGGTACTCAAATGAGAAAATTGAAGCACGATTTGGCCTTCAAAAAATTATTTTTGGGCCAACACAAATTCTACGCCCTCTTTCTTGGTTTGACACTTTTAATATAAAAGACCCATCTGGGCAAACTGATGGAGTCGAAGCATTTAAACTCCAGTACTTCTCATCTAACATGATTGGACTATCTTCTTGGGTAATCAACAATAAAGTAGATACCTTAACCTATGGAGGTAGAGGTGAAATCACTACTGCACTTGGTGATTTTGGCTTCACATATTATAAAGACCCTTTAAGATCAAATCGCTCGATTGGACAAATAGGTACACCTGTAGTTGGTTCTAATAAAAGAATAGCCTTCGATTACAGATATGATGGCTTCATTGGCTTTTGGAATGAAAGCGTAATAATTAAATCTACTAAGTCAAACATTAATCTGATTTCTATAGGTGCTGACTATACTTTACCCTTTTTAAATGGCGTTTATGTAATGATAGAGTCGATGCACATTCAAAATGAGAGTAAAAATTTAAAATCAAATCAAAATTTTTCTGCATATATGGCAAGCTTACCTATCGGTATGATTCACCAAGCAACGTATATTTCTCAAAGAGAATGGGAAGAAAATAAGACCTATCAATATCTACGTTGGAGTAGTACGTATGATTCTTATAGTTTAAATATTATTATTTACATGAACCCCAAAAGAAATGAATATAATATGCCATTAAATTCATTACCTAAAGCACTTTCTGGGTTTGGCACAGGAATACAATTTATGTTTATATACAATCATTAAGGAGTTTCAATGAGCACCAAAAACGTAATCGAAATAAAAAATTTAGTTAAACAATTTTCGGTTGGAGAGGGGTATTTTACAGCTCTGCAAAGCGTTGATTTAAGCCTTGCTGAGGGCGAGTTTGTTGGATTAGTTGGCCCATCAGGATCAGGTAAAACGACTCTGTTAAATATCATTGGAGGGCTGGATTCTGCTACTCACGGTAGCGTAAATGTGCTTGACAAATCAATAGAAAAGACTTCCCACAATGAGAGAGCTGAAATTAGACGAAAAAACATGGGCTTTATATTCCAAAGCTATAACCTACTTCCAGTTTATACAGTATATGAAAACGTAGAACTTCCTTTAATTCTCAATAATGTAGAAAAAACAGATAGAGTAAAAAAAGTAACCCAAGCAATCGAATGGGTAGGGCTCCAAGATAAAATAAATTCAAAGCCAGCGCAAATGAGTGGTGGGGAATGCCAGCGCACAGCGATAGCGAGGGCCATTGTACATGAACCAGCATTACTTCTTGCAGATGAGCCAACAGCAAATCTAGATGCAGAAAACTCTCACAACATCATGAAAATATTATCAAAACTCAACACAGAAATGTCAACCTCCTTTGTATTTGCAACACATGATGAAAAAATTATGGGATACCTTAAACGAATAATTCATTTGGAAGATGGGAGAATCCTTAATGACAAAAAAATATCCATTCCAAAATTTTCATAAATGATGCTTTTTAACATTGCAATAAAAAATCTATTTGGAGCGAAGCTAAGAACCAGCTTAAATGTATTTGTTACATCAGTTTCTCTTTTCTTGGTTATTTTTGTTTCAGGTATGTATGATGGCATGAGAAAACATGCAAAGAATATAACAATCGAAACTGAAATTGCTGGGGGGACATACTGGCACCCAGAATATGACCCCATGGATCCTAGAACATTCGAATACTCTCATTCGGTTATGCCTACCAAAATCAAAAGATTAATAGACCAAAAATATGCTTTTGGTGTACTTGTTAGTCAGGCATCAATTTATCCAAATGGACGTATAATGCCTGCAATCATGAAAGGCATTACCCCGGGTCAAACTATAGTAAATATCCCCACTGATGTACTTGAACAAGATGACGATATCACCATTCCCGTTCTTATAGGTAGTGAAATGGCAAAAAATTCTAACCTAAAAATTGGAGATTCATTTACAATACGATGGCTAGATGCTGACCGTACTTATGATGCAGATGAAGGAACTATTGTTCATATTATGGAAACAGAAAATTTTAAACTTGATCAAGGACACATTTGGATACCGCTTTCAAAAGCTCAATCAATGTTAGCTTTGGAAAACCAAGCAACCTATGTTACATATGCTAAAGGTCTTGATGTCATACAAGATACCGGAGATTGGATCCATCATGATGTAGACTATATGATAAGAGACATGGAAGCGCTTATCAAAGCAGATGAGCCTGGCGCTCAAGTAATGTATTCAATTCTTTTAGCTTTAGCAGCAATGGGTATATTCAATGCTCAAATTTTGTCAATTTTTAGAAGAGGGAAAGAAATCGGTACCCTTATGGCTTTGGGTATGACCCGATCTAGAGTAGTTGCCCTTTTTACCCTTGAAGGAGCTCTAAATGCATTACTAGCAAGTGCAATGGCTCTAATTTTATTTGGCCCAATTTTATTTTACTTTGGTGAAAACGGTATCCCTTTGCCTATAGACTATGCAGAAATGGGTATATTAGTAGCAAAAAAATTGGTCCCGGTTTACTCTCTAAGCTTAATTATATCGACAATGGTTTTAATTTCAATTATTGTACTCATAGTGAGCTATATACCATCCAGAAAAATTAGCAGAATGAAACCAACAGATGCTCTTAGAGGGAAAGCAGCTGTATGATAAAATTTTTGGCAAAAGGATTAATAAGAGATCGTTCTAGGAGTCTTTTTCCATTATTAACAATTATTATTACTGTAACACTTGTCATATTTGGGATAGGGTTTATGGAAGGGGCAATGAATAATTTCCTTCAAAGTACAGCTGTAATTTCAAGTGGCCATGTAAAAGTAGTAACTAAGGCATATGAAAAAGAAAGTAGTCAATTACCCAATGATCTTGCACTATTTAAAACCAATAAAATCATTCAAAATCTTTCTGATTTGTACCCAAATTATTTTTGGACTCCTCGTATAACTTTTGGAGGATTATTAGACACACCTAATGAAGATGGAGACACGAAAGAGCAAGGGCCAGTTTTTGGAATTGGAATAGATTTTCATTCAAAAACTTCTAGGCAAATAGAGATATGGGAACTTGAAAAATATCTATTGCATGGCAACCTCCCAAAAAATACAAATGATGCTCTTATAAGCACAAAACTAGCAAAACAGTTAAGTGTTAATGTTGGTAGTACTGTAACCTTGATAAGCACCACAATGGATAATGCTTTTACTACATATAATTTTGAAATAACAGGAATATTTAACTTGAATAAAGGGCAAGTAGATAGACAGATGATGCTAGTCGATATTTCTGGTGCAAGACAAGCTCTTGGCATGGAAGGCGCAGCATCAGAAATACTTGGTTACCATCAATCTCTTTATTATAATGACAACGAAGCTACATCTATGCGTAATGATTTTAACTTAACGATTAGCGATAGTATTACTAAAGTACTTCGTGATGAAGCATCGTATGATGCTCTTTCGTATATGAATGGGTGGAATATGATTAGCGACATCGAAAAAAGAAAGCTCCCAAGACAAAGGACAGATGCATTATCTGATAATCAAATGTACGATAATAATGAAGACTGGGAAGATTTATCTGTAGAAGATCCAGCTATATATGCTCCAACAATGATTGCCTTAAGAGATGCTAGTCAACTTGCATCTATGGTTGATTTTAGTAATGTGGCTATGGGAGTTATGGCAGGAATATTCCTAGTCATTGTTACAATCGTTCTATGGAATATGGGATTAATGAATGGTTTACGACGCTATGGAGAATTTGGGCTTCGCCTTGCGATTGGAGAGTCCAAAAGTCAAGTATATAGATCTATGATCATTGAAGCTTTACTTATAGGATTTGTGGGCACATTATTAGGAACAATTTTAGGAGTTTCTTTAACCTACTACGTTCAAGAAAATGGTATAGATTATTCAGAAGCTATAAATCAAATGTCTAGTGACATGGTATTACCTAATGTTTTTTATGCAAAAGTAACTTCAGAGCTATATTACATTGGATTTATCCCAGGAGTATTGGCTACAGTTTTAGGAACAATGCTAGCTGGCTTTGCTATCTATAGAAGAGAAATGTCTCAATTATTTAAGGAACTTGAATCATGAAAAATTGTCTAATTATATTTTTTCTTTCATCTTTTTTATTTACTCAATATGACCAAATGAGTGCAAATGATATAATGAAGGCAATAGATAAAAACCTAAATGCCGATTCTAGAGTAATAACTAGTAAAATGGTCATTAAAGGTAGACGAAATAGTAGAACAATTGAGTCAAAAAGTTGGATAGTCGGTACAGAGCTAGCTTTCACTGAGTATCTGTCTCCCCCTAGAGAAGCTGGGACAAAAATGTTAAAAATAGGAGAAAAACTATATACCTACTCACCACAAACTGACAGAGTCATCCAGATTTCTGGTCATATGCTTAGACAATCAGTAATGGGATCAGATATGTCATACAATGATATGATGGAAGATCGTCCAATTGAACAGCTTTACAAAGCAACTTTAGAAGGCTCAATTAAAATAGATGATAGAGATCATTACATCATAGCACTAGATGCAAAGGTAAAAGGACTTTCTTATCCAAAAAGAAGGTCGTGGGTTGATAAAGAATACCTACTCCCAACAAAAGAAGAGCTATATGCAAAAAGTGGAAAACTATTAAAAACAGCATCACTACACGAAATTAAAAAAATTGATGGAAGGTGGTTCCCATCAAAATTCATTTATAAGGATGAGTTAA
>SGYO01000007.1 GCA_004321745.1 bacterium | reverse complement strand
ATAAATGAATTAGGTGGCGATAGTATCGCAGGTGGTAAACTAAAAGATGCTGGTTATAATTCATGGGATTTCCCGAATCAATTTGCTACAAATGAGGTTGGTTTTGCTGCTTTAGGAACTGGATATAGAAATAATAGTGGCAATTTAGTAGATGCGCGGAGAAGATATTCCTTCTGGACACAAGACACCTTGAGAGTAATCGATAGTATTGAAACTTATTATTGGACATTGAAATTAAGCTTTGATAGTAATAATGCTTTATTAGCACCTGACAGCTCAGGATTAGGCTATCCTATAAGGCTAATAAAAGATCATTAAATAAACATATTTTTGTCAAGACAATGATTAATAAATCAAAAATAATTTTTCCATTTATAATTCTTTTTTCTTGTAGTAAACAGTTAAATGAAGATAACCAAGATGTAATAGACCCTGATCCGTTTGTTTGGATTTCATCAATTGAGAATCAAAGGGACCTTTCAAGAGTTAAAGAGATATATATAAATATCAAAAACTTTCCAAAAGTCTGGAAGATATACCTATCGATTATCAATAACCCCGCTGTAGATAATCAAAATAGAATACTATTAGATACTACTAGCACAATAGACCAGGATATATATCAAACCTATTGGGATACTAAGTTATACCCAAATGGAGAATATGAACTATATGCAGAACTCTTAGATAGTTCAAATAATAGAATTTTTACTACTGAATTTTTCAACATAAATAATTACAAAATACTTAATGTAAAAAATAATTTGGAGTCACCTATTAATTATCAAATTAATGATAAAATTGGAACAGTTTTTTCAAACTCTTTTGGACTAATCGAAATTGAAAACTTTTTTAATGATATAATTTTAACAAGCTTTTCAGCAGGTATGCCCTGTGGAGTTAGTTTAAGTAATTCATTTATTATTGAACCAGATACCTCAAATATTCCAATTATTATTAATCCAGATAGAAGTGTATTCTTTCTTAAAATTCAAAATAGTCAGAATTCATATATAGATTCTGTTACCATAAAAAACAATTTTTTATATGAGCGCTGTAATAATATTTCCATTCCAAATGATAATCAGGTGTATTCCATTGGCTATTTTTCATTAAATAATGAAAACGAAACTAAAATTATAGCAAACTATGGAAATGCAGTAGATACAATAGATGTAAATTTTTATGATCAATCAATAAAAATTGACACGTTGATTATTAATTAAGCCTAAAAATCTACAGGTTGTTTTTTACTTAAGAAGTAAGGCCTTTTTGGTTTCAATTATTGTTGGAGTTTGTATTTTTACAAAATACATCCCTGATGGAAAAGCTGAAGCATCCCAACTAACTCTATGATATCCTGATGTTAGATATCTCTCATTTATCAATGTCGACACCCTCTCTCCTAGCATATTATATATAGAAATAGAGACTGTAGTTTCAGATGGAAGTGAATATGAGACTGTTAAAAATGGATTGAATGGATTAGGGTACAAACTATGGATGTTAGGCGTATTTGGAAGCGAAATTGATTCCTGCATGTAGAAATCTTTATTGTATACGGTTTTTATCTCAAAGCCATCCTTTGATGCAATAACAATATCACTTAAATCCAAAACTGACATTTTCGGAATACTAAGAATTATTTCCTTTAATGAGTTAGTACCCGAGGCGTCATAAGCAAATACATTGTATTCATTATTATTTGATCTGTAGTTAATCGACCAACCTATAGGAAGTGATATATTTTCCAAATATTTATCGATATCTGTTAAAGTTGATAATTTAAATTGAAAACCACCTATCTCAGAATTTGACTCAATGATAATTTTGTCAGTGACTTTGTTTTCTACAATTGATAAAGTTCCCTCATCGGTGCCTATTTGCATTGATGGGATATTATCGAATAAAACCATATTGACCAGGTTAACAACATCAATAATATTAATGTTATTGTCATAATTAATATTACCCGCCTGCTGCCTGCATTCGTATATTGGAATTTCTTCAGAATCATCAAGTTGTAAATGATCTAACAGCGCAACTACATCAAAAAAGTTTATTTTTGGTGAACCAGTTTCGTCCAAGTCTCCATTCACATTGCCAACAACATATACATTAGCATTGTCACAAATATCGCATGCATCACCTTTACCATCTTCGTCTATGTCTGCTTGAGTAGGGTTGAATATTTCTGGGCAATTATCAATATCTACATCAAAACCATCTTCATCTAGATCAGATGGTAAATCCTCGAGCGCTTGGTTAATTGTTGCAATAATTGCTGTTTGATTATATCCTGATTCTGAATACAATACTTCACCGTCACCCCCAATTACCACATTATGAGGAATGTACCCTACACCAAATAATCCATATACATTATTTATATCATCAACAATGGGATGAGAAAGACCAAAAGTGGTCCCCCAGCTAGTACAACTGTAAGGCTGGTTCCAATCCTGGCCAAATGCTACAAGGACTAATGAATCATTCGTGTATTGTTGTAAAACTGCTTCTGCCTGCGGAGCCTCCGTAGTGCAAGAAGGTCACCATGACGTAAATAAATTAATCCATGTAACTCTATCTCTACCATGTTCGTCATAAGACCATGTACCATCACCATTATGACATATATCACCAGAGAAATCATCCACATAACTTCCTACGGTGTAAGTCTGACTGAAAGAGAAAGAAAATAAAAGTAGAATGCTTAAAAAAGTTTTCATTATATAATTTAATATGTAACCTGTAAAAAAATAAAGTTTTTTATTGTAAAAAAAAACTTAGAAAATTGCACTATATGAAAGTTTCAGCCCATCATTAAATGGCTGAAGAATTCTGCAAATTCCATTGCTGCATACTAACCCGCCCTGTATGGAGCCATACAAAAACGATATTCGCTGAGTTGATGAAATATTATAAGAAAATTCAAGAGCGACCCATTTATTTTTAGTAAAGGATGGAGAAACTTTCCTATTTCGTTCACCTGTAAAGTATTTTATATCTCCATAAACCAAGGCCTCTAATGGATTATACCTAGGGTCAACGGTTACAATTTCTTGAACATTCGTCCAATCATAGTTTAATGTTAAAGCCCACTTAGACGCTTTCCCAACAGAAATTGAAATCATTCTATTTATTTGGAAGGGTATCTGATCAGGATAATTACTTGTAGTCTCATTAATGAATGAATCTGGATTATTAATATCATTTAAAACCCATGCAGAATCTGCATAATTATAAAATCCGCCAGCATTACCCCTCTTTATATTATTTTTATATCTTTCCTGGTAGGCAAATCCAAACCCTAAAGAATAACCATTATTCATGGCATATGTAAAATCAATAGGAATAGTGAAAGATTTAGAACTTTGATAAAGTATAGTCTCAATTTGATTATTAATTGTATCAATACTTACTAATTGGGAATCTAAATAAAACCAATCATCTCCGTACCATAATGAGTCTGTGTATTGCCATACTTCAGAAATTGAATTTGAATATCCTTCAAAATATCGATTAACCTTTGGTACTTCCTTGTTTGTACCAAATGCAGTTCTAAACTGAAGCTTATTGTCAAAAATATAACCATTTAGCTCAGTGTAGAATTCTTTATACGGCAAAGCACTAAAATTCTCTGTTGGTAATAATCCAGATACCTCCTTACGATCCCACTTTATTGGACTAACCGAGGTCCAAGTATCGTTCCTACTCAGGTGAGAATATTGGCTAACGATTTGAAAGCCATTTGGCAATCCACCAGAAAGCTCGACTTGAAAACCTCTTTCATCATTTGCATTTGTTTGATGGGCAGCTCTTCCTAAGAAACTGTGATTCTGTTCACGGTACAAAATAGGCATTACTTGATAATCAATTCTATTACCATAATTATTGATTATATAATCAGTATCAACAGGACTTAGCCTGTCAAAACTATATTTTTTATATTCAAAAAATAGTGACCAATTACCTGAATAAAAGTTAGAATTAAAATAGAATGCAGAACCTTTTTTTAACGGAGATAATGTCACAATTTCTTGACCAGAGAAGTTTGTCTGATATGTCCTAGTTTTTGATTGTTTATCTACATATTCTGCAAATATGTCCATATTGGAACCATACCAGGATAAATACGCACCATGAAGCCGATGGTTTATATCCACTGTATCCATTACTCCTAAGGGCTTTAATTGATGTAGTTCATTTGATTGTAAAAATGATACGCCATAACTGAACGGGTATGCATCAAAATTAATGTTTGTAGCATCGATATTATGAGTAAACTCAAATTCAGGATATCTTAAATCAGAACCAAGCTGAGCATTTATTGTTTTTCCACTCAATTGAGTAACACTTATGTTATCTGCCTGATAATTTATTAAATAACCTCTTGAGCTATTATCAAAATCAATACTTTGATCATCAAGTTGTGCTAAAACTAACCCTCGACCCCAAACTTCATAAACATCACCAAATTTTAATGTCCAAGGACCAGAACTATATTCTATTCTGTACTTTCTCAAATCTTTTATGGGGAAACCAAGCTCAGGTGGGTCTGAGTATTCGTACTGTAGCCAAGCTGAAAAATTATTTTTAAAAAAATTCAAGTCCATCCTGTTTTCCATGTAAGTAAAATCATCATAACTATCACCGAAATTCATTACAATACCAGCATTATAATTCCAAAAATCTAAGTCAAATACCGAAAAAGGATTTTCTTCTGCATTTAAAAAAGCAAAAGTCACAATAGCTAAAAATTTCTTATTCATTATTTTTAAATTGGAAAATATGGTATGTTTGGATTCTAAATTATTTTTTTGAGGATAGTAGAGATTGTATTTGGTCTTTAATCTCTAATTCTTCTCCAGGCATATAACCCTGGTGTCGCCACCTAACAGTAGCATCCTGATTAATCAAAATCAAATTAGGCATAATTTGGCCATTTAGCTTTTTAGAAATCTGCTGATTTGGATCTATGCCAACTAAAAAATCATACCCTTTAGAATTCACATAAGCTTTTACTTTACCAAGGCTTCTAGGAGTGTCTTGATTAATCATAAGAACCTGAAACCCCTCGGAATTAAATTCATTATGATACTGATTAAGGTGTTTCATTAATTGCTTACAAGGCTTGCACCATGTTGCCCAAAAATCAAGCAGAACAGGTCCTGTTTTTAATAATTTGTAAAGAGTAGTTTTTTTACCATTAAGTAATTTTAGATCAATATCTGGTATTTTACCTAAGGAAGGGTTTTCTTGGCCCAACAAAACTATAAAGCTTGTTAGAATAACTATGGATATTATTTTAATTTTTTTCATTTCTATAAAACAGGTTCTAAAAAGTTTTTCAATTCATTTTCACTAATGAATTTTAAACTAACATTGCTAAGATTTTCAACATCAGACATTGGTAAAATAAATTCATATTTTGCATGAATATTTACTGTTTCCATAGCTACCTGTAAAGACCAACCTCCAACAGTAAAATCTATCATTGGTGAAAATTGATTTTCCGGCAAATACAAAACTTTTTCACTCTTTTTTGAGTGCCACTGCTCTTCAGGAGTATCTGCAACCACTACAATAGGTGTACCTTGCTTATTAAAAAATCTTATAATTGGAACAGCTCGATGACTACCTGAAACAATCCTGTTTGTTAGCTCTTCAGATAAATTAAATGATTCTTTAGAAAAATAAAAAATAGTTAGACTGCCATTCTGCTCGATTCCTGTGTATGGGAGAGTATTTAGCATATCTTTAATAATTTCATCTTTTAGAGAATAGGTTACGTGAAATTGCACCGTTATATAGTTGTCATCATCCTTATGATAAATGAAATTTGGTTTTTTCATAACAACATCATAAGGATTATCAATTAATTTATTTAAAACATCTTTTAAAAGCTCAGTATTTGGTTTTAATGCAGGATTCTCTTCAACCATCTGGTTTGCTGAAAAATCCATTGTCCACTCACCACCATTATCAAAAAGCGTAACATCATTTTTAGGTTTTAACTTTTCATCCTCCTTTAAACCTAGCAAAACATCCATAGATTCTTCGAGTTTTTCGAATTCTTGTTGTAGATTTTTTGTAATCATCTCGGATTTAACAGTTACTGGATCTCTTGCTAAGACAGGATTTGGTTCTATGAACTTTGGCAGTACAACTGAAACACCACCACTTTTACTAGGAAGGTAAAAAGAGATCATCGAACGAATGTTCTCTGCTACCGAACTTTTCATTTTACTAATATCACTGTATTCAGCAGCTATATCCTTAGACTCTATTTGCTCCCATGTAGCCAAATCAATTAATTGAACTGAAATATTTATTTTTTCCAATTGCCTGGAGTATTTACCAAGCAGCAATAAGTTTCTTGAAGCAATAGGTTGCTTTAACATTAAAGACCTATCATTCATTATAACCTCAAGGTCTTGCTTATTTTGAATTAAAAGACCAGGTTCATTTTTAAACTTATTACTGACCATGTCGGATAATCCAGAGGAAATCCATTCTATGGTAGGATCATCTTTAAGATTATCAAAAGGAATTACATAAAAGTAAACAATTGGCTGCCTTGCAGCTATTACTGATATAAAAAGAAGTGTTATTAGAGTTTTCCGCATCCTCATTAAATATGTTTGTTCTCTCAATATAGTATCATTTTAGTAAGACTATCAATGTATATATTTTTCAACGATTTAGCCTTGCCCAGGAGTCTCTAAGCGACACAGCTCTGTTAAATATCAGATTATCAACGCTAGAGTCTTTACTATCTATTATGAAATACCCAGTCCTCTCAAACTGATATATTGTTTTAGTTGAAGCCGTGCTCAAGGAAGCTTCCAATTTAGCTTTTTTTATGACACTTAAACTTTCTGGATTAAGATCATCAATAAAATCGCCATTATTCTCAGGATTATCACTCATAAAAAGTCTATCATAAAGTCTTACCTCTGCTTTAATACATTCTTGAGCACTAACCCAATGAAGTGTTCCTCTAACTTTTCTGCCATCCTCTGACATACCACCTTTTGTGTTGGGATCATAGCTGCAATGAATTTCGGTAATTTCTCCGTTACCATCCTTAATAACATTTTCACAAACAATATAATATGCAAACTTTAACCTTACTTCTTTACCTGGGCTTAATCTGAAAAATTTTTTCGGAGGGTCCTCCATGAAATCATTTTTATCAATAAAAATTTCCTTAGAGAAAGCTAGTTTTCGTTTACCAGCACTTTCATCCTCTGGGTTATTTTTTGCATCTAGATATTCGATTTCATTATCAGGATAGTTAGTTATTATAACTTTTATAGGCTCTAACACACCCATTACCCGAGGTGCTTTTTTATTCAAATCTTCTCTTAATGAATTTTCTAGTTTAGCGACATCAACAATAGCGTCTCTTTTAGTAACACCTATTGCATCTGAAAAGTTTTTTATCGATTCAGGAGTGTATCCTCTTCTTCTCAAACCTGAGATTGTAGGCATCCTAGGATCGCTCCAATCATCAACATGCCCCTCATCAACCAATCTTTTTAATTTACGCTTGCTCATAATTGTATAGTTTAGATTTAGCCTAGCGAACTCAATTTGTTGAGGATGATAAGCATTCAGACAATTTAAATACCAGTCATATAATGGTCTATGATCTTCAAACTCCAAAGTACAAATAGAGTGGGTTATATTTTCAATTGAATCCTCTAAACCATGTGCCCAGTCATACATTGGATAAATGCACCAGGTATTCCCAGTGCGATGATGCTCAGCATGTAAAATCCGGTACATTACAGGATCTCTCATATTAAGGTTAGAATGTTGTACATCTATTTTTGCACGTAAAGTTTTTTCCCCATCTTGAAATTTACCAGCTCTCATTCTTGAAAAAAGTTCTAGATTTTCAGAGACCGATCTGTTTCTAAAAGGACTTTCAATGCCTGGTTTTGTCAAGGTACCTCTTTGATTTCTGACTTCATCTGAGCTTAAGTCACATACATAAGCATTACCTTGCTTAATTAACTCGACTGCATAATCAAACATCTTATCAAAATAATCGGACGCATAAAGCGGTTTACCATCCCATTTAAACCCAAGCCATTTTACATCATCAATAATTGATTCAACATATTCAACTTCTTCTTTTAATGGGTTTGTATCATCAAACCTCAAATTGCATTTTCCATTATACTTCTTTGCAATCCCAAAATTCAAACAAATTGATTTTGCGTGACCAATATGAAGGTAACCATTTGGTTCTGGGGGGAATCTAGTGTGGACCCTTTTACCCCATTTCCCAGTATTATTATCCTCATTGATAATTTTCGTTATAAAATTTTCTTGAGCTTCTTTTTTTAAATCCATTCTAACTATTCTTTAAAATATTCTTAATTCTAATTAAACATGTTTCCTTGCCCAGTAAATTCATTAGATCAGGAATTGAAGGACCTATGAGTGCGCCTGTAAGTGCAATCCTTAGCGGCTGCATCAATTTACCTTTTCCAACGTTAATAACATTAACACATTTATTTATGGACTCATCAATGTTTGAGCTATTCCAATCATTTAAATTACTTAATTCTCCTTGAAAACTATTTAATATATCTTTAGTGTTTTCGCCCCAACATTTTTTCATTGCAGACTCATCATATTCAATTGGATGGTTGAAAAAATAGAAAGAATTTTCTTTTATATCTGATAATGTTTTAATTCTATCTTTTATCAAGTCTATTACATTTACTAGATAATCTAAGCTGTTACCTTCACTGCACCAGGTTGGATCAAATTCACTTACAATATCTACCAATTTAGCTGAAGAAATTTTAAAAATATTCTGGGAACTTACCCACTCAAGCTTAGTAGTATCAAAAACAGCAGATTTTTTATTTACTTTGTCTAAAGAGAAATTTTCTTGTAAATAATTAAAATCAAATATTTCATCATTGTTTCCTGGATTCCATCCCAAAAGAGCGAGATAATTGATCAATGTATCGGGTAAGTACCCTAGATCTTTGTATTCACTCGTGCCTTTTGCACCATGTCTCTTGCTTAATCTCTTGCCATCAGAGCCCAAGATCATCGGTAGATGTCCAAATTTTGGAATAGTCCATCCTAACGCCATATAAATTAGCATTTGTTTCGGAGTATTTGAAATGTGATCCTCTCCCCTTATAACATGACTAATATTCATGTCATTATCGTCAACAACCACTGTTAGATTATATGTTGGGCTACCGTCCGATCTTGCAATAATAAAATCATCCAACTCAGAAAATTTTGTATTTATTTTTCCATAAACTAGATCCTTAAAACTTATATCGCCCTCAACAGGAATTCGCATTCTGATTGTATGTTCATCCTTATTTAAAAGTTTAGCATCTACTTCTTCTTTTGATCTATCTCGCCATATTCTAGGATATAAATATGAACCGGACTGTTGTCTAATGTGTTCTAATTCCTCATTCGATGCAAAACACCTATATGCATTTCCAGTATCTATTAAGTGGTTTATTACTTCTTTATACCTATCAAACCTTGATGATTGTTTCAAAGGCTCATCGTCGAACTCTAAACCGAGCCATGACAGAGACTCTAAAATCTGTTCAGTGTACTTGTCTTTGGACCTTGCTTTATCAGTATCTTCGATTCTTAATAGAAATGAGCCCTTAAACTTTTTGGCAAATGCATAATTAAAAAGAGCAGTGCGAACTCCACCGATGTGGAGTTGTCCGGTGGGACTTGGCGCAAATCTAACTGTAGGAACCATAAAGACTATTTTTAAATGTTTTTCTAAAAAACATAAGGGCCAAGATATTGAGTTTAAATTTGTGGAGGGGGAGGGATTCGAACCCCCGGAGGGCATAAACCCTCGCTGGTTTTCAAGACCAGTGCATTCAGCCAGACTCTGCCACCCCTCCTAATCAAATATTTATAAATAATTAGAATAAAATTTAATTATTTATTTTAAAGAGAACTCTATAATTAATTAAAAAATTTAGGATATTATTATAATACAATGAATGGATTTAATCATTTCAAATCAATCTTTAGTCTGATTGATAAACCAATATCAATCCATCCAGTGATCTTGCTATTTTTTTGTCTAATAATTGATGCATTACTAAAAATGAAAAACTTAAAATTACTTTTCAAAAATTTGAATGGAATCTGAGTATTATTCAATGTAAAAAGGCCAAGATTGCCATTTTCATTTCCACCAAATAAAACTACGAGATCAATATCTAAATTGTTAAAAATATAATTGTCATATAAACCAGCAGAAAAATAATCAGATCCACCAAAAACCTCTGCAATAGAATCATTTACAACTTTCTTAAAATAAAAGTTTTTCAATCCAAAAACAGGTCTTAGGCTTAACGTAGGTTTATCAAAATTTATAATTTTTTCTATAAACCTACTCATCCTTTTAAAACTATATGGTAAAACAATATATGTACCATAAGCTGATGATGAATTACGATCATATGACTCAGTCGTTTTTGATAAGATTATAGGTTTAGATATATTTAAACCTAATATATAGTTTTTTGAATCAGTGTGCTTGCGATTGAGTATTTCTTGTTCTTCATTTTCTATAGATTCAAATCGTTCAAACAAAAATTCATATTGCATCGGCAATTTGCTTAAGGTTACTGTTTCTAATTTTTCAGCATATTGATTTTCTTGTAAATCTAGTTCTACTCCTAATTCGATAACTAACCTAGCTGCATTAGCTTCAATATAATTATGAAAACCCTTAGGGCCACCGATAAATTCAAAGCCATCAGATAATTCATCATCCACTATACCTTTACGTTCCAATTCTTTAACAAAATTATTGAACGTTTTTTCGTTTAGGGTTGAGCCCTTTGGTAAAGATAGGATTTCAAAAAGTATAGATTTAGGTGAGTCACTTTTTGAGATAGAAAATAAAAATACTATAGCAATGAATTTTAAAAAAAAGCGACTTCGATAAATTTTCATTAATATAGAATAAGCATCTTAGCTATTTATCACCATACAAGCCCTTAAATCCAGAATCTAGAAAGATATCAAACCAACCAGTTTTATACATGTATAAATACAATCCTAAAGCAAATAAAAGCAGACAAGTAAACAAAAAAATAAGAAATTTTTTTCCACTCATAATCAAAATTGATTATAACAAAAGTGATTAGTCAATATTTTATTTTATTAAACTACTATTAAAAATAAGAAGATTTAATATTTTGTAAATTTTAATGACAACTATGTAATTTGATGCTGTATTTAAAAAAAAAGGGCGACTATAAAGTCACCCTTTTTAAGTCAATAGTAATATTTAATTACCAAGTATAGGTAATTGAAAATTGAGTTGCGATTGTTTCATCGTTAAATCCAGTAATAAAACTTACAGGATCAACAAAGAACCCAGGATTTAAGTTCGCGTCAAGCTTAAAACCTCCGTAGTTAGCACCAATGCCAAATAGCAAACTAAAGTCACTATCTCCCATTGATTTTACTTCAGTATCACCCATCTTAGTGGTACTGCTCACATTAGGTGGTTAAATGATTAACAAGAGTGGACAAATAGTGGACAAGCCTTTTTTCAAGATAAAAAAAGAGGGGTCAAAATAGACCCCTTTTTTTGTGTTTTGTCGTCAGTGGAGAGAGAGGGATTCGAACCCTCGAAACGCCTAAACGTTTACACGCTTTCCAAGCGTGCGCCTTCAGCCACTCGGCCACCTCTCCAAAATATCAGAATAAAAAACCCCAACAAAAAGTTGGGGTCATAAAATAAATTAAATAAACTTTTTAAGTTATTCTTCTTCGCCTTCCAAATCAGAAACAACAATAGTTTCTTTGCTTTCTTCAGTATTCGCAGAGCTAGTGTCGTCTGTGTTTGTTGTAGCTTCAAATGCTGATAGGTCAATATCAACTAAATTATTAGCTTCATCTAAGCGCTTAAGCGCAGCATTTAAATCTTCACCATCACGTAGTTTTACCATTTGTTCATTAAATCTCCAGAAACCTGTTTTCTCAGATTTAACACTCTTAACATACTTTACCATTACAACATCAGCATCAGTGCCTCTGCCGCTTGCTTTATCTGCAAAGCTCTTTTGTTTTTTTGCCATTTTTAACTTATCCTAAAATTTTTTTGCTGGCAAATTTACTTCTTTAATATAGCAAGTTCAATTAGTTAGAGAAATTATGTATTTTTTTTAATTCTTTCTCTTTGTTCTCTTTTTTTAAGTTTTGCTGTAGCTAATTTTCTCATGTCTACAACGTTATCATGCTCATCTACTATTTCAACACCAAGTAAAGTTTCAATAGCATCCTCTAAAGTAATTAATCCAGTAGTCGTACCAAATTCATCCTCTACTATAAAAATTTGCTGTCTTCTTTTTACAAATTGATCGAGTATATTAGAGACAGAATCGGAATCTTTTACTGTGTGGACAGGTTCCATAAGCTGCTCCATAGTAACATCAAACTTATCCTCTCCTTGCTTATTCACTAGGTCATATCGATGCACAAATCCAATGACTTGATCAAGGGATTCTTTATAAATAGGAATTCTTGAAAATACCAGAGGAGAATATTTATCAACTACCCTACCTACAGTATCATCTTCTTCTAAACTAAATATAACAGACCTTGGCGTCATAACCTCTTCAGCTGATATATTATCTAATTTCATAAGGTTTTCTATTATGTCTCCCTCCTGGCTATCTATTGCACCTTCGTCTTCACTTAGTTCTGCCATTGCAATAAGTTCCTCTCTTGAAGCTTTGGATTCGTCTTTATCTTTTCGTTTTAAAAATTTAGATATTTTTTCGCCGATGAGCACCATCGGGAAAACAATAAATATTAAGATTCTTATTGTATAAGCAGAAAACCCGACTAATGACTTTGTATAATTTGCACCTAATGTTTTTGGTATTATTTCAGAGAAAAATAAAACACAAAAAGTCAAAATAATTGATGATAGTGCAACATATTCATTCCCAAATACTACATAGGTTTGAGCACCAACACCCGCAGCACCTAATGTATGCGCTATCGTGTTTATGGTAAGTATTGCTGAGAGAGGCCGATTGATGTCCTCTTTTAATGAAGACATTAGCTTACCTCTTTTACTCCCCGCTTTGACCAACACAGCAAGGTGTGCATGGGAGACGCTAAGTATTACTGACTCAAGTAAAGAACAAAGGAAAGATATAAATAGTGAGATAAAAAAGTAAGTTAACAGCGCTGTCATTCGAGTATAAATTTAAATTAGATTATCAAACAAACAAATTATGTTCATTGTACAGGTAAAACCTTCCCATCAAATGCATGGTTTGTTTTTACATCAAGTAAATTAAGAATTGTTGGTGCAATGTCAACGGTCTCTGTATGACTTATATTTTGATTTTTAGCCCTATCTTTTCTTGAAAATAAAATAGGAACATGAGCATCATAGTCATAAGGACTACCATGGCTAGTTCCATGAGGATTCCTATATAAATAGCCAGGCTTTAAAATCACAAAAACATCAGCACTTTTATTTGGATGAATCATATTTTTTAACCTAATTGAAACCTGATCATCTTCAGTTGAGCTTAAAATTTCTTCCTTGGTAATTACTTTACTGACGCCTTCAACCATAGTTAAATATTTTTTAATTATTTTTACAAGATCTTCTGCAAGATATTCTTTCTTTTTTAGCTTATTATGAAAAAGATAGAAATTTGACCAATCTCTATAATAAAGATTATCTTCAAACTGCTCACTTATTTCATCTTCTATCCATGAAAATGCCTCATTAAGATGCTCTTGATTAATACGTCCACCACTCATATTTAATTCTGTTAAAAATTCAGGGAGAGGCAAGCCTCCGTGATCTGACGTTAATACAAATTCGACATTTTCTAGTCCAATTTTATTATCAATATGATTTAAAAAACGATCCAATTGCATATCTAAACGTATGAAATAATCCATAGCCTCCTGGGAAAATGGCCCATAATTATGAATGATATAATCCATCGCAGAAAAGCCAACGAATAAAATATCAGGGTTCTCATCTATTCCTAGATTTTCCTCATCTATTATTAATTTGCATAAATCTATCATGACTTCATCAAACCAAGGTGTGCCCATTAGCTCTTTCCCTGGATCATGATCTTTATCAAAAGATATTGGAAAAGTTGGATTATAATCGTTTATTTCATTTTTGGATTCAATAATCATATCATGTTCAACTTTATACCAATCAACCTCACCAATGAAATAGTCTTCTCTAGAATACTTAATATATAAACTATCATTTAACACTTTTGTCCAAAGAGAGTCTCTATAGTTTTGCAAATTTAACTTGCTATTAAAATCATTAATGTAATTAGGTAATGAGTCAGCATAGAAACTTGAGCTTATAAACCTATCAAGATTATTATAATAAAGAACTAAATCGGGGTTTTGACCAGCCAGCATAATTGCTGATCTATCTTTTCCTGCGATAGAGATAACCTTTGAATTTGGATTAGACTCTTTCAAAATATCTCCTATTGTTTTTGCATTGTATCTTGCATACGACCTGCCGATACCTTCCCCGCCAATTGGCTTAGCAGTAGGGTCTTCAACACAGTTGACAGCCTTTCCTAAGCCTCGGTCGTAATAACTATTACCCAATACGCCTGATTGTCCAGGATGATTACCACTACCTATGGCAAAATGTCCTGGACCTGTAGCAGTGTAACCATGCTGATGGAATGCATTTTCAAAACTAATACCATTATCACTCAACCATTGTAGTCCCCCTTTATAAAGCTCTCCAAATCTTGAAAAATGATCTGGTCTCATTTGATCTGCCACAAGAACAACTACTAATTTTGTTTCTGGCTTAGATGTACAGGAGTAAAATAAAAAAGAAAAGACTACTAGCTCTAATAATTTTAATTTCAACCACTAACCTTCAAAAATTTTCTCTTTCCAATTTTCAATATAAAAGAGTCAGACGTTGTAATTTTATAGTGAATGTCAGTTACTGTCTCACCATCAATCTTAACAGCTGATTGTTTAATCATTCTACGTGCTTCACTTTTACTATTCAAAAGGCCAGAATCAGCAATTATATTAACTAATAGATCATCTTCTTTTAGCTGATAATCATCAATATCATCTGGAACCCCTTTCGAAACTGTTACTTTATTAAAATGATTCTCCGCCTCTATTGCCTTATTTTCATCGTGGTAGAGTGTAACGATTTTTCTTGCGAGTTCTCTTTTCAACCCCATAGGATTAATGGAACCATCTTCAAGTTTTTGTGAAACTTCATGTAAATGATTTTTATCAACATCAGTTGCTAAAGTGAACCAAGAAAGCATTATGTTATCTGGAATAGATAATGTTTTACCATACATATCATTTGCAGAATCAGATATTCCTATATCATTCCCATAAGACTTTGACATTTTTTCAATACCATCAGTACCCTCTAAAATTGGCATAGTTAAAATACATTGAGGTTTTTGTCCCACAATTTTTTGAAGATTACGCCCCATCAATAAATTAAATTTTTGATCAGTACCTCCAAGTTCAACATCGGATACTAACTCTACAGAATCTTGAGCTTGGGCAAGCGGGTACAAGAATTCATGTAATGATATAGGTACTTTTGAAGCATATCTTTTATTAAAATCATCTCGTTCTAACATTCTAGCTACAGTAGTTGAACTAGATAATTTAATTACATCTGAAAAACTCATTTCATTTAACCATTTAGAATTATATACAACCCTAAGCGTATCCATATTTAAAACTGCGCCAGATTGATCTAAATATGTTTTAGCATTATCTCGAGCATCTTCAATGGTTAGTTGAGGTCTGGTTTTATTTCTGCCTGTAGGATCACCTATCATAGCAGTAAAATCACCAATTACAAGTACTGCCTGATGTCCTAGATCTTGGAAATGTCGCAATTTCCTTAGAACAACACTATGACCTATATGAAGATCCGGGCGACTAGGATCACATCCTAGCTTAACAATTAGTGGCTTATCATTTTTTATTGAATTTTCAATCTTATGTCTAAGCTCTTGCTCAGGAATAATTTCTTCAACACCTCGACTAATCAGTTCAAACTGTTCATCTAAAGATCTATTCATCTATTTCTTTTCATTTCTCTATTTATTTCTTTTTCAATATCCCGACGCTTTTTGGTTTCACGCTTATCATATAGTTTTTTCCCTCTGGCTAAACCAATTTCTACTTTTAACCAACCTCTTTTATTAAAGTATACTTTTAGCGGCACAGCGGTTAAACCTTTTTCTGCTAATTTTTGATTTATTTTTAGTATTTCATTTTTGTGTAAGAGCAAACGCCTTTTTCTAACAGGTTCATGACCACTAAAACCAGTATGGCTATATGCACTAATATGCATTCCAACTAGCCATGCTTGACCTTTCTTAATCAAAACATAGCTCTCTCTTAGACTGGCATTCCCTTCCCTTAAGCTTTTTACCTCACTTCCAAGAAGTTCAATTCCAGCTTCAAAAGTCTCAATAATCTGAAACTCATGGTATGCCTTTCTATTAGTCGAAACAGTGCTTTTTTCCATAAATTTAAGCTTCTAAAAATACATTCCTGCTCATTAGCAGTCCAAGTTTATTCCAATGTTCAAATTATCAATATTATTTAAATATATAACCACTTATTATTGTATCTGTGCGAGGTATAAATTACTGTACTCATTAAAAAACATATCAAAGAAAAGATGAAAATTTTATTAATTGAACCTTACTGCACTGGATCTCATAAAAAATGGGCAGAGGGATTAAAAAAACATAGTTCTCACCATGTCAAAATTCTACATATGAAAGGACAGTTTTGGAAATGGCGAATGCATGGGGGTGCGGTTACACTAGCTAAGATGTTTAATAACATGGATTGGAAGCCAGATTTAATTTTATCTACAGATATGTTGGATCTAACAACATTCTTAGCCTTAACAAGAGCAAAATCAAATGGTATTCCAACTGCAATATATTTTCATGAGAACCAGATCTCCTACCCCTGGTCTCCAAGAGACAGAGATATTTTAAATAAAAGAGATAACCATTATGGTTTTATTAATTATTCATCGGCATTATCAGCGGATAAAGTTTTTTTTAATTCTAATTTTCATATGAAAACATTTTTAAATGACCTCAAACCCTTTTTAAAAAATTTCCCAGATAATAACGAGATAAATAGTATCGAAGAAATAAAAAATAAATCAGAAGTACTTCATTTAGGTTTAGACTTTTCAAATTTCAAGGCTAGATCTGATCAAAAAACTGATACACCAACTATTCTTTGGAACCATCGCTGGGAATATGATAAAAACCCTGAACTATTTTTTGATTTGATGAAGAAATTAAAAGATAAAAAAATTGATTTTAATTTAATCGTCATAGGTGAATTTTTCGGAAATTCTCCAAAGATATTTGAAAAAGCAAAAATTGAATTTGAAAAACATATTATAAGATGGGGTTTTCAAAAATCTATTAACGATTATATAAATTGTCTTTTTATGTCTGATATCATTCCTGTTACATCAAACCATGATTTTTTTGGTATTAGCGTTATGGAGGCAGTATTTTGTAATGTGTGGCCTATATTACCAGACAGGCTTAGCTATAAAGAACTTTTCAAAAACAAAGGTCACACTGAAAATATTTATACCGATAACAAGCAACTCATAAAAAAAATTGAAGCTGCAATCAAAAACATTCACCAAATAAGGAATCAATCTCTAAAAAAAATAGCACAAGAGTATGATTGGAAAAGATTAGCAGGAGTTTATGACTCTAAATTTGAGAAAATAACCTGGTAAAATAATTTATAATAATTTGAGTTAATTATTTTAAATAGATCATCTTACTAGTTTCTCTAAAACTAGTTCCTTTCAACTCGATAAAATACATACCAGCAGATAAAATAACACCTCTGTCTGATCTACCATCCCATCGCATCTCATATGAGCCAGGAGTTAAGTTTGAGTTTAAAAGCGTCCGCACTATTTCGCCTTTAACATTATAAACAGATAATTTTATTTGATCAGTTTTAATTATATCAAAAGGTATAGTGGTTGTCGGATTAAATGGATTAGGATAATTCTGATGTAAGCTGTTTTTTAGCGGTATTATGGTATTACCGTTATCATCAGTGCCTAGGGTTAATCCAAATACAACCGGTATATTTAATCTCTCATACCCTGCGTTAATTTCAATAGAAGTATTTGTGTATGAAGTATGATGGTTAGGAATACTTAGTAATACATCAATAGTACTACCTGCTTCAGCCCAACCAGCATATGGATCAATTGCAATTAATTCGTTCTGATCAGCTGAATGTATAGCAAAATTATCCACACCAACACCGAAGGACCAATTACCATTACAATCTGTGTAATACAAAGCAGCAATAAATGACGTAGCACCGTTGAGCTCATCTGTAATCTCAAACATTCTAGAAGTCCAATTTGGATTCCCGCCTAGAGTTGAATCTACAACAGTCCATGTTCCTCCGAAATCAGCAGATACCATAAAAAAGAGATCTTCACTATATCCACTTCCATCAGTACCACCACCATTATCAGGATCACCATTTGAGCATGATCCATAGGGTTGAGGAAAATAAACATCAAAAGTAGCAAAAACTCTTTGTCCGGGAGACCTTGTAATTTCACTTGTAATTAAATATGCACTTTCAGCTCCACCAGCAGCGCCGATAGCATCATCATTAATATAAGCAAAATTCGAAGAGTCTAGAGTGCTGTCATAAGGGAAAAACTGACTGCTAGCTCTGTTTGGATCACCTAAAAGCCACAGCCCTCCAAACAATCCGCTTGGGTCATACATTGTGGTAAAATCATTTTCATTAAAACTTGAAAAGAGCATACTAGATTGATAATCTACATCTAAACCCAATTCAGATGTTAATGAAAATGGAGAAGTATAAAATACATCATCATCAATATTTAGTGAAAACTCATATTCAAGCATCTCATCATTAATCAAAGTATCCAAGTTTATGACCAATGGATCAAAAGTGACATTATTCCATGGGACCGCATCAATATAAGAAATTTCAGAATTACCTTCAGCATAAATAGCACCAACTCCTAAATTGTACTCTCTTCCATTTTCTAAGCCAGTAAATGAATGATAGTTAGATGTTGTTGAACCAACCATTAAACCATCTTTATAGATGGCATATGCGGTTACATCATAACAACTAGTGTAAACACAACTACTATCATCTATTGTAGCTGAAGGGTCATAATTATCTGCAAAAGGATCGGTACAACCGTATTTTGGCCCCGCCCAAAAATAAGTTGAATCGTAATACCCTTCATTAAACGTCCAAGAGAATAAAACATTATCAGAAGTATCCACAGCTGTCAAGACAGAGCCGTTCCAACCATCTCCATATGTATCAAACCCATTTACTTTATATTCTCCGGTTGGCACGCAAATGGTGTAATACTGATCTACTAAACCTTCAACAATTTGATTTCCTTCCGAGTCCTCAATTGACCATGAGACTTCCTCTGGCCAATTACCAGGAGAACAATACAAGTAAACTTGGTTAAACTCACAAGATTCATACTCACAACTTCCATCATCGGTATTTACAGAAGGATCCCAGTTTGTAGCTAATGGATCCGTGCAGCCATAAAGCGGTCCTAGATAAATTGTCTCAAAATATTCTGCATATCCATTTGGGGAAGTAAAATTAAAATATACTGAACCATTTGAAATATCCGTAATGGTCATATAAGAATCATTCCATCCATCACCATATGAATCTAAAGCAACTAAATTATAATATCCCACGGGCAAACAAAGAGCTGTATCAAAAGGTGCACCACCAGATAGAACAGTTTCACCAGAGATTGAATCATTTAAAAACCAGGTTATTTCATCAGGCCAATTACCTTCAGTGACAACAACAGATAATTCAACTTCATTATCAGGGTCTGAACAATTCCTGGAAGAGGCAATACTTTGAGTAGATGAGGAAACAGGATTCGAATTACGAATGGGAAAGCCAAAATTATTTTTATTTAGTTTTCTATCAACTCTTTTAACAACCAATTTTTCATAAAAGTTTTGAATTTCATCAGGGCCATAAGATTGGATTGAGAGTTCTTGAATAGAATAGTCTAAATCTAGAGGTTCATTATGCTGTGAAAATGATCGTTCTGCTTCAACCGCCTCTTTTACAACTAATTGATCTATTTTCCAACCTTCTGCATTTCCATTACTATCAATATATCTAAAACTAAGTAGAATTGTCTGTCCTTGATAATTACTGATGTCAATTAATCTAGCAGTCCAACTATCTAAAATTGATGGATCAGATACAAAAACAGTCTCCCAATTATCACCACCATCAATTGAAATCTCAACTAAGTTTGAATCCAGTGTGGCTTCTCCATATACATATGATTCAACAAATTCAACGCTTGTCAAAGCTTCATTGGAGATATCAAAAGGTCCAAAGATCATTCTACTATCTACAGGAATACCCTCATCTGGCCAAAAAGCTGCTGCTGCAAACCCTTCACCTTCTAGATTACAATCTAAACCAAGTCCACAATAGGGAGTACCATCAAACCACCTGTACCACCCACCTCCACCATTATCTATTGAATGTACAATTACTCCTGTGGTTGGATAAGCACATTCAATAAAACATTCCTCTAAAAGAATGTTTTCAACAGAATTATCGTTAATATCTTTCCAAGAAAAAAATATGTTCCTATTTCCTGATTCTACCTCAAGTTCAGAAGGAATACAAATATCTTGGCTAAAATAGAAATTCAGATTAAATATAAAAATTGCTGTGATGGATAAAAATCTAGCCATTACTTAGCTCCTAACAGATTAATAAGATCCTCATTGCCAAAATCATTGCCATTTGGTCCTAAAATCAAAGATTGTTCATTTATACTTTCGAATGTTGAGTCAATGACAGTAAATATTATCGGCGAGTTTAACGCTTTTACTTCATGATTGAGGTCTGTAGATAAAATTCCCCAATCAAATTGCACCTGACTAAAAGTTATTCCACTAAGGTCGGAAACAATGTATGAAAAAAGATTTTTTAAATAGGTTGCTGACATGATAGTACTTGTATTGGGAGTAACTACGTCATAGTAATCAGTAACAAAAAATGTAATAGGTTCTGATGTAGAGATTGTAACATCGTCAAAAAATACCACACCAGACCCTTCATAATACTGACTATAGCGGAAACCCATAGAGACAGTAGCTGTGTTTGGGAAAGGTCTACTTTCTGGCACTACAACAGACACCTCAAATGGATGCCAGATGTCTGCATCATAATTTTGATTTATCACCTCACTTGTAGAGATATTCCACAAGTCTGTGAATGAATATATAACTAAAGATGCGCTATTTTCTCCTGAAAGTTTATTACTACTTGGAGTCATTGCATACCCACTAATTGTCAACTCTGTTCCTGGCCTTATTCTATCCTTATCAAAATTATCATTGACCTGTGAGACTCTATACATAAGTGTTGTATAGAAAGACGTAGCCTCATCATGTCCAGCATGCTCTAATCTTAAACTGTGCTGACCTGACCTAGCAATGGTGTCAACTACAGAAGAGTTTAGATACTGGTGTGTTAAATTATTTTCTGATTGAAGCGTAAACCAATTAAAAGATAAAGTTCCATAACCCTCAGGCATCTTCCTTTCTACTTGTTGTTGTAAAACTGGATCCCACTGCTCATTCAATGTATAAGATTCAAAACCATTTGATACCATTGCTCCATCACAAACAACTTTACATACTAATCTATTGGTATATAAAACTGTATCTGGATCTATAGAAGCTTCCCATTCAAAAGGAATTGTTTGGAAATTTGAAATTGTGTCTAGATTGAAAGCATCTCCAGTTTGCGGGTGCATTATACTAAAGTCTGTCGGTTTTGAGTTTTTAGACTCTTTTACTTCTACTTTGAAATCATCATAATAAGCAGTAATTGTGCGAGCAGAGTCATAAACCCATGTATTAAAATGCGACCACTCGTTAAGATTTACAAGGAAGTAATTCGCAACTGCTTCTGATGATTTATTTGAAAATGAAATGTTTATTGTGTGCCATTCATCATCAACGATCAATCTATAGTTAGGATCGTCATTGCCGACAAAATAAGACACTTCCTCAAATTCAATAAAGTTAGCATCTGCATCAGTCGCGGTTAATCTTATCGAAATACTAAAACCTGGGTCATTAGAATTATATTGGCCAGTTGGAATCATATATGAAAATGAATACTCAAGAGTATCTCCGGGATTATAAGCAAAATACCTATATAGCCCCGCAGATCCACTTTCACTTTGAAGCCTTAGGTAATGATCACCCTCAGCTGGAGATCTCACCAGGATAGAGTCAAGTATATAAAATGCTTCTTGAACATCAAGGTTATATTTAGTTGGGACATTTTCATTAAACTGGTTTTTAAATCCACCCCACAAATTTACGGTACCCTCTTCAAAACCACCGTTTAGAAATCCTTCATTTGGGTCATTTAAATAACTAGATGCATCAAAATCTTCGAAATCAGAATAGCTATCATTTTTGTCAACCACTGGATCCATGCAAGAAGAAAGTGCTAAACCAAAAATCAAAAAATAATTAATTGTTTTATATTTTTTTATATTATTCATAGTATCACTTATCTCAAGTTATCCATTAAAATTTCAAATATCATATTTCTTCTAGTAGGTGGCGTTCCCACAACTCTGGGACCATCCTTATCCAATAAATTATTCAATTGGAGTTTTACTCTTAACCTATCATTTACCTTATATTGAAGATGTAGATCAAAAATCCAGCCACCACCAATTGGACCTTTATTTTCATAGATACTATTTGGAGATAAGCTAGTAAAAGATGGATTTTTTGTGGCTACATGATAACCGCTCACAAAATCAAATTCTTCTGTGTAGTTAGCCGTTAACTGCGCCCATAGGTTTTTGATTATAAAGTCGTCCTTTGATAAGCCTATAAACCCCTTATTCTTTGGTGCATTAAAGAAAAGCCTACCTTGCTGAAAAGAGAAACTTTTGAGAGAGTTATCCAGAAAATATCTTAAAGAGTCATTCTTTACAGAATCAAGTTCTATATCCTCAAATAAACTGCTTTGCACATCGTCACTATCATCAAATTGCAAATTATTATAAAGAGAAAATCCTGTATTAAGTACGACGTCATCGAATAAATTATATTTAAACATGAAATCAGCACCATAAACTGTTGCTCCAGAGGTAGATGTATAAGAATAAACTACAGATCTATTTCTAATATTATCATCGCTTACAAACTCTTCTCCGATGTGGGTAACTTGCTCAGGAATGTAGGGTGCTTCAGCTGGATAGAAGTCATGAATCACTCTTAATGGACTGATAAAATTTTCATATTTTGAATAAAAGAATGAAACATCTACAAAAAGATTTCCAAAAAATAGTTTTTTCATTCCCAATTCATAACTATCAACTGTTTCAATTTCTAGAGGGGGAACAACTATTTCTTCATCTATCTTAAACCCATTTTTATTTCCTCTAAATTGAGTTTGCATTGGTAAAAATATTAAATCATCATATGCTAGCGTGCCATTGTTAATTTGAGCTCTTATTTCTGGATCATTTACATTTACAATTAAATTTGTGTAAGAGCCACTATCAAATAGATAAGGGACAATGTTGCCACTATCTTGGGCATCAAAAAACCTCAACATATGTAGATTAAATACGCTTGGAGTTTGAAAAGCTCTGTTGTAGCTAAATCGTATATTACCACCAGGAAGTCCGTTCCACTGGAGTGCAAACCTTGGACTAATACGAGCATCATAATATGAGTGCTTATCGTACCTAATTGCTGTTACAAACTTTGTTTGTAGAGGAAGTTCTAATGTAGCCTGAGCATATGCACCATATTCTTCAATTTCAATATTTTCACCCATGATTGAATCCGCTAATACTGCACTTTCTAGTTCTGATACTGGCCCTCTATCATTAAGAAAATCTCTGCCACTTTCAGGCCTGTATACGGAAAAATCTCCACCCATTATAAAATCAACGTTAAACAAACTAAAATTCTGCTGAAAATCACCCCTTAAAACATCTGTTTTAACAAAATCTTGAATTTTTGTTGCATCTACTGACTCCTCTAAGGTTAAATCCCTTCTCATCATATTTAAATATGCAACGTCAGAGTTCCAATATTCGGTTCCAGATGATCTTAACCAGTGAATTCTACCAAAAAAGTTTTTCCAAATTAATTTGCTCCATACAGAACCCATAGTGTAATCAATGAAATTCAACCCAGAGTCAAATGGCTGATAACCAGATTGAAAATAATGTTCATGACCAAAAGATATTTCAGCATTTTTTGAAAGTTCATAATAAAAATGAAGGTTCGCCTTCATGTTTCTTAATTTTCTTTCAAAATCAGAATCCATCACATCAACTGTTTCTACATAATCCCATTGACCGTCATTATTCTTATCATCCCATACTTGAGGAATAGTTGGGTCAAAGAAATCCCAAAATGTTACAGCTTCATGAGTGCTCCTGTAAGTTAGTTCACTATCCATATTATAATCTTGACCAAATGTTCTCGTATATTTCCAATCAAGAACGTTGATATTCTCAAATGAGAACTTCATGGAAAGTGGCCCTCTAGCAGTAGCAAGCCTAGCCCTAAATGATTGATAATTACTTGATCCTCCTCCAAATGAGACGCTTGCTCCTTGCGAGTCTTTTGGATGCTTTGTTATAACATTTAATAATCCGTTGTGGGCATTGGGCCCGTATAGAGCAGAACTAGGTCCAAATACGACTTCTAATCTCTCGATATCTTCATTGATGAATGGCAAAGTATTTCCATATGCAATAAAAAATGTGGGCTCCATGTAGTTCGCACCATCAACTAAAGATACAAATCTACCGTTAAATGCGCTCATAAAACCTCTAACATTAAGAGCAGTACGACCCATACCAACTTGATATGTTTCAACACCACGAACAGTTTTAAGCATTGAACCTAAATCCCCACCAGCAGTTTTCCGTATTTGCTGCTCTGAAACAACAGCGATAGTAATTGGAGCATCGATGAGTTTTTCTTTCTTTTTCGAAGCAGACACAACGACCTGTTCAGTTTCAAGAGCATCTTCAACCAAGCTAAAATTGATATTTTCATGAAATGGAGCCTTCAAGATGCCTGGAGCTTTTTCTTCAGCCTCATCGTCTTCATCTTCTTCATCAATTCCTAATTTAGATGAAAAGCTACTTTCTGTATCTTCCTCATCATCTGTGATTTCAAATTCTGAGATATATAGTTCAATCTCCTGAGATTTATAACCAATATAACTGATCATCAGCGTATATTTCCCAGGATCTACATTATCTATTCGATATAAACCATCAAAGTCTGAGGTACTACCCATAAACGTGCCTTTTAATATTATATTTGCACCAAAAAGAGGAGTATTGTTCCTGTCTACTACCTTACCTGAAATATAATGACCAGATTGGGAGAATGAGAGACTAACTAACAGGGAAGCAAAAATCAAAAAGTGATTTGTTTTAGAAAGATTCATAAGTTACTCTCTCTTATATTTTATTTGTGAGTAAATCTAATTTATTTAATATGTGAAAACATTACAATTAATTAGATAAAAATTTTAATATTTTAAAAAAAAATTTTTATTTTTTTAAAATTATTTTTTCTTAATAATGACAAAAGTCATATCATCTTGAAGCTCAGCATTTCCTTTTAACCAAGTATCACATAGTTCAACTAATCCATTTTTAATTTCTTCAGCTGATTTATCAGATAATTCCCTTATCCTCTCTTCAGTCCTTTCATAGCCAACCATCTCCTTATTTCCATTCTCAGCTTCCGGCAATCCATCAGACATCATTACAATAATATCACCACTATTTTTAAAAGAAATTTCTTGTTCCATGTGCATTGCGCCAGGTAGCGACCCAAGAGGAAGAGCACCAACTAAGATTTCCTCTAACTCGCCTTTTTCAGCAGAATAATAATATGCTGGCGGCATTCCCGCTGAAGAAAACCTAATTGAATCTTTTCCTATATTTGCAATGTTCAAACACATTCTGTTTAATCCAATATTCATTTTTAATAATGTATCATTAAGCGAATCTAAAGTTGGTACAGGAGCTTCATCAACTAATGAACTCATTGCAGTTTTTGTAATTGATACTACATTACCAGAAGTTAGGCCGTGACCTGTAGCATCGCCACATATTGCGACCCATCCACCGTCCTCTTTCTGCATAAAATCAAAAAAATCTCCACCTACCTCTGTAGCTGTCTGTTGAAAACCAACCATTTCATAATCATCTGTCGATGGCATTTCCTTTGGAAGCATCGCCTGTTGAAATTCTCTTGCCTCCTCCATTTCAGCTTGTTGTCGGGCAATTTCAGCATCTCTAAGGTCTTTTGCTTCTTTACTTTTCTTACGGTAGTTAATATAATTAACTATTGAGAAACCTATTAGTACCAAAATACCTCCCCAAAAAGGAACTGCAGTTTTTGGGTCTAAGTACCAAACTCTTGAGATAGAAAATGGGAGCGTAACAATCTTTGAGTTCCGCAAACGGTTATCAATAGCTTGAACTTGGAATTGAAAATTACCTACTTCGTTTGGAACAAATAAAATTTGTGATGATAATTGAGGTTTTGACCAGCTAGAAGCCTCACCATCTTTTATAGTTTTATATCTATATCTTACTTGAGCATCTGCAGGATTATAAACCATTGCATTTGCTGTCATAAAAAATCTATCTTTAATAATTCCTGACATTGTGCTCAAAGAGGCTTGAAAAGGAATCTCTGCTTTCGGTGTTAGAATCTTATCAAATTTCAAACCAAACTGAGCATCGTTCTCTTCAAAAATTGATAATCCGTTATTCCCACCTAAGAGAATTTTTCCCTTTAATGATGTTATTGCACCAACATTACTACTTGCCAATCCATCAGCTTGACTCATCGTATACCATAAATCATCACTAAAACAACTTACTCCACCACCGAAAGTGCCGGCCCACATTCTTTTGCCATCATAATGCAAAGAGAATATTTCATTATGCCCTAAACCATCTGCATCAATAACCATTTTGAATTGATCATCATTTAAAACTCCAACCCCCGCTGATTCAGTTCCTGCCCAAATAGAGCCATCAGGTCCATTAGTGACTAAAATTACTCGCTTATCCGCAAGTCCGTTATTAAACAGTTTAAAAGTTTTCCCATCGTACTTAACCACACCAGCATTATAGCAGGCTATAATTAAATCACCGTTTTTAGATTGGGTGATATCTCTAATTGAGTTTGAGGGAAGGCCATCCTGTGTGGCAAAATTAAAAAACCCATTATCATCAAAACGAGTCAAGCCAGATTTTTCAGAACCAGTCCATACAGTATTACTCTTAATTCTATCAACGTGAATTGCGGTGACTAATTTTGCAGGCAACCCTAAATTTTTTGAATAATTTATAAAACTAGTTCCATCAAATTTAGAAATGCCATTTGATGTTGCAAGCCAAATAAAATCAAGACCATCATAGGTATCCATATCAAGGATAATATTGGAAGGTAATCCCTGTTCTTTTTTATAGTGCTTTGATATATTTCCACCAGAAAAAACAAACAATCCGTTTTTGGTTGCTATATACGTTTTTCCCTTCCAATTAACCATATCAAATACCATTCCACCAGATTTAAGCCCATCATTTTGGTCAAAATTTTGAATAGTACCCAGATCCTGAAGGAATAAACCCTGCCCGAATGTTGCGTACCAAATTTCATACTTATCAATGAACTCAATATCATTTACAGGAATTTTATTAAAATCTTTTGATTTAAGTGTATTAGGGCTGTACCTGGATAATTTCCCGTTTTTTAGATAGTACATACCCTTTTTAGTTCCAACATAAAGAGTGTTTGATCGATTATGCTCTAAAGAAAGAACATTTATATTTTTTATAAGTTTAAGTTTTTCGTTTTTTGATCTGCTCCAGAGACCCTTACTCGTTCCAAAGTGCTCTATTCCATTAAAACTATAATAACTTTTTATTTTCGCCTTACTGCTTTCAAAGTCTATGTTTTCAACAACATATTTATTACCTTTTTTGTAAATGACTTTATTGTCTGCTAAATAAACTGTTTTTCCATTATTAACATAAACATCTCTAATCTTAGCTTTCGGAAATCCATTGCCCATAAAAGAAGCCTTACTGCCATCATAAAGAACATTCTCTAATTTTGTGGATATAAATAACTTTGACTCCACAGCATTCATGGTATAAACTTTATCACCTTGGATGAATTCTGCTTTTTTAAACGTGTCGCCTTCGCTTAAAAAGTAGACACCTTTATTAGAGGTAGCAGCATATATAATATCATTTAGACTTACTATTTTTACAATATTAGTAGCAGGTAATCCATTAGAAAGGCCATACTTTTTTGTTTTTTCACCATCAATAAGGGTAATTCCATTTTGAGTGCTCACCCAAATTCTATCCTGCTTATCCTTTTCAACGTCAAAGATATAGTTACTTGAAATTCCACTATTGTAATCATATTGCTCCCAAATACCTTTGTTAGGGTTTGAAAATAAAATAGTTAAGCAAGAGATAATGTAAATGGTCAATCGAGGTTTTATATTCATATTTATTAGGACTTATAGTTTTTGAATTAGACTTTCTAAGGCAACTTTATCTTCGGAGTAAAATTCTGCATATGCAGCAAGGCCCATCATTTTTAATTTTTTTTCTAGATGTGCATCAACTTTTGTAAAGATCAACTTCCCTTGCTTGGCATTTATAGAACTAATTAAGCTAATAAGCACTGAAACGCCATAGTTATTGACTTCGATACATTTATCAAAATTGATGATAAAATGCACAAAATTTTGTGGTAGCAAATCATCAATGATTCCAATTAATTCCTTTGCATGAAAATCGTTCAATGGACCATCAAGCTTAATGATAGCTGTAGGCTGTATTTTTTCAACAGAAGTTGTGAGAGTGGCTGTCGACATTTTTAAATTTAATTAATCTACATGGAAAAGAATATAGGAAGATTAATACTAATTTTTACAACTAGCCCGTAAAAAAACACATATGTTTATAGTAATTATTTTCCTAGCATGTCAAGAACAAGCCTGATAGCCACTCCGGTTGCGCTTCCTTTTGGATTAATACTCGATGGTTTTGCACCCCAAGCTGTACCTGCAATGTCAAAATGAACCCAAGGTATATTTTTCTCGACAAATTCTTTTAAAAAAGCGCCAGCTGCTATCGAACCAGCTTGTCCAGCTGAGCCCATATTTTTTATATCTGCAACATCACTTTTTATCTGTTTACAATATTCAGGCCATAATGGAAGTTCCCAAACTTTCTCTCCAGTTTTCTTAGAGGAATTTTTTACTTCTTCCATTAGCTTATCATCATTACCCATTATACCTGTAGCGATATGACCCAAAGTCACAACAATTGCGCCCGTTAATGTGGCAAAGTCTAAAATATATTCAGGGTCGTAATGCTTAGATGCATAAGATAATCCATCTGCTAAAATCAATCTTCCTTCTGCATCTGTATTTAACACTTCGATTGTTTTACCATTATAAGCAGTTAGTACATCTCCAGGTTTTACAGCTCTAGATCCACTAAGGTTTTCTGTAGAAGGTATGATACCTACAACATTAATCTCCGGTTTTAGTTTAGAAAGAGCATGAAATACGCCTAGAACCACCGCTGATCCACACATATCATATTTCATTTGATCCATTTTTGCTGCAGGCTTAATTGAAATCCCACCTGAATCAAAGGTCAATCCTTTACCGACTAGAACTTTTGGTTTTTTCTCACCACCATTGTTGTACTCAAGAATGATAAATTTAGGAGGCTCATCCGTGCCCTGTGCAACACCAGCTAAACCGCCCATCCCCATTTCAGTAAATTCATCTCTGTCAAATACCTTTATATCTATATTTCCAGCCTCGGATATATCTTTGGCGGCATTTGCTAAATGAGTTGGAGTGGCAACATTTCCAGGACGATTTCCAAGGTCTCTAGCAAAACAAACAGCTTGACCTATTACAATTCCATCATTTAATTGATCTTCATTTGCGTTGACAACTTCTATTTCACTGATACTGAAACTTTTATCATCCATGGTTTTCAGATCATTATATTCATAGCCTCCAAGCGCAATACCTTCACCCATAGGCTGACAACTGTCAATTTCAGAGCAGAAACAATCTAATGTAATAGTTTTTGCTTTTTTTGATATTGCTGACCTGATTGCAGAACCAGAAGCAATTCTTATTTTTTCAGCATTTATTTTAGATTTGCTCCCTAGTCCTACTAATGCATATTTGCGACCATCTACATAGAAAAAATTTAATTCACCAGTTTTGCCTTTTACATCTCCACTTTTTATGCCGCTATCAAATCCTGATCTAATATCAGTGCTTAAATTTTTCCCACTTGGAGTTAAAGTTTTATCTTTATAAATACCTATAAAAACAATATCGCTTGATGAGCTAGTTGTTAAATTTTTAATAATGCTTATTTTCGGATGATGTGACATTTACTTTCCTTGTTCTAATTTTTAATCAAATTTCTATGTGGAAATTACTATTTGTAATTTCTCATTACAAACAAACCATTGACATTTAAATGAATGAAGAATTCATTACATAAAATTTTATCAAACTATGATTAAACTAAGAAAAGAAGAACGAAGACCAATAGGAATACTAATGATGATGTTCTTTTGCATTGTTGGTTCGAGCATAACAGGCGCAAGCGCTAGAGATACTTTTTTTCTTACCCAATTTGATAAGTCACTCCTCCCGCTTATGTTTTCACTTGTTGCCGGATTAATGGTTGTGGTCATATATATCTATAATAAAATCACTTCAACTCTAGATCTTATTCAAGTGATTCGGTCTTCCTCAATATTTTTTTGCATAACATTATTTTTAATCCGTTTGAACCTTAGCGGATTTGTGATACCAATATTTTATGCATGGGTTGATGTGATAATCTCGATAACAATTTTTCAATTCTGGCTTTTAGCAGGCGAAATATTTAATCCTCGTCAAGCAAAAAGACTTTTTAGCCTTATTGGCATCGGTGGTTCAATTGCTGGCATCAGCGCAGGATACCTAATGAGACCTTTTGTTAATAAATATGGTGCAGAAGAATTAATAATACCTACCATAATTATGATTGCTTTGTTGCCAATATTTGCACAGATACTTAACAAACACAGAACTACTAAACCAGCAAAGAAATCTAATGAAAATGACTTTTCTTCGACGAAAGAAATATTAGATCCATATCTAAAATCAATTCTTGTGATGGTATGCGCTGCTGCTATTTGTTCAAGAATCATTGAATACCAATTCAAAATTACCGCAGCCAACAGCTTTCAATCTAGTGAACAGCTAGCATCTTTTTTTGGCGACTATTACATGTACTTAAATGGTACAACTCTTATAATGCAGCTTTTTCTAACCGGATTCATTCTCCAGAAATTTGGTATTCTAGGTGGTTTAATTATTATGCCTTTGGGGCTAATAATTGGTTCAGCTTCTTTTCTAGTTTTTGCAAACTTATCTAGCATATTTATCGCCCGCCTGTTTGACCAGTCTTTTAAATTTTCTGTTCAAAGCGCCTCAAACGAAATGCTTTGGACACCAATTCCAAAAAGCAGAGCCAGAATAGCAAAGCCTATTATTGATTCCTCTTTTAAATCAATTGCTGAAGGTACTATTGGATTGATTATATACATAATTGTAGCTCTTGAATTTTTAAATGATGATCAAATATTTTTACTAAGTATTCCTGCTGTTTTGATCATTGTCGTTTGGCTTGGAAATAATTTAAGGATTAGAAAAAAATATATCTCTGCTGTTGAAAAAGCGATAAACCATCGTCAGCTTAATTTAAACGAAATTCAATTTGACATAACAGATGACCAAATAATTACCACTATTAAAGAAGCTCTTGAAAATAAAAATATTCATCAACAAATGTTTGCCTTAGATCTAATAAAAAATATGAACCTGCAAAAATGGACTAGCAAACTAAATAGCATGTTAAAATCAGAAGACGATGAAATAAAAAAACAAATTCTTCTTTTAGCATATGAAAAAAACAATTTTATTGATGAAGATTTATTATTAAAACTATCAAAGCAAGATGATCAAATTGGAGCAATCGCGGTATCACTTTTTGATAAAAGCACCATTACAAAATATTTAAATGAATTATCAGATCAACTCTTTAGCACCAGTCCTCATAAAATTGCATCGACATCAGTTGCAATTCTCAAGCATGATCCGGAACATATCAAAGCAAAAGTTATTCTTAATAATTTCTTAGACATAAAGGATGAAAGCACTACTGCAATAGCTTTAGATTATCTAAAAGATTCAACATCTCTTTTGCCAGAAAAAACATTAATTGATCTTCTTAATCATAAATCAATTGAGATAAGTAAATCTGCATTAAATGTCGCTGGTAATCGCTTGCAAACAAAATATATACCAGCAATTATATCAAATCTTGAAAATATAAAATGTGCTCAAAATGCCAGAAACATTCTAAGACTTTACAATCAAGAATTAGTTCTACCCAAATTAATTAGCCAACTAAAAGATTTAAGAGCCAGTGATAAGTTAAAAATTGGTATTATAAGATGCATGACAGAATACAATCAAGCTATTGTTATAGATATCTACAAAGAGTTTTTAAATGTTGAAAATTTATTAATCTCATCTGCAATTTCAGAATCACTACTTAAAATAGCAAAAAAGAAAGAATATGAATATGATTATGAAAGCAATTTCCATAATTATATTAAAATATATACAGACCAATACTTTAGGTTTTATTGTCTTGAAAAATTAGCTGAGAGTGCTCAAGGCAGTGAACTAATCATTGATCAAATAAATTTTGAAAAAAGAAAACTTCTCTACATAATATTGAAATTAGTAACTCTAACTATTCCTAACTCTCCGATTGATTCACATATTAAATCTTTAATTAACAAAGAAGATAAGGACTTGCCTTACATATTGGAATTTTTTGATTCTTCTTTTTCAAGAGAATCAAGAAAACTTTTAATGCCCATTGTAGACCCTGAAAATGATTATAAAAAAGAGGATATAAAGGAAGAACAAGAAAAATACCCTTTTGAGAGTTGGCTAAAAAATTGGGCTATTTCACATAATAATTGGAAAGCTGCAATAAGTATTGATTGTTTGATAAAAAATAAATTTGAGCTGCTTAATGAAATTGAATGGGATAATGTAGCCAACAATCCAATACTGGGACAAATTTTTAAAAATTTTCCAAACAAGAAGACAATAGTACCATTAATAAAATACACAAATCAATTGGAGCAAACTATGTTTACAATATTAGAAAAAACACTTTTATTAAAAACAGTTGACCTATTTCAAGAAATCCCTGGGGAATTGCTTTCGCAAGTTTCTAAAATTTCAAAAGCAAGACCATATGAAAAAAATAGCACAATCTTCAATGAGGGTGATGCAGGAGATTCAATGTTCATTGTTTTTGAAGGCCTTGTTTCCATTAAAAAGGGATCAAAAGAAATTGCAGAATTAAAAAAAGGGGCTTCCCTAGGAGAAATGGCGCTCCTAGATAACGAAACTAGATCAGCGGATGCAATAGCCAAAGAAGATTCAGTCTTATTAAAAATTAATCAGGATGTTTTCTATGAATTAATGGAGAGTAATGCCGATATCATGAAGCAAATAATTAAGTTACTTACTTCTAGAATAAGAAAAGCAAATATTAAACTTGAGACGAATCTAAAATAAGGTTTTCTACAACACTTGGATCAGCTAAAGTCGATATATCTCCCATATTATCTGTATCTTTCTCAGCTATTTTTCTTAAAATGCGTCTCATAATTTTACCAGATCGTGTTTTAGGCAATGCAGGAGTAAATTGAATTTTATCTGGTTTTGCATGGGGACCTATATCCTTTACTACTGATTCAATGATTTTACTCAGCTTTTTACCTGATGCTTCTTCGCCAGTCATAAGCGTTACAAAAGCATATATACCTTGACCTTTGATTTCATGAGGAAAGCCTACTACAGCAGCCTCAGCAACACCATCAGCTTTTCCAATAGCACCTTCAACTTCTGCTGTTCCAATTCTGTGACCTGATATATTTAATACGTCATCAACTCTACCGGTAATCCAATAATATCCATCACCATCTCTTCTTGCGCCATCCCCGGTAAAATAATATCCACTAAATTGAGAAAAATAAGTATCAAAAAATCTATTATGGTCTCCATAAATCGTTCTCATTTGCCCAGGCCATGATGACTTTAATGCAAGAAGCCCTTGAACACTATTCCCATCTATCTCTTTGCCATTATCGGTTAATAAGACAGGCTGAACTCCAAAAAATGGTAATGTTGCAGATCCAGGTTTTAATGGTGTAGCACCTGGTAGAGGTGAAATGAGAATACCACCCGTTTCAGTTTGCCACCAAGTATCAACAATTGGACATTTTTTTTTTCCTACTATATCATAATACCACTGCCACTCTGGTTCTTTGATAGGCTCACCTACTGTTCCAAGAAGTCTTAAACTGCTCAGGTTTCTTGATTTTACCCAACTATTACCCTCTTTCATCAACGCCCTTAGTGCAGTGGGAGCAGTGTAAAATTGGTTTACGTTATGTTTATCTACTACATCCCAAAATCTTCCAAAATCTGGAAAATTTGGTACACCTTCAAACATTATTGTAGTAGCTCCGTTTGACATCGGTCCATACACAATGTATGAGTGACCTGTAATCCAACCAATATCTGCTGTACACCAATAGATATCATCTTTCTGGTAATCAAAAATCATTTCATGAGTGTAAGAAGCATATACAAGATAACCACCAGAAGTATGCAACACCCCTTTTGGTTTACCTGTCGATCCCGAGGTGTAAAGTATGAATAATGGGTCCTCAGCATCCATTTCTTCTGGATCACAATTATTACTAGCACTACTAATTTGCTCGTGCCACCATAAATCCCTTCCCTCAATCATTTTTACATCAACGCCTGTTCTTTTAACAACTAGAACACTACTAATTGATGGAGTCTCTAATAATGCTTTATCAGCATTAGCCTTCATTGGAATGTTATCCTTTGTTCCCCTTACACCTGTATCTTGTGTAATGAGAATCTTACATGATGAGTCATTTATTCTATCTCTTAATGAATCAGCACTGAATGCTCCAAAAACCACAGAGTGTACTGCTCCTATCCTACAACACGCAAGCATGGCTATGGCGAGTTCAGGAATCATTTGCATATATAGACAAACTCTATCACCCTTTATTACTCCATTAGATTTAAGAACGTTCGCAAATTTCTTTACCTCAATTAGTAATTCAGAATAACTATACTTTTTATCTTCTGTAGGGTCATTTCCTTCCCAAATTATTGCAGTTTTATCTCCATTACCCTCTTGTACATGACGATCAAGACAATTATAACTAACATTTAACTTCCCATTTAAATACCATTGGATATCAGCTTTTTTATAATCAACGTCCGATACACTATCCCATTTTTTGTACCATTTCAACCTATCAGCAATAGTTCCCCAAAATTCATCTGGGTTTGACACAGAATCATGATATATCTTTTCATACTTTTCAAGCGAATCAACATGAGACTTTTTAATCCAATCTCCTGATGGTTTAAAAACTTTATTTTTTGACATTTATCTCTATCTCCTTTTGGGTATGGACTAGGATTCTAATTTTTGACCATGAATGCATTTTGAATAGGAACCATCATCATTTTGTTTCACCGCTACCATTGTGAATTCTGAAACGCATGCTAACCTTCTTTCATCATGCCTTCCTTCCGCGTAAGCCTTTATACTGACCTTGATGGATGTTTTACCAAGATCCGTGACCAAAGCCTCAAAATTAACCCATTCCCCTACATAAACAGGCTCCTTAAACTCTGTAGCGTCAATTGCTCTCGTAACAGCAGAATCTGCGGGAGAATTTTTTAAAATTCTATGGGCTGCTTTACTTACAGCAATATCCATCCAAGAAATCATTTGACCACCAAATAATGTACCCACAACGTTTGCGTCTTGTGGCATCACTAATTGAGAATATCGTACTATTTCTTTTGTATGGTGCATATTTATTATGTGATAAGGCCCCGTCAGCTCACCCTCGAGAAAGACAATTTTCTCTGAAGAGCACGCCACACTGACGGGGCCTTACATAAACAAACTTAGTACTTAAATAAAATTTCATGCAATAAAAATCAACCGCAAACTATTTTGAAAATTCTTTTGCAATTCTTTCACCTTCATCAAAATCTACTTTAGTTAATAATAATCCACCCCCAACAAACAATACAATTAATGCAAACAAACCCATTCTGGCATTACCAGTCATTAGAGTAACTGTACCAAGTAAAATTGGTCCCACAACAGCAGAGAATTTCCCTAGCATATTATAAAATCCAAAGAACTCTCCTTCTTTTCCCAAAGGAACTAATCTTGCGAAGAGACTTCGGCTAATTGCTTGTATTCCGCCTTGGAAAAGGCCAATAATTCCAGCAAGGGCATAAAAATGAATTTTTGATGTCATAAAATATGCAGACCCAGTAGCTATCGTATAGAAAAGTATTGCCACTAATACAGCATTTTTAGGTTTAATAATTGAACTGAACCAGTTAAATAATAGTCCAGCTGGGAATCCAATTAATTGAACTAAAATAAGCACAAATAACATATCACTTGCTTCAAAACCCATAGACAAAGCAAGTTTTCCTGCCATTCGTATTATTGTATCTACCCCATCCATGTACAACCAATATGATAAAAGAAATAATCCAATTATCCTCATCTGCTTTATTTCTGAAAAAGTAGTTTTTAACTGAACCCATCCTAGCTTTACAGCATCAGAAAAAATAATATCATCCTTATTTTTGGGTTCTGGAACAAATAAAAAAATCGGAATTGAGAAGACAGCCCACCAGACTGCCACAGTAACAAAAGATAAGCGTATTGCGGTGGTAGAATCTTGGATACCGAACCAATGTGGATTTTGATACATTAAAATGTTAATAATAAATAAAACTCCGCCGCCAAGATAGCCCATCGAATAACCTAAAGATGAAACAAAATCATATTTTGGTTTTTTAGCAACTGCAGGTAATAATGAATCATAAAATACATTACCACTAGAAAAACCGATCGTTCCGACTACATACAGTGCCGCAGCCAACTGCCAGTCACCCTGCTGAACGAAAAATAATAAACTGGTCGATAAAATTCCTAAAAATGCAAATGTGAAAAGAAATTTTTTCTTTGTAGACCCTGTATCAGATATTGCCCCTAAAAATGGTGCCATTATGGCAACAATTAACGATCCAACTGAATTACTTAAGCCTAAATAAAAAGTACTTTTATCGACGAAATCGGGATTTGACCAATACTTTTCAAAAAAAATTGGAAAAAACCCTGCCATCACTGTAGTGGCAAATGCAGAATTCGCCCAATCATATAAAGTCCAGCTAAATACTTTCTTTTTATCCAATTTTTACCATCCTTGTAAGTATGTCGTAATACCTGAATATAATTTATGACCTTCAAATGTATTTTTAGCACTAATTGTATTTTTATATCCAAAAACAAAATCAAAACTCAAAGGACCTATTCTAGCCTTTGATGTAGAATTTAAAATCCATGCTTCAATACAATAGTCCCACTTGGCCATTTCAGTATCATATCCCTTTCTACCCTCCATCCAGGTATCCCAATTTTTATCGAGCGATGAATAATCATCCTTAGATTTTACTGCTGTCAAAGATTTACATTTAATTAAGAGCCTGTTATCAATTAATTCAGTTTCAAAACCAATTAAAGTTTTAAACCAATTACCTTCTTTAAACTTATGAGTCTCCCCCACTCTACTAATCATAGAATCAGGGTTTGTATGGGCTCCAGCAAATAAATTCAATGTTGTATTTAACACTTCAGATCCACTGGATGCCATACTAATTGAACCAAATAAACGGGTATTGGCTTTGTCATTCCAATTGTATCCTCCAAACAATCCAAAACTAATACGACTAACTCCAGCTCCTATGTTCATTTTTGTTAGTTGATTGAATCCGATTGCACTAAAACGCTCAATTGTATACCCAAATGGTACAGAAACAGATAGTTTTCCATATAATACACTTGCTTTTATATTTGACCATGAAGGGCTCCCGTATAAAAGTGCAGTGACCCCGAATGACACATCTCCTATTCCAGATGCAGAACGGTTTTTGGGGCTATAAAAACTAATTAGACTATCAAAAACCACAGTATCACCTTGGCTATAATTGGGCGTCATAAACCTAGGGTCAATAAATCCTCTTGAAAAAGGATTATCCCTACCATGAAGTGCCCATAAAACAGAACTATTACTACGTAAACTATAAAGCTGATCATATATTGTCTCTAACGTATCTCTTACTCCTACTGGCAATGTGATAAATGAGTTTGTTTGGAAGAAAGAATCAATCTTTGTTTTTGCATTTTGGTGATAATTAATGATACCGTCTGCACCATAAACGCGATCTATCGTAGCAGAATTACTATATTTCTCATTTAAAGAACCAATAGTTGGTATTTCAATGCTTAACATGATGTCATTGGAAATTCCATAATCTATTTTAATACTCCTGCCTGATTCATCTTGTTTTCTTTCTTCTGATAATAAGCCATTTGAAATAACAGATCTTGAGGTATCAACATAACCTGCATCAAATATTGGCAAATTTGTTCCATATATTGAATTAAACTCATTAAGAAAGGATCCAATTGTTACAAACTGACTTAATTGGTTTGAGCCAATATGATATAAATCATTTGAACTAGTATATGCTCCAAAATCATTTTTTATGGTATTGTCAAAATATGCTTTACTAATGCCATGAATACCAAACTGTTGTTCATTTGAGATCATGCTACTTGAGCTATTATAGTTCTGCACTGAAATTCTAAATATATTAGCTGGCACTGTAGGTAATACCTGACCATGGGTAAATGATACTAGAATAATTAGTAGCGTATAAATCAAATTTAGTATAACAAAAATTTTTTTCTAAACTTACTAAATTCTATTTCATCATGCATGTATTGAGGAGATAAATATGATGGTGGTTTTTTTTGGGCTACAAATAATCTTAATTGATTAGACCCATACAGTTTATCTAAATAACCATGTGGGGCCCATTGAAACTCTCTAGGGTGTAACCTCTCAATCAATGTAATAATCGTAGTAGCAACCTCAACTGGCTTAACTACATATTTGTCTTCAACAATTATTTTTATTCCACTGCAAAACCTATTTATGTACTTTGGAATAATTTTGTTATAGATAGTCCCTTGCGGCTTATATTCAATTTCCTCAAACCTAACTCCAGGTAGCCCAAGCATATCTAATTTTTCTTTAAAAAACCCAGTAGCTAACCAAGGAGCTCCAAAAATTAAATAAGGATGATCTGTTCCAATTCCAATGTTCAAGTTCGTCCCGCGCATTAAATCCATGCCTGAATACATTATTAAGGCATCAATATTATTTATAAAAGGGGTTGGATTTTTCCAGGGTAATTTTGTATCGTTCAAATACTGGGACCTACCCCAGTTGACAGCAGGAATAATATTAAGGTCCACTCTCAAAAGATCTTTTGCCCAGCCCATTTCATTTACCATCAATAAGATCTCACCTATTGTCATGCCATGCCTAATAGGCAAAAGATGATAGGCTTCAAATGATTGATAACTTGTTCTTGGAAGTGGGCCCTCAATTTTTAATCCACCAATGGGGTTTGGTCTATCCAGAACAAGAATTGGAATTTTATGTCTGCTCGCTGATTCAAATAATTTTGTAATTGAAGCAATAAAGGTTGAATATCTTGAGCCTGTATCCTGAATATCTATCACAATTAAATCCAATTCCTTTAAAATCCAATCTGGTGGATATAAACTTCTTTTTAATAAATTAAAAATCTTTGCTCCTGATATGGGATCTGTTCTATTACCACCACTTAACTTCGCCCTACTATCATCTACTCCCCAAATTCCATATTCAGGTTCAAAGATCGCTTTCACATCTATACTTTTATCTTTACCAATTAAATCTAAAATATGATTATCATTCCTGTTTACAGCTGTTTGATTGCAAAAAATACCGATGCTTTTATTCTTTATATGTTTGTAATCCATCTGTTCTAAGATATCTAAACCTGTATATACATGATTGAAAAATGAAAGGTCTGGAACTTCTATGATTTTTGAATACTCAAACTCCCTGCGCTGGGCCTGAGCAACATTGAAACAATTATTAATTAAAAGATATAATAAAAATATTTTTACTATTTTGTTAATGATACATTATCCTTCTTTATAAGTAGCAATCCAAGACAAACAATTAGACCATTTATTAATAAAATTTCAAATCCTATAGAGAAATTCTTTTGAATAAAATAGCTTAAAATTGGAGCGATAATTGCAACGTATGGTACAAATTTATCATGAACTTTATATGAGGTAAATAATCCAAAAAAATACAAGCCTAAGAGAGGCCCATATGTAAATCCAGCCACACTAAAAATAGCACTTATAATACTTTGGTCATTTATGAAGTCTAATAATACTATAACGGAAAAAATTAAAATTGAAAATGATAAATGAACATATTTCCTCTTAATAATGCTCAATTTATCTTGAACATTAATATTTAATATGTCTACACAAAAAGACGTAGTTAACGATGTTAAAGCAGAATCTGCACTAGAATATGCAGCTGCTATTAAACCTAAAATAAAAATTATAATTAAGGGGAAACCCAGAGTTTCACTTAACACAACAGCTGGAAAGAGATCATCTGGCTTAGAGAAAATAATCCCGTGCTTACCTGCAACAGTGTACAGTAACGCTCCCAGAGATAAAAACATCAGATTTACAAAAATCAAACTTATGCTGAAATAAAGCATATTTTTTTGAGCTTCACCAATGTTTTTGCAGCTAAGATTTTTTTGCATCATATCTTGATCAAGGCCAGTCATGACAATAGCGATAAATGCTCCAGTAAAAAACCGTTTTATGAAATGTTGGTCTCCTTCCCAAAAGAATATTTTTGAATATTCACTCTCAGCGATAAATGGAATGATATTTGTAAAACTTAGACCAAGATCTTTAGATATTAAATACACAGAAATAAGTAAAGCTAAAAGCATAAAAAATGTTTGTAATGTATCTGTCCATATTATTGTTTTAATTCCACCGCGAAAGGTATAAAACCATATTAAGACTATTGTGACTAATACTGTTAGAAAAAAAGGAGTTCCCAGGTTTTCAAATATGCTTAGATGTAAAACCCTAGCCACGATGTATAATCGAAATGAAGCACCAATTGTTCTTGAAAGGATAAAAAATAATGAACCTGTTTTGTATGAAAAGAATCCGAACCTATCGTATAAATACGTATAGATAGATGTAAGATTCAATTTGTAATACAAAGGCATTAAGACAAGTCCTATAAAGGCATAACCTAATAGGTACCCAAATACCATCTGCATGTAACTAAATTGACTTGATGCAACCCATCCAGGAACAGATATGAACGTAACACCTGAGAGCGAGGTGCCGATCATTCCAAAAGCAACTATGTACCAAGGAGATTTCTTATTACCTAAAAAGAACGATTCATTTCCATCATTTTTTCCTGTCAAAAGGGAGATTACTGAAAGAAATAAAAAGTATATTATAATACATAGTATTATGTAAATGGAATTCATAGACGATAGTAAAATTAATTATTGAAGTAATTCAATATAATATGTTTCATTTTATGAAATAAATTTTTTCTTGCATCAATGAAAATAATTAACCATTTTTAGAACATGTCAAATAAAAAAGAATCTGGAGGCGGTTTCGATAAAACAACTGATTTCAAATGGTTTGGAATCGGTTTACTTGTTTTTGTATTGATTTGGGCAATGCCAACACCTGAATCCATGACCGCAAAAGCGCAGGATTTATTTAGTGAATTAAGTGCAGAAGAAATTTCAAATAAAGCATTTAATATGAAAATAATAATTGCTTTGCTTGGATGCTGTACAGTGTTTTTCGCAACAGAGGCGTTACCTATGCCTGCTGTTGCACTTTTCATTGGATTGGTTCAATTATTTTTTGGAATTACTGAACCTAAAAATGTTGTAGCAACATATGCTCACGATGCTGTCTGGTTCATAGCTGGATCTCTAGCTATGGGGGCAACAATGGTCAAATATGGGCTTGATAAGCGCATTGGTATGCTAGTTATGAATTTAGCAGGAACTAAAGTTCGGAATATCGTTCTGGGAATTTTGGTTGGCACAGCTATACCATCTGCATTTATAAGCGAAGCCTCCATCGCTCCTATGTTTTTACCAATTGCAATGGCACTTTACACGTTAACTAGTAAAAAAATTGGAGACGCAACCCAACTTGGTAAATTACTAATGATGTCGATTGCTATAGGCTGTATGGTTGGAGCGCCGATGAGTCCTACCGGAGGTGCTAGAAATGCCATAATGATTGGTTTTCTTGGTAATCTAGGTCCAGAATATGAAATAAGTTTTATGCAATGGATGATACTAGGTTCTTTCTATACGCTATTCCTTGGTTTATTTTTTGCATTTCTATTACCTTTCTTATATAAACCAGAAGTAGATGATCTTTCAGATGCAGTTAATACATTGAGAGAGGATTTAAAAAAACATGGTAAAATGACCCGTGAACAATGGATGGTTGCTGGCATAGCACTATTAATGATCATTGCCTGGATAACAGATAAAGATTTAATCGCTCCGGTGCTTGGATTCCCTTTAGGTTTAGGAGGTGTAGCAATGACAGGAACAGTGTTATTTATGTTGTTAGGCCTAACCTCATGGTCTGATTATGAAAAAAATGTAAGCTGGGGAGTTATTGTACTTTATGCAGGAGCGATAAGCCTTGGTGCTGTATTTAAATCAAGCGGTGCCGCTAAATGGTTAGCAGATAGTTTGATTAATATTTTAACAACATTTAATATTCAAGAAGGTCTTCCTTTGGCAATCCTGGTAGCATTAATTGGAGCTCTAATGACAAATCTAATGAGTGCAGGAGCTACTGTTGCTGTTATTGGACCTGTTGTGCTTGAAATGGCTGTAAGCTCTGGGACTAACCCAATAATTGTTGGTGTTGCGCTTGCCATTTCTACATCTATGGCATTTTGGCTAGTTATTGGAACACCCGCAAGCTCAGTAGTGTATTCTGCTGGACTTTTAGATGCTAAAGATTTTATCAGAATGGCAACTTTTGCCTGGCCAGCTGCATTAGTAATTATCATTGTTATGATAATATTTTACTGGGTAGGACTAGGTATACAACCGATTATGATTGGAGGTTAAATATGGATAGTGGCATAATACTTATCATTGCACTTATAATAATTGGATTTGCTATTACGTGGAGTAATCAAGGCCAAGTCAGAGAAGTCGAACGTCGTCAGTCTCAATTTGAAAAAGAACAAAACGAACTAGCTGAACATGATAATAGAAGTTCAAATGATGTTGATACACAAAGAAATGAAATGTTAAAAACACTTGATGATTCAATTAAGGATAATCCAGAACAATTAGAACGAATCAAACATATTGTAAACGATTGGGCAGATATGAAAATTAAATCGTTTAGAGACAGGCGCTCATGGGTAAGAAACCCAGATGATGACTAGAAAGTTAAGTAAATAAGATACTCTCCCCATCCTTATTTTCCTCCCAAACTTCAAACTTATTCATCATCTTAGAAAAAATTTCTAATGATATTAAGCTTTGTTTCCATTTTGAAAGAAAAGTGAACCCGTTATTAAAATAACCAATGTCCACATTAGAAAATTGACGAACAAAAGGCATGATAGCAACATCTGCTAGAGATATTGTAGCGCCAAAAAGAAAGGATTTATCTTTGAGTCTAACTTCATAAATGTCTAATATTTTCTCACACTCTCTTCTATAATACTCTAATGGATACTCTGGAAAACGAACATGGTATTTATACTTGTCTAACCATTTTTTAAATTTATCATCATTTAGCTTTATCAAATCAACTTGCTCTTCCTTATGTTTATCAAACCACATTTCTGGATCATTTATAGATAATGCCCATTTCATAATATTAAAACTTTCATCAATTACATCACCATTTGGCAGCTCTAATACTGGAACAGTTCCTTTTTGTGACAGTTGATATAATTTTTCGGGCCTATTTCTAAGTAAAATTTCACGATGTTCATAATCTATTTTAGAATAATATAAGGCCATTCTAGCTCGCATAGCATATGGGCAGCGACGAAATGAGTATAGAATTGGCAATTTCAATTTTTTATGATTTAAAGTTTAGTACTTTTAAAATAGCGTCTTTTATCAACAAATTTCTGATTCTTTCTATATTTTATCTGCTCAGCAATTGGTAAAGAAGCTATTTTTTTACATTCAATAGAGCAACATCCATTTAACTTCTCATCGCATATTGAACACTGTATAAAAAGAATATGACAAGCATCATTTTTACAATCTTTATGACAATCAGATGTCTCTCCACACAAATGACATGTTGAAATAATATCTTCCGTCACCCTTTCACCAAGCCTAGCATCAAATACAAAATTTTTACCTATAAATTTAGATTCTAAGCCCTCTTTCTTAACATCATGAGCATATTGAATTATACCGCCTTGTAACTGCTTGACATTTTTTATACCTTCATTAATTAAAAATGAACTAGCCTTCTCACAGCGAATGCCCCCAGTACAATAGAGTAATACTTGATGATGCTCTCTACCTTTCAACATTCTCCTTACTTCAGGAAGTAAATCTTTAGATTTTTCAACTAGTGGTATTTCTGCTGAAATAAACTGCCCAACTTCGCTCTCATAAATATTACGCATATCTATAACTGTAGTATTCGAATTCTCAATAGCTTCATTAAATTGCTTTGTATTTAAATGTTCACCAACAATATCCATATTAAACTTACTTTTTGGAATGTTGTAAGCAACTATTTCTTTTTTTACTTTCACAACTAGCTTATAAAAAGAAATTCCATCATTAATGGCAGTTTTTATATCGACATCATTAAACAATTTTATATTGCTTATCAATTTCAAAAATATACCCCAATTTTTTTCTGGCACACTAATTTGAGCATTTACCCCCTCTTTGGCAATATATATCCTCCCTAAAATTTCAAGACTATCAAATTCTTCATAAACTTTATCTCTAAATGTTAAGGGATCAACAATGTTTACGTATTTATAAAATGAACAGGTTGTTCGATTGAAGTCTTCAGATTCAAGTTTTTTTACTAATAAATCTTTGCTTTTTTGATTGTACAATTTCTTCAAAATAAATTATTAATTTATATAAATTAATTTTGTTCTGCCGCCTACAGCTGTGAACAAAACATAAGGTGTACTATTTATCTGATCAGCAATGTTCTCAACAGGTAATTTTCCAATCTGATTTTCGCCAAAAAACAAAACATCATCGCCTAGCCCTGGAACTACATTACCAAAGTCAACCATCAACTGATCCATGCAAACTCGTCCAGCGATCTTAAATTTTTGCCCATTATAAATCACATAACCCTGCTCAAACCATGGCCTAGGAAACCCGTCAGCGAAACCTGTCTGTATTACTGCAATATTTGTATCTGACGCTGTCTTATAGACACCTCCATAACTGACTGGCGTATTTTTTTTGACTTTTCTAACATTTACAATACTACCACAAAAGCTCATAACTGGCTTAATGCCAATATTATCAATTACTTCATTGGAGGGCAATGCACCATATAAAAGCATTCCAACTCTTACCATGTTAAAATACGATTTCTCTAAGTTCAATACAGCACCACTATTGGAACAATGAATAAATTTAAATTTTAAACCAAACCTTTCAACTTTTCTAACCACCATTTTAAAATCACTTAACTGTTTTTTTGCATAAGATAAATCACCTTCATCTGCTGTAGCAAAATGTGTGTATACACCCTCAACATAAGGATGTAAAGGTTTACTTAAACTCTCATAAATGGCTTCTGCATCATTAAGGTCAAATCCAAGACGCGTCATTCCTGTGTCAAATTTTAGATGATATTTTGGTGATACTTTATTCTTTAAGTAAAATGATTCAATGTGCTCTATATCATCAAAAGAAGAAAGGTTAAGAATGATATTTTCTTTATAGGCTAACTCAATGTTATTTTTCTGCAATTTAGAAAATACTAATATTTCATTTTTTATTTTTGCTTTACGTAGTTCTAGTGCTTCATCGAATGAAAAAACAGCAAATTGTACATTTTTTATATTTGCGATGGATTTTGCTATTTTGACTGAGCCATGCCCATAACCATTTGCTTTAACTACGCATAGAAGTTTTTTATCTCCAACCGTTTTTTTTATAGCTATGAGATTCGACCTACACCTATCAAGATTAATATATGCTCTAGGCCCTATGATCTTGTCATTCTTCATGGAGAGAAATAATCTATATTAAATGATTTTTAAATTACAACAGACTTATTGTCTTAGTTTATTTCTAATTAAAATTGAATTTAGGCTTAATAATAATAAACCCGTTAGAAGAGGAATGACCGTAAAAACCCAATCAATAAACCCGCTAAACAAATAAGACTGCATTGATTTAATTACCATAGCTAAAGGGAGTACAGATAGTAAGCTTTCCAACGAAGATGGATAAAAACTAGGGCTGATAATTAAACCACTCCCAAAAAGTAAAAAGAATATGAATGCAAACACTGAAATAAGTATTGTAGATAATTTATCTGATAAAATTGCAATTGTTATGAATACATTGGATAAAAGAAATATATAAATACTAAAATAAAATATAAACCCAATAGTTTTGATAAATCCAAAAGGATAAGGAATTAATGTAGAAAATAAAATAATTGACACTAAACCAAAAATTAAACTTTCAACAACTGAGACGATAGAGAAACTCAATATCATGTAACGTTTCGAATATGGAGATAAGGATAAATAGGATAATACTTTCTTATGAACTCTTAAATCGAATACATCTCGAAAAATTGATGGTAATATGCATAATCCAGTTACCAAAAATATCATACTCGGATAGATCCATACATCAAACTCAATATCATATAATCCAATTGAAGGTACTTTCCTAAGCGCTAAATTTGTAAAAATAAAAATACTTAATGGAAACAAGAATAGAATAACAATACTAGTTGTTAAATTATTTCCTAACAGCCAAACTCTTCTTAGTAACAATGCTCTGATCAATCTAAACCTCCACCTGCAAATTCAGAATCCATTAAATCACCAAGACCAAGTTTTTTTACATTTAGATCAATCATATAATTTTCTGATGCTGCCCTGACTATGTCAAAAAACACATTCCTTTCACGACCATAAAAATGAAAAATATTATTAATTCTACTTGGAGATACTACAGTCGCTATGTTACTTAATGATTTGTACAGTTCATCACTCAAATTTTCAAATTCTATCTGAAATTGATGATAATCTAGAGTACTCTCCAGTAATTTATCTAAATTACCATCCATTATTATCCTACCATCTTTAAAAACAAGTATTCTATCATGAGCTTGTTCCACTTCTGCTAAGGAATTACTAACATAAATAATCGATTTTTCACCTTTAATTTTTTTTAATAAATCCCAGGTTAGTCTAGATGATGGAGCATCCATAAAACCAGTAGGCTCATCTAAAACTAAAATCTCTGGATCATGAATTAGTGCTCTAACAAGCATTGCTCTTTTCTGAATTCCATATGAGACATTTGAGGATATTTCATGAAAGAAATCTTCAATTCCTAATATTTTAGAAAAAGATTGTAATCGTGAACGATAATCATGATCACTCACGTTATATAATAGTGCAGAAAATCTAATGTTTTGTTCTATAGTTAGCCAAGGATCTAAGTCAGTCTCATTTGGTAAAAAACCAACTAGGCGTCGGGTTTTTCTTTTACGCTTTTGCATATCCAGGCCATGAATGAATATACTACCATAATCTGGCTTTTCAGTTCCGGAAAGTAATCTCAAAAGTGTAGATTTTCCAGTGTCATTAGCGCCTATAATTGCAACTAAAGAACCTCTCTCTATTCCAAAGGTTAATCCAGCCACAATTGTTTTATCATCAATTTTTTTGCCGACTTTTTTTAAAGTAATACTTGCTTCCATTACATATACTTAATGTGCTTCAAACCAATCTTTTCCAAAACCATAATCTACAATTATTGGGACTTTAAGACTCATCGCATTCTCCATAGATTTTTTTACCATTGATATTAGATGTTCTTCCTCATCGAAAGGGTATTCAAATAATAGTTCATCATGAATCTGTAATATCATTTTAGAGTTTAATTTATCATTTTCTATATTTTTTTGAATGTCAATCATTGCAATTTTAATCAATTCAGCTGCTGATCCTTGGATTGGCATATTAATCGCTACTCTCTCTGCAGCTTGTTTTTTGAGTGCATTCTCACTGTTTACATCCCATACATATCTTCTTCTGCCTAAAATAGTTTCAACATAATTATCAGACCTTGCCTTTGAAAGTGTATCATCAATGTAATTTTGTATACCAGAATATTGAATGAAATACTGCTTAATAATTTCTTGAGCCGCGCTTCTAGATATTCCAAGCTCTTGACTTATTCTAAATGGCCCAGCTCCATACATAATACCAAAATTAATAACTTTTGCTGTTCTTCTCATCTCAGACTGAACATCATCTAGTGGAACATTATATATTAAACTAGCAGTGCGATCATGAATATCAAGATTATCTTTAAAAGCTTTACATAATTCTTTATCTCTTGATAAATGGGCCATTATCCTTAATTCAATTTGTGAATAATCTGCAGAAAAAATTCCCCAATTTTTTTGTTGAGCTATAAATGATTTTCTGATCTCTCTTCCATCGACAGTGCGTATGGGTATGTTCTGAAAATTTGGCCCTGTACTTGATAACCTGCCAGTTGCTGCTATCGTTTGATTAAATGTGGAATGAATCCTTTTTGTATTTTTATTTATCGATGCAGGTAAAGCATCGATGTAAGTATTTTTTAATTTATTTAGCTTGCGATAAGACAGTATCAGTTCAGGAAGCTCATGCTCATTCACAAGTTCTTTTAACACATTTTCAGCAGTAGACCTTTTCTTTATTTGAGTAAGTTTTAAATCGTCAAATAATATTTTGGCAAGCTGTTGTGTTGAATTAATATTAAACTCTTCTTCAGCGATATTATAAATTTCCTTTACAAGTAAATCTAATCTGTCACCAACATTTAAAGACATTTCATTTAGTAAATCTTCATCTACATAAACACCTTCGATTTCCATTTTCATTAAAACATCTATTAATGGCATTTCAATATCAGCGAAAAAATTTAATTGCCCATTTTCTTCAAGCTTGGGTGCAAAAATTTCAACTAGTTGAAAGACAATATCTGCATCTTCAGCTGCATAATATGATATTTTATCTAACGGCACAAGATCCATCGTTATTTGATCTTTCCCTTTACCAATGAGCTCTTCAATAGGAACCATATTGTAATTTAAAAATTCAATGCTCAGAACATCTAATTTATAGGATCTAGCAGCAGGATTTAAGATATGTGCTGCTATCATGGTGTCTAAAAATATATTAGATACTTTTACACCATGCCTGTTTAGAATCAAGGCATCATATTTTATATTTTGTCCGACCTTCCTGATATCTTTATTTTCAAGAAATTCTTTCATTACACTTAAAGCAACTTCGAGGTCATTATCGCCAAAATTATTTTTCTTTTTTTCAGGATAAATTATGGGTATATAAAAAGCACAGTTTTTGTTATACGATACACTGATACCAACTATTTCTGCAAGCATTGGGTTTACAGAAGTCGTCTCTAGATCAATAGACACATATTTGGCATTCTTTAGTTCATCAACCATCTCTTTCAAGACTTTAAGATCTAATATAGTCTGGTAATTTTTCTCTTCTCTTTTAGTAATCTTCTCAGGTGCATCAATAGCAAGATATTTTAATAAGGCATAAAATTCTAATTCTTCAAATTTTTTTCCTAATGCCTCTTGATCAAAAGATTTCAATAAAAAATTTTCAACATTAGTATCTACATCAACGTCCTTGATAATTGTGACTAATTCTTTACTTAAAAAAGCTTTATCTCTGCCATTAATTAAACCGTTATGCACTCGCTTATTTGATATTTTTGAAGCGTTATTTAAAACAGATTCAATATTATCATATTCTTTCAACAATTTAACAGCTGTTTTAACGCCAACGCCTGCTACACCTGGAACATTATCAGAAGAATCACCCATTAGGGCTAATAAATCAATAATTTTCTCCGGAGGTAATCCCCATTTTTTAATAACGCCATCCTTATCATAGATATCAGGAGCAGAATTTCTTTTACCTGGGGTGTAAAGAAAAACTTTATCGTTGATAAGCTGCATGAAATCTTTATCTCCACTAACTATGAATGATTCAATTTTTTTATCTAAAACAGATTCAGTTACAGTACCAATAATATCATCCGCTTCATAACCTGGCTTTCTTAGAACTGGGATATTCATTCCATCTAGTAATTCCCACAAATGAGGAATTTGATTTTGTAATTCCTCAGGCATCTTGGGTCGATTAGCTTTGTAATCAGAATAGATTTTATGACGGAAGGTCTTTTCCTTCGAATCAAAAGCGCAAACTAAGTAGTCAGGGTTTTCATCTTTGATAATCTTAATTAATTGATTTGTAAAACCAAATAAAGCGCTGGTATGAAAACCATAGCTAGTAATAAGAGGATTACGAATTAATGCATAATGGGCTCTATACAATATTGCATAACCGTCGATGATAAAAAGTTTTTTCAATTTTTGTTTCATTTTCGAATCAAAAAATTACTCAAGCCATCTTTTATGAACATGAAGTTTTTATAAATAAAAAAGCCCCATTAAAAATGGGGCTTTTCCGATAATTTAAGACCTTATGGGTTGATGATTACATCATACCGCCCATGCCGCCCATGCCGCCCATATCGCCACCTGGTGGCATTGGTGGCATCTTATCATCTTCCGGAATCTCGGTTATCGCAGCTTCCGTTGTTAGGATCATACCTGCAATAGAAGCCGCATTCTGTACTGCAACCCTTGCAACTTTTGTAGGATCGATGATACCTGCTTCAAACATTTTAACATATTCATCATTTCTAGCATCATATCCGTTATCAGCTTTTTTATCTTTAATGTTTTGCACAACAATTGAAGCTTCAACTCCAGCATTAGCACATATTTGTCTAACTGGTGCCTCTAAAGCGCGCTTAACAATATCAACGCCAACTTGCTGATCATCGTCAACTTTTACCTTATCTAAAGCTGAAACCGCACGAAGTAGCGCTACTCCACCTCCTGGAATGATACCTTCCTCTACAGCAGCTCTAGTAGCATGCAATGCATCTTCTACTCTTGCTTTTTTCTCTTTCATTTCAACTTCAGTTGCAGCACCAACGTTTATTACTGCTACTCCACCTGAAAGCTTCGCTAGACGCTCTTGCAGTTTCTCACGGTCATAATCAGAGGTTGTTTTTTCTATTTGAACCTTGATTTCATTTATTCTAGCCGTGATCGCATCAGATGACCCACTTCCATCAACAATAGTTGTGTTATCTTTATCTGAAATTACTCTTTTTGCTGTACCAAGGTACTCTATAGAAGCATTATCTAATTTGTAACCAGCTTCTTCAGATATTACTGTTGCACCAGTGAGCACCGCAATGTCCTCAAGCATTGCTTTTCTTCGATCACCGAAACCTGGAGCCTTAACTGCAAGAACCTTAAAAGTTCCTCTTAGCTTATTTACAACTAATGTTGCTAAAGCTTCGCCTTCTACATCTTCAGCAATGATGACTACTGGCTTGCCTGTTTGAACAACTTTTTCTAGAAGCGGTAGTAGATCTTTCATATTACTGATTTTCTTATCATGAATTAGTATGTAAGGATCTTCTAATTCTGCATCCATAGATTCTGAGTTTGTAACAAAGTAAGGCGATAAATAACCGCGATCAAATTGCATACCTTCAACAGTTTCTAGGTATGTTTCAGCTGTTTTACTATCTTCAACTGTAATAACACCATCTTTCCCAACTTTCTCCATTGCCTCAGCTATCTTGTCTCCAATTTCTCTATCGTCATTTGAAGAGATCGTAGCTACGTTAGCAATTTGCTTCGAATCAGGAAGATCTTTACTTTGTGACTTTAGTGATTCAACTACAGCTCCAGCTGCTGCATCAATACCTCTTTTGATTGACATTGGGTTTGCTCCAGCTGTTACATTCTTTAGACCCTCAGTTACTAAGGCTTGGGCAAGAACAGTAGCAGTTGTAGTACCATCTCCGGCTACGTCAGAAGTTTTAGAAGCAACTTCTTTAACCATTTGAGCGCCTACGTCTTCCATTTTGTTATCTAGCTCAATCTCTTTTGCTACAGTGACACCATCTTTAGTAACAGTAGGTGCACCAAATTTCTTTTCAATTACTACGTTACGACCTTTAGGTCCTAGCGTAACTTTTACTGCATTAGCAAGCTTATCAACACCAGATTTCAGTGCACTTCTTGCTTCTACATCATATTGTATTTCTTTAGCCATTTTTTAACTCCTTACATTACTGCGAGAATATCACTCTCGCGCATGATTATGTAGTCAGTACCAGCAACATTAACTTCGGTGCCAGAATACTTACCATACAAAATTTTATCACCTTCTTTTACTGACATTTCAATTAATGTCCCAGAATCACTTACTTTACCTGGTCCAACTGCAACAACAGTTCCTTGCTGTGGTTTTTCTTGAGCAGTGTCTGGTAAAATTATACCACCAGATGATTTTTCTTCTGCAGCAGCTGCTTCAATTACAACTCTGTCAGATAATGGTTTTAAACTTAAACCCATTTTTTTAACTCCTTATTTGTGTTTTAAATAAATTTTGAACATTTAAATAACGGGCGGAAAAATACCTAATATTAGTAGAATTTTCAACAACCATTAAATAAATGTATTCCATTTATGTATCACAAATATTATTCCAGATCTAAATTTCGTGCATAACATCATATGAATGAAACAAATATGATGTCATTTTGTCAGAGAAATTAATTATTTTCCTGTGCTACCAAATCCGGCTGTACCTCTAGAAGAATCTGACAAACTATCGCTAATGTCAAATCGAATAGATGAACCATCCATAGCAACAATTTGAAATAGCCTCTGCCCAATCTCAACTTTGTAAGGTATATCTTTAATATTGTCAACCGCAGCTATTATTTCACCTCTATAACCAGCGTCTATCAATCCAACAGCATTAGCTAAACGTAGTGGTGTATTTGAAATGCTTGAGCGGGGCATTAAAAAATATGAAACCCCATCAAGATTTTCACAAGATATCCCAAGTTTAATTCGAACTGTTTCTTTAGGATTTATAATTTGGTTCTCAATAATATAAAGATCTAACCCAGAATCTCCCTGATGAAAATGACTGTGATTTTCATACATTTTTCTTACAACTTCGTTAACTGGCTTTATCTTAAGATTCATATTTACTTTCTTCCTTTAATATGTAAAATAATCCCAAACTAAATATCATCATACATACTCCAACAATTGATTCTACTGGTTGTATGGTGAATGTATAAAAAAGCACCCATAAATTTAGCATAACAAATGTAATGGGAGTATATGGATACCCCCATGTCCTGTATGGTCTTTTAAGGTCTGGTTCTATAATTCGCAAATATAAAAGTGAGCAAACAGTAGTAGTCGTCGTAATAATTAGTATAATTCCCGTGTATAGAACTACCTGTTTAAATGTTGAGGTTAATATAAAAACTAAACTTATGACAAGCTGGGCTGTAAAAGCATTAAATGGAATACCATTTTCATTTATTTTTGATAAAAATGATAACTGATCATAATCTTTACCGATTGCTTGAATAATTCTAGGACCTACATAGATGTAACTGCTAACAGTTGAGAGTAATAATAACCCAATCAATAGTGATATGTAGCCTGCATATTTAACTCCAAATAAACTTAATCCTGAAATGTAACCTACCTCAATTTCACCTCTCAAATCACTGATTGGAGACACAATGAGAAATACATAATTTAAAAGTATATATAAAAATGTGACCACAGTTGTGCCAATCAAAATTGATCTAAAAATATTTTTGCCTGGTTTCTGAATTTCACCCACAACATATATACTAGAATTCCATCCTGCATACGCATATGAAACCCATACAAGATTAACAGCAAACTCTGGGCTGAACAATATATCCAAATCGGATAAATTTGGAAGAAATGAAATATCCTGCTTATCCAAAGAAAAAATACCAGCAAAAATAAATAAGAACATTATTAAAAGTTTAAATGATGTTGACCAAGTCTGAAAAAATTTTCCGAATCTAAGACTAAATGCATGAATGGCGTTTATAGCCAATATGACAATGATTGCAAAAAATTTTTCATTAATGACCGGGAAAACTGGTTTCAAATAATTTGCCAATGCAATTGCTGCTATAACCGCAGGTGCAGAAAAACCAACTGTTGCGGATACTATGCCCGCAGATAAACCAATTGAGGGGTGCAAAATTCTAGAGAGCAAATAATACTCGCCACCTGACTTAGGTAATGCTGCCCCTAATTCACTGTAACACAACGCACCAAATAAAGAAATAACTCCGCCAATAAGCCATAACATTAAAATTGAAAATCCAGATTGAATATCATTTAATTGATATCCGAGGCTAGTAAAAACCCCTGTCCCAATCATACTTGAAACAACAAGTGACATGGCTGCAAATAAACTTAAATGCCTTTGACTAACACCTTCCAAAAATATCTTATAATGTTTTGTATGTATTATAGGCTAACAACAACCAACTAACAATTAATAATAGTCCACCAATTGGGGTTACCATACCTAATTTTTTAAAATCAAGCATAGCTATTAAATACAAGCTGCCTGAAAAAACAGAAGTACCACCAATCATCATTATGACAGGTATTTCTAAGGATTCTTTAGGTTGTTGAAATCCTAGAAGAGCTATTAAAAATATACCAAGTGCATGGAACATTAAATATCTAGTAGCTATATCATACACCTCAAGGCTTTGGGCACTAAGTCTTTCCTTTAAAGCATGAGAACCAAAAGCACCAAATAAAATTGCCAAAGCAGCAAATAAGGAGGCTATAATCAAATAACCTTTCATTGCTTTTCATTTTTATGAATTACGGTTCTCATCGGAAAAGGTATTTCAATACCAGCTATTGCATACTTTTTATGCAAAAGTTTTATAAAAGAATTAATTATGGGGTTTTGGTCTCCATACCTATTGCCTCTAAAATACACCATAAGATTAATACTAGACTCCCCAAAGTTCTGAAATCGCATGGCTGGCTGATAATTTTTATTAGTCTCCTCTAATGAGTTTTGTATTTCATCAATGACTTCTTGAGTCACTTTTTCTACTTTTTCAAGGTCAGAGCCATAACCAACACCAACAGGTATCTTGATAGAAAAGCTTGGGTCTCCACTATCAAAATTTTTAATAATCGCTGACGATAACCTCGTATTAGGAATATGAATTATATTGTTTGTTCTCTCCATTATTGTTGTGTTTCTCCAGGAAATATTTTGGACATAGCCCATATCACCAGTATCTATTTGAACAAAATCACCAACCTGAACTTTTTTACTTAACAATATATGTAAACCTGCAAAAACATCAGACAATGTATCTTTTAACGCTAATGAAACCGCTAAACCTCCCACTCCTAAAGCAGTAATCATTGGAGCAATTGATATATTTAAAGAATCTAAAATAATCAAGACACCAATAACATAGATTGCAATGCGAACGAAGTTTGTAAACATTGTTGTGGAGGGAAACCCTTTTTCTTGATCTTTTGCCCATAGATCAAATAAGCTAACTCCCAACTTTCCAACAGCAAGTGTAATTGATCCGATAAGAACTATAATTAAAAATTGGGATACGTACTCATTTAAAATATTTTTTACAAATGTGTTTGAAACACTGGTTGATTCAATATTTGATGCAGCAATGGAAAGGGACCCAAGAAAAAACCAAACAACAATATGCGGTTCGATCGCATCAAGTACTGCATCGTCTCCAGCCCAATCAGATTTTTTTGCTACTAATTTTAACCTTGAATGAATATACCTTTTAAAAATAAGTCCAAGTACTATACCAATAACTATAATAACAAATGGAGGTAGGTAAACTTCTAAGTTATTTTTTATCCAATCAATGCTCATATTAGTCGAAACTAACTGAAACTAGTTTCGAAACTCCTTTCTTTTCTTGAGTTACTCCATACATGTGATTTGCTATCTCCATGGTAAGTTTATTGTGCGTTACAATGATAAACTGCGTCTCATCTGCAAATTGTTTCAGGACTTTAGTGAATTTATGAATATTTACATCATCTAAGGGCGCATCTACCTCATCTAAAATGCAATAAGGACTAGGTTTAACTTGATAAATAGCAAAAAGAAGGGAAATCGCAGTCAATGCTTTTTCTCCGCTAGATAATAGCCTAAGTGAAGTATTTCTTTTGCCAGGAGGTTGAGCATCGATAACAATATCAGCCTCCAAAGGGTCAGGGTCACCTAATAATCTTAAATTACCATACCCTCCCTCAAAAAATAGGTTGAATAACTTTTCGTAATTTTTACTAATGTGCTTAAATGTTTCTTGAAATTTTTTCCTTGCGATTCGATCAATTTTTTGAATAGTCTCACGTAAATTTTCTTCAGATTCAACTAAATCATCGCGTTGTTTGCGTAAATGATTTAGGCGCTCGTTATCTTCATTATATTCATCTTGAACAGCCATATTGACTGGGCCAATATTTTCCAAGCTTCGTTGTATTTTTTCTACTTGATATGCTAATTCATCTTCAGAATCATCTACGATTAACTTATCTGGAACAGAAGTATTGTACCTTTCTTTAATTTGTTGAAAAACAATCTCAATTTTTTGCTTCAAATCATTAAGTTTGAATTCTGATAATTTTAAATTTTCTAAAATTGATTCACGATCTTTTTGCTCGATTTTAATTTTAGTTTGAATTTGATCAATCATATTATAGGTTTCTCTAAAAACCGACTTTTTCAAGTCAATAATTGATCTTTGTTTCTGCAATTCAGCATTTATCTTACTTAGTTCTTTTTCTCCATTTTTTATTTTTTGATCTAGATCTTTTTTTAATGCTTTTAAGTTTTTTTCTTCATCAAGAATGATAACTTGATTCTGCTTTATTGCCTCAACTTGTTCATTTGCAGAGTTTGATTTATAAATTAAATTATCTCTTTTTGATTCAACATTAACCATTTCAACCCTAGCATCTTGCAAAATCTGTTGCTGTGCATCTCTTTTTTTTCCAGCACTTACCACACTTTGATTAGCTTCGTTTATTTTTTCTTGAAATGAAGATAAGATCTTTTCAGCTTTTTCAATATCTGGCTCTATTTTTTTTATTGCAATTTTTGAATCATTTATTATTCGCTCCGTATCAGTAATATCTTTCTTAATGATTTTGATATTATCTAAACACTGGGTTTGATTTAAATGGTTCCTCATTAGATTCGACTCTAGATCATTTAATTGGTCTTCAACTGACCGGACAGAATTTTTATTTTCTGCCAACTTTTCATTCAAACTCTCTATTTCAACTTCAATAGATGATTGCGCTTTTAAAATTTCCTCTTCTTTTATTTTAGATTTATTTATTTGTTTAGATAACATTTCAAGCTTGCTTTTTCGGCCTAATAAATTTCCATGCTCTGAAATTTGTCTACTTTTTATAATGAGATCTTTTCCCGTGTAAGACCCTTTAAGATCAACTAGTCTCCAACCTTCAAGCTTTTTATCCTTTGCAGCTTGTTGTATATCTTCAACAATTATTAAATCGCCCAAAATATAATCTGCTAACGGTCTCAGCCTTTTGCTTGTATTTACAATTTCTGATCCTCTTGCTATAATATTTGAAGTTTTAGGAACCGGGTCAAGCTTCACCTTTAATTCTATGGCTTCTTTGAATGGTATAATTGTTAAATCACCAGCGTTGGCTTCTGTTGCTTTTTCTAAAGTTTGCAACCCAGTTTTTTTATCTTTTGATATAAGACAATGAGATAACTCACCTAATCCATTTTCTAAAGCATCCCTGTACTTATCCTCTACACTAAATACATCTGCCACTGTACCAAGCACATTTGAAAAAACTTTAGGATTTTCAAGTACATATTGGGTACCCTCAGGAAAACCCTCATTTGATTCTATAAGTTCGCTATAAAATTTAGCCTGATCATTTAACGACTCGGTCTTTACAATTAAACTGTTGTAGTCTTTAATTATGTCTTGCTGCTTGATGATTTTTTGTTCAAGCTCTAGCTGAAGTTTATTCGTAATCTTTTTTTGACCAGAAAGATTTTTTTCAAGGGCTGATTGCTTTTTTTCTAATGAAGTTATTATTCCCCTTATATCTTCAGACTTATCTTTTTCTAAAGACAATTTTTCAATTAAAATATTATTATCTTCAGTTTTATCATCGATTAAACTTAATGTTCTATCATAGATTGAGCGGTTTGAAACCATTTTTTTCTGATGATTCCATCTTTCATTTTGAATTTGATCAAGATGCTTGAGCTCTTTATGATATTCTACCTCAATTTTTTCTAAACTCTCTTTTTCACTTTTATACAGAGTTAAGGACTGATCAAGAGCACTCTGCAATGACTCACTTTCTTTTAAAAAAGTGCTACCATCTTTTATTAGTATTTCTATACGATCCTCATTTGTTTTGTAATTACTTTGCCCTCTTTCAATTGATAACAAAGATGACCTACCTTTTTCAGTCCAGATCAAAATATTCTGTCTAATGTCTTGCTGACTCTCAGTTAACTCTAATAAATTGCCTTGCAATATATTAAGCTCTTCTTCCTGCTTTTTGTAAACTTCTCTATTTTTCTCCAGTTCTTCTTCATACTTCGAGGACTGATCAGTCTTGGAGCTCCTCAAATGATTATATTCTTTAATTTCATCTTGAAGCGGAAGCATTATTCCACGATATTTGTCAACCCTTAGAAAAGCAAGCGCGATATCTGTCTCTCTTAATTGTTCAGTTAGTTTTTCATGCCTTTTAAATCTTTTTAATTGCAACTCTAGTCCATGAACTTTCTGTTCCACTTCTGATATAACATCATTTATTCGTTCAAGGTCAAACCTAGTAGCATCAAATTTTCTAAGAGTAGATTTTCGCTGCTTTCTATATTTGTTAATACCAGATGCCTCTTCAAACATTCTCCTTCTATCGTCACCGTTTTCAGATAGAATCTGCTCAATCATTTTTAATTCTATAACGCTATAGGCATCTGAACCCATTCCCGTATCAACAAACAAATCATTAATATCTTTTAATCTACAAGGAGTTTTATTAAGACTATATTCACTTTCTCCGTTCCTGTACACCCTGCGACCAATTTCAATATCATTGTATTCGATTGGCAGCTTGCCTTTGTTATTATGAACTGTTAGGGTAACATCGCAAACACTCAATGGCTTCATATTTTCAGCACCATTAAATATGACATCTTCCATTTTCCCGCCTCGAAGCACTGTAGACTTTTGCTCACCTAATACCCATCTTATTGCATCTACAATATTCGTTTTACCACAACCATTTGGGCCAACAACTGTGGTCACGCCCTCACTAAGCTTTAAAACTTCTTTTTTTGCAAAAGATTTAAAGCCGTGCATTTTTAATTCCGAGATATACACTATATAAGTCTAAATAATTATAATTAAATCTAGCAATTTTACTAGTTATTTACACGAAGAGAATGGTCCAGGTAAGAAACTGTTAGTCTTTAATAAATCGATTAAAAGATATATGAATTAGTAAACCGCTATAATTTGTTTTTTGATCTGCTTTTTTCTTTAACTTAATTATATCAGAGCCAATATGTAGAGCAATTGAACTTTGGTTATACCATCTAAATTCTATTCCGCCTCCTATAAACCCCGCAGTTGACCACTGAGTATCTGCTTTTCTCCATGTTTCTTTGTAACTACCATTTCCCTCTTTGCCATCAATAGAAAAATTTAAACCACCTCGGAAAGTTATAAATGGAGAAAAATTATTAGCTATTTTCCCTGCAAAAGGATGATAATTAAATCCAACAAGCATGGGTATAAATAATAAATTTTGACCGCTTATTGTTACATATTGATTTGTCCAATAATCATAGACGATACTTTCCGTATCCCCTTTTATATCAAAGTATCTAATTTCACCTACAAGATCGAAATTTTTCTCAACATTTCCAGATAAATAATTGAAAAAAACACCTGATCCTTTGGAACCAATATCTAAGCCAGCACCGTATCTTTTATTTGATGATGCAATGGTAAAATTCAAACTAATTAATAAAAGAAATAGAAACCTTATCATGATTAATTATTCTTTAATTGACTATCATCGGCAATTAATTCAAGTGCTGGTTTATTGCTAAGAATAGAAGTATCAAAAATTCTTTTTAAATCCTTTTTCTCAACACCTAGGTACCAATGACCTTCTGGATAAATTACTATAGCAGGGCCATGCTCGCAAACATCTAGACAACCTGACTTGTTAGCTCTTACTTTACCTTTCAAACCATTATCATTAATCATCTTAACAAGCTCTTTTCTTAGATCCATACCACCGCAAGAGCCACAACTTTTTCTTGCACTCTCTTCACCTCTATCATTTGTACAAATAAATATATGCTTTTTAAATTTCATAAATCTTCATACTCAGCATCTTGAATATCCATATTACTGACCTTGCGCCTGAAATCTGCTTTTGTTTCTTGCCGGTTTAATTTTGATTTCATTTTGAAGATTGGAAGCAAAAAATGGACTATCTTGTATACAGAGTATCCAAGAAAAAGCAATATGATTAATTTCATATTTTAAAATTCTGTTACAGGATTAAAAAATTTTGTCCCAGAAACAGGTTGACGAATGTAATCAATGACCTCTTTTAAATCATTCTCATTTTCAACAAAGTCTATATTATTCGTATTTATAATAACCAGTGGTGTATCTTGGTACCTAAAAAAGTATTCCGTATAAACTTGATTTAGAGCATCAATATATTCCCAGGTAACATTCTTTTCCATATTTCGACCACGCTTTTCGATGTTTTTCATCAGCACATCAGTATCAGCCTGAAGATAGATAACAATGTCAGGCCTTATAATATTTCGCTCTAATAAACTAGCGACAGTATCATAGAGCTGCATTTCTTTATCACCTAAATTAAGAGATGCAAATAAACGGTCTTTGACAAACATGTAATCAGTTATTAAAAGTTTTTGAAACATATCTACTTGCCGAAGGTCTTGCTGCTGCCTGTACCTTTGCAGAAGAAAAAATAACTGTGTTTGGAAACCGAATCTTTCAGGATCATTATAAAAATCTGGTAGAAATGGATTATCTTCAAAGTCCTCTAAAACTAATCTTGCACCCAATTCTTTAGATAATAATTGAGCTAAGCTGGTTTTTCCAACGCCAATAGGACCCTCTATGGCTATGTAGTATAAATTTCTCATGCTTTATTTTCTAATTCATATAATCTGACCATTGATCTATCAGCACATCGTCCAAGAAGTTCATTAACGGTCAAATTTATATGTGGTATCTTAAAATCAGTAGCAATCTCATCAAATGGAATTAATACAAATTTTCTATTTATTAAACCGGGATGTGGGATTATCAATTCTTTTGTTTCCATAATAGCGGAACCATGAACAAGGATATCAATATCAATAGTTCTTGGCATATTTTTTTCAATAGATTTTTTACGACCTAACATACGTTCAATATCCTGAATATGATCTAAAAACTCAAATGGCTTTAAGTATGTATCCAGCCCCACAACGGTGTTAATAAAAAACTCTTGATTTTGGTTGTATAGTGGCTCAGTAAGATAAAAAGATGCAGAATCTAAATTATAATTTTTTTCAGAAACTTCAAGAGCTGATATTGCTTGAGCAATATTTGATTCTCTATCTCCAATATTCGAGCCAATAGATAAATATACTCTGTTACTCTTCATTTTTTTACTCTAGTCAGCTCAACCTCTACATTTTTAAAATCAGCTTTAATAGGCGCATGCGGTTTTCGAACTCGTATTACTACTTTTTCAATTTGAAACTCCTTTAACAATCTTCTACAGACTGACTCAGCAACAGCTTCAACTAACTTATAACGCTTTTTAGTAAACTCTTCGATTGTGAAAGAAATTATTTCCTGATAGTCTAGCGTATCACCAAGACGATCAGATATTCCTGCTCCTTTTAAATTGCAGAATAGTTCTAAATCAATTTCGAATATACCATCTTTCGATTTTTCAAAATCATATACCCCGTGCCTAGCTGGGATTTTTAAATCATTAATACGTATACTGTCCATTATAAAGTTATAAATTATTTTAAAAATAGAATTTTTTGAGAATCAATATAATTATCTGTAGCTAATTGAATAAAGTATACACCACTAGATTTTCCATTTGCGTTCCAAAACGTAGTATGATAGCCTGGGATAAATTCATTATCTATTAAACTCTCAACTATCTTTCCTCTTAAATCAAAAATATTTACGTTTACATGAGTATCACCAAATTGAGGATTTATATAAAAACTTAATTTCACCTTTGAATTAAATGGGTTTGGAAATGCTTTTTCTACTTCAACTCTATCTGGTAAAATATTATCAATTTCATTAACTGAGTAAGTAGCCTCTTTTAAAATCCAATTTTCAGGATCTAACATAACATTTTCTACTAGAAAATTAAATCCAGAGAACTCATATAATTGACTAGAGTTATTATTTTCAATAACTATTGTCGTATCAACCAACATTGGGCCGGCACTTCCGGCAAATTTTAAATCTATTGGCATTGAGAAAAAGTTATACGACTGAACCTGATCAATTTTTACATTATAAATTCCATTTCCCTCATGCCACCATGACAACTCATATTTAGGATACTTTTCGCCATAAATCCACTGTTGGAAAAATTGTTCAAGGTCTAAGCCTGATATATCTTCACACACTTTTTGAAAGTCTGATGTGGAAGCTGCATTGTATGAAAGCGAATCATTTGAAGCATAGGTTTTTAGGATATCAAAAAACATAGTTTCGCCAACTTTATGTCTAAGCATGTGCAACACCCAAGAAGCTTTATTATAGGAAAGTCCAGCGCTAAAGATTTGAGAATTTGATGATGGATTTTCAACATATATTGTCCCTGCACCGTAATAAGCGTGATTGTTCATAAAATCAAAGTAAGCCTCTCTACCATACATATGCTCAGCCCAAAGTGCTTGGCAATAACGTGCAAAACCCTCATTTAACCAAATGTCATTAAATGTCTTGCAAGTGATTAAGTTACCCCACCAACTATGACCGAGTTCATGTACCATTAAATTTTGTGAAAAGGATCCCATACTACTTAAGGTTTGATGTTCCATGCCACCACCCCACGTAAAATCGGCATGCCCATACTTTTCAGATATGAATGGATATTCGCCAAATAATTCAGAAAAAAAACTAAGCATATCTTTTGTTAATGAATAATTTGGGTAAGATGCCTCATACCTATCAGGAAACACATAGTGCTCTATTAGCATAGTATCACTAGAAATTGGTGACACATACTGATCAACCCATTTTGTATAGGGATAAATTGCTAATGATACTAAATATGTGGTTATAGGATACCTTTCTTTCCAAAAGTATGTTTTTTTATTACTATTTATTGTTGTACTGCTTAGAAGGCCATTAGATGCTACAATGTAGGCTGGTTCTAAAGGCACTGAAATAATGATATTTACTGAATCAGCTTTATCACTGGGGTCATCTTTGCAAGGCCACCAACTTCTAGCACAATATGCTTCAGATAAAGTCCATACATGCCCTATATTTTGGTGTTCATCAAATTTAAATCCTCCTGCTCCACAATGATCTGGAGTACCTTGATAAAAAATAGTCAAGGAAAATAAATTTTCATCATCTATAGTAATATCTGATATAGGTATTTTTAACATATCATTTTCATGTAAATACAATATTGGTATGTTATTTTGTAAAATTGAATCAACGGTCATATTATCGTAAAAATCTAACTCAATGAAATCTGGATAAATGTTGCCAATAACTCCATTAACAGTTACTGAACCACGTATTCTCGACGAGTTAAAATTAATATCCAAATTAAGCTCATAAAATTTTATATCAATTTTTTCTTGGTTCTGGTTCAAAGTCGAATTTTGAGTTTGCCATCTGGAAGCTGATTTTTCATGGGAACAAAGATACTTTGGTTCAATACCTTCTCCATAAAATGGTGTAAGAAATATGAAAAAGGAAAAATATATTTTTTTCATTTACCTAAAAACAAGAACTGAAATGTTTAAACCCAACCCAAGGAATGATAATATACAATAATGAATCTCTGACAAGGTAAAAAAGGAAAAAAGCAACAATAACTTTCCATCCTTTTTGAGTTAAAAGTTCTTTTACACCGCCTTTTTTATAAGCCTCAATCCAAGGTTTCATGAATTGAGGTTTAAATAAGGACACTAATCCCCCTTGGGCTTGATCTTTTTAAATTGAAGATCTTCATATTTTTCCAAAAGAGTACTACCTGCTGCTTGTTGAAACCTGAATGCAAATTCTAGCGCCTCATAAAATGGCCTATTAGCATATTCACCATGAGAATAAAATTCATCTACCCATTTGACCATCTGATAAATATCTATTTGATCTAAATAATCAAAAATACCATATATTAATTCAGCTCTGTTATCATAGTACCACTCTGTAATACCTCCGTAGCCTACATCTTTTTTTAATTCAGTATGGGTTTCATAAACTTGCACAAGATATGAAAATAAAAAAGTTTCTTTTTCTTCAATACTTAGGGTCTTCCAATATGTTACTACCGGAGATAGTGCAACATCATTTTTAGACTCTTGCCCAATCAGTAATGAGAAAATATAAAGCAATAGAAGATATTTCTTCATAGCTACCTCTTTTTAATAAAGTGTTAAAATATTATACCTAATTATACAATGTAGTTAAAATCAGGGACAATGCTAATCCTAAACGGGATCAACCCAATCGCCGTGATCCTTTATAAGCCTAATTAATGCATTTACAGCTTCAGCTGCTGGTATATTTCTTTTTACAACCTCTTGGCCTTTATAAAGAGAGATTTTACCCACGCCGGTCCCCACATAACCATAATCAGCATCTGCCATCTCTCCTGGACCGTTAACAATACAACCCATAATTCCAATCTTAACTCCTTTTAAGTGATCTGTTACAGATCGTATTTCATTTGTGGTTGATTGTAAATCAAATAAAGTTCTACCACAAGAAGGGCAGGAGATATATTCAGTTTTTGATATTCGCAATCTAGAAGCTTGTAAAATTCCAAAAGATGTTTGATTGGATAAACCTTGGCCTATATCTGACCTCAAACTCAATCCATCAATTAACCCATCGATTAGTAATGAACTTAAATCAGTAGAAGAATCTAATTGAAATTCTGAGGATGGAATATTCGCATAGTCTTTTTGAATGATTATTGGAGTTCTGAGACCACTCAAAATTATATCAGTAATAAAATCACGGTGTGACATTATGGTATATTTATCGTCATAATCTAAAATTATAACCACTTTTTTATCAGTTTGTAATATGTGTATCAAATCTGGCAGAAGTTGTTTTTCTTTAACGTGAATAAAATTCAAAGTTTTTGATTTTGATATATTATCATTGTACTCATCAATACTAAATATTGGAAAAGAAGAAGAATTGTCTACCCAAACTGAATGATTTTGAATAGCCATTAAAAGTCCCGGTAATTCAAAATTTATTTGATTATTGCCTATGTATACATAATCAACAGCCTGATCAGATATATGCCATTTATCTTCTTCAACAGAATATAAGTATCCTAAAGGAGCTAAATTTTCAGGCGTAATTGTTTTAATACCTGACAAATCGGAAAAAACTCTAGGAACATTTTCACCTCCAATATTATGAACACTTAGGGTCTTCCTTCTAGTGTGAAAGTATGGATCATATGGTAATTTAATCTTCTTTGTAGACTTTTTATTTTGATCAATTTTAGCATATCTATTTGCTAAGTGCTTTGCCACAGGAATCTCATGCTCTGGTTCTTCAGTTAAAGAAACCCGTATCGTGTCTCCAATACCATCCTCAAGCAATGAACCTATACCAACAGCAGATTTGATTCTACCATCCTCTCCATCTCCAGCTTCTGTGACGCCTAAATGCAAAGGATAATTCATATTCTCTCCATTCATCTTTTTAACCAAAAGTCTATATGCTTGAACCATAACTTGAGTATTACTTGCTTTCATACTGAGAATAATTTCATGATAGTTTAAATCTTCACATATACGTAAGAACTCCATCGCTGACTCTACCATACCTAAGGGAGTGTCTCCATATCTGCTTAAAATTCTATCCGATAATGAACCATGATTTGTCCCAATTCGCATTGCGGTACCATATTCTTTACAAATTTTAACTAAAGGAGAAAACCTTTCTGATATTCTATTCAATTCATCTTCATAATCTTTATCTGAATATTCAAGTATCTGAAATTGTTTTTTATCAGCAAAATTTCCCGGATTGATTCTTACCTTTTCTACAATTCTAGCTGCAATTTCAGCAGCATTTGGAGTAAAATGGATGTCGGCGATTAATGGCGTTTTATACCCTTTATTTCTTAGACCAATTCGAATATTTTTAAGGTTTTCAGCCTCTTTAATACTAGGTGCTGTTATTCTAACTAACTCACATCCTGCGTCAATCATTTTTATGGATTGAGCTATCGTTCCTTGAGTATCCATAGTGTCAGTAGTTGTCATAGACTGAACTTTTATTGGATTTTCAGCTCCAATTAAAACGTCACCCACACCTACCTCTCGAGTAGGTAATCTTTTATAATTTGAGAGGTCTAAACAATATTCTTGGAGATTAGGTTTCATCTATTTTACCGCAAATGGAAATTTTATAAATTGAATTGCTTCCTTTGAAGCATGGGAAAAATTATCAAGATTTCTACATAACTTGTAATACTTAACTGCGTCATCCCTATTATTAACTATGTCATTTAATTTACCGTTAAGTAAATATAAGTTTCCTAAAATAACATCAAGCTCACCAGAATAATTATCTATTGCTAGCATTGTAAACTTCCTTGATTTATCATAATCCATTTGATGAAAATGAAACAATGCTTTTTGGTAATCAAAATATGGCCTATACCATGCTTTTTGCCTTAATGACAAACTGTTAAAATTATCATCTAATTCATCTATTTTTCTTTTAGCTTCTTCAAAATTTGATGTTCGTGTAAGTGACTCTAGGTATAAAATTTGAAAATAAAAATTTCTGGGAAATTCTTTTGCTAATCTTACAGTTGAATTAAGCGCATCCTGAGGTTGATTCTCTATCCATAAATATATGAACGATAAAACTCCAGATGCCTCAATCCATGCCCAATCACTATTATAAGCGGCATTTTTTATTTTTTGAATAGCTACCTCTTTTGAAGTGTTAATGCCATATATATTAATTAGCCATCGAATAAAAACATTACTTATGCTTGCATAGTATCCAACAATACCTATCGGAAGTTGTGCATCGATCATTTCTGGATTTCTTTCAGCTACTTTTTCTATTTTCTTGAATCCTTTGTATGATTGTTTTAGAACAGATATCCAATCTTTCCTGCCCAAACTTGATCTTGCCCTCATACCGATTGTGGATCCTAAATAAAGTTTATACTCATCCTCATTAGGCTTATTTTTTATAAGGTCAATATATATTGGCTCTATTTTATTCAAAGCATTTTCAAGCGTGTCATAAGTTGATTCAATAGGATCAAGCCCTTGGCTAATGTAATATTTAGAAGATGCCCAAATAAAATGAACGCCTGGATGATTTGGATATCTCAATCTAGCTTGATCTAAAATCTCAATCGATTTTGAAAATTCATAATTATAAAAGGCTTTTACTCCTGACATAATGAATGAATCAGCTCCCTTCTCTGAGCAAAGGCTTATGCTTAGAAGTAAGGGTAAAAAACGAAGTGACTTTACCATTACAAAATAGAATGGCTTGAAAAGTTTAAGATTCTTGCTTTGATAAAATTAGCCAACCTTGAGATTCATTATTCTCAGGTTTTATCAACAGACTTTTTTGCCAAGAGCTAATAGCAAGATCCTTTTCGTCCATATTCCAATATGTTAGCCCAATACCTAAATACGCTTCAGCGTCACTTGGCGCAAGCTCAATTACCTCTTGATAGGCTGCTAGAGATTCACGATACATTCTTTTGTCTCTATAATAACCACCTAAAGTTGACATAGAGCTAGCTAACCATTGATTAGAATTCGGGTTTACAGACAAAGCATTTTTAAATGATTGCTTGCCCATCGAGGGATTACCTAAACGGTTATATTCAATTGCCAGTATATAATAAGTTTGAGGAAGCAAAACTCTAACTACTTCGTTATCAGGTTTATAATGAAGGAGATCTTCCCAAGCTGCTGCTGCTCTACCCCATTCCTTAGCTTTGAAATAGCTAAGACCTTGCATATATCTAGAATCTGAATCATCGGGGTCTAGATATATAACATCGCTAAAAGAAAGTGCTGCATAAACATATTTACCAAGGTCAAAGTACAAATTAGCCAAACTAGAGTGAGAACTTTTGTCTTTTGCATTAAGCTTTATAGATCTTTGGAAGGCTGATTTCGCAGCTTCAACATTTCCCATAGCTAATTGAGTCTCACCCGTAAGTTGAAGGAATCCATTATGACTAGGGAAATTCTTTTGACCCTCTTCACAGAGGCGAAGAGCATCTTTGTAATTACCTTCAACCAGCCTCTGTCTGATAGTGGTAAGTTTTTGTGCAGGGCCATCAGGAGCTCTTTTTGAAGACATTCCAAGAATTTGTTCACTCAGTGTCTTTTGATCTGGGCTGTTAGTATACATCGCCATCGCATCAATAGTGCCTTTGTGATCAGGATTTAGTTCCAAGGCTTCTTCAAATGACTGCCTAGCCTTCTCATATTCGCCAAGCTGAGCATAAAAAGAGCCTAAGTAAAAATGAGCATCTGGATTTGCTGGATGTTTTTTTATTTGACGTAAGTACACATCTTTCGCACCCTCCCAATTACTAACGTTCTCGTAATGTAATCCTAGCTGACGCTGTATGTAAATATTATTTGGATTATTCCGAGAATCAGTTTCATAATCTCCAGTAGATAGAAAGGGTAGACTTTCAATATTGCCTAATTTCTTTTTTGGCTTTTCATTGTAAATATATCTAGTTGCTTTTGCCATTTCTTTATTTGATGCCTCGAGTTCACTAGATAACTGATATAATTCATCAGCATAGGCAGCAACATTTATCTGTGGACCTTTATTTACAATCGGAAGTGGCTTTGTTGATTCAGGCTTAGTAGCCTTTTGCTTCTTGGAAGAAGATTTTTTCTTTTTTGACGATCTTTTTTTCTTAGAAGAACTTCTTTTTTTAGAACTTTTTTTCTTATTAGAGGAACTTCTTTTTTTAGAGGCAGACTTCTTTTTTTTCTTAGATTGAGCCGAAAGGGTTTCTCCAAATTGGACCTCACCCATTGAGGAGAATTGAATGCCTCCTACTATAAATAAACATAGCAGTATCCTAAAAAATAATCTTAACATAGTGGGTGTAACTTCGGATTACACCGAGAATTTTAAAAAAAAAGGTCTAACAACCAAACCTTTTTTTGTCTACGGGTATTATCCGTCTACTTTACAACAACGAGGGAGTTTATCATAAGCTGATTTTACAGCCTCTTTGTCATTAGCCTTATACCCAGCATTTGATATTGCGGTTTCAATTTGAGTTAAGGACACTTTTTCTGAGTCATAAAAGACCTGCCCACTCTTTGAATCAAGGTCAACGTTCACTTTTAAAATTCCATCTGTAGAAGCAAAAGCATCTTTAATATTTGTCTCACACATTCCACACATTATTGTTGGGAGTGATATTTTGGCCTCTTCAGCATTAGATGAGCCACAACTGAAAATGCCAAAGCTAATAGAAATTGCTAAAATTATATTTTTAATATTCATATTTTATCCTAGTATGTTAAAAATTTTAATTAAACTACATTATCACAGTCGTTTTAGGCAATCTAAAAAATTTAAAATTTCCTCTGGAAAACAGTTTCCCATTGCTCTACATCTTTCTGTGTATTGACAATTGATACACCAGAAAACACCACATATTTTGGTATTGCAATTCCTTTTGTAACCCTATGAATTTGCTCTAGATCAAATTGACCGTATGCTAAACTAATGTGAGGGTCGAATCTATATTTTTTTGAATTAATAAAATGATTTTTGCACGATGAATTAGCTTCATTTAAAGAAGTATTATTTTCTAATTTTACATATAATGATTTATAGTACGATTTTCCTGTGGTGAGCTTTTTAACAGATGAGGAAAATTGATTGCTGTTATTAACAATTTTTGAAACGATGTTTTCTAAGTCACTTAATTTAATATCGAGCCTTCCATAGATAGTGCAATGTGGCTCAAAAAGAGGAGATTTTAATCTCTTTGATAAGGTGGAAATTATTTTTCTATAGCTTACCCTGCTTTCTTTTTCAAGATCTAACCATATTGAATAAGCACTCATCAATTTTGTAAAATATTTTTAATCGCATCTATTTTTTTATTTAATTGATCAATCATTTGGGACTCGGATTTTTGAAGTTTATTTCCTGCACGATCATCTATCTTTTTTTTGGCTCTCATTGCATTAATCGATAAGACTGGATCTTTCTTAACCATTTCATCTAATTTTTTAAAATCAGTCTTACTTCCAAAGTTCCCAATTGAGGCCATAACAGCCATCCTAACAAATCTATCTTTGTCATCGTAATAGGAAAGGATATGCTTGTAAGTGTCTGGATATTTTTTCTGATATCTTGCTAGCTGATAAACTATAGTGGGTCTGGAAGCCCAACTAAAAGAACCATATTCTAACATTTTTTTTAGCGTGTCATAATTTGATTGGCTTATAACTTGTCCAAAATATGAAATAGCGGATTTTCGAATAACATCGTTATGTGATTCTGTGCTTAGTAATTTATCTATATGATTTTTGGCTGAGGAAGAATCAACAATAGACAGTATTCTGATAGCATCTGCAATTGCATAATAACTCGTATCAGAAATGATAATATTATTCAAAAATTTAATCACCTCTAAATCTTTTGCCTGATGCCTCAATGAACGTATAAAAGACCTTTTTGCTCTATTATCTTTTTCTTTAGTCCTAATCCAATCAAAATCATCTGCCTGATATTCTGATTTTAATCTACTTAGAGAGCTATACGCTTCCGAGCGTACGGCCCAGAAAGAGTCATTTTGAGCGCACTCCAAAAGAGCGTACTCAACAATCTTCCTTCCCTTCTTTTTAGATAATTCTTGTGCTGCCCATATTCTATCTAATGCGTTTGGTGCATTTTTCAATTGATATCTAAGATCAGCAACAGACTTATTCGTTTTTAGAATTGATGGCACTCTCATACCAGAATTAAATATTACCATCTTTGGTCTTTTATTGGAATTAATCTTAAAAACAGAGTCCAAATCGTCTACCCAAATAATATGCTCTTCTTTTTTTCCATTGTCAATTAGGATCCTAATTGGCATTTTAAATAAGCTAGTTGTTTTGAGATCCTGGATCTGTTTTACGTGAATAGATAATTCCTTCATTCTTTGATTATAATTCCAAGATACTTCATACTCAGGAAAACCAGGTTCATAAAGCCATTGATTAAAAAACCAATCTAAATTCTGACCAGTTGTGTTCTCGATAGATTTTTTTAAATCAACAGTCTCAACAGTTTTTAATTTATTTTTTATGGTATAATCATTTATTGATCTCCAAAATCCATCCTCTCCCAGAACATCTTGCAGCATAGTTAATATTAGACTCCCTTTTGCATACACATGACTACTAAATAATTCAAAAGGCTCTTCATAATTAAAATCTACCGTTGGCCTTCTTTTAGCTTTATCTGCTCGCATGAACCCTTTTATCTCATTTAATCGTACATAATCACCCTCATCAACACCACGGTCTTTGGTGATGTACAGCCTAGATAAATAAGTTGCAAAACCCTCATTTAGCCAAATATTTGCCCAATTTCGAGTGGTGATCAGGTTCCCAAACCATTGATGAGCTAATTCATGTGCGACTAAACCATCACTACTATGATCAGGGTGAGCCTTGGAGTCAAACATTGTTCTATCTGTATTGTGAGTGAGGGTTATATTCTCCATACCACCCCACATAAACTCTGAAACAATAATTTGATCATATTTTTCAAAAGGGTACTTAAATCCAGTGATCTCATTAAAAAACTCTAGCATATCAGGTGTCTTTCCAAAAGACCTGAATGCTTCTTTCTCATTTTCAGGATAAACCCAATAAGCAACTGGAATATCTTTAAAATTATCCTCGACCTTAACATAATCACCAATTACAAATGATATCAAATAGCTCACCATAGGAAAATTCTCTCTCCAGTGGTACGTATGAGTATTATCTTTATTTTCTACTAAAGAAACCAACTCCCCATTTGAAATGGCTTTTAGGTTTTTATCGACCGTAAGTATACACTCGAACGTCGCTCTTTCATTCGGGTAATCATAAAGGGGCACCCAATGATGATTGTCCGTTTCCTCTCCTTGCGTCCAAGCTTGTAATTTTCTATCAGGGTACAATGAATCTGGCTTGAAAAAGTATAACCCTGTCCTTGGTGTAGCTGTATAATTAATTGTCACAGTTAATGTATCATCCCAGCTAAAACTTTTTACAAGATCAACATGGAGCTTTTTTTCACTTTGAAAAAAAGGAATATCTTTATTCCCAAGTCTTACTCTCCGAATGACCATATCTTCGGCATCTAAGTCAAAATTAGTTAATGAAGTTCCCAAGGGGCTAAATCTATGTGAAACTTTGCCACTTACTTTCTCCGAGTAAAGATCGACACTAATATCTATTACGGTGTGGTGTATATCTACCTGCCTATTTGGAGTGGAATTTGATGCAAGTAAAAATGAGAACAAGAATATATGCGAGACTATATAAATAATATTTTTTAGCATTCGATCCTCTTTGGTATTATCTACTAATCTTTATAACTGATTTCTTATTATTATCACTAATAATAATAAAGAATGACGATCTATAAATGCTACGAAAATAAAAAAAGGAGCCTAAACTCCTTTTTTTATTATTTATCCTAGGTATCTTCTGAGACTTTTACTTCTCGATCTGTGTCTTAACCTTTGAATGGCCTTTTCTTTGATCTGTCTTACCCTCTCTCTAGTAAGATCAAATTCTTCACCAATTTCATTCAGAGTCATTGCACTATCACGATTGATACCAAAATACATTTCTAAAACAGAACGTTCTCTGCCTGATAGAGTTTCTAATGCACCAGTGACCTCTTCGGACATAGACTCTCTCATAATGTTTGCTTCTGGTTCTTCAGCTTGGTCGTCCTCAATGATATCCAGCAGACTGCTATTTTCACCATCTTGGAATGGGGAATGAAGAGAGCTGTGTCTTCTTGAGTATTGCATCGCCATCAAAACCTCATCTCCACTCATCTCTAGCTGGTTACCTATCTCATCACCTTTAGGTTGCCTTTCTACCTCAGCTTCCAGCTTTTCTGCTGCCCTAGTAATTTTTGTTATAGTACCAACACGATTTAATGGGAGCCTGATTAATCTAGACTGTTCAGCTAATGCTTGGAGTATAGATTGACGTATCCACCAAACAGCATATGATATAAATTTAAATCCGCGAGTATGATCAAAACGTTTAGCTGCTTTAATTAAGCCTAAATTACCTTCATTGATAATATCTGCTAATGATAAACCATTACCTTGATATTTCTTTGCTACAGAAACAACAAAACGCAAATTAGCTTCAACAAGTTCTTTCATTGCCGCTTCATCGTTATTTTGGATTCTGATAGCTAGCTCTACTTCTCTGTCAGGAGGAAGCGGGTTGTACTGGCCGATCTCAGCTAAGTACATACTTATACTACCACTAGCTACTTTACTGGATTTTTTCGATTTAGGTTTATCTTTACCTTTATCTTTACCTTTATCTTTAGAATCTTCTTTAACATCCAGACCACCCTCTTCTTTAGAGATAGCCTCTAATTCTTTTTCTAATTGTTTTGGATCAACTTTTTCTTTTTTTGTTTTTGGCAAGATTAAAGCTCCTATTTTTTATATGACAATCAAGCAGTGCCGGCGATATTACAAAAAAAAATTTTATTTTATAAACATTATCTTTGATGACTCTGAATTAGTTTTCGAAAGTAATTTTACAATATAAATACCACTGGAAGGGTTCTGTGTTTCATTATCATTCACATTCCAATAAATCTTCCCTCTACTAATATCATTTCTAGATAAATTTTTAGTAAATACCCTGTTACCTTTTATGTTATAAATTGAAATATTTGGTAACTGAGATATATTTACATTAAAAGGTATTGATAATTTTCCATTAAATGGGTTTGGATAAGGAGAATGTAACTTAGCAGATTCAGGTAGAATAACATCTGGTTGTTCTATCGAAGTGCTCGCAAAAGTTTGGTATCTGGTAATACTATTTTCTTTGATTATGTTAAGCTCATTCGAATTTATAGGTTGCCAAGCATATAACTGCTGATTTGAAGGCGGACTACTCATAATTGAATAATAGCTATTTGATTCCATAATCTTTAATCCGCTATTACCACCATAGACGAATAATGATTTAGAATCAGAAAAAACAAAATTTAACATAGAAGGATAAATGCCAGTGCTTAACATTTTACTGAGAGCAGACTGGAGACCTTCAATAACGCTACCGTACGCAGTAATCTCTTTCATTATTAATAACATGATTAGCTCAGAATCGACCACTGAGTTCCACCCCTCATCTTGCCAATCACCGTTCCCGTAAGTTTGGGGAGGATTTTGAATTAACCAACTTTCATCGTTTCCATAATCAGTAATTATATCATAGAGAACATCTTTGGAGGCCCCTCCATTATGAACGAATGAATAGACGCTATCACTTTCAAAAATCCATGGGTGAGGATTTTGAATTGAACTAGCTCCTGAGGTTGCTGCCCTCAAATGAGCAACAGCTATGTTGTGCAAAGAGTCATTTAAAACTGAGTTCATTATCTGCCAATAATTTGCTGAATCTTGAACTGCAGGGTATGCTGATCTATAAATATTATTTTCAATTACATTAGACTGTTTCTCATACTGAATGATAGACCAACCATTTGCATTATACTGGCTTTGATCATAATATGCACTCATCTGAAATTGTATTAGCTCTTGTTCCTCTTGAGCTAGGGAGCTAAATGAATTTCCACTTTTTAACATTGTTGCCCATATTTTACAGGCACTTAATTCTGCCATAAAAAGAGAGGTAAATACAATTACTGTTAAGGTACTTTTTAATAATTTTTTCAATTTAATAATAAAATTTCTGACTAAATTGATTATATCAAAATTAAATAACATAAAAAATTCTTATATTGGTTCAGATAATATATGAATTTCGATTACAAAAATACTCTTTTTATCTCATTTGTTGCCAAATAATTAATGGAAATAATTTTAGCGTTATATTTTTCATTTCTAATTGGTGTTGGTTTTCTAGCATCTAGGAAAATCTACGATATCAGCGACTACTACGTCGGCGGCAAAAAACTTAATTACTGGATTGCTGCTCTATCTGCAAGATCTACTGGAGAATCTGGCTGGCTATTGTTGGGCGTTACAGGTATGGGGGCTGTAATGGGAGTAAGTGCATTTTGGATTGTGATAGGTGAGGTCCTAGGTGTTTTTTTATCATGGCATTTTATGGCTGAAAAATTCAAGACCCTTACAGATAAATATGATTCAATTACAGTTCCAGATTTTTTACACAGTCATTTCAATTCAAAAAACAATACGATAAGAATAATTGGTGCAACAGCATTATCAGTTTTTGTAGTCATTTATGTAAGCGCTCAGATAGACATAACTGGAAAAACATTTGAATCTTTTCTAGGCTATAATTACTACAATGGTATATTAATTGGTTTTGGTATTGTTATTGCATATATATTTTCTGGAGGGTTTCTTGCTGTTGCATGGTCAGATCTTTTTCAAGGGTCACTTATGTTTTTTGCTCTCCTTTTACTCCCAGTTATTGCTTATTTTAAAATTCCAGCAGATATTAATATAATTGATAGCTTAGAAAGTATCAGTCCTGGACTTATAAATATTTGGGGAGATGGCGGGTTTAATATCATGAACCTATTATCTGTAATTGGATTGATATCTATAGGAATAGGTTTCCTTGGATCGCCTCAGGTTTACGTAAGATTCATTGCAATCAAAAATACAGAGGAAATAAAAAAAGGTAAACTAGTTGCTGTACTATATACCCTACTTACAAGTTCATCAGCTGTATTAATTGGCATAATTGGTAGATTAATGTTTACTACCCAGGGCCAGAACCCTGAATCTATATTGGGGATATCTGGCGAAAATGTACTTTATATTCTTCTGATTGAAATAATGCCAACAATTATTGTAGGAATTTATATTGCTGCTGTATTGTCTGCTGTAATGTCTACAGTTGACTCATTATTAGTTGTAGCATCGAGCGCTGTAACTAGAGATTTCTATCAACAAATTCTAAACCCAAAAGCAAATCCTGACTTTTTAATTAAACTATCAAAACAGATTACTTTAACCCTTGCAATAATTTCTTTGATTGTAGCGATTAGCGTATCATTTATTTCACCCACCAGGACAATATTTTGGTTTGTTATTTTTGGTTGGTCAGGAATAGCGGCTACATTTTGCCCAGTTATAATCTTAGCTATTTTTTGGGATAAGTTGACTGAAAAAGGAGCAATTTACTCTATGATTTCAGGATTTATATGTGTGCCTATATTTAAATTTATCATTCCTAAAATCGCGCTTGTTGGCCCATACATTGAAAAACTTGATGTTCTTCTACCATCGATTATAATTGCCATACTTGCTGGATTTATTGTTAGCAAGTATTCTAATTAAGATAAATTTATTTTTCAGTATTAAATGTCATGGGAGCGTCCATTAAAGTGCTGACCCATTTAGCACTTTTTGAGTTTGAGAGCGCAATTTTAATTGTCATTGTTAGAGGTACAGATAAGACCATACCAACAGGACCAAAAACCCAGCCCCAAAATAATAACGATAGAAAAACGACCAATGTTGATAGGCCTAACCCATGACCAAGAATTCTGGGCTCTAAAATACTACCAATAGTAATATTTATCACAAGATAGCCAGCAGCAGATAAAAAGGAGGTTAAAAATCCAAACTGAATAAGGGCTAACAAGGCAGGAGGCACTGCTGCAATGATTGAACCAACAGTCGGTACATAATTAAATAAAAATGTTAAAAATCCCCATAAAAAAGGATAATCAACATCTAAAATCAATAACCAGATAGTAGCAATTATGCCTGTGGCTAAACTTGTGCCCGTTTTAATAAGCATATACCTATTCACAGTATCTGAAAAAGAATCAACCTGACTGGCTCCATCGCTGTGACTACCAAAAATATTTCTTATTTTGTACCGAAAAATCGTAGCCTCTAGAAGCATAAAAACAACCATAAGTAGAATCAATAATCCACCACTTAAAGCGCCACCGAATCCAGAAAGTATTGATGTTGTAAAAGACATAGCTGCACCGGGATCAAATCTTTCTATAAATGCAGCACCAGATAATTGTAATCCCAACTGTTCGAAAAATTCAAAAAACTTTGCAGCCGAATTATTTACCATTTCCTTATACTCTGGCATATTTAATCTAAAATCTCTAAAAGATGTACTTAATAAAGAACCTATTGCAGTTCCAATAGCAATGATACCAAAAATAACAACTAAAATAGCTCCTAGAATAGGCAGCCCTTTATTTCTTAGCTTTGTCACAAGCGGGTTCGATATGACTGATATAAAAATGGCCAATAAAAAAGGTATCAAAATTTCACTTGCTAGTTTCAATCCAGCAACAACAACAAAAAACGCTGCTAAATTAAATATTACCTGCTGTACATGACTTTGACTGTTGTACGATTCTTCGGACATAGATGAAATTAAATTAAGAAAACTTAAAAAACATTCACTAATTAATCATTTAGAAGCTTTAAGAATGTTTTTTGGAATTCTTTAAAATTTAAAATAATTTATAGGATGTCTAAAGTATTAAGAGATTTTTTTTCTGTAATTAATATTAAATCATTAATTGTAATTATTGCAGCCTGTACAACAACTTACATATGTACAGAGCTCGGTTTTCATTTTAGTGTTCCTACAGATCTTATAAGCATAGCAATAGTCTTCCCTATTGTATTCTCTATTCATGCTGCGTATAATAGAAGAGAGAAAGCGCTTGAGCACTATGCTAGTTTTAAGGGTTGCGCTTTATCAATACGTTATGCTCACATGCATTGGGTCAGCGAAGAGCAAAAAGAGAATAAAAAAAATGAGAAGCTAGATTTGAAAGAGCATACAGATAGAATTGATAATATATTAGCTGATCTTTTTAAAAATATGTATGATTACCTACACTCAGAAAAACCGAAATCAGAAACGTATGATAAAATAATAAACCTATTAGGAGATATATCTCTTTCGAATGAAAAGCTCAGATCGTTTGTGCTAGATACTGAAAATGTGATGGGACATAGAAATTTAAGGTTAATGGCAGTAGAACTTGAAAATATCATAAATATCAAAAATTATAGGACCCCAAATTCATTGAGGGCTTACACAAAGGTTTTTCTAAATATATTCCCTATAATATTTGGGCCTTTTTTTGCTCATGTTGCCATTGAAAAAGGATTAGAGTTTGGTCTTGTATTAGCTATCATTTACAGTCTAGTGCTAACTATTCTTGATAATATTCAAGAAGATCTCGAAGATCCGTTTGATGGTGTCGGTAGCGATGATATTCGACTCAATTTTCCAACTATGTTAAAACCTAGTTTAGGTGAAAACTAGTAAAAATAATTCTTTAACATTTTTTACACCCAACTAACTTATTCATGGATACCTTATTTGCTCTTAAAGTAGTAAAAGGAATGTTCGCAATCCTTGACCTTTTTGTATGGGCTAGAGTTATTTTGAGCTGGATTCCTCATAATCCTTACAATGAAATAACCAAAACAGTTTACACTGTAACAGAACCACTTTTGAAACCTTTAAGAGATTTAATCCCCGTTTCATCTATGGGTATTGATATATCTCCTTTTATACTACTTCTTGCATTAAATATGGCTGAATCATTTGCACTACGAATATTTGTTTACTAATTGAACTCTAAATATTCAACTTTTCTATAAATTATTATGGAAAACTTCATTCTTATAACCGCTGCACTTTTTACTTCTACACTCTCAGCAATGATTGGCATGGGCGGGGGTATTGTACTTCTCGGCTTGATGGCAATTCTTATGCCGCAAGGTTATCTTGTCATTGCTCTACATGGCATGATCCAGTTAATAGGCAATGGAACCAGAGCATTTGTTTTCAAAGGTGCAATTAAAAAAAATATAATATCTAACTACTTTTATGGGTCTCTAATAGGATTATCACTTTCTGGGATGATCGTTTTTGTTCTAATTCAATCATTTGATGTGAAAACAGCTAATGAAATTAGTTTCGATTACCTTAAACCATTGATAGGTATATATATTTTATGGTTTCTATATCTAAGAAAAAAACAGTCAGCAAAACTATTTAATTTTTTCTCCGTTGGCATTATAGGAGGCTTGACATCTATATTTATAGGAGCTGTAGGTCCCTTAATTGCTCCATTTTTCTTGAACGATAAGCTAACAAAAGAAAATATTATAGCAAATAAAGCGGCATGCCAAATAATTACGCATTTGGGGAAAATTCCATTGTTTATTTATTTCTTTGATTTGAATTACTTTGATCATGCAATACTATTAATCCCACTTATGCTTTCAGTTTATGTAGGAACTCACCTTGGCAAAAAACTACTTGGCTATATACCTGAAAGGACATTTAAAATGATATTTAAGATATCTTTGACCATAATAGCAATAAAACTAATATTTGATGCTACTCTTTTCGATAAGACATTTATTTAACACTGCTATGAAAAACTTAAAACAACTGTTAAAAACATATATTCAAAAAAACCCTTATGAAGTAAATGCCATAAAAATGTTAAACTTTTTCGAAAATCATGATGGTTGCTTTGAAAAAGATAATCTTCCAGGTCATTTTACAGGTTCTGCTTGGGTAATGAGCCCAGATAAAAATAAAATTTTAATGACACATCATAAAAAACTCAATATGTGGCTTCAACTAGGCGGTCATGCAGACGGTAAAAAAGATCTAAAATCAGTAGCAATTAAAGAAGCAAAAGAGGAATCTGGCTTTAACAATTTTTCTATTTTAAGTGAGGAAATTTTTGATCTAGATATTCATAAGATTGAACCAATGAATGAGGAGCCAGAGCATTTACATTATGATGTTCGATTTCTGTTAGAGGCAGATCCGAATGAACAAAACATTATTATTAGTGAAGAGTCTCATGATGTAAAGTGGATTCACTTAGATGATGTCTTGGAGTACAATTCAGAAGAATCAATTTCTAGAATGGTAAAAAAAACAAAAACCTTAAGTTGAAATAACTTAAGGGTTTACAATCACTGCCCCGTAAGAAGTTTTTGAGTTTTCAATTTTTTGATGAGCTTGACTGATATCTTCCAAATTATAATTTTCATGTAATCTATTTAGTAATTTATCTTCTTTTAAAGCCTTTGTTATATCTAATATTGCAGATTCCTTAGCTTTGTTAGGCATATCATAAACAAAAACCATTTTCATTTGTACATTTAGATTCATCATTTGATAAAAAGGAATGACAGGTGTCTTTTTAGTCATGGAAGCGTAAGTACATATGCTAGAATTTGGTTTAATTACGTTTAGTAAATAGTTTATGTTTTTCCCAAAATCACCATCAATAATTTTTTCAATTTTTTGACCTTTTGTTAAATCTAAAATCTCTTCTTTGAAAGTCTCCGATGGATGGCCAAGGATGATATCAGCTCCTGCTTTTTTACACTCTTGCCGCCCTTCATTATTAGAAGATGTAGCAATTACAATTGCTCCAGCTTTTTTGGCCCATTGGATACAGTAATGCCCAACTCTTCCTGCTCCTCCTGTAATTAAAACATAACGATCTTTGATATCTTCACTATTAAAGACACATCTATGAGCAGTCATTGCAGGAATGCCTAGCATTGCTCCTGTATCATAACTAACTCTATCTGGTAGCCTTATAGCATTGTGAGAAGGCAAGCATACAAATTCTGCTGCTGTTCCAAGACTCCGGTTATGCTGAGATTCGTACACCCAAACTTTTTCTCCGATCCTATGGCGCAATTTTTCATCACTTACATCTACTATTTTGCCTGCTCCATCGCTATGAGGTATTATGGGTCCATCATCTAAAATATCAGGATTTGAACCTGCTCTTTTCTTTGTGTCCGATGGGTTCACCCCTGATGAATATATTCTTATTTTTACTTCCCCTTTTCCTAACTTTGGTACAGTAAATTCTCCTGTCTCTAATACATCTTCTGCTGTCCCGAAGTTTTTATACCAAGCAGCTAACATTTAAATTTTCTTTCCAGTTTGAATATTCCACAATTCCGCATAAAAACTGTCTGAACCGCTCATAAGCTGATCATGAGTTCCTGACTCATGAACTGCTGAGTCTTTAATGACAAAAATATTATCGCAATTTCTTATTGTCGAGAGCCTGTGAGCTACAATGATCATGGTTCTATTCTTTTTTAGATCAAAAAATGATTTTTGAATTAACCTTTCAGTTCTGTTATCAACTGATGAAGTTGCCTCATCAAATATTAATACGTCTGGATCTCTGACTATAGCTCTAGCAATGGCTAACCTTTGTCTTTGTCCGCCAGATAATTTTTGACCTCGCTCACCTATCAAAGTTTCATACCCATCTTTCAAAGAGGATATAAATTCATCGCATTGACTTTGCTTTGCAGCTGAAACAATTTCCTCATCTGAGCATAATTTATTCCCATAGCGAATATTTTCTCTTATTGATGCATTGAACAGAAATGTATCCTGGCTTACTATTCCAATCCTATTTCGTAAACTTTCAATTGATAGGTTTGAAATATCCTGATCTCCAATCATAATTCTGCCTTGATCAGGATCATATAATCTTAGTAATAATTTTGAGAGTGTTGTTTTACCTGAACCTGTATCGCCAACAATTCCAACGGCAGTTCCAGACTTTATTTTAAGATTGAATTCTTTAAACAAAATAGAATTTTTATCATAACTAAATGTAATGTTATCAAAATGTATGTCCCTTTTTAAATTCTCAATACTTTCAGGTTTTTCTTGTTCAACAATGTGCTCTTTCGTCTCTAAGAGATCAAAAATTCTCTTACTTGATGCCATTGATCTTTCAAAATCATCTACCAATGTACCTAAAGTTGTAAAAGGCCATAGAAATCTTTGAGTGAGGAAAACTAATACGCTGTAAGAACCAACTGCTAATGTTCCACTTAATGCCATGTGACTACCAATTAAAATAGTACCTAAAAAACCTGCCAGTACTCCCATCCTTATAACAGGAACGAATGCGCTACTTACTGTTATTGCTTTTACATTTTCATTCTGATAATCTTGACTTAGGTCACTGACTCGCTGCTTTTCATTATGAAAAGACATGAAACTTTTTATGGTTTGAATACCTAATAAATTATTAAAAACAGAAGAATTAAGAGCTCCTACCTTATCCCTGACCTTCTTATACCTGGGCGATAATTTTTTTTGAAAGAAAAAACTAACTGCAAAAATAATCGGAACTGGCAAAACAGCTATAGAGGCTATAGTTGGCGATATATAAAAAAATATAAAACCAATACAAATAGTTGATACGATTACTTGAATAATCTGATTCATTCCATTGTTTAAGAATCTTTCTAATTGGTTCACATCGTCATTTAAAATAGCAGTAATATTTCCTGTAGACTGATTTTCATGCCAACTTAAGCCAAGCCTTTGGGCATGGTCGTATGCTGATACTCTCACCTCGTGTTCCACTACCTGAGCTAAACCACGCCACTGTATTGAATAAATGTATTCAAACATTGATTCTAACGCCCATATGATAAATGTAACTACACCTAGAAAGATGACCTGGCTTTCAATGGAACTGAAACCAAGGGATGCTACAAAGCTATTCTCCTTCTCAACTACTAAATCAACCGCTACACCAATCAAGACCTCCGGAGCAATATCAAAAACTTTGTTTAAAATAGAACAGATTGAAGCAAAACTTACTTTGATTCTCCAGGGGCGAATGTAGCGAAGCAATTCACCAAACGATTGTATAGAACTATGATTAAATTTCAATTGAATAATAGTTGATTTAATAACGATTAAACTTATGAAATACTGCTAGATGCATGAAGAAAAAATCCTAACACGAAGAACACAATATGAACAACACTGAAATTAAAACTCCACTAAATTATAAAGTCCGTAAAGCAGTGAACCCTAAAAATTCTCCAGCATTAGTTTTATTACATGGATATGGGAGCAACATGCTGGATTTGTTTGCTCTTAACCAATTTTTTTCTGAAAACTGGACGATCATTAGCCTTCAGGGTCCAGTACCAACTGCATTTGGTGGCTTTGCATGGGCAGAATTAGATTTCACTAACCTTCGCGAATTACCATTACCTCAACAAAAAGTCGAAAGTATTGAAAAAATACATGAATCAATTTCAATTTTTTCAAAGAGTCTTGATCTTGATAAGAATAATATTTTCATCCTAGGCTTTAGTCAAGGCGCAGACTTAGCATTGAGTACTAGCTTTAAGTTCCCTAACACATTCAAAGGTATCATGGCATTGTGCGGATATTTTGACGTTAAAAAAATCGATTATACAATTGATGAAAATGCAATAAAAAAATTAAATCTATTTTTATGCAGTGCAATATATGATGAAAAAGTTCCAGTGCATTTAGGGCGAATGACAAACCTCAGTCTTAAAAAATTAGGGTTAGAAACGACCTACCATGAATACGAAACGGGTCATACTATTTCAAATCAATGCTTAAATGACTTACTTGAGTGGTTAGATAAGATTGAAAAATAGTTACTATTTCAACAGTACCATTTTTTTTGATTGAATGATACTATTCGACTTTGCTTGATAAAAATAAACTCCAGCTGGTACATTTCGACCTCTTGAATCTTTCGAGTCCCAATGAAATGAGTTTATGCCTTGCGAAAGAAACTGATCGGTGATTACCCTAACTTCTTTTCCATTTAAATCCGATATAGATAACCTGACATGCGATGACTTTTTAAGCTCAATATCAATTGAAGTTGATGGATTAAATGGATTTGGGTAGTTGTGATTTAAAATAAATTTATCTGGGACGACTACATCATTTTCAACTTTTGCAATGTTTATGCCTACAAAGTCAAGTGATCCTCTTATTAAAGCTTCTGCTGTCCTATCGAAGTTCCCAGCAGAACTACAGTTCATATCTTCATATGTTAATGCTAGTACATCCTCTGCATAGTTAAACCACCACCAGCTCTCAGGATACTGATCAGGAGTACTATTTGTCCAACTTATATAATAATTCCAATCTTCAAAACCATCAGGATAATAAAATTGCACCCCTGAGATAAACTGTTTCTCCAGATCTGTGAAATAATCACTGGTACCATTTTCATGATGGTAAACAAAGTATCTTTTACATGCATAAGCCGAGTGCATATTTAATGCAACTTTTATTGGGTTTGGGGCAAAGGAAAGTTCAATGAATCTATTTTGCAGGGCAACAACCTCAGGCTGTAAAATACTATCATCCCATCCACTTTCAATGTCTAGGCCGTTTGCATTTTCTCTAGCATATCCAAGTTCAACACCATCTGGATTATGCATGGGCACTATATGAAAAATAGTGTTTGATCGTATGAATGCAGCCTCTTGAGTGTCAGCAATTAAATAGTTTATTATTTCATCTGCTACCCAAAATGATTCCTCCTCACCTGGGTGAGTTCTGGCATGAATGTATATCCTTTTGTAAAAATCAGATGAAGGATTTTCAGATATTATTAATTCCCAAACAGCTCTGCCTTGAACAGTTGAACCAATTGAATCAATTGACACAAAAGGACTTTGTTGCCATAATTCAATATCTTCAAGCAAATCACTATAACCATACCCCCAATTTCTAGCACTGTCTTCATGCTCGGGAGGAAATCCACATTTTGGTCTTTCCAAAATTTGAGCATTTAATAACCCAAAAACTAACAAAATGAAGATAACAAGAAATGGTTTAGCATTTGAACTCATTTTCTAATTTAACATCAATTTTTTATTATGTACATAGAATAACATATTTCCAAATGTACGGTGTTGCTGATTATGATATAATGTGATGCCAATGTGGCAGAAAAACTATAGTAGGTATAATTTTTGATATAAGTAAATACATTTAATACAAACTAATAACTATCGGAGTTCAAATTGGCAAAACAAACATTTCAGACGGAAGTTAGTCAACTACTACATTTAATCATTCATTCTCTTTACTCACAAAAAGAGATTTTCTTACGGGAATTAATATCCAACTCATCTGATGCATTAGACAAATTAAAATATTTGACGCTTACTCAAGATGATTTTAAATCTTTTGATTTTGATCCTAGAATTGATATTTCTTTTGAGGACGGTGATAATCCAACTCTTACAATAAAAGATTCCGGTATTGGGATGAGTAAAAAAGATTTCAAGGATAATTTAGGCACTATTGCAAGATCTGGAACGAAAAACTTTTTATCCAAAATGTCAGGAGATGCCAAAAAGGATTCTAATCTTATCGGTCAATTTGGAGTAGGTTTTTACTCGTGCTTTATGGTAGCAGACAAAGTCGATGTTATTTCAAAAAAAGCCGGTCAAAAACAAGCTCATAAATGGACAAGTGATGGTAAATCTGGCTATGAAATTGTTCCAGATAAAACAGATGAGACAGGTACTACAATTATCCTTCACCTCAATGATGAAGGCAAGGAATTTGCAAGTAGATGGAAAATTGAGAGCACTGTTAAAAAATATTCTGATCATATAGACTTTCCAATATTTTTGTCATATGAAGACACAGAATATGACGATGAGGGTAAAGAAAAAGGTAAAACTCCTAAAACAGAGCAGATAAACGATGCCACCGCATTTTGGAAAAGGCCTAAGAATGAACTTAAAAAGAAAGATTATAACGAATTCTACAAAACCCTCTCTTATGATTCAGAAAATCCGTTAGATTGGGTTCATAGCACAGCTGAGGGTATGCTAGAATTTACTGTACTGTTTTTCATTCCAAGTAAAGCTCCAGCAGATATCTATAGAGCTGATTACCAACCTGGTGTAAAACTTTATGTCAATAGAGTTTTTATTACAGATGATGAGAAAGAGCTACTTCCAACATGGCTTCGTTTTGTTAAAGGTGTTATTGATTCTTCCGATCTTCCTTTAAATGTTAGTCGCGAAATTCTTCAGCAAAATCGAGTGATGGCTAAGATCAAATCTAATTCAGTGAAAAAAGTATTAGATAAGATCAAAACCATCTCTAAGAACAAAGATAAATATGAAGGTTTCTATAATGAGTTCGGCAGGTTATTAAAGGAAGGTGTTTATCAAGAATTTGAACATAAAGAAGCATTAACTGAACTGCTAAGATTCAAGTCAACTAAAGAGGATGGATATGTATCTTTACAAGATTACTTGGATCGAATGGGAAGCGATCAAGAATCAATATACTATATCACGGGTACAAACGAATCAGCACTTAGAGAGTCTCCTTTATTAGAGATGTATAAGAAAAAAGATATTGAAGTTCTAATTCTCGATGACGAAATAGATGAAATCATTATGCCCTCCATTCCAACATTTAAAGAAAAGAACCTTAAATCCGTAAACAGGAGCGGTGCTGCAGATGAGCTAAGTAATGAAGATGATAAGGAGAAAAAAGATGAACTCAAGCCACTCATCAAAAAAGTGAAATCAGTTCTTGGTGATAAAGTAAAAGATGTTAAGTCTTCAAGCAGACTAAGTGATTCTCCATCTTGTATTGTGGCAGATGAAAATGATCCTACTGCTCAAATGCAAGAAATTATGCGAGCTACTGGACAGGTTGGCATGCCAGAAATAAAACCGATACTTGAGATCAATCCTGGACATAAGATTATAAAAAAATTGTTAGCTATGCGAAAAGGAAAAGCTTTTGATGATGGAGTTTTATTGATTTATGAGCAGGCGTTATTACAAGAAGGTGTAAAGTTGGATAATCCTGCAGGATTTGTAAAAAGACTTAATAAGCTTATGGAGAAATCTCTCTAAACAATTAAATCTCCAGATACCACCAAAGTACCTGGAAATTTTTTTGATACATTTGCCTTTGAGGTAGTGCAGCTCGATAAACCGGCGTCCCTGAAAAGCTGTATCCACTCATCGGCATCCTTTAAAGTCATGTGAACGTTAAGATCTTCTGGCCAACTATGACTATCCGGGTTACCAGTATAATGGTCAATGCCAATGATTAGCCTGCCGGAGGGTGCTAACCAGTTATCAACAATATGTCTGGTTAATTCTTCTGGAGATTTAAAATAGTAGAATACTTCCATACTAAAAATTAGTTCTGCTTTTACAGTTGGGGACCAAGATAATAGATCAGCTAAGTGGTAATCACCACCAGGATCAATACGTCTAGCATTTTCTATCATGCCTTTTGCCCCATCGATGCCGCAAGCGCTCAGGCAAAGTGGCATTTCTCTTACTTTTCTTACAACCCAACCATTACCACAACCAGCATCTATAAAATTAAAATGAGATTTATTACCAGATAATGCCTGCTCAAGAATTTGGTTTACAGCAGGGCTATGAGCTTCTGCCATACCTTCATCTTTTCCAATGTCAGCCCAATCACTAAAAAGTTCAGTAGCTTTATTTTGCATTTTTTCCCCAATGTTTAAGTATTAAAATTACACATGAATAAAAAGAAAGACATAGCATTTGACTGGCTTAGAAGGTACACAGGCACAGATCCTAGTAAGTATGGAGATTGGATACTCTTAACAAATTTTCATAATTATGTTGAAAAATTTGCTGAGAGATTTGATTCAAAAATAAATGGCATTGGTGGACCAATGACATCATCAATTAATAAAGATGGATTGGGAATCATTAATTTTGGTATTGGAAGCGCAAATGCTGCTACTATTATGGATCTTTTATCAGCGATTGAACCCAAAGGAATTTTGTTTTTAGGCAAATGTGGAGGGTTAAAAAAGACCACAGAAATAGGAAATTTCATTCTGCCAATTGCAGCGATTCGCGGAGAAGGAACAAGTGATGATTATTTTCCAAAAGAGGTTCCAGCGATGCCTTCATTTAAGCTGCATAAATATGTTTCTGGAATTTTAGTTGAAAGAGAGATTGAATACAGAACCGGCGTTATTTATTCTACTAATCGTAGGGTATGGGAACATGATAATAAATTCAAAAAATACCTTCGCAAAATCAGAGTGATGGGCATTGATATGGAGACTGCCACTATTTTCATCACTGGTTTTTCAAATGAAATTAATAGAGGGGCATTGCTACTTGTAAGTGATACGCCAATGATACCGGAAGGAATTAAAACAGAGGAAAAAGATAAAGATGTGACCCAAAAATATGTAGACCTACATATAGATATGGGCATTGAAGCCATGACAAAAATTGGAGATGAAGGCGAGAAAATCAAGCACTTCAAATACTAATTTTTTTAACTAGCGCAGCAACAATCGCTTTTACAACAATTACTGACACAGCCTTTCATGCATGAAAGACCCTTATCACAGCAATCACATTTGCAACCACCATCACAGCATTTACAACTAGTAGAACAACAATTTATCATAATATATCCTCCTAATAAAACTTAGTAAAATAATTTTAATCTTGCCTATTACAATTTTCTTCAACAAAAGATGCATATTCAGCATTTGTTTCAAAGACAAAAACCATATCACCCTGGAAAATAATTTCTATTGGAAACTGTAAAATAGGTTCTCCTTCAGCCTCTGGATTTTCTTCATAGAATCTTCTAATTAGACCCCATGCGTTTTCATCATCCGAACTAGCTATCTCCACGGTTGAATTATCAGGGAGAATATATGTTATAGGATAACTGTACTCGTAACAGTCATCAACATCATCGAATTCAAGCTCACGACAATCTTCCCTGGCACTGATCATTTCATCTTCATTGTTTATAGTTACCATCAAAGCGTCCTCACTGCCTTCATCATCTTCTTCATACATTATTACAACTGGATATTGCAAAGTTGGTCTTTCAGCAGATTCAGGATTTTCATCATACCATGCGTTCATTTCAGACCAACTATCCTCGTCATCTGTTAAGACTTCAATTAATGAGCCATCTGGCAATTGATAAGAAACAGGATAAACCAATGAAAAACATTTTTGTTCAATTACAATGTCTCTTTCATCGCTATAGCAACCTCTGTAGGCTTCTTTTAGTGCTTCATCGTTCTCAATAAC
>SGYO01000006.1 GCA_004321745.1 bacterium | reverse complement strand
GCAAAAAAATATCACCCTGATCACCTAGTAATTGGTAATGCCCCGCAAGGAGGAATTGTCAGCAAGCATATGTACCTCGAAATTGAGGAAGCTATCAAAAATGGTATTAATATAATTAGTGGTATGCATCAGTTATTGTCTGATGATAAATATTTAAAAGATCTCGCCAATGAGCATGGCTCAAGCATCGTTGATTTACGAAAACCGCCCGATCCACCAAATTTTTCAAAAGGGTCATGGATTAATCGAAACACACCTGTTGTATTAGTAGTAGGTACCGATTGTGACACGGGAAAAATGACAACTGCATGGGAAATTAAAACTAGGTTAAATAAATTAGGTAAAAATGTCGAATTTATTGGTACAGGTCAAACTGGGATACTTCTTTCAGATGGTGTCGCGATAGATGCTGTAACCTCAGATTTTGTATCAGGAGAGGTAGAGAATCTCATTGATAGAAAAATAAAAAAGGAAACGGACTTAGTTATTGTTGAGGGCCAAGGGGCCTTATCCAACTATGCATATTCTGGCGTGACTTTGGGCTTAATTCATGGCTGTATGCCTGATTATTTGATTTTAACACATGATCCATCTCGATCTAAAGACGTAATGGGACAACCTCTTCCGGATATTAAAGAGTTTATGCAACTTCATATTGATTTAATGTCTCCATTTAAAAAAACTTTTTTTATAGGTATTAACTTGTTAACCTACGAAAAGAATGATAAAGAGGCTTCTAATATTATAAGCGATTTTGAATCTGTGTACAATCTTCCAACAACTGATTTAATTAGGTTTGGCGATGCGGGTTTGATTAAGTCTATTTATAATTTTACTTAGATGATGAAGTTAAGTTTTTCAAAAAATAGAATTAATTTGATTCATTCTTTTGGGATTTCAAGAAGTTCGAATGATTACTATGATATAATATATATATATATAATGGATGGAGATTTCATTGGAAGAGGTGAAGCAGCCCCTTCAAAAAGATATGGAGAATCCTCCGAACTGATTTTATCTGTACTTGAAAGTGGAATTCAAGTTCCAGAGAACTATCAGTCCAGAGAACACTTATGGGATTTTTTGAAACCTCAGTTAAGAAAAATTTCCTCATTAGAAGCAGCTGTAAATATAGCTGTTTGGGATTTGAGTACCCAAAAGCAAAATATTCCTCTATATAAAGCATTTGGTTTTGAAAATAGAACTCTTCCTAAAACTAGCTATACAATATCAATTGGAAAATTAGATGAACTCGATTCAAAACTTGAAGAAAGTAAAAAATGCTCAATTCTAAAAGTTAAGTTAGGTACTCCTCATAATGATAAAGAAATAATAAGGCAAATAAGGCGTAGAACAGATAATTTAATTAGAATTGATGCCAATGAGGGTTGGGATTATAAAACTGCGAAAAAAATGGTATTTTGGCTTGCAGATCAAAATGTTGAGTTTATTGAACAGCCGTTTCCAGCATTAAATCTAGAGGAAACAAAAAAGTTAAGATCTATGTCACCACTTCCATTAGTTGCTGACGAAAATAGTGTTACATCAAATGATTTAGATGCTTTGAGGGAAGTTTTTGATGGCATAAATATAAAGCTAATGAAATGTGGTAGTCTCGACGAGGCTCTAAAGATGATCCAACTGGCAAAAAAACTCGATTTTAAGATTATGCTTGGGTGTATGGTAGAATCTTCAGTTGGTATTACCGCAGCAGCTCATTTATCTAGCCAGTGTGATTATGTAGACTTAGATGGTAATCTATTAATAAAAGATGACCCCTATAGTGGAGTTAAAATTGATTCTGGGCGTTTAAAGTTATCTTCAATAAAAACTGGCTTAGGCATAGACTTGAAAACAAAGAAACTAGGACTATTGTAAATTGAAAATTTTAGGAATTGAACATATTGGCATTGCTGTAGATGATTTAAATAAAACGTCCTCATTTTGGGGAAATATTTTAAATATATTTCATACTCACACAGAAGTGGTAGAGTCTGAAAAAGTTACAACAACTATTTTTGATACTAAAAAAGGGAAAATTGAGCTTTTAAGTTCTAGTTCATCAAATTCAGTAGTTGAAAAATTTATAAAAAATAAAGGTACAGGAATTCATCATGTATGTTTAGAAGTAGATGATGTAAGTCATGCAATAATTGAACTTAAAGAAAAAAATATTTCATTAATCAATGATAAGCCCAAAATCGGTGCTGAGGGATACAAGATTGTTTTTATCCATCCAAGATCTACTGGTGGTGTATTAGTTGAGTTAGCTGAGAAGCCTAAATAAACATTTATTAATTTTTTTCTGATGAAAAAAAATTCTGAACTATTAAAAAATTTACCAACCTTTCCTGGTGTTTATACATTTAAAGACAAAGATGAGAAAATCATTTATATAGGGAAAGCAAAAAATTTAAAAAATAGAATCAGATCATACTTTCAAAATTCAAAAACACAATCATCAAAGACCATTTCCATGATGAAAAATGCAGATAGTTTTGAATGGATTATTGTTAAGAATGAAGTTGAGGCATTGCTGACTGAGGCTAATTTGATAAAAAAGCATAGGCCTAAGTATAATATTCTAATGAAAGATGACAAAACCTACCCATACATTCAAATAACAAAAGAACCTTACCCTCAGGTTTTATTAACGAGAAAAATAAAAAAAGATGGGTCAAAATATTTTGGTCCATATACAGATTCTAAAAGGTTAAGAACTATATTAAAAGTAATACATAAAGTATTTCCAATTAGAAGTTGTAGTTATTTCATCGATGATAAAATAATCGAGCAAAAAAAGATATCCATATGTTTAGATTATCATATTAAAAGGTGTCAGGGGCCTTGTGAGGGGCTTGTTTCAGAAAAAGAATATAATGAAATGATTATGCATGTCATTTCTTTTATGAAAGGTAGCACAAAGGAAATAGAACATTATGTAGAACAAAAAATGAATCATGCCTCAAAAAATTTATTATATGAAGAAGCTGCTCTTTTTAGAGATCAATTAAGGACAGTTCAAAATTTTAGTTCTAAAAAAAGCTACACTAACTCAGTTTTTGATGAAAGAGATATATTTGCTTTGGCAAAAAAAGATGGTATAGGAGTAGCTGTGGTAATAAGAATAAGAAATGGATTTATATACAGCAGGGAGAAAATTTCTGTACAGAACATATTTTCAGATGAGCAAAAATCATATAGTTCGATAATTACTCAGTTTTACATGGGAAGTAATTTAATCCCCGCTAAAATTTCCTTACCTATTAAACTAATTGACGAGAAAAATATTTTAGATATGTTATCTAAAGAGCGGGGGGCGAAAGTAAAACTTGAATATCCACAAATTGGTGAAAAAGCAAAAGAGCTTAGGATTACCATGAAAAATGCTGAACTTTTACTAAATGACTGGATTTTAAGGAAAAATAAATACAAAATGTTCACTCCAAATTCAATCACATCATTGCAAAGTGATTTAAATTTAGATGTTCCTCCTAAAAATATTGAGGGATTTGATATCTCTCATTTAGGCGGAACAAATACTGTGGCATCAATGGTTTCATTCATAAATGGGAGGCCTAAAAAAAGTAACTATAGGAAATATAAAATTAAATCAGTAAAAAACATTGATGATTTCGCATCGATACGAGAAGTTGTTTTTCGGAGGTATAGTAGGCTTCAAAAAGAAAATTCTGAATACCCTGATCTTATTTTAATTGATGGTGGGAAGGGCCAATTAAGCATGGCTAAGTCTGCTCTTAGAGAACTTGGGTTAGATTATATTAATATTATTGGTTTAGCAAAAAGGCTTGAAGAGGTATTTATTCCAGGCAATCCTGAGGCACAAGTTATTAATAAAAAGTCTCCAGGGTTGATCCTGCTGAAAAGAGTTCGAGATGAGGCACATAGGTTTGCTATTTCATTTCAAAAACAAAAAAGAAAAAAAACTATGACTGAGTCTCCCTATTCAAGCATTAAAGGAGTTGGCAAGATAACACTAAATAAATTATTAATTGAGTATGATGGTACTGAAGACATTGCAAGGCAAACACCTAAGTCACTCGCTGAAAAAATAGGACTATCTGAAAAGTTAAGTGGTGAGATAGTAGCAATGGCACTATCTTTAAGCAATAATACATAAATTACATTAAGTCTGCCATTGACCGTTCTTCGTTATATTAAGTAAATTGGCCATTATGGCAGAGTTTAAAATAGAGTCTTCCTTTACTCCGAGAGGTGATCAGCCTTCTGCAATTGATGAAATAACCAATTCGTTGAATGCTAATGAACCATATACTACCTTACTTGGTATTACTGGTTCAGGTAAAACCTTCACAATGGCGAATGTAATACAGTCTGTAAATAGACCTACTTTGATTATGTCTCATAATAAAACATTGGCCGCTCAGCTTTATGGAGAAATGAAACAACTTTTTCCAAATAATGCTGTTGAATATTTTATTAGCTACTATGATTATTATCAGCCAGAAGCATATTTACCCGTGACAGATACCTACATAGAAAAAGATGCATCAATTAATGAAGAAATTGATAAATTAAGATTAAAAACAACTAGTTCTTTAATGTCTAGAGAGGATGTAATTGTTGTATCTTCGGTTTCATGTATATACGGCCTAGGTGCTCCAGATGAGTACATTAAAGGTTCTGTAAGTGTAACCTGCGGAGAAAATTTAGATAGAAAAAAATTACTTTCTGATTTAGTTCACATTCACTATTCCAGGAATGATCAAATACTTGAAAGGGGAAATGTTAGAGTACTTGGTGACGTAATTGAGATTTTTCCTGCTTATGAAGATCTTTGTATAAGAATAGAATTGTTTGGCACAGAAGTTGAAACAATTTCAAAATTCGATTATTTAACTGGTGAAGTAATAGAAGAGTTGGAAAAGACTGTAATCTTTCCAGCTAAACATTTTGTTACTGATAAAGAAAAAACGTTAAAAATTATTGATCAAATTGAAGAAGAATTAAATGATAGACTAGATTTTCTAAGGTCAAATAATAAGTTGTTAGAGGCACAGCGGTTGGAGCAAAGAACGAATTTTGATATAGAAATGATGATTGAATTGGGATATTGTTCAGGTATTGAAAATTATTCAAGATATTTTGCTGGTAGAAAAGAAGGAGAAAAGCCATTTACCTTGATAGATTTTTTCCCAAATGATTTTTTAACAATTTTAGATGAGTCTCATGTTACGCTTCCTCAAATAAAGGCAATGTATAATGGAGATAAAGCTAGAAAATTATCCCTGGTCGAACATGGTTTCAGATTGCCTAGTGCTTTAGATAATAGACCATTGAAATATCAAGAATTTATAGATGCCCAGAATCAAACTTTATTTGTATCTGCTACTCCATCAGATACTGAATTAGAATTCTGCAATGGCGTTGTTACAGAGCAAATACTTAGGCCTACCGGTTTGCTTGATCCAAAGGTAGTGGTTAAAAAATCAAAAGGTCAAATTGATGATTTAATTGGAGAAATTAGAAAGAGAACAAGAAAAAGAGAGAGAGTATTAGTCACGACTTTAACAAAACGTATGGCTGAAGATTTAACTGATTATCTTGGTGGGGTTAATATTAAAGTTAGATACCTGCATTCTGACATAAATAGTGTTGAAAGAGTAAAGATTTTAAGAGAGCTTAGGATTGGAAATTTTGATGTGTTAGTTGGAATTAATTTATTAAGGGAAGGTTTAGACTTACCTGAGGTTAGTCTAGTTGCTGTTATAGATGCGGACAAAGAGGGATTTTTAAGATCCAAAAGTAGTTTACTACAAGTAGCGGGGAGAGCTTCGAGGAATGTAAATGGCACAGTCATTCTTTACGGGGATAAGATCACAGATGCAATGAATAACTTAATTCAGGAGACAAAAAGGCGAAGAGCATTGCAAAATAAGAATAACATTGAAAACAACATCACACCTGTGACCATAAATAAATCTACTGATGAAATCTTATTATCTACTTCAGTCGCAGGAAACGAGAAAGATGACAAGTCCATCTCTATTGATTCAGAATTCCAAGATATGAGTATTCAGGATCGTGAAAATATTTTGATAGAATTAAGAAAAGAAATGATAAACTCAGCTGAAAACCTAGATTTTGAAAAAGCAGCAAAATTAAGAGATGAAATTGAAAAATTTGAGGATAGTATTAAAGAGGGAATAAATTGAAAATTTTAGTGGTAGGCGGAGCAGGATACATTGGATCTCATTTTGTCTTAGCGGCCTCCAAAAAAGGAAATGAGATAACAGTTTTTGATGATTTGTCATCAGGTTTTAAATCAAACTTAAATGATAATATTTCTTTTTATAAAGGCTCAACATTATCAAAAAAAGAACTTGATTCGGTTATGCTGTCTGATAATTTTGATGTAGCTGTACACTTAGCAGCCTTTAAAGCTGCTGGCGAGTCCATGCTTAACCCTGGGAAATATGCTACAAATAATATTATTGGTGGATTGAATCTGATTGAGTCTTGTGTCAAAAATAATATAAAAAATATAATTTTTTCTTCCAGTGCTGCTGTTTATGGCACACCACGGTATACGCCAATTGATGAAGATCACCCTTTATTGCCTATTAATTATTATGGTTATTCAAAATTAACAATAGAGCAAAATTTGAAATGGTTTAGCAAACTTAAAGGAATTCGATATGCTAGTTTAAGGTATTTTAATGCAGCTGGTTATGATAGTAATTGTAAGAAATTTCAAGTAGAGTCAGATCCACAGAACCTAATTCCTTTAGTTATGGAGGTTGCGTTAGAAAAAAGAGATCATCTTGAAGTCTTTGGGGATGATTATGCCACTCCTGATGGTACGGGCATTAGAGATTATATTCATGTTACAGATTTAGCAGAAGGTCATTTAGCATCTATTGATTACATTATAAATAATAATGAAAATTTAGAAATAAATTTAGGAACTGGTGAAGGGTTTTCAGTATTAGATATAATCAAAAAAACTCAAATCATTTCTAATAAAAAAATTAATTATGTCGTTTCTGATAGAAGGTCTGGAGATCCAGATATTGTTTTGTCATCCTCAAAAAAAGCAAAACAACTCATTGGCTGGTCGCCGACAAGATCTGATTTAGATAATATTATTAAATCAACATGGGCTACGTACAACTATAATATGAAAGCAAATAAATTATGAAAATAGATTTACCACGCTTACAAAAACAGTCTGGAATTATTGGCACTTCTGAAAAAATTTATGAAGTGTTAGGCATGATAGCTCAAGTAGCTCCTGTAGATATATCTGTGCTTGTTACTGGTGAATCTGGTTGTGGTAAAGAAATTATAGCTCGCTCTATACATAAGCATAGTAAACGTTCTCAAACTCCTATGGTTATTGTTAATTGTGGTGCCATACCAGAAGGCATAATAGAAAGTGAACTGTTTGGTCACAAAAAAGGATCCTTTACTGGGGCTTCAGATGATCGGAAAGGATATTTTGAACAAGCAAATAAAGGTACAATCTTTTTAGACGAAATTGGTGAAGCACCCTTGGAGACGCAGGTTAAACTACTGAGAGTTCTTGAGACTGGAGAGTATATGAGAGTAGGGGACTCAAAAATTAGACGAACTGACGTAAGAGTCATTGCTGCAACAAATAAAAATTTATCTGATCTCGTTAAAAAAAATCAGTTTAGGCAAGACCTATATTATAGATTAAAAACAGTAAATATTCATATTCCAGCTCTTAGAGAGAGGGTAGAAGATATTAATCCGTTCGTCGAAAGGTTCGCTCTTGAATTTACTAGGTCCAATGAAATTAGGTATAGAGGCTTTATGCCAGATGCTATTAGGGTTATGAAACAATATGATTGGCCAGGAAATGTAAGGGAATTGAAAAATTTTGTTGAAAAAATAATGGTTTTAGAGAAAGGTGAGCGTATAACTGCTGATATGGTAAATAGGGAACTTACTGATGTTTTAAATGAGCCTTTAATGGAAAACGATAGACTTCCGATTGCAATTAACAAAACATCTGAGCAGGCAGAGATAGATATAATATTGAGGCAATTATTTTCATTGAAGCAGGACACAGAGTTAATTAGAGCAATTTTATCTTCTGATAATGAAAAATCCTTTTTAACTGTCAACCCAATATTACCATCTGAGGATCTTAAAATAATTCCTCCTTTAGCTGATCCGAATATGGAAGTTACAGAAGATGGGCAGCCTTTAATTCGTGATGACGCTATCGGCGAAATTCTCATGAAAGATTTAGAAAAAGAAGCTATTATAAGAACACTACGATTTTTTAATAACAATCGTAGAAAGACTGCAAGATCTTTAGGAGTAAGTGAAAGAACTCTTTATAGAAAGATCGAGGACTATAAGCTAGAACCAAAAATTAAGCGGAGCTGAATTTGAGCTTAAAAGGATTGAATATTTATCTTAGCATGATGATTGCTTTTTTGTTTAATTGTTGTGCTTTTTATTCAATGTCAGGTTCAATACCCCCTCATATAAAATCCATTTCAATACCACTAATTGAAAATGAGACTGCAGAATTTGGTATAGCAGAGGAGATTACTGATGGCATTCAAAAAAAGTTTAATGATGAGGGTATATTAAAATTAATTGATAAAAACGCCGATTCAATACTAAAGGGGTCAATTAAAAAAATCACTGACGGTCCATATACATACAATAAACAAGAATCTGTGTCTGAGTATAGATTTAAAGTAGATGTATATTTTGAGTGGTATGATAATCGTAATGAAAAAACATTATTTAAAGGTAGTTTCTCAGGATGGGGAGCTTATGGGCTCGGCGGAGACATTAGCAATGATGGGATTGATAATGATGGAGATGGTAAAATTGACTCTGATGATGATAACGAATTTGGGGAGCCGAGAGAGTATGCATCAAAAGTAGCTATACAAAAAATTTCTGAAGATATAATTAATGATATAATGACTACATGGTAAAAAGGAGTTAGTTTGCAAATGGAAACAGTGACAATTAAAAATTTAAAAGATTTTGAAGGGCAGGAAGTTAAAATCAATGGATGGGTCTATAATAGAAGAAGCATTGGGAAAGTGTGGTTCTTGATTTTGAGAGACGGAACAGGATTATTACAGTGTGTAGTAGTTGATGGGGAATGTGATTTAGAAAGTTTTCAATTAGAGCAAAATTTGAATCAAGAAGATTCTGTAAGTGTGACTGGTGTTGTCAAAAAAGAACCTAGGGCTGTAGGAGGTTTCGAACTTGGAGTAAAAAATATAGATGTCATAAATCATACCTCTAATGAATATCCTATATCAAATAAAGAGCATGGGACAGATTTTTTAATGTCGAATAGGCATTTATGGATAAGATCTAAAAGACAAAATTCAATACTTAGAATAAGACATCAAATCATTAAATCAATAAGAGATTTTTTTGATAATAATGATTTTATTTTAGTTGACTCTCCTATTTTTACTGGCAATGCTGTGGAGGGCACAACTACATTATTTGAACTTAAGTACTTTGAAAAGAAGGCTTACTTAACACAAAGTGGTCAGCTGTATCAAGAAGCAGGGGCTATGGCTTTTGGCAAATCATATTGTTTTGGGCCAGTATTTAGAGCTGAAAAATCTAAAACTCGTCGTCATCTCACTGAGTTCTGGATGGTTGAGCCTGAAATGTCATATTGTGACCTTAATCAAAATATGGATTGGATGGAATCACTAGTCACTTACATAATTGATGAGGTCCTTAAGCATTGTCAAAGCGAGTTAATTGTATTAGAGAGAAATATAGATAAATTAGAAGCTGTAAAATCTCCTTTTCCAAGGATTACATATGATGAGGCAGTGGATATATTAAAACAAAATAATATTGAATTTACATATGGTAAGGATTTTGGAGCATCTGATGAAACGGCCATATCTAACCAGTATGAAAGTCCTGTTATGATCCACAGTTGGCCAGTTGATACTAAAGCATTTTATATGAAAAGAGATGAAATAAATAATAATTTAGCTTTAGGAGTAGATATGATTGCGCCAGAGGGCTATGGTGAAATAGTCGGTGGTGGACAGAGGGAAGATAACATAGACATATTAATTGAAACAATCAGGCATCACGATCTTCCATTAAAGCCTTTTGAGTGGTATTTAGATTTAAGAAAATATGGTTCCGTTCCACACTCAGGTTTTGGACTCGGTTTAGAGAGATTTGTAGCATGGGTATGTGGTACAAAACATATAAGAGAGACCATTCCTTTTCCAAGGACTATGGCAAGATTAGAGCCATAGTACAGTTTTCATATAAATGCTTTAACAAATACTATATGTATTTAAACTTATTGGTAAAAAAATTATGAAAGTTGCATTATGTCAGATTAATCCCACAGTAGGTGCTTTATCTGATAATGTTAGAAAAATAATTGATGTATACAATGATGCGTTAAACAGTAATTGTGATATTATTGTTTTTCCAGAGCTTGCAATTACGGGTTATCCGCCACAAGACCTACTATTAAATGATAAATTTATTGAGGCTAATTCATTGGCATTGAATAAAATAGTTAAACATGTTACTGCACCTGCAATCATCGGATACGTTAGGGAACAGAAAGGTAATTTACATAATACAGCAGCTTTAGCATGTAATGGAAAAATTCTTTATGAATTTGATAAAATATTATTACCAACCTATGATGTTTTTGATGAAAAAAGATATTTCAAATCAGGTAAAGTTCCATCTGTTTTTCCTCTAAATATAAAAGGTAAGAAAGTTAAAATTGGAGTTCAGGTTTGTGAAGATCTCTGGGATGATAAATATGATTTAAAGGTGTCTAATATTCAAAAGCAAAATGGTGCAGATCTAATAATTAATATTTCTGCATCTCCGTTTCGTGAGAATAAATTTAAAGATAGAGTAAACCTTGTACGCTCAAAGGTTAACGAAATTAAAATACCGTTTTTATATTGTAACTTAGTAGGTGCTCAAGACGAATTGGTTTTTGATGGATCCTCATTTGCTCTAGATAAGAATGGTAACTGCATTTCTCACTGCAAATCTTTTGAGGAAGATATACTGTATACTGATTTAGCATCACATTCTACAAAACATATCAAATATGCTACAAAATGTGAAGATTTATTCAATGCTCTTTGCTTAGGAATAAAAGATTACTTTGAAAAAACGAAAAATAAAGAGGCAGTAATTGGTTTGTCTGGTGGTATTGATAGTGCGGTAGTTGCATGTATAGCGTCATATGCATTGGGAAATAAATCTGTTTATGGCGTATCAATGCCCTCAAAATTTAGTAGCGATCACAGCAAATTTGATGCAGAAGAATTAGCAAAAAATCTTAATATAAATTACCAAAGTATTTTTATTCAAAATATTGTTGATAAATTAGAGGAGGAACTGAGTGAGTCATTTTCTGGTACCTCCAGAGATGTATCTGAAGAAAATATACAGTCCAGAGTTAGAGGAAATCTCTTAATGGCATTATCAAATAAATTTGGAAGATTGGTCCTTTCCACTGGGAATAAAACTGAGCTGGCTTTGGGATATTGCACCCTCTATGGGGATATGAGTGGTGGACTATCAGTAATCTCAGATTTAAACAAATGCGATGTATATGAACTTGCTGAGTGGATAAATAATAATAAAAACAACCCTATTCCTTCTAATACGATTAAAAAACCTCCTTCAGCAGAACTATCCCCTGATCAAATAGACCCATTTGATTATGAAGTTATTTCTCCATTAGTTGATTTCATTGTTGAAAAGCAGTTTTCTGCTAAAGAATTAATAAATAAGGGTTTTGACAAAGATTTAGTAAAAGAAACATTAAATAAAATTACAATAAATGAATACAAAAGAAGGCAGGCACCAATTGGTATTCGGGTTTCAAATAAAGCATTTGGCATTGGAAGAAGGTACCCTGTAATTAATCATTTCAGGGAGGAGGTAAGTTGAAAATAATAATAATAACGCTTTTATTGTCCATACACTTATTTTTTGGGCAAAGTAGTGTAAAAAATGAATATCCATCCAGTTTTTGGTTGTCATTATCTGCGAAAGAAAAGATATCTTTTGTCAATGGCGCATACAGCGCAATGAGCGTTCTTAAAAATGAACATAAAAAAGAGGTTGCTAAGCAATATTTACATGATAAGAATTGGATAGAGCCATATTATATTGAGCGTTATTATTCTGTTATAGAGGAATATCACTCTGAGAATGTAGGATATGATATACAGATTATTACTGTGCACATGGATGCATTTTATGCCAATTCCGATAACCTAAATATCCCAATCCTGGATGCCCTAAAAGTTGTCTCCCTTATTCAAGATGGAATGAGAGAGAAAGCAAATCTCAGGCTATTGCAATTACAAAGAAAATATTAATTTTAACTTTTACTTCTTTTTTGAGTCTAATATAATGAACCAAATATAGGTGTATTATGAAACAGATTAGATTAGTTACTATTTTTTTAATTTTAGTTTCGTTCGTGTTTGCTGATCATGGAAGAGCAAAGCATAAGAGATGGAAGCATAAAAAAAGGCATAAGGTTAAGGTTGTACACAAACAGCCAAGATTAAAAATAAGTTTAGGTTATAATTATTTTTGGAGAAATTGGAACTTTGATTATCATCATTGGAATAAATACCCATCCAAGGATATTGTAGTTATAAACAAAGAGGTGATTAAAAATTTTGAAAATGAAGATTTTGATGAAATTATTTCTAATATAGAAAAGTTAGCTGATCTTAAAGAAAAAGGAATAATTAGTGAATACGAATACAAAAAAAAGAAGAAGGATCTTTTAAAAAAAATATAACAACTCTCCTTAACGTCGTTGAAGTAAAGTAAAAAAATATTTTATTGATTAAATTGTCCTAATTTACCCTATTGACTAGTTAATTTCTCTTAATGAATAAAGATTTATTAAGAAACTTTTCTATAATCGCTCATATTGATCATGGAAAATCCACGCTTGCAGATCGTCTTTTAGAGGAAACAAAAACACTTTCTTCTAAACAAATGCAAAATCAGGTTCTTGATAGCATGGATTTGGAGCGTGAAAGAGGAATTACGATCAAAAGTCATCCTATTCAGATGCATTACAAGAATAAGGATGGATTAATCTATACATTTAATCTAATTGATACACCTGGGCATGTTGATTTCACTTATGAGGTTAGTCGATCTTTAGCTGCTTGTGAAGGTGCCTTATTATTGGTTGATGCAGCTCAAGGGGTTGAAGCTCAAACAGTATCTAATGCTTACTTAGCTATAGAAAACGATTTAACTATAATTCCCGTGATTAATAAAGTTGATTTACCTTCTGCGCAAACTGAAGATGTTAAACAGCAAATAATTGAACTCGTGGGATGTGAAAAGAGCGAGATTATTGAGGCAAGTGCAAAAAGTGGGTTTGGTATCGATAAAATTTTTGATGCTATCATTGATAGAATTCCTGCCCCTATGGATAAAGATGAGGATAAAACTCGGGCATTGATTTTTGACTCTACCTATGATAATTACAGAGGTGCAATTCCATATGTTAGAGTTTTTGATGGAGTTATAAAAAAAGGTATGTCAATCAAGTTTCATGCTCATAGTGAGATATATGAAATTACTGAAGTAGGACATTTTGTATTAAAAATGGTTGAGTCAGATAAATTGAAATCTGGCGATGTTGGATACGTTGTGGCAAGTATTAGGGATATGGCGCATATTCAACCAGGAGATACAATTACATCAAAACAAGAACCCTGTATTGAGCCATTATCTGGTTATAAAAAAATAAAACCAATGGTGTTTTCTGGGTTATACCCTATTGATGGTGATGAATATGATCAGCTTAGAGTGGCTTTAGAAAAATTAAAGTTAAATGATGCTTCATTGGAATTTACGCCTGAAACCAGCGAAGCTCTAGGTTTTGGATTTAGATGTGGGTTTTTAGGCTTGCTTCATATGGAAATCATTCAAGAAAGGCTCGAAAGAGAGTTTAATTTAAATTTAATTACAACGACACCTAATGTTATTTATGAAGTACTTTTAAGGGATGGTAGTAAAGTAAAAATAAATACCCCATCACAGATGCCAAGCTCAGGAGATATTGATAAAATTTTAGAACCCATGGTCTCCGCTGAAATGTTAGCACCAAAAGAATTCATTGGATCTATAATGACTCTATGCCAAAAGAAAAGAGGAGTATATAAAAATACAAATTATCTATCGCCTGAAAAGGCTCAGATTTATTATGATTTGCCTCTTGGGGAAATTATTTTTGATTTTTATGATAAGCTTAAATCTCTTTCAAAAGGTTACGCCTCTCTTGATTATGAATTTAAGGAGTTTATACCTGCCGATCTCAAAAGGTTAGAAATATTGATGCATGGAGATGCAGTTGATGCATTGTCATCAATTTGTCATTCTGATGATGCTTACCATAGAGGGGTAGCAATGTGTACCAAACTTAAAGAATTAATTCCAAGACAAATGTTTGAAGTAGCTATTCAAGCTTCTCTAAATGGAAGGATTATTGCTAGGACAACTGTAAAAGCTCTTAAAAAAAATGTTACAGCAAAGTGTTATGGAGGTGATATTACGAGGAAAAGAAAGCTCTGGGAAAAGCAGAAAAAGGGTAAAAAAAGAATGAAAATGATAGGTAAAGTTGAAATACCTCAAGAGGCGTTGCTAGCTGCATTACAAATAGGAGAGGATTAGTTCTAAACAATAAATCTTTAGATGTCTTACCTTTTAAAATCTAAAACATCATTTTATTCCTTTCTATTTACATTGCCTTTGTTTTTCCTTTATGAGATCAATATCCTTTTTTTATCGTGGGATGATATCCTTGTTGTTCGAAATGGGGCTGACTTTTTGATGCGGAATATATTAGAGTCTTTCGACATTTATGGACTATACGGGCTTGGCTTAGTTTTTTTTCTCGGGTTATTAGTTACCTACATATTTTTTATCAAAGAAGATCAACAACAGGAAGTAAATGTTAATTTTTTATTCATTATGCTCGCTGAAAGTATGTTATGGTCCTTAGTTTTATATTTTTTATTGTTTAAGTCTATGGTTTTGCTTATGAATCCAGTTGGAAAGACCATATTGCAACAAGTGACACTAGCAATAGGGGCAGGTATATATGAGGAATTTTTATTCCGAGTTTTATTAATCGCTGGCTTAAGTGGTATTCTTGGTTTTGTTTTTATGTGGGATAAAACATTTAAAAACATTATTGCGGTTGTATTATCAGGGGGGATTTTCTCCGCTTTTCATTTTATGGGCGAATATGGAGATTTCTTTTCAATGGAATTATTCTTGATACGATTTTTTGCTGGTTTAATTTTAGGTGTGTTGTATATGTATCGAGGATTTGGAATAACCGCATATACTCACAGTATTTATGATCTGATTGTACTAATCCGTATGACTTTAATTTAGTTTTTGGTAGTTTAAAACTATTATGCACAACTAATTCGAATTCATTAGTTGGAACCATTTTATAATTTATTTGTATGAATACTAAAACCCAATTTTGCTGATGGCTATTAAAAAAATTTTTGTTAAAAAAATATTTAGGATAAAGTAATTATGTTGCCTGTTGTGTTTGAAATTGGACCAGTTAAAATATATTCTTTTGGCTTAATGTTAGTAACTGCCTTTTATACATGCTATGGATTATTGTACCTAGAAATGAAAAGGCTTAAGTATGATACTGAGATTGCCTCTGATATTATTTTTTGGTCAGCTGTCGGTGGGGTCTTAGGAGCTAAAGCATATTATTTAATTGAGAATTTAGATCGGACGATACAAGACCCTTATGGCATGATTTTTAGCGGTTCAGGCTTAGTTTTTTTAGGTGGTTTGATTGGTAGTACAACATGCGTCTCTATAGTTTTGAAAAAAAGAAAATTGTCTTGGTATTTATTTGCAGATACAATTGCGCCATTGATCATGATCGGATATGCAATTGGCAGGATTGGTTGTTTTCTTGTAGGCGATGATTATGGATTGCCAAGTTCATTACCTTGGGCCATCTCTTTCCCAAACGGCATACCTCCTACAACTATATCTAGCTTTTCTTTGTACTATCCTTGGATAGACACATCAAACATTGATACTGAGATCATAAAGGTTCACCCTACTCAGCTTTATGAATCTATAGTAGGGATTCTATGTTTTTTCTATTTATGGCAAAGAAGAACAAAGAATTCAGCACCCGGTAGTCAATTTTTTGTTTATCTGATTTTAGCTGGTGTTGAAAGGTTTTTTGTAGAATTTATCAGGACAAATGAAAAGTATTTATTTGATATTTTTAGCGGTGCACAGGTAATTAGTTTAATAATGGTATTTATTGGCAGCTATTTTCTTTTGTATCCATTAACAAAACCCATAATTGATAAGACTTCATAATTATATAATATCAATTTTAGCATATAGTTGCATTGTATTTTCGCAGGTAACTTTATCTATTTCTGATTATTATCCTTTTCCATCTGAACTAAGCGATTTAAATGTCAATCCAGATCTTCTGGAGTGGGGTGTTGCTGGTAGCTTTTTATTATTGGATCAAAAAGAAAATCAATTGGTTAGTATTGGCAGTCTGAATGGTTTTCAAACTGTTGGGGGGTTTGGACTTAATTCATATTCTTTTACTGAACCTGTATGGGTAGGAGTAGAGCCAAATGGAATCTCAGTATTAGATAGATTAGAAAATAAAATTATACTCCTAGATTACAGTTTGAATTATATGACTGCAATTAGTCTTGAACCTAGAATTTTTCCTGAACTAGCTGTTATAGATAAATATGGTTTGATTTATATATATTCATCACAATATCACAGTATATTTAAATTTGAAAGTAAACGCTTAAGAAAGGTCCCACATATAGACTTAAACAGATTTTCAGATATTGATTATTGTATTAATAAGCTTGCCATAAATCAAGATGGAGATTTTGGCTTGTTAGATTGTGATAATATTGTGTATCTATTTTCAAAAAATGGTGCCTATAAAGGCTCATTTATCTCTGAAATAAACAAGCCTATTTTTTTAGTACCGATTAGGGAGCATTGGTTTGTTTTCAATGACAAAGGTGATGGAGAATCCGTCTCTGATAAATCTATAATACTTCAAATACCTGCTATAAGTACTCCTATAGTAGATATAAAAAATATGAATCGATCTTTGGCTATTTTATCAAAAGATCATATATCAATCCTAAATGTAAAATTAAAATAATTTGCACTTAATTTTTTTTATTTTTACGATTAGTTTTTTATTTGGGAATAAAGGTTTCACATCTGATACTCTTTTAATTCATTCAAATAAAGAAATTTATTCTTTAAAAGAAAATTTCATTTACCCCAAATCATTGAAAATTGAGCCGTATAGTACCAAAATTAGTCCTGATAGTATTAATTACATGAAAGGCCTATTACATTATAAAAATACTTTTCAAGATACTGTAACAATCGTTTTAAAATATAAATATTTAGTTAAAGATCTTCCATTCATTGTTGGATATAATTTTAATGATTTAGATAAACATTACTTTATTAGAAATAAAAAAAAAATAAAAATAGACTATAAAAAGGTATCCAATCAAAATAATCTATTTAGCTCTGGCTCAATAAACAGGCAATTAAACATATCATCAAACGGCTTATCAGAATTTTCTGGAGGATTAAATTTAAGTTTAAGTGGAAAACTTGAAAATGATATCATGCTGAGTGCAGTATTAAGCGATGAAGACATAGTCATACAACCTGAGGGTAATACACGTAATCTTGAGGATTTTGATCAAATGTATATTTCATTAAATAGCTCAAATTTTAGTTTAAATGCTGGTGATATTCAGTATAAGAATAATATTGATAAACTGGTAAATATTGAGCGTAATGTAATTGGAATTAATGGGAAATTAAATTTTAATAAATCTAAAATGAGTGCATTACTAGCCTCAACCAGCGGACAATATGCGAACAGTAATATTGAAGTTATTGATGGAGTTCAAGGCCCATATGGATTGATTTCAAATTCAAAAAGTAAAGACATACAACTAATTGCTGGCTCGGAGAATGTATGGTTGGATGGTAGGAAATTAATTAGAGGGGCAAATTTTGATTATGTAATAGATTATTCTTTAGCGGAAATTACATTTACAGCAAAAAATTTAATTCATTTTGACTCAGATGTATCTGTGGACTATGAATATGTTGATGATAATTATCCAAAATCAATTTTAGGCAATACATACGAAACAAAAATTTCTGATAAATTAAATGTCGTTGCAGGAATTCATAGAGAAATTGACAATGAAAGTAGGCTATTTAATGATAGTAAAATCTATCAACAAATGAAAGGAACAGGTTCAAGTTCTGTCAAATTAGAGGGCGCGATTGAGGACTCGATAGGAAAATATTTTATTGATAATGGCATTTATATTTTTGACCCCCTATTAATTCAGGCTGATTCTGCTAGGTTTAATGTTGTATTTACCTATAATTCAAATGGGAATTATGAAAAGCTGATCTCAGACATTGGAGAAATATATTATAGTTATGTTCAAAGTGAAGAGAAAAATAATCTAAAAGATTATTATAGTCCTTTCCAGAATATCTCTGCTCCTAGTGTCAAGGATTTATATTTCACAAAAATAGAATACAACCTTGGAAAAAACATTTCAGCTAACTCATTAATATCTAGATCTTCAAAATTAGAGAATACAATCGCAACTGATGGTATTTCCAGCACAGGAGGCATATATGAAATTAATCTCAAAGTAGATTCTTTAGAGTTTAGAGATACAAAGTATGGTTTTTCATATAAGGGGCATTTAAGAGACAAAAAATATAATTCACTAAATTTAGATAGGGATGTTCAATTTAATAGAATATGGGATATTGATAGTGCCAATAATTCTGGAGAGCGGAGAAACTCAATGGATTTCTATATTAATCAGAATAATTTAAGTTCTACAAATCTAACACTATCGAACCTCAAATTATACGACTGGAATAAAAGTAGGCTAGATGCTTCTTATCAAATTTTAAGGGGTTTATTTAATGGTTCTAATTTTCAATATAGTGAGATATTTACAGAAAAAGAAAACTCTATTTTTACAAGTTTTTTAATTAGAGCTCAATTGAAATACCTCAATCCATTTTTAAAATATAATAGAGAAGAAAGATCAAGGTTTAGCAATTATAAATTGGTTCAAACGGGTTTGGATTATACAAAAAACAGAAGAACTATTTCACTTAGTATTACTAATCGAGACGATGAATACAAAAATGAACCAATAATTGATAAAATCGAGAAAAGTAAGGATTTTCTTTCATCAGTTCAGTATATAGATAAGAATTTAAATGGGTGGAGAAAAAATATTACTCTAACTAAACGATTAAAAAATAAAACAAATAGTGAGCAATTAGATTATTTATTAGGGTCTCTTAAACTAAACTTTAGAGATCGGGGTAGTCCATTTGAGTTTGATTTTAATGCAACTACAGAACAAACTCAGAGTGAGACATTTTCAATTGTATATGATTCTGTTGGAATAGGTTTAGGGGAATATAGGTTTGATGAATCTCTTAAAACATATATAAAGGATCAGAATGGCTCATATGTATCATATTCTGTGCCAACTGGTAGTAGGTCCTTACTAAGCAATATGAGAGGGCATCAAAGATTTAGTTTTGATGTGCGCAAATTAAAAAAAGGCGCGCAAATAAAAATCAATTTTAATACAAATTTTAATTACAGTGGCTCAAAAATTGGTATTAGTGAAATCTATGATCCAAAATTACAAGAAAAAAATATATACAGGTCATATTTAAATAATTTTTTTGAAATTGATTTAGGATCAAAAAATTTCAGTAAGCGAATAAAATTTTACAGTACAAACTCAAAAGACTTTCAGGGATATGATCCAAGAGGGAATGAGATCTTAAGTTTTTCAAAAAATGGTATTAATGGATATGTTAAAATAAAAGAAAATTCAAACTTAAAGTTTGAATGGTATCATAACATAAAAGATATTGAGTCAAATTTTATAATTGAACGATCAAGAAAAGTAAGGGGTTCATGGAATGAGATTTCTTTCACATTAAATGAAAAAAGATCTGAATCTGAGTTTTCAATTAAATATGGAGTTGATCATGGTAGAGTAGTGTCAAATAGTTTTATTGCGCAGGGCATTGGAATTAATTACAGTGGGCGTTTGTTTTTTGGTGAATTGGGTAGTGTAATGTTGAATTTTGACTTGAGTGAAAACAAAGAACTTTCAAACCTTCAATATGTTCCTCCTGAAGCATTGAATGGGCAAACTCTTGGAAAAAATTTCGCAGTTAACACATCTTTAAATTATTTCATAAAAAAAGATATTTCATTTTCAATGTCAGTTAATTATCTGGATAATTTGAGATATAACAATTTGTTTACAATTATGGGGGAATTCCGTGCGTACTTGTAAATCATTGTTATGGACTTTATTTATTGTTCAGTTTGTTTACTCAACTGAAAAAATTAGATTTAAATTTCCTGATAGCGTGCTTATTAAACAGACCTTAGACTCATTACTTTCTGATAAAAATTTAATGGCTTTGCAGTATGAAATATTGCATTACAATAATGAATTTAAAGAAATTACTTATCAACCTTTGTATGCCTCGTATGATGTTGATACTGTAATTATTAATTCTAATGAAAAAATTAAACAATCCTATTTGAAGCACGTAGCTAAAAATTTTTCTGGCATTAAAATTGATAGAAGATCTAATAAAACCATTGAAAAAAAGAAAAAAACGATAATAAATAAATATTATTTCATTCGTAGTAACCCTGATATAAATGTTTTTAAATATCAAAGAGAAAAGCTGGGCTTACATGTTGACATAAATTCTAAATTTAATAATTATTTTTCAGGACTTTTTGGAGGAACCAAGGCGCAAAAAGATCGTTGGGAATATAATGGAGAAATTGATGCTCATTTTGAGAATGTGTGGGGCGCGATGGAAAAATTAATTTTCAAATGGATAGCGATTGATTCAATAAATCAAAAATTTAATTTTGAATTACATCGACCTCATTTTCTCAGAGGAGGGGTAGGGTTGATATTAAATTCTAATTATGAATTGGTGAATAATGATTACGTTCAAAAAAAATATGAACTTAAAGTAGAGTTGTTAAATTCATTTTATGGTTCATTTTATGCTGGATATTCTCAAGGGTCAATAAATACCACAGTTAATGGACTTGAAAGAGGTTTTATATCATCGAATTATAAAGCGCTTGCTTTTATGTTTAAAAACAATAGTCTAGATGATATGATTATGCCTGTTAAGGGTTCACAGACTAACTTTGAATTAGAAATTGGAGAAGATAGTGAATTTAAAAATTTATACATTAGATACAGACAAGCCTTTAAAAAGTATTCTCCAATAATAAAAAATGTAAATTTATGTTTTAATTTTTATGGTGAGTACATTAATGCATTTGAAAATAATGTTGGAAAAGCTAGAGAAGTTCTTTTTGGCGGAGTTAATAGTTTAAGAGGATATGATGATAATCTTTTTAGATCTCCATATGTTGTAATACCAACATTTGAATTTCATTATAATGGTATAAAATCAATTAGTTCATTAATTTTTCTTGAAAGTGGATTTTCCAAGAATTATAAACCAAAACTAAGTTATGGCTTTGGACTTAAAAAAATAACCAATAATGCTTTGATAAATATTGAGTATGCGATACCTTATACAGCGACAATTAATGAAGCCAAAGTTCATATAAAATGGCTTACTAGGTTGTAAAAAATGTTTTTATATTAGTTTTACACATGAAAATCTATAGACTAACAATTTTTTTACTTTTGATTTTAGCTTTATCTTGCAATTCGAAAAAGAATTCGCTTGGATTTGATGATGAAATCAGAGTCGTTTGCAGCCAATTAGATGAACCATTGGTCAGAAGATATTTATCATCTATTTTTAATGATACATTGTTTACGCCTCAACCTGAGCCTGCTTACAAATTGATATTTAACAGACCTTCTGATTTTAATGATTTAAAAAAATATGCTCACTTGATAATTGTTGCTGTGAATAGAAATGATTCAAATTCTGGATTTAGATTAATTAAAAAGCTTTTGCCAGAACACCAATCATATAATTCTAAAGATGATAATTCATTGTATCTAGATAGAGATTTGTATGCTAAAGATCAGGTATTTGTTGTAATAAATGCTGTAGATGAAGAGCATTTAAATTATCAATTCAATAGAAATAAAGAATTATTGCATGCTCATTTTGATCAACAGTTTAATAATAGAACAAATAGATTCCTTTTCAAAGATTCTCAAGAAGATGAAGAAAATAAATTAAAAACAGACTTTAGCTGGAACATAAAAGTGCCTTGGGGCTGGGAAGTTTTGAAACGCGATGGTAAGAAAAACTTGTTTTGGATGGGAGCAGAATATCCTTATCGATGGCTTTCGGTTCATTGGGAGGAAGGCAATATTATTACTGATCAGCTTACAGTTGGTCAAAAGCTTTGGAAATCCTCTGAGAGTCATTTTGAAAGTATTTCTTTTAATGAATTTAAGTTTAATCTAGAAAAAATTTATTTTAATAGACATCCAGGTTGGAGATGTACTGGAATTTGGTCCTCTATTGATTCCCTTGAAGCAAAAGGTGGTCCTTTTCAATCTTTTATATTTTATGATAATAAATCCGATAGAACATTTCACATCAATACCCTAGTCTACAACCCCGGTAAAAGCAAGGCAGCGTATATTAGGCAATTAGAATATATAGCTAAGTCGATCAAAACAAGCTTTGATTAAATTAATATGAAAAAAATTTTTATTACAGGCTCAGCTGGCCAATTAGGTCAAGCTCTTATAAAGCTATTTAAATCTAGATATGAAATTATTTCTACATCTCGATCTACATATAATAAAACTGATTATTTTCTAGATATCACAGATCCTATTTTAACAAAAGACCTAATCGCAACTATATCTCCTGATATTATTATAAACCTAGCTGCATTAACTGATGTAGACCTATGTGAAAAAAAACCAGAACTTGCTAATTCAATTAATTTTCATGGTGTACAAAATTTAGTTAATTCTTTCAATGGACCAATTATTCATCTATCAACAGATTATGTTTTTGATGGGGCTAAGGGGCAATACTCTGAAGAAGATGCAGCAAATCCAATCAATGAATATGGACGGACTAAATTAGAAGGAGAGCAATATTTGGCCAAAAACTCAAATGATAGTCTCATTATAAGAACAAATGTTTTATATGACTATGCAAGCAATTTTAATGCTAGTTTTTTAAACTGGATAGTACATTCTTTAAATGATGAAAAAGTCATCAATGTTGTTGATGACCAAATTAACAATCCCACATGGACTATGTCACTTGCAATTGTAATTGATAGAGCCATTCAAACAGAACTTAATGGTTTTATTCATTGGGGAGATGCCGATTGGATTAGTAGGTATGAATTCGCTCTAAAGATAGCAGAATCATTTAATTTAAAAAAAGACTTGATAGAGCCTATAAAAACAGCAGAACTTAAACAGACTGCACTAAGACCTTTGAAAGGCGGTCTAAGTACAATTTATGCTGAAAAAATATTAAATCTTGAACCTCCGAAAATTGAGCATTGTTTGAATCAATTAAAAAAGTAATGTAATGAAAACTTTAATCATCTCACCAACATATAATGAGAAAAAAAATATCCAACAGCTAGTAGATTTGGTTCTTGGAGAAAACCCAGAATTTCATTTACTAATTGTTGACGATAATTCTCCTGATGGAACTGGGGATAAGGTCAAATCACTACAGAGCGTTTATAAAAATTTATTTCTTGAAACAAGATCTAAAAAATCAGGTCTAGGAACTGCTTATATCTTTGGATTTAAATGGGCTTTGAAAAACAAATATGAAAATATAATTCAAATGGATGCAGACTTATCGCATAACCCGAAAGATTTACCTAGGATGGTGAAAAATCTCAAAAACAATGACGTGGTAATTGGTAGCAGGTATATAAATGGGATAAGCGTTGTAAACTGGCCCCTTAGGAGGCTAATGCTCAGTTATGGAGCAAATGCATACTCAAGAATTATTACAGGTATGCCAATTATGGATGGGACAGGTGGTTTTAAAGCATGGAAAGCTAAAGTATTATCTGATATAGATTTAAACTCGGTTAAATCTCAAGGTTATTCTTTTCAAATTGAAATGAATTTTAGAGCTTGGGTAAAGAGTTATATAATTAAAGAAATACCTATTATTTTTTCCGATAGGACAATCGGCCAATCAAAAATGTCTAAAACTATTGTTTATGAAGCAATTTTTATGGTTTGGAGATTGAGAATTTGGAAACTATTCAGGTGGCATATATAAAATGCCTAAAGTATCTATTATAATTGTTTCTTTTAATGTACGCTCGTACTTAGTAAGTGCCATTGATTCAATATTAAAATCCAATTATTCAAACTATGAAATAATTGTTGTTGATAATAACTCATATGATAATACAGTAGATATTGTCTCTGACAAATATCCAAAGGTTAATATTATATCTAATGATGAAAATGTTGGTTTTGGTAAAGCTGTTAACCAGGGTGCAAAAATAGCCAGTGGAGATTACTTTTTAATATTGAACCCTGATACAATTATTGAAGAGGACATGATCAATGATTTAATTGAATACATAGAGTCAAATAAGAATATCGGTATGGTAGGGCCAAAAATTCTTAATTCTGATGGAAGCCTACAATTATCCTGCAAAAGATCTTTCCCTACAATAAAAACTGCATTACCAAAGATTTTTGGTTTAGATAAATTGTTTCCAAAATCAAAATGGATGGGTAGATATAATTTAACTTATTTAGATCCAGATGATAATCATATTGTTGATGCAATAAGTGGGTCCTGCATGCTGATAAAAGAAGGTGTTTTCAGGAAAATAAATGGATTTGATGAAAGATTTTTCATGTTTGGTGAGGATATAGATATATGTTTACGAGTTTGGAAAGAAAATTATCAAATTCATTATTATCCAAAAACAAAAATCATTCATTACAAAGGAAAATCAGTAAATATAGCGCCATATGATAGCAAGCGAGCGTTTTATCATGCTATGGACTTATATGTTGATAAGCATTATTCTTCAACTTTAGGAGTTCTATCAAAGTTTTTTATACATTTAGGAATACGTCTAAATAAGTTCTTATCAACGGTAAGTGATAAAAAATCAATGATTATATCCCTTATTTTAGATTCTATTTTTATCACAGGTGCTTTTGTTTTTGCTATAGATTTTCGATTTGGAAACTTTACGCCAATATTAAGTAGTCAAGGTTTTGTACCGTTTATATATGTTGCACTTTGGGTATCAGTGTATGCGATGCTCAATTTGTACTCAAGATATATACTATCTTATTCAAGAGCATTTATTGGAACTGTTCTAGGATTCCTTGTAGCTGTTCTATTTACATATTTTTTTAATCAATTTGCATATTCCAGATTAGTAATTATTACTGCATTTGCTATCATTACTTTTCTCATTCCTGGATGGCGGGTTTTTACCAGATACTTGATATCAAGGGGATATCTGGGGGTAATCTCACAATCGAAGTCTCTTTTGTTTTCAAGAAAAACAATCATTGCTGGCTCAGATGAGGAAGGTATTAGAATAGCTGAAAATATATTGAAACGTTTTGATACAGGTCTTGATATCATTGGTTATGTTGATAAGAGATATCCAAAATCAGAAGAAAAACTACCTATCCCATTTATTGGAATATTTAAGGAGATAAGGCAGTTAATAAACACCCATAAAGTAAATGAAGTTATTTTTAGTTCTTCAGCGCTAAAAAATAAAGAAATTCTTGATTTTATGGATTCTACAAGAGATTTAAGGTTAACATACAGAATGGTTCCAAATGAGCAAGACATACTATTAGGGAAATCTAATATAGAGGATATAGGCGGGATTCCGTTTATAAATATTGAGTACAATATTTTTCATAAACTTCATAGGTTTTCAAAAAGAATTTTCGATATTATAATTTCTGTTTTTGTGATTATTTTGTTTGCTCCATTAATCATTTGGTTTTTTATTTTGGGGAAAGCAATCAAAATAGATTTTTGGGGAGAAAATGCTGAAATAATCAGTTCTAGAATTTTTGATACCAAGATTAAATTTTTGAAAGATATACCGCTTTTATTTAATGTATTGCTAGGAAAAATAAGTTTAGTGGGCTCCTCATTAATTGACACTAAAAACGCAAATCCTCACATATTATGTAAGCCTGGAATTACGGGGTTAGATAGAATAAGAAATATCAAAGTAGGTCCAGATACAAGAAAAGCGGCTGAGCACTACTACATTCAAAACCAAAACCTTAAATTAGACATTGAAATAATTATAAAGACTTTGATTAATGGTTAAAATATTTTTGAATGTAAAGGAAATAATAATTGAAATACTATCTAGAATTTGAAGAGCCGATTAGGCTTTTAGATGAAGAAATTCACTTAAAAGAGTCTATTTTAGAAAAGTCTTCAGAATTAACAAAAGAGATAGCACTTCTTCATGAGGACAGATTAAAGCTTATAAACAAGATTCACTTAAATTTAACTAGATGGCAGAGGGTTCAATTAGCGAGGCATCCTGAAAGACCATACGCATTAGATTATATCAATCTTATTTTTGCAGATTTTATGGAGATTCATGGGGATAGGTTATTTGCAGACGATTCAGCAGTAGTAGCTGGATTTGCAAAAATAGGTGATAAGAAAGTTGCAATAATTGCTCAGCAGAAAGGTAGAAATACAAAGGAGAATCTGTATAGGAATTTTGGTATGATGAAGCCAGAAGGATACAGGAAAGCTCTTAGAGTAATGAAATTGGCAGAGAAATTTAAAATTCCAATTATTACACTCATGGATACTCCAGGAGCATTTCCTGGTATTGGTGCTGAGGAGAGGGGACAAGGCGAGGCGATAGCAAAAAATTTAATTGAAATGTCGGCTATGAAGGTTCCTATAATTTCAGTGGTTATAGGTGAGGGTGCTAGTGGAGGAGCTCTAGGAATTGGAGTGTGTGATAAATTTTTAATGATGAAAAACTCATGGTATTCAGTTATCAGTCCAGAGGGATGTGCATCTATTTTATTCAGAGATGCAAGCAAAGCAGAAGAGGCTGCTGAAGCTCTAAAAGTAACGCCAGATGATATGGTAAACATAGGTGTTTGTGATGTGATCATATCAGAGCCAAATGGTGGCGCACATAGAGATCCAAAATCTTCATCAAGAAATTTAGAATTAGCTTTATTAGAAGGCCTGAGCGAGTTTGCTGCTACTGAACCAGATATGTTCATAGATAAAAGAATTGAAAGATATGATGCTATGGGATTTTTTGAAGATGAAAAATGATTTCTTTCGATCATAGAATTAAAGTTTACTACAGAGATGTGGATCAAATGGGCATCGTTTATAATACAAGATATTTAGAATATTTTGAAGAGTCTCGCACTGAACTTCTTAAATCCATAGGTCTTTCTGTCACTAAAATTGAAGAAGCTGGTATTAGGCTTCCAGTTGTCACTAGTTACTGCAAGTATTATAATGGTGCAAATTTTGAACAAGAATTAATCGTAAATTCAACTATTAAAACTATACCAAAAGCTAAATTAATCGTTGATTATAAGATCAATTGTGCAGATAATTTAAGTCTTTTAGTGGATGGTTATACAGAGCATGCATTTGTTAATTCAAAAAACAAACCCTTAAAAGCGCCTAAACTTATTTTAGAAAAATTAAATTTGTAATCTCGCTCAAAAAATTAAAATTACATATGATAAAAACTCAATCAATAGTTTTAATATTTCTTTTATTATTTTTTTCAGGTTGTGGACAAGAAGAATCTTATCCCTGGAGTGATGATGATTTAGATGTTGTTCTTAATGAGAATTCTGAAAAAATGGTTTTGTTAGATTTTGAAACTGATTGGTGAACATGGTGTGATCGTTTGGACAACGATACTTTCTCAGATGAAAAAATAATTGATTTTGCTAATGATCATTTGATTTCTTTGAAGATAGACGCAGAAAAAGGTTCTGGTCCTAAGCAAAAAGAAAAATATCGTGTGCGAGGTTATCCAACAATAATCATCCTTGATAATTCTGGAAATGAACTAGATCGAATAGTGGGCTATCTGCCGCCAGAGGATTTTTTAAAAGAGCTTAATCGTATAAAAAATGGCACGAATACATTATCTGATCTTCAGCTTAAGTATTCAAAAAATTCTGATGATATAACAATTCAAATAGATTTAGCTAAAAAATACATAGATCTGAATGTTAAAGATTCAGCAAAGAAGTATTTAGACGATATTCAGAGTTATCATAGAGTTAATAATGCATTTACATTCCAAAATTTTTATAACCTTAGTCAACTTTATTATAGAATAGGCGAACTCGATATTTCAATTGATATTCTTGATCAAATTGTTGAACAAGGTGTAGATTCATCTGAATCAGCTTATTTTTATGGGCTTCTATATAAAGCTAAAAAAAATAATACTATTGATGACCTAATGGCATACGCTGATATCACTAATGATACAACGAGAAAAAAACAATGTTATTGGCAAATGATAAGAACTTTAAAGAAAAATGATAATGACCCATCTCTTGAGGCTCAGCTTTACCTTAAAGCTGTAAGTCTATATGATGAAAATTATAAGCATCTTGCAAGCCTTTTGAATAGCTTTGCTTGGCGTATGACAGAAATAGGCCAGCTTTTGCCTGAAGCTTTAGAAAAAGTAAATTATGCTCTTGAAATAAAGGAAGACCTCAAGATTCTAGATACTAAGGCAGAAGTGCTATGGAAATTAGGAAGAGTAGAAGAGGCTATTAAAGTTATAAATGAGTGCATACAAGGAAATCCAGAATACAAACATTATCAAGACCAAAAAGCTAAGTTTTTAGCAACTAAGGCGCTTTAATAAAAGAAATTTCTATTATCAATAATCTCAGCATTATCTTTTAATTCATCTAGCCATGCTTGAAGATGTTGATTTTGTTTTCTAGTTCTTAAGCTGTTTTTTAATGATTCTCTCTGAACTTCATATTCTGAAGAGTCTAATTCTGCTATATCTTTCACATGAATTAAAGCCCAACCTCTGTTTGTTTCTACAGGGCCAAGTAGGTCATCCTTGGAAGCATTCAGAAGAGCACCAGTAACAAAGTTACTTCTACCAATGGAAGTAAATGCTTCATTTATTGTTTTGGATTCGTCTTTAATATTATCAAATCTCTTCTGCTTTTCTATAATTGAGCTAAGAGATTTTTCATTAGCATTTAAATCTATAACCAGTTCATCAATTAAATCTCTCGAGGCTGTTTTCTGTTTGGATCTTTTAACTTTATTTACGAGCTGTGGTCTAACACTCTCAAAAGATTTATAACCAGCTTCTATTGAACTATCAACATGTAAAACAGCAAAATACTGATCATTTTCCAATACATCGGACACTGATTCAACTTTATTGTTAAATGCAAATTTCACCCCACTACGTAACGACCCAATTGTTCTAAGTCTAGAGGCAGATGCATCTAGATTTTCATGGTTTAAAATTGCAAGTTGATTACTATTTGCAGCAAAAGTAAACCCAGAATCTTGGGCATCATAGCTAAAAAGTGTTGCAGTCCTTCTAAGGTCAGACAAAGTAGTCGGACTAGCTTCAACCTTAAGAAGTATATGAGAGGCTAACACTTGCTCCTTGCCATCTTCTGATCTTTTGTCACGCACATTAATTATATGACTACCAAATCGTGATTTAATCGGACCAATTATAGATCCTTTTTTAGCGTTGAAGGCTGCCTCTTCAAAAGGTTTTACCATTTGACCCTTACCAAACCATCCTAAATCGCCTCCTTTATCTTGCCCTGAAAGATCTTGCGTGTATTCATTTGCTAAATCAGCAAAATTTTCTCCAGAATTTGCTCTTTCCATAATATCTGAAATTAAATATCCATTTTTTATGCTATCTTGAGCAGATGGGGATTTTTTCCAAGAAACAAAACTAATATTACGAAGCTCATCATGCTTAAAATCATCGAGTGAGGCTTGATATTCATCTGTAAGTTCAGTTTCAGATGGCTCTGTTTTATCTGCTGGGACTTTGTCATAAGTAACATGAATAGCATCGACTGTAAATTTGACATTCTTTTTTATAAAATCATCTTTTACATCTTGCTCAGTTACGAGCACATCTTCATTTAAAAACTGTGTGAGTTTTAAATTTGGAATGTAGCTTGTTCTCATCCAGTTTTCTATTGGTACCCATTCATCTCCTTGCGGGGAGGCTAAGGCTGATAAATATTTTTGAGAATCAAATTTTCCATCAGTTTGGAAAGTAGGATTAGATTGTAAAAACTGAGGTGGATTTTCTCTTAAATGGTATATAATTTCTTCATCAGTAGCCTCTAAACCTAACCTTTTGATCTCAGCGCTTACAAGTACCTCTTGAACTAAATTTGTCCAGGCTGTACTTCTTGCTCTTTCATACATTGCATCGTTAACGGGCTGACCAGACGATTTAAACTGGTTTATTTGTTGATTAACTAGATTATTAAAATAGTCAGGAGAGATATCTTGGTCATTAATTCGTGCAATCACTCTTGAAGGGTCAACCCTTCCAGCAATTTGATCAATTATATTTGCACCGCCAACTAAACCTCCGACGGCCATGCTCAATAGAAACAGGATTAGCAAAGCCCATAAAACTACTGTCATTCTTGTTCTTAACGTGGTCATTAAACCCATAATAATTCCTTTAAGTATAAAATTTTAAAACCTAATACAATAGGTGGGAGCAAATTTAGACTTTCAGCAAGCATGAATCAATGAACAAGACTAAATTTTAGCTATATTAATTTTAGTAAAAGATTGAGATATAATGGACCAAAATATCAAAAAAGTTCGAAGTGAGATTATTTCTTGTAAAAGATGTCCTAGGCTAGTTGAGTTTAGAACTAAGATCGCTAAAGAAAAACGTAAGTCCTATATGGATTGGGATTATTGGGGTAAGCCTGTACCAGGGTATGGTGATGATAATTCTAAATTGCTTATTTTAGGTTTAGCTCCTGCTGCTCATGGAGGTAATAGGACAGGAAGAGTATTTACTGGCGATAAATCAGCGGATTTTCTATTTAAATGCATGCATGCTGCTGGGCTTGCCAATCAGCCTGAATCTATCGCATTTGATGATGGACTCACACTTAATGGATTTATGTCAGTTGCGGTAAAATGTGTTCCCCCAGGTGACAAACCCACTGCGGAGGAAAGAAACAACTGCGCTAGTCATTTAGCTAATGAAATAGAGTGCCTACATAATATGGAAATTGTATTAGGTTTGGGTAAAATTGGATTTGAATCATTTTTGCATTACACCAGAAAATCTCATGATATTAAAATGAAAGATTTTCCATTTAAACACGGAGTTGGATATGAGCTACCTTCAGGTGTGACTCTATACGGTGCTTACCATCCTAGTCCTAGGAATGTTAACACGAAAAGAATAACTTTCGATATGATGGTTAAATTTCTAAAAAACCTAAAAAATGAAATTCAGTAGTATAAAAATTTTAATATTGTCTTCGGTATTTTGGATTGACTGTTCATTTGCTGAACCAACACCCTGGTGGGAGGTAAGTTATAATTTAGATATCCAATACCCAAGAATGGGCGATTATACATGGGAGCATAGTTCAGAAAAAATCATACTTAAGGGTAAAGGAGAAAGCCGAAGGTCCTTTTACAAGATCGATCTTGCTCTTGGCGATACTGTAATTTATTTGGATAGTAGTATTTTTAATTACAAAGGTGAAGATATTCCAATCCTTAATTGGAGTTTTTCAGAGGATGGAAACTGGATGTTGATTCAATCAAAAAGGCAAAAGGTTTGGAGACATTCTAATAAAGGCACCTTTTACATTCTGAAATTAGTAGATAAATCACTCCGAAAAGTAAGTAAGAAAAATGAAAATCTTCGAAATGTAAAAATATCCCCTGACAGTAAGTGGGTGTCTTACATCAGAGATGATAATAATCTATACGTTTATAACATTGACCGCAAGCGTGAAAAAAAGCTTACTAGAACAGGATCAGAAACAATTTTAAATGGACACTTTGGTTGGGTCTATGAGGAAGAATTAAGCGGGTACGATGGATATAGATGGTCCCCTGATAGTCGGTTTATTGCATTTATTGAAGAGGACCAATCTAAAGTTAAACGTTTCAATATGATTGATGATTTAAAGTTGTACCCGGAAATCCAGCAGGTCTTTTACCCTAAGGCAGGAAATAGAAATCCATCCATTAAGATCGCAGTTATAAATGTTCAAGGTGGGGGAAAAAAATTTGTTGATCTTGATCAAGACACAAGCTCGTATTATCCATGGTTTGAGTGGTATGACAATAAGAATCTCTGGATCATGAAACTAGGCAGAATGCAAAAAAAATGGCAGATGATATACGCAGATGTCTCAAGCGGCAGAATAATGGAAGGGCTTCAGGAATCTGATCCAAATGGTTGGGTTGAGTTGCATGAAACAAATCAAATTTTAAAAGAAAAAGGATTATTCTTGCATATTTCCGAGAGAGATGGGTATCAGCATCTTTATTTGGAGCGTGCGGATGGAAGGTTTACTGTCCCAGTCACTAGCGGGCAATGGGAGGTAAATGATATCATTCATGTTGATGAAAAAAGTGAAATCATATATTTCACCTCAAATAAAAAATCGAATTTAGAGAATCATTTTTATTCAGTCCGATTTGATGGAACTGATCTTAAACTATTAACTCCAGAGCCTGGAAATCATTCTATATCGATGAACCCCAATGCTAAAACATTTATAGATATTTATTCTTCTATAGATATGCCAAGAACGATAAAGTACCGTAGTAATGATGGTACGCTTATTAGAACATTAGGAAAAACTAACTTAGGCAAAATAGACACAACAGAGATTTCCAAACCATCAATAGTTCGATTTCTTGCAGATGATAATGAAACAGTTTTAAATGGTATTTTAACCTTGCCTCACGATTATGAAGAGGGGAAGAGATACCCTTTAATCGTTTATGGGTATGGTATGCCTGGAACTCAGATTGTAAGGAACCGTTGGCAGGGAGGTTTTCAGCAGTTTCTTGCTAAAGAGGGATATATCGTTTTTTCTATGGATACAAGAGGAATGGCTGGCAGAGGAAGAGATTTTAAAAACCTTAGCTACGGAGATATGGCGCATTATTTATCCAAAGATAATGCTACGGGTGTTCAGTATTTAATTGATGAAGGGTATGTTGATGAAAAAAGAATTGGAGCTTGGGGTTGGAGCGGAGGAGGGTATTTTACTTGCTTAATGCTCACCAAAAACTCTGAGTTGTTTGATGTTGGTGTTGCTGTGGCCCCAGTGACAGATTTTAGGCTTTATGACACTGCTTACACTGAAAGATACATGGGTTTACCGCAAGAGAATACCAGAGGGTACGATTCCACATCAACAATTAGCTATGTTAGTAAACTTAAAGGTAAACTTCTTTTGATGCATGGAACTCATGATGATAATGTTCATTCGCAGAATACTACGAGATTCATCGAGGCTTGCATTCAAGCAGATAAACCAATTGATGTAATGTACTATCCGACAAGAAATCATGGAATATACGGTAATAATGCAGGTAAACATGTTTACAAGAAACTCTTCGAATATTTCCGACTTCATCTTAAAATAGGCTAAATTTCACTGCGGAAAAATTGATTATATCCTAACAGAACCTTATTATGGCAGAAAAAAAAGTAGAACAAGCTATTAAAGCGCCCACAGAAAAGCAGGTCTCTCTTCTTGAAAAGCTTATGGCTCATGAGCTAGAGGATGTGCAACAAAAAGCGCTCGCAATTGTTTTAAGTATTTGGAAGAAAAAAACTGTTCAGGAGATTTCATACATTATTCCAAACCTGACGGAGAAACAAATTCGGTATACAATAAAACGTTACAGAGCTAATCCGACAGATTATTTGCAGGCAATGTATGACCGTTGGTCGAAGCAGCGCATGATTCATGAACTTAGAAGTGCGCATGATAAATGGGCCAAAAGACATCAAAATAAAAAAACATTTGATCTATCAGTTAGAGGTTTTTTTAATCAGTTTAATAAACCATTACTTGCCCAACTACAAAATCTTGGAAAAAATAAGCTGTTCATTACGGTGCAAGGTGCTTATGCCCATGCTGGAATAAATCCAAACTGTCATTTACCTGTTGTTTATGGTAAAAGTGAAGAGGAAGAGAAGAAAAATTGGTGCGAGACGCTTAAAATAGTCGCAAATACGTTTGGTGATCGTGTTTTGGCATCTGAGTATATGAATCCTAAAGATAGAGATGACCGTAAATTCATCCGTATACCAGATTTCATTCGTTATCCTGGAACCGATTTTCCCCTATCTGAGGCGGAAAAAACACCTGAATTAAGAATCGCTTTGGTCTCCATAATGCAAGAAGGTGTTAGAATGTTTGGTACCAAGGATATGGAATCTCATGAAGTTTGCTGGCGTGCTGCAGTTGAGTCTGCTGGGTTTGACTATAGTGAGATCAAACAAAAAATTGCTGCCGCAAATAGAAAACGTTTTGTTTTAATGTTTTTAGATTACCTTATTGAACAAAAATTTGAGTTTAAGCAGGAACAGTTAACCAAGCCGAAGTATGATTATATTTCATATTTTTACCGCGGTCTTCGGACTACATGGGGTGATTCAAAATTTAGAGAGTTCATGCACGACGATGACTTTCTTTTAGGTAGCTTAATTGAGGCATACTACTACAGGGATAAAGAACCAATTGCTCCTCATGAGTATTACCAGAAAAATATCGAAAGAGTTTTTCGTGATATTTACACAGATGATGATCTCCAAGACGCCTCTACATTTGATCATATGTTGCAAGGCGTTTTTAGGCGATATTCAAATGGTCAGCGAATCACCAGGAAGTATCTAGAAAGTGATGAAAACGAAACTGTAGTACTTGGTCAAATGACAGAGCTTGGGAAAGGCAGCTACATAGATTTTATGGAAAATTTGGGTTTACCGGTTAAGGACCTGGATTCGTTATATCATGATGAGCTTGATGACCCATGGAAAATTGAAGTAATATATGAAAATGTTAGAAGGTTGGTAGAGGAGTCGTTAAATACAGGTGAAAATAGGCTTTTAGGGAAATATGCATCTACACATGAAAAAGGGTTGTATCATGCAATTTGCGCAAAATACGGCTACTGGACTGCAGGTTTGTTGAAAGTGGGAGTTGACCTTAAGGCTTTTACAAATCAGTTTAAAACAAGAGAGAGTATGCAGAATGCGTTTCATAGCTTTTTTCATGCTCTATTAAAAAAATATAATTTTACTGAACTAAAAAACCCAAAAAGAGTCACAAAAGAAAATCAATTTTCTTGCAGGAAACAAGTAAAAGACACTGTACCTGAATTTTATTTCTGGGATAAAATTATTGAAACCAGGCTTGGTTACCATGAACAAGAACCCAAAGAGGCAATTGAAAAACTAAAATCACATACTGGTATGATCATTATAGTAACACCAGATGGTGAAAAATCGCTTACTTCTGGAGAAACCGCAGTTCTGCGCATACCTTTTCATGAATTTGTAAAAGACTCGAAAGCATTACTTGGTGTAAAGCTTAGACATACCGAAGTGCAAAGTTTATCAAATAAACTTAAAAGAAAGCTTTACTGGAACCAGTAATTTTATCCTAAGTTGGTCCCAACTTACAGTAAAACCATCTATTTATCCCTTTTACATTGAATAAAATCATTCGAAAAATAATTCATATTGATATGGATGCTTTCTTTGCATCTGTTGAACAGCTAGATGAACCAATGCTTCGAGGAAAACCTGTAGCTGTTGGCGGAAGTAAAGAAAGAGGGGTGGTTGCTGCAGCTTCCTATGAAGCTAGAAAGTTTGGAGTTAGATCAGCAATGCCATCCGTCATAGCAAAAAAGAAGTGTAGTGACCTTATCTTTGTCAAAGCTAGGTTCGATAGGTATAAAGAAATATCAGGGCAAATTAGGGGCATTTTTAAAGATTATACGGATTTAATAGAACCTCTGTCTCTAGATGAGGCGTTTTTAGATGTAACGGTTAATAAGAAAAATATGGAATTAGCATCTGATATCGCTAGAGAAATACGAAGACGTATCAAAAATGAGACAGGGCTCACAGCTTCTGCAGGAATATCAATTAATAAATTTTTAGCAAAGGTAGCTACAGAAATAAACAAACCAAACGGTCAAAAAACAATTCATCCTAAAAATGTAGATAAATTCATTGATGATCTTAGAATAGAGAAATTTTTTGGTGTAGGCAAAGTTACGGCCAAGAAAATGAATGACTATGGAATATATTATGGAAAAGATCTTCGAAAGTTAGATAGGCAGATCCTTATTGATCGTTTTGGAAAAACTGGTAATCATTATTATAAGATTGTTCGCAGTATTCAGGATAGTCCTGTTAACCCAAGCAGAATAAGAAAATCAGTAGGGGCAGAGAGAACCTTTTCAAAAGACATATCATCAGAGGCATTTATGCTTGATGAGCTTAATAGTATTGCTGATGAACTCGAGCGTAGAATGCAAAAATCAAAGAACAAAGGAAGGACAATAACAGTAAAACTGAAATATAATGACTTTACCAATCAAACAAGGAGCAAGACAATTGAAGATTATATTTCAAAAAAAGAGGATTTTTTTCCAATTATTGAAGAGCTGATCTATCAAAAGAAAATAGATAAAGCAGTTAGGCTACTTGGGATTTCTATTTCAAATCTTTTTGCATTAGGAGAAAGCAAAGAGGAAGAATTTGATATTCAATTAAAATTTGATTTTTAATTATATATGTAATTTATAATATTTTATTAAAGTATTACTTTAATATTTTTTGCGGCTTTTTTACAGGCCCAGTCATAAAAGCGGTTGGTTAAAAAATCAATTTAAACATCTAAGAGATTATATATCTGATTCTTAGATTTTGATTCTAATACAAAGGAGATTTCAATGAAAAAATTTATTGCAGTTATTGGTTTGGCATTTTTGATTAATTGTGTCAAAGTGGAAGAAAGCACAAGCTTTAAGCAAGAGTATCAAAGATAAATATGTGATAAATATTCTCTCTATGCAAACACGATGGATGTTGAAGGTAGCGTTTCCTTATATACTAAAGATGCAATTGTTAATGGTAATGGTAGGGACATAGTGGAAGGCGCAGATAATATTAGAGCAAATTTTGTAGGATACTACAACAGCTCAGAATCTATTAATCATAGTGCTGAGGTTATTGCAGCTTATGAATTCGGTGATAAGGCATTTGCATATGGAAAATGGAAAGTGGATAGAACATCTAAGGATGGTGTCAGAACCACAAGAGAAGGTCACTGGTCTACTCATAACGTAAAAGTGGATGGCAAGTGGAAGATGGCCATAGACCATACGAATAATTTGTATTCTGATGACAAATAAACATATAGTATTACTGATAAGTCTTTTTTTTATTCTTTCGAACAATTTACATGCTCAAAGTGCTTATGAGGTTCCTGCTAATAACGAAAGTGTAGATAAAAAAGAAAAAATAAAAAGGGTAGATAAATGGTTTGCAATAGATAAGCTGCAGCATTTTAGCTACAGTTGTTTGATCTCACTTGGCTGTCAATATGTGTTGGTAAACAAAAAAGACATTTCAGAATCAGATGCGCTGCCTATATCAACTGCTCTAAGTTTCAGCGCTGGTTTATCAAAAGAGCTAAACGACAGAAAGGGTAAAAACGGGTTTTTTAGTGTAAAAGATATGATCGCTAACTGCTCAGGGTTATTTGTAGCGATAGCAATAATAAATTATTAGTCAATAGTAGCGAGCGTTGGCTCTTTACAATACTTGAGCATGCAATCAGTTTTGTAATCTATTTCACCCTTTAAATTGTATGTCTCTATATGTACAATGTGATCTTTATTATAAAAATATCTCTTATACAGCTTTCCTAAAAAGTAATGCTCAAGATAGCCATGCTTTTTGCCTTTGTCATCATACTGCACTTTCATCCAAATTTCTCCGGTTTCATGGAAAAAAGAACTTTTGCCGTAAGGTCTTTTTTGAACCCAATCCCATTGTTGAATTGAATAAATTTCACCGCTCTTGTAATAGTATGTTTTCAAACCGGCATAACTGCTCACAGGGACATCAATCGAACCAATATAATCTAGGAGTACCTTTTTATCAGGGTCGGGGTTTTTTACACCATAATAAGCTTCATATTTGATATTCTTTGAATCTTTATAGTATTCTTTTTCTGAAACGAGAATTCCATCTATCCATTCTTCGTCTAGCTTAGTAGTCCCATTCTCGTAATAAAAATTCCATATACCATCTCTCCCATTTGTTGGAAAGGAGTTTGGATCAATATTTTGCACTATTGTTGTTCCATTTCCTTTTATATAATTACCGCTTAAAATTAATTTGCCAGCTTCGTTCCACATTTTAACGGGACCAACTAAAAAGCCGCCTAAAAAAGTAAATTCTAATTTTTTAGTTCCTTTATCATACCATTCTGTCCATTTTCCATCTTTTACGCCTCTTACTATGTTTCCATTTTTTACCAGAATTCCTGTGTGATTTGTATAAACATCTCCATTAACTATTTCATCTGAAAATTTGATTAGAAACTTATCTTCAAAAATTACCAGATTTTTTATGTCATAATCTTTTTGGGCGCTTACTAAAGAAAAAATGAGAGCTAATAGTGCTATTTTCATGCTTTTTATTTTAACAAAAATTTGGGCAGGTTTTAACTAGAAAATGATTTTCTTGGTAATTATCTAAAGCTTGCACTTTATTCCATAATTGTACATCTCTACCACAAGAGTTTCCATATGGTCTATCTTTTTCTCAAGGTCATTCATTTTTACAAAGTTGTTTTCTGATGTGGAATCTATTTGATCATACACTATCTCTAGTGCTTTTACGATTTCATCAAACCTATTATTCGCCCTTTGCTCGGCAAGCTCTAGATCTTGCTGACCCATAAAAATTAATGCTGAAAAAACTAAAACTCCGCCTGTAAGTAGACCTTGAACATATGAACTCATTATTAACTCCTGATTAATTTTTGCTTAACTGCTTTTGCGATTTTTAATGCATTTTCTGTATCACTATGGATACAAATTGTTTTTGAATCTATTGAAAACTCTGAGCCTTCATGAGCTATGATTCTTTTATTTTTGTATATATTATATACCTGATTTGATGCTATTTGAGGATTATCAATTAAAGCGTTACTATAAGATCTTTTCCGCAATGTTCCGTCTGGCTCATATGTTCTATCTGCAAAAGATTCAGGCATAGCTTTCAATCCAATTGATTCTAACACGGTGATCATTTGTGAGCCCGCCAAACACATGATAGGAAGTAGGGGGTCAATAGATTTGACCACCTCACCAATTAACATTGCTAATCCTTTATCTTCAGCCGCTTTATTGTACAAAGCTCCATGGGGTTTAACATGGCTCAATTCAGAGCCATGTTTATTAGTTATATCCATCAGATTGATAATTTGTGTTGAAATGGAATCTTTAAGAGCCGAAATGCTGATGTCTATTTCATTTCTCCCAAAATTTTCTTTATCTGGATAGCTGGGGTGCGCTCCAATATTAACTTTTTTATCTTTTGCAAGTTCAACCATGGTGTTCATCATTACATTATCTCCGGCATGGCCTCCACAAGCTACATTGATTGAGGTTACATGGTCCATTAGAGATTCATATGTTCCATCATCCATAAGCTCATCTAATTCACCCATATCACAGTTTATATCGATCATTGTTTAAAAATGGCCTTATGCTCTTGGTAAAGTGATTCTGCTTTATCCATTGTTATGTGTTCAAATGTGAAACTGTCACCTGGACGCAATTGTCCTACCTTATGCATATCAGCAGCAATTACATTAGCAATTTTTGGATAGCCGCCTGTTGTTTGGTGGTCAACAAATGTAATAATACTATCACCGCTTCCAGTAACCTGGACCGCGCCAAGTGGTAGTCCCTCTGTTATGATGTCTTGAATTGTGTTCTTTTGAAGTTTTGGACCATTGATTCTAATGCCCATGCGATTTGATTGGTGGGAGACAGTAAATTCTTTACCAAAAAAGAGTTTTTGATATGGTTTATCAAACAGATTATACTGTAATCCTGGAGTAGCTCTTATCACTGATCTGTCATAATTTATTGCAAATTTTAAATCTAAAGGAAACTGTCTTTTTTCTGGTTTGTTGAACGGGATTTTGTCATTTAACTCAAGATTTCTTCCTCTGTAACCTCCAGATTTTGACATTAAATGTGTCGAACTACTTTCCAAAAGTTTTGCAACATTAAACCCATTTTGAATCGCAAGATAACACCTCGCTCCTGAAGTTGAGCCAGAGATTGTGAGAATGTCTCCTTGTTTTACGGTAACTGGTTTTAAAAAGGGTATTTCTTTGCCTTTGATAGAGGCCGGGAAGTGACTTCCAGCAAAACAGACAGTTGTTTTACAGTCAAAACTGTAAGAGCCTCCAAATAGCGTGATCTCTATGACAGGATCATTTACGTTGTTACCTAAAAGAAGATTTGCAATCTTCATTGATGCTTTATCTGCAGCTCCAGTGGGGGAAATGCCAAGATGCGTGTATCCATCTCTACCAAGGTCTTGCACAAGGTCTTGGAAGCCAGGTTTGATTACAGTCAAATTCAAAACAATGTACCTTGATGTTGGCTAAACTCTTTATGAGAAATAGCATAGAATTGAATTCTTGCTCCCATCTGTAGAATAGGGTTAGATATTTTGTTCCAATCAAAAAGGATGAGCGGTGTTCTGCCAATAATATTCCAGCCACCAGGACTAGTAATTGGATATATGCCAGTTTGCTTTCCTCCAATGGCGACAGAACCTTGCATTACCTCTATTCGCGGGGAGTTTAACCTTGGGGTCTCCAGTTTTTGATCCATTCCGCCGATGTATGGGAATCCAGGGGAAAATCCCAGGAAGTAAACAAGGTATTTCCTTTTGGTATGTAGGTGGATGATCTCATCCGTACTTAGTTTTGTGTGTTTTGACACCCTGTCAATATCAAGAGCAAATTCTTTATCATAGCATACTGGAATTTTGACCGTTTGTTTTTGCTCAATATATATTTCATGCTCTTCTTCAAAAAGTTGCTTTAATTTTGCTATCATTCTCCAAACGGATACTCCATCAGCTAATCGAATCAAGATGGAATTATACGCTGGTGAGGTGTTCGCAATTTTCTTTTTAAATTTTTTTACAAGTAAACTATGAAAATAATAAACATGCTCATGGATATATTCAGATATTCCATCCTCAAAACGAAGCATTATTGATCTATCCGAAGCTGGAGTAATTGAGGGAGATTGTATTTTTTCTTTTTTATATTTCATTACATTCCAGTGTAGCGCTTAGCAGTAAAAAAGATAAAAATTATGATCTGGATTCTGATTAGAATTACTGATATGTTATATGGAGTTAAGTCTAAATCTTTTGAAAATGCAATATCTTTAGTTTTGAATACATCTCGAAAAAATTTCATGGTCAAATATTACTCCAATTTTTCACTCAATAATCAAATAGATTTTAGGGAAAAAATAAAATGAAAGTAATAATTTTGGCAAGTGCATCATGGCTTTGGTAAAGTAAATAAATAGTCCTCTCTGTTCATAAAAACTAGCTATGTTATCTAATTATGCAGAAAATAATTTTAAATATTATTAAAAAACATTTGATAGAGTTTTATTCTAGATGTAAGATTGATTTCATATTATGAAAATAAACGATGTTAAAACCAATCGCTCTGACCCTCAAACTATTCCCAATAAAAGGCTTACATTAAAACAAAAACGCTTTGTCGATTCATATATACGCAATGGCGGAGATGGAGCTCAAGCTGTTTTAGATACGGGATATAATGTAACTAGTACAAGTTCTATCCACGCTATATCATGTGAAAATTTAAAAAAGCCTTTAATAAGGTTGGCCTTAGAAAAACAAGGCTATGAGGACTGTGGTCTTATTGATCCTAATGCGGTCCTCGAAGCTAGAAAAATTGATGAAGAGAATAATCGCATTAGCTCGATAGCAGAGCGCGCTGCTTTTTTAACCAAAGTATTTGAGGATGATTCACTTATCATTAGAGCTAGACTTAAAGCTGTAGATATGCTTAATAAGATGTATGGAGATTACAGGTCTGATGCTATTCTTAACGACAAAGCAATCGAGATGCCTAGAATAACTTTCGTTTATACTGATGATGAGGACGAAAAAAAATTATAATTCTTCTATTTAAATCCTGGATATTTTGAATCTGATTGAATCCATAAAGAAACCCATTCCGGAAGCTCATACTTTGGTACCTTTAAGTTAAAATATCTCGCAGAATCCTGTGTTGAAATAAGCTTTCCATTTTTTACACAACCAGTTCTTGCTAGAATACTTGAACTTAGCTTACCATTTGAATGAAAATCGGTCATGTAATAGACCCACCGATCATCAGTGTATACAATTTTTGTGCGCATTTCGAACTTTTTCCAAAATGGAATTCGATGTCTGTATTTAGCTGTAGCTCCAGCTAAAGTGAATGTGATACCATGTGCTCTTGAATTTTTGTAAAAACCTGTGCGAAAGCCATGGTTAAATCTTCCTATATCACCAAGAGTATGATAACGGCCATTGTTCACCTCTAAATAGGGGTCAATGTCAAATAATCCTGCTCTAAAATTAAGAACTGACTCCTCTGTGATATCAATTGGTTCTTTTCCAAAGGACTTTGTGTATGTTCTAAATAGTCTTAAGTAAGGATAATTAATCATTTAGTTTCGATCATTAAGCGTTAATATTAGTAAACTTTTAATTCAAAAACCTTTAGTGAAATTTATTTTGATAACCACATGATAAAATATATAATATTGATTTTATTCATTGTCTCTTGTTCTTTAGAGTTTTCAGATGATAAAGAAAGTTGGGATAAAGGCACGATAAACAATGAAAATGCAATTTCGATAAGTCATGATGGCTTAAGTAGGGAATATGTGCTCCATGTTCCTGATTCATATAACGGAAATGATTCTGTTCCATTAGTGCTCAATTTACATGGGGGAAGTGGAACTGCTACTGGGCAAAGGTATCTTTCTGAAATGGACCAGGTTGCCGATAGTGCTGGGTTCATTGTCGTTTATCCTCAAGGCTCCTTTGTAAATGGTTATTCATATTGGAATTCAATGATAGCAACTGAGGGTAGTAAAGGTACTGCTGATGATGTTGGGTTCATCGCTAGTTTAATTGATGAGATTTCATCAAATTATAACATTGACCTAAATAAAGTTTATGCATGTGGTTTTTCAAATGGTGGAGACATGGCAATATCTCTGGCGTGTTATTTGAGTAATAAGATTTCAGCTGTGGCACCAGTTTCAGGTTTAATGTCACAGGAATCTGATAGTTTATGTGAGCCCAACGAAACTACAGGTGTATTTATTATAAATGGCACTGCAGATAATGATAGGCCGTACAATGGAATTAATGATTATTATTTATCTGTTGATAATACCTTAGAGTATTGGACAAATTATCATTTAGCTGATTCGGTTGTGATAGAAAATTTTTTTGATGGGAATAATAACGCGATCGAATTCTATACATATTTGAACCAAGGCGGGCTTTCGCTTATCCAGCATTATAAAATCATTGGCGGAGGCCATTACTGGTTTGATTTGAGCGTAAATGGCAAAAACTTAGATCAGCTAATTTGGCATTTTTTTGAAAAGCATGATAATGATTAGACTTTTTTAATTAAAACAAGGATAGATTAAATATGAGTGAATTACTTTCCGATAAAGATATAAATAGTGAGCTAGGCAAATTAAATGACTGGTCCTATGATGGCGTTAAGATTTCCAAAGAGATTAGTTTTAAAACATATATGGACAGCATCGATATGATAAACCTAATTGCAAAAGAGGCTGAGAGAGCAAATCATCACCCTGATATGAAAGTAGGATATTGTGTAATTGTTGTAGATTTTACTTCACATGATTTGGGAGGTGTTACAAAAGGTTGTATTCAAATGGCCAAATACATTGATACAAAAACTAACTAAGTTTAAAAAACTAATGAGTAGGGGAATTAGTATGTTAATGCTAATTGGCTTACAAAGTTGTAATACCTCTAAAAAAGATATTTCTTATTTGAGTGAGTCTATAGAACCTCCATCAACATTTATCGCCACTAAATCTGATTATCAAACAAACCCAGTAGAGCCAAACTCAATTATTATGGGTTATCTGATTGATGGCTACAAACCAACAGATGAACAATTTAAAAACTTATCGCATATTGGTATATCTTTCTTACGTGCTGATAATATAAAAGGTGATGTAGTTATGACGGATGGATGGGACAACATAGATGATGTAATATCGTCTGCTCACAAGAATGATGTAAAAGCAATAATTTCATTTGGAGGAGGTTCATACATAGTAACCTCCGAGCTAATGGGAGTCAAAAAAAATCGACAAAATCTTATCAAAAATATTGTTCGTTTTATGGTTACGCATAAACTAGATGGTTTTGATTGTGACTGGGAACCATCATGGCTAAATGATAAAAAAGAAATGGAATCGGTTAATAATGCGATTAACCACCATTATATCAAATTTATTAAAGAGTTACGGATCGCCATTGATGCTGAATTTGGCAAAGGTGAGAAAAGTTTTTCTGCAGCTGTAATGAACGCTAATAACATATGGTACTCAAGTAAGAAGCAAATTTCTCATTTTCCTCAAAATGGTTGGTGGCATTTCCTAGATTGGGTAGCATTAATGAACTATGATAATGATCTTGGTGCGAAACACTCTACGTTTGAATCAGTATATGGTCCAAATGGATCAGTTAAATATTGGAATAGTTTTGGTGTACCTTTAGAAAAAATAGTTACTGGTATTCCATTTTATGCAAGGGCAGGATGGGGTGAAGAGTGGTTGTTCTATAAAGACATTGTTAAAATGAATACTTATTTATCATTTGAAACTGATTTTATTATGCATAAAAAAAATAGTTTAAATGAAAAAGAGTATGGATTTAATGGCAAGAGCACTATTGTTAAAAAAGTCCAAGAAAATAAAAAATTAAACCTGCCAGGAATAATGTTTTGGCAGCTTGCAGGAGATGTTGAAATAAATAGTGAGTATTCTCTATTAAGAGTGATCAATAAAAATTTGAATTAAGTATTAAATGGAAATAGAAAAAAATAACGAACATAGTGATATTGATCTAGTTGGATCTGGGAGGAAGGTGTTTCAGGTTTTTAAAGATTCAAGTAATACAGTAGAGCTTGTACACACTGGAATATCTTGGGCAGCATTTTTTTTCTCTGGGTTATGGCTAGTCTATAAAGGCATGTATCTGGTAGCAGGTCAAATATTTGTATTTTGTACTTTAGTATTATTAATTGGAATTCCAGAGACAATGATTCCTTTTGTATCTTCAGGAATTGGTATATATCTTGGTCTTAGAGGCAACTTACTCTATGCTAAGTACCTTGAAAATAATGGGTATAAAGCATTTTTAATAATCAATGCAGACAATGTTAATCATGCAAAATTACAATTTGCTGACTACATGGAAGAACACAATTAGCCCTGCTGTGGTAAAAGAAAAAAACTTAAATGGATGTAAAAAATTTTACTGAACTTGGTATTGAAAAAATACAAGAAATTTTTGATCAAGGCTGGAATGATATAGAGTTTATAGAAATTGTTTTCAGAGAATGGTCTAAGATCAATCAAAAAAAACTTGATACTGAATACGCCAGGCAAATGAAAGTTGAAAGAGTCGACGGAGATCTGGACAAATTTTCTTTGTGGTTAGTTGATAACATTTATTTGCAAATATATTGCAATGGCAATGATAACGTAATTGTAAAAGAATTTTGTGTAAAATATTTTGGATATAAAGATGAAAATACCTCTCAAAGTTAGTATTGTTTTTATAGCTCTGTCTTTTTTCTACTTTTTTAAACCTGTCAAAAAATCCTCACAAAATTTTTTAAGTTTATCCGAAGCGGAAAAAATAGAAAAAAACATTTATAATGATTTTAAAAAAGAAATCATAGTTACCAGATCAGAGGAAATGGAAGATCAGGTCATTAAACTTAAGGACAGGCAAATTAAATTTGATATCGAGCATTTTGGGGAGCAAGGCGAGGACGGATGGAGTTTGTTTATTTCACTCCATGGAGGAGGAGGAACTACAGAGGGCGAGAATAATAGGTTATGGAATCGGCATAAAACATTATATGAATTAGAAAATGGTATTTTGTTTACTCCTCGCTCTCCCTCAAACACATGGAATATGTGGTTTCAAAGTCATGTAGATACATTTTTTAATAGAATGATTCAAAATATGATTGCCTTTCATAATGTTGATCCAAATAAAATTTATATCATGGGACGCTCTGCCGGAGGTGATGGTATTTATCAGGTTGCTCCAAGAATGGCTGATAGATTTGCTGCAGCGGCAATGAGTGCTGGACATCCCAATGACTCAAGCCCATTAGGGTTGAGAAACACTGCTTTTACAATCCATATGGGTGAAAATGATAGCCTATATAATAGAAATGATATGGCTGTTAAATGGGGAAATGATTTGAAAAAATTGAATGAAGAGGATCCAGAAGGTTATAGGTATTATATTAAAATTTATAAAAATAAAGGACATTGGATGGGTAACCTTGAAGCGTCTGCGCTTGATTGGATGTCTGATTTCATTCGCAACCCATACCCCAGTAAAGTAGTTTGGAAACAGGGCAATGTGCTTCACAAAAGATTTTATTGGCTGAGAAATGAGGATCCTTCTTTTGGTGATTTAATTGAATGCATTATAGATGATCAAATAATTACCGTATTAAGTTCATCTTCATCAAAAATAACTATACAGTTAAATGACGACCTTGTCGATATGGATAGAGAAATAACTGTGAATTATTTAGGTAGACAATTATTTAAAGGTTTTGTGCATCGAGATATTGATATCATTAAACGATCGATTCGAGAGTATGGTGACCCTAAAAGCGTATATTATGGGGAGATACAACTGACATTAGATAGCTAGTATGAATCATTTACTATTTTATTTTTTATTATCAATCTCAATTCTTTTTTCTGAAAACAGAAACATTGTACATACTGAGATTTATTATAATGGGAACATTAAGAGTATCACAAACCATGTAAAACATGGAAAAGGAATTCGTAAATGGAGCCATGAGGAATATGATATCGATGGAAATAAACATGGTGCATGGATTGGTTGGGATGAAAACGGATTAATGAGTTATGAAACCGTTTGGGAATTTGGTATTTATCGCCAATACCGGGAGTGGCATAGTAATGGTGAGAAAAAGTTAATTATGAAATATGATAAAGAGGGCAACCTTACCCTATTTAAAAAATGGAATGAAGAAGGAAAAGAATTAGTAGAGGACCTTTCACTACATGACCACTAATTCAAAAATTGTGAAATTAGAGGGTGTGGGTGAAATATTGTTTGAAAAAAGTAGCATTGCAAAAAATATTCGTATTTCTTTTAGACCACCATCATATATTCGGGTAGCTGTACCTAAAAATGTAACTTTTTCTAAAGCGCAAAAATTTGCAGAAATAAAGTCAGCATGGATAAAAAAACAGATCAAAAGATTTTCTAGTTCTAAAACCGTCTCTCTTTACAACAAGTCCAACGAGTTGTCTTTAAACGACATAGAAATTGAGTCTGATATAATCACTAGGAGAGTAATTGTGTTAGCTAAAAAATATGGATTTAAACATGGGAAAATTTCTGTGAAAAAAATGAAAACTCGTTGGGGAAGTTGTAGCTACAAAAATAATATAAATATCAATCTTTGCGTTTGTTATTTACCTCAGGTCCTACAGGATTATATCATTTTACATGAGCTTGCTCATACTGTTGTCAAGAATCATAGTAGACATTTTTGGTATGAGCTCCATAAAATATCGGATGATATTGATACTATACGGCAGCGCCTTAGAGAAAACTATTTTCTTTAGCATTTAACATCATGGGTAATTTTCTTAGAACCCTGTGTTTGGTGATTATGATTTTTCCATTATTTATTACAGCTCAAAATCAGGAAAGCATTCTGAAAGCTTTACGAAAAAGTAATACGACTGCTTACAAGGGGCAGAGTAGAGTGTTGTTTTTGACAACTAACACCATCAAAGACTTGCAAACTGTATTTCCTGGTACTGATAAAACATGTGAATACATTTTGCGATATTATTTTTACACCGAAATACATTTAAATAAAAAGTCTAATGTGCTCTTTGCCATGGATGGAACAAAATTTCACATAGATAAAAGAAATACATCAGCTGTATCCATAACAACTTCGGTTATTAATTTAATTGGTGGTATGTATTATGGTGAAAGTGAAATGAGGTCATTCTTAATACAGCACCCAGAAGTAAGTTTGTAGAAATGAGCAATGAAAAGAATCAAAGCTTAGCAAAAATCGCAGAGCAATGCAGAATTGATAAAAAAAATGGGCTCTTTAAATCATACAGGGATGCATATAGATCAGCAGTAGGTAGTATTTTTAAAAATGAAGTTTCAGTAGAACAATTAGAAAATGCATACTATAATTCAAAACTCTCAAAGAGTAACGAACCAAAAAAAATAATTTCAATACCAATAATGATCACTCAAGATATGAGATTAAAGTTAAAAGGTTTAAAGTACTCTTCTGAGGAAATACGTCATTTGACCCCAAAAAAGGCCAATGAAATAATTCAAAATCAGTTAATCAATAAAAACCCATCATTAAATCATGGTTTGAATCAATGAGGAGAAAAATTGAAAAAAATAGTGAAACTAAGATGTCATTCAGTAACATAAGGCATTTAAAAATGCCTGAGAAATTATGGAAGCTTGTGACAAAAGCATCAAAGAGTGATCGCTCAATAAACAATTATATTATTTCTCTCATCGAGAATGACTTGATAAAAAGAAAAATGCTTAAAAAATCCGATAGAAAAAAATTTCAATCTAAAAATACACAATTTAGAAAAAGATCTAATTGATCTTAATTCCGATAAAAAGTAATAAAATTTGAATGTAAATTTTATTCTCACTATTATTGTCCATTGATAAATTATAAATGGGGCCGTAGCTCAGTTGGGAGAGCGCTTGAATGGCATTCAAGAGGTCGTCGGTTCGATCCCGTCCGGCTCCACAATCTTCAGTTATGGAAATACTAAAAATTATATTGAATATCATAACTTCAATTTTATTCATACTATTTTTACAATTGTCAACCTTATTAAATGCGCAATATTTTATAGGAAACTATAGTAAGGTTTTTCAAGATTCTACGAGGTCAAATAGGAATGTGCCTACAGAAATTTATTATCCATCCATTTCTGCAGGCAATAATACTCAAGTTGCGTTTGGTCAATTTCCTATTATCATTTTTGGTCATGGTTTTTTAATGTCCTATGGTGATTATCAAAACTTATGGGAAGATTTAGTACCTAAAGGGTATATAATACTTTTTCCAAGAACAGAAGAGGGTTTAATTAATGACCATCAGGAATTTGGTTGGGACCTTCAATTTTTAGTAACAGAAATGCAAAGAGAAGGCGCGGATAACTATTCTCCTGTTTTTAACGCGGTTGCAAATAATACTGCTTTAATGGGTCATTCAATGGGCGGTGGAGCAGCTTTTTTGGCAGCAGATTCATTAACTCAAAATCAAGATGTCCAATTAAAGACAATTATTGGGTTAGCACCTGCTGAATCGTCTTCAAATGGGGTTTCCTCAATTAGTTCAGCGTTAAATGTGAATGTTCCAGCATTGATTCTGTCTGGTAGTCAAGATGGTGTAACAACACCTGAGACTCATCATCTACCAATTTTTAATAATCTTAGCTCTGGCTATAAAACATTTATTTCAATTTTAGGAGGAGCTCATTGTTATTTTGGTGAGCCCAATTTTTTTTGCGATTTTGGAGAAACTACTGCTTCAAGCGGAATATCAATATCTAGAGAGGATCAACAAAATATCACTTTTGATTTTGTTAATCTCTGGCTTGACTATATGTTGAAAGATAGTTGTAATCAATATAATGCTTTTCAAGATTCAGTATTGAATTCGAACAGGATAGCATATGATCAGATTCATCAGGAAAATCCAACATCAACAATAATTGAGAATAATGGAGTCTTAAGTTCCTCAGTAATAGGTTTACAATATCAATGGTATATGGATAATAGTCCTATTGCAGGAGAAAATAATGTCACATTTACTCCAATTGGGAGTGGTGATTATTCTGTCGAGGTTTTTTTTGTTGACGGTTGCCCAACAAGTTCTGAGCCATATACGTTTGAATTTTTAACTACTTCTATCTCAAAATTAATACCAGATCAATTTTTCTTACATCAAAATTATCCAAACCCATTTAATCCTATCACATCAATAGGTTATGACTTGGCACAAAATGGAATGGTTAACCTTTCCATTTTTGATGTGAATGGTAAAATCATTAAAAGCCTTGTAAATGAATTTCAAAATGCAGGAAATTATTCACTAACTTGGGATGGCGTCAATTTTGCTGGGGAGGAAGTATCGGCAGGACTTTATTTATGCGTACTCCAATTAGGAAATACTAAACAAACAAAAAAAATGTCATTTATTAAATAGTTCTAAAAACTGATTCTTTATATTTTTTCAACTTTGGGCGAGAAGTTGTTAGAGGTAAATAATTAATAGCCTCGAGAATGGTTTATATGTTAGATTCTCATTATTACAGTTATTTTGGTTAATCTCGTGTTAATAATGTTTCGTAAGAGGAGGAAGTTTTATGGAATATTTTATTTCTGTAGTTAAAGATAATTACACCAATTTTGAAGGCAGGGCCAGACGTAAAGAGTATTGGATGTTTATCCTATTCGCCTTCATTTTTTCCACAGCATTCGGCATAATTGATGGAATAATTGGACTTGCTCCAGTAGGTGTAAGCGCACTTTTTCAAATCGCTATATTTGTACCAAGTATAGCAGTTGGAGCAAGACGATTGCATGATGTTGGTAAAAGCGGTTGGTGGCAGTTGTTGTATTTTGTTTTAATAATTGGATGGATACCCCTTATCATTTTTCTGTGCCAAGATAGTGACATAGGAGATAATGAATTTGGTAGTTCTGAAAAATATCCTTATGCAAATGATGACGACGATGATTTTATCTTGGGTGAAGAAGAGTAGTCTTGATATAAAATTTTAAAAATGTCCTGTGTTGCAGGTTTTTTATGTTTAACATACCTTTTGTGAATAGGTTATCATTTCTATTTTTTTATTTAATGTCATTTCAAGAGCTTTTAAGTGACAGTTTATTTACAGGAATTGTTTTAAGCTCAAAAACAAAACAGCCTATATCGAACGTAAATATTTACACAAACCAAAAAAGTAAAGGAACGTCTACCAACATCGCAGGTGAGTTCTCCTTGCAAATTTCAAATTCTGATACATTTATAGTTTATGAGCATGTAGGTTTTGAAATACTTTCTCAAAGTATCCAGCTTGAATCAAAAAAAATTACAATATATCTAGATCCCAAAGTCATTTCTTTTTCTGAACTAAAGGTCATTGGCGAAAATGAGATTGGAAAATTTAAAAATCTTGAGACCAAGAACATGGTTTCAGACATCGCGGTAAAAGATTTTTCTTTTCGAACCTATTCCGATATAGGAGACGTTCTAATGAATGAAGAATCTGTACTGATCGATGAAAGTTCTAGAGGTGTTAAAGTTGTATCTATAAGAGGTGCAAGACAGGAAGAAATGAGCTTTTTGTATGATGGCGTTCCTATCTATCATGACGGGCGTAGCGTAATGGATGTTTCTATGTTTGACATTGGTGGTATAGATCAGGTAGAAGTACTTCGCGGCGGTAATGAAATGTTCCCTGGCTCTTCCGGAAGTATTAATTTTGTTCCAAGCATTAATTATGGCAACAGTATGAGTTTATATCAGCGCTTTGGTACATATAACACTGGAAATTTTAACGGTGGTCTCAGTTTAGGGAATGAAGTGTTATCCTTCAATATTGGTAGCGGTAAGTCTAAATCTGTGCAGTATTATGAGGATATAATAGACTCAGATATCATTCAATCATCCAACAATAACTACATAAATATTGGATATAGGCCTTCAGTAGATCTAGAATTAAAATTATCTCATACTAAAAACACCAGATCATTTAAAAACTACTACAGATTAGGCAGCAGTAATTCAAACAATGATATAAGTACGTTTAAGATAGAAAAAGGTAGTAAAAAATATGGATCCATTGAACTTTATTTTTCTGATCAAATTTCTTGTGGGGAAGATAATATATCAATATTCCAATCTAATAGAAATGATAAAAGATTACTTACTGGACTACATTACAAATATCATCACAATAATGTATTTTTTAGGCTTAACACTAAACAGTCAAAGGCGAGTTCTAACTGGGAACAAGATGGCAATGAATTATCTATTGATCGCAAGGATATAGCATTCTCAAGCGTGTTTGGAGTCTCTCAGAAAAAGTCAAAGCCTGGCTTTGAAATTAAAGATTTTATATTATCCCTAAATGCAAATAATATTGAAGATAGAAAAAATAATGAAAGTGATTTAGTGTATAATGCTAACTGGGAAAATAGTGGAGTTAATTTCTTGTTTTCGGCATGGGAGCACCTCGATAATTCAATCATATATATCTATTCAAATTTTGGAAATAGTTTTAGAACTCCAAGCATTAGTGAAAGATATTCTCATGCATTTCGCCCTGCAGAGTGGGTAAGTGATTCATTGCTTGTTGAAAGCAAAATGATGCGAGAAGTAGGGATAAAAATAACATCAACTGGGGAGAATCTATCTCCTCATTTTCAAGGTTCTATGAGTTACTTTAGTTATTTGTATAAAAATAAGATTAAATCGATTCAGTATAGTGCTTCATCAATGTTGTTTCCATTAAACAATGGAGAAGCAAATATTTCAGGTGTTGAGCTAAATGCGGAGCTATTAGATGTTGCAAAAATCTTTAATTTTAGATTTATTTATTCAGCCTTTACCTATTCTGATCAGCTTTCATTTCCCATGCAACCTCTTAATATGTTGAGAAATAGTATCGAACTTAATTTAGGATCATTTAAGGCAAAGGTTACTTTTAAAAGTGAGGGTTCAAGAGTGCTGACTACAATTGGAGAAGAGGGCTTATTGGAAAATAATTATTTAGATAAATATCAGTCCTATGATATTCATGGATCTTATATCTTGAACTACAGAGATTTTGATATTAGCGTTGCTATCTTTGGTCAAAATATAGGCGATAATTCCCAAGTACTTGATGGAATTTCAATCTTTGATAAAAGGATGTATTTGAGCTTAGGATTACAATGGAATTAATTAAAAATCTGACTACAACATTATTATTACTTCTATTTGGGTGTACCTCAAATCCTTTTTGGGAAGATAAACCATCAAAAAAAATTAAAATTGAAGGCTATGTGTTTGCAAATGAAAGGGTGTCAGATGCATCTGTATTTGTTTATGTTGATGAGCTAAATGTATTTACATATGCCGATAGCTCCGGATATTTTTCAATTGACCTGTTAAACTTGGAGTCTGAAGTCGGTAATTTTAGTGGTTCAGTCAGGGTTTTTTATTATTTACATAATTACAAGGTAGTATACTCTACTCTCTTTATAACAAACGGTAGGCTTACAGGGTCGCAAACTGATTTTGATGAGTATGGTACATTGATAGAAACTGTTATTTTACAAAAGTTATTATCTTTAGAATTATCAATAAATAATGTTTGGGGCAGATCAAATGCAGACTCTTTGCGCTTTAGTTTAACATTGATGTCTCATGATGAACCAGTGAGTTTTCTTTCCTATGTTAATGTATTAGCTGATCCTCGCAGGTATGTGCCATCAGGTATTTTATTAAAATCCAATCAGAATGATGCAGTTTACTTTGATGAAAATGACGCTGATCTCATTCAACGTACTGATCTTAATTCAAATGATATTCTACAGCTTGAGTATAATGTAAGCCCTAATGGGTTCTCGCCATTTGTGATTGACGACTATATATCTCTTGAACAACAATTAGTGCAAAATGGATCGCATTTAATATTACCATATGTTTTTATAATTCAAGAAGATATCCCCCATCAAATTTTATCAAGTATGGGAATAAACAATGTTCAAAATATATCGGCTGATTATTTTACTATGCCAATCGATATGGTTTTAAAAACAATTTTCATCCAATAAAAAACCAATTACTTTAAATAATCTGTTCTAACTAATAATGGATTTGCCATAAATTATTACCATAATTTTTTAATAAATGGAGATAAAATGGCAGAAAGTGTAATTGAGTTTAGTGATCAGAGTTTTGATTCAGGTGTTTTAGAGTCTGATGTTCCCGTCCTTGTCGATTTTTGGGCGGTATGGTGTGGTCCATGTAAGGCTATTGCTCCAATAGTTGAGGAAATAGCAAATGACTACGATGGTAAGGTAAAGGTTGGTAAAATAGATGTTGATAATAATAATCAGGTTGCGATGAAATATGGAATTCGCAGCATCCCAACGCTCCTCCTTTTTAAGGGTGGAGAAGTCGTAGATCAGGTAATTGGTAACGTAGGAAAGGAAAGTATAGAGAGTATGCTTAATAAAGTACTCTAGTAATGCTTATTAATTAATTTTCATGCATAGAAAAGTCATCATCATTGGTTCTGGTCCGGCTGGTTTAACAGCAGCAGTTTACGCAGCAAGAGCAAATTTAGAACCTCTTGTTTTTGAAGGTTCTCAGCCTGGAGGTCAGCTTACAATAACAACTGATGTTGAAAATTTCCCAGGATTTCCTGATGGAATAATGGGTCCCGAATTAATGGATCACATGAGAAAACAGGCCGTACGGTTTGGTGCCACGTGTGAGTATAAGACTGTTACAAAAACTGATTTTTCAGTAAATCCTTTTAGAGTTTGGGTAAATAATGATGAATACACTGCAGATACAATAGTTATTTCAACCGGTGCTTCGGCTAAGCTTTTAGGATTAGATTCTGAAAAAGAACTTATGGGATATGGAGTATCTGCTTGTGCAACTTGTGATGGTTTCTTTTTTAAAGAAAAAGAGGTCTTGGTAGTTGGGGGAGGTGATTCTGCAGCTGAGGAGGCAATATTTTTGACTAAATTTGCTTCAAAAGTTACTATTGTTCATAGAAGAGATGAATTTAGAGCTTCAAAGATTATGGCAGACAGAGTGTTCGCTAATGACAAGATCGATATAATGTGGAATAGTGCAGTTGAAGACATTTATGGTTCAAAAGAAACCGGAGTGACTGGTGTTAAAATTAAAGATACAGTATCCGGAGAATTAAAAGATGTCGATTGTGATGGTATTTTTATGGCAATAGGACATGTTCCTAATACAGGTATTTTTAAGGGTCAAATTGACCTTGATGATAAGGGGTATATTACCACACATCCTGATACTACAAATACAAACGTACCAGGTGTTTTTGCATGCGGAGATGTCCAAGATCAGGTATACCGTCAAGCCATTACAGCTGCTGGCACTGGATGCATGTCAGCTTTAGATGCAGAGCGCTGGTTAGAGGAACATTAATTAAGCATTACATACCTTTCTGTAAACTTCATTTATTTGGAGGTATATAATGAATGAAATAAAAAGATTAATTTTTAAAGTTGATCGTCTTAAAAAGAACTATGGCTCATTTGAGGCCATTAATGTCAAGAAACTTGAAATCCACCCGGGCACTATTTACGCTCTGGTGGGCCCCCCTGGTAGTGGTAAAACAACGCTTTTAGAGATTTTATCTGGTGCCCAGAAACAATCATCTGGGGATCTTTACTTTGAAAATTTTACTTATGAAACAAATTGGTTTGGTAAAGTTAAAAAGCATGATGAGATTTTTTATAACTATGGGTTTGATGATTATGGCACCGGGACATCAGTAGGCAAGATAATTTCCAAAATGTATGGGAAAAAATCTAATACTATCATGAAAAGGCATTTTAGCAGTCCCAAATTCAAACATCTTTGGGATAGATCAGTATCATCTTTAACGAAAGGTGAATTACACTGGGTTGGAATGGTACTTTCTCTAGAAAGCGATCCTAGAGTTTTATTGATTGATGAATATGGCATGTATATCACTAATGATATGGAACAAGAATTTCGCTCTCAGCTAAAAAGAATGAATAGGACACTTGGAACTACGATTATAGTGAGCTCTCCTAATGAAGATCTGGTGAAAAACTTTGCCTCAGTGTTAATATTCATGGACAATGGACATATTTCAAAGATAAGGTCTAAATCTATCCGGTCGGGACGACCTAGAAGGCATGGTAAAAAAACTAGTTTTACAAACAAGAGAAGACCTCAAAATAAAAATAATAGTAGTAGGGCATCATCGAATAAAGAACAACGAAAAAGTGATAAAAGGCATTCAACTAATAAAAATCCAGATTCTGATCAAAAACAAATAGTTAGCAACAGTCCAAAAGACCTGACTAAAAAGAGAAGACCCTATAATTCAAGAAAACAAAACAGTAGACGTTCATCTAAACAGAGTGTAGATGACAATCGCAAAAAAACATATGCAAATAAGTCTAAAACGAATATTGAAAATTCAAAAAACTCCGAAAATAGACAAAATGTTCAAAAGGATTCTGGTAATGTAAGACGTGATAATAATAGTGATTCTCATAAAGCTAAAGAGGTAGATGGAAACAGATTGAACATGCCTAACGATGGTCAGGAGAAATAGTTCCCATGCTTATTGATATCGATAATATCTCCAAGGATTACACAAAGAAAAACATTCTTGTCATAGGCGATATCATTCTAGATGCTTATGAGTTTGGTAAGGTAGATCGCATATCGCAAGAGGCTCCCGTTCCAATTGTTGCAATTGATAGAAAATCTCATAAGCCAGGGGGGGCTGCAAATGTAGCTCTTAATTTGTCAGGTTTAGGAGTAACTGTTGAGCTTATAGGAATAGCCGGAGACGATAATAATCATGATGAGTTGCAGGGATGTTTCAAGCATAATGATAATATAAGCCTGCACTTAGTAAAAGATAATAGTCGGCCGACGAGTGTAAAAACTCGTATTATAGCGGACGGAAAACAAGTTGCTAGACTCGATAAAGAAGACACGAATGATATTAATTCTGAAATAGAGCAAGAATTAAAAAATATTTTTGATTTGAAATTTGCTAATGTTGATGGCATAATCATTGAAGATTATAATAAGGGAACCTTAACAAAAGATGTTATATCCTATGTTATAAATGTTGCAGCTAAAAACAATATACCTGTATATGTTGATCCCAAACAAAATAACTACGATGCATACAAAGGAGTTCGATTGTTTAAGCCTAATTTGATAGAGTTTAACGCAATTGTGAGGGATAAAAAGTTTGGCGAGTTACCTGAATCTGGTTTTTCATTTAAAGAATATATTGATTGTGAAATCTTGCTTCTTACATTAGGTGCAGATGGAATGTCGCTCTATCACAATGATAATCTTGATCAAATTCCAACAAAAGCTCGAAAGGTATATGATGTATCAGGAGCGGGTGATACAGTTATTGCCACATTTGCGATAAATGATATTTGCGGTGTTGAGCCATTGCAATCATCTTTCATTGCTAACCTTGCAGCAGGAAGAGTTTGTGAAGAAATAGGGGTATTTCCAATTACAGTTGATTCATTAAAAGAGATTTTTACCTATCATCATAAAAATATTGACTAAGAATGAAAATAGATAAAAAGAAGATTAGCTACATTGGCGTTTATTTTCTTTTTCTTATTTCATTATGCTCTTCACAGCCTAGTGCTAAATACAGGCCTTTTGATTGGTTGCTGTTTAAAGAACCTGGTAGTATAAATTCAATATCAGAGGGTTATGAATTTCTTTATATCGGAACAAGTCATGGTGGTATTTATAGGTATAACCTATACGGTAATCAGTATGACTTTCCAATTACAACAGCTCAAGGCTTAGATAATAATAATATTAATAGTGTCCATTTTGATCATAGTACTGGCATCATTTGGGCATCTTCATATGGATCTCTGCAATACTCATATACAAGAGAGGGTGATTGGAGAATAATAGACTTAGTTGATATTGGTCTAAGAAAAAATGATAGAATAGTACAATTAGGAAATTCAAAAAACTACATTTGGGCAAAAGCAAGCGCAGTTTATGTTAAGCTTGATAAATCCTCTGGAGTTTTAGCTGGTATATACCCAATGCCTGATGAAATAAATATCGTTTGGAGTAGTGGCAAATATAACGAACAGCCAGAAATTGCATCTGTACTAAATGATTATGCTTTAATGTCTGGTTGGATGGCATCCGGTTCAAAGTTGATTGATGGCTATGGGAGATATATCGATATAACTAGTGGCTTAATTGGAAAACATAATGATGTTTGGATAGGGACATCTGATGGTACTCTTTTCCAGGGAAACAAAACAATGGAGGCAATGTTTCCAACCGAATTCGGTATACGTGGGTCTAATATTAATGCATTGTTTCATAATAATGAAGAACTATGGATTGGATCTAAAGGATACGATATTGGAAGGGGTGTAACTAAATTAAATACTAGAACATTCCAAGCTGATCATTTTGATTTTGATGTAACTGTTAATATGAACTTAACTGAAATTCACTCATTATATGATTTTGATAATGTATTGTGGGTTGGTGGTAATAGTGTTGTATTAGTTTTTGACAAATCAGAAAATTATTGGAGAACACTTGGTGAGGAAAGAGGTATTCCAAATACTGATATTACCTCTATGGTTGGAGATTCAAATTTTGTATGGATTGGCTCTTACTATGGGGTTAGGCAAATTGATAGAAAAACAAAAAGAGAAGAACCGATGGGTTTCGAATATTTATTTTATAATCATCCTGTTAACGATTTATTTTTGAATGATTACGGCGTTTGGATAGCTACAAGAACAGGTATATATCTTTATGATAAAAATAATCCTCAGATTATGAATGCATTATCAATTGGGGACTCATATCTGGATTTTCCAGTTTCTCGAGTTACTTCTATTTTTCAGCAAAACAATTTAGTTTATTTTGCAACAAATATTGGCATTGTATTGTTTGATATTGAAGAAAAATTTTGGGATTTGGCTATTCCTGCATCTGATTATAAAGGTTTAGATGTTAATGATATTTTATTATTAGGTAAATTTTGTTTTTTAGCTACAGATGGAGGTATGTTTAGAATTAATTTAAAGTCAAAAGGTGTAAGTGAGTACAATTTTGATTTTATAGGTTCTGTAAATACTGTTGAAAACATTGGTAAGTATATTTGGATGGGTACCAGTGAGGGATTAATTAGATTTAAATGGAGAAAAGATTTGTGAGGAAAATTTCAGGCTTTATTTTGATTATATTTTTATTTTCTGTTAATTACAGCTATTGTCAGCGACAAAACAAAAATAAAGTCCTAAGTAACGTTGGAAAATACAGTTTAATTAAATTTTCAAAACCTTTCTCAAAGGATTCTATCCTTGTTACAGCTTTTGTTGAAATTCCATTTCAAAGCCTACAGTTTATTAAAAAAGAAAAATTCTTTTTTGCTTCTTATGACGTTTCCATTTCACTAAGAAATAAAAAAGGTAAGCGTATTTTTAGAACAATGTGGTCAGATTCAATTATTACAAACGATTATATACAAACTCAGTCAAAATATAGAACCAAAAAGCACTTTGTGAATTTAAAAGTTGGTAAGGATGAATATATAATTGATTCAGAATTGTACGATAAAGATACTCGAAATAAAGGTTCGAAAAAAATCAAATTAGATTTCTCTAAAAAAGACAAAACCCCTATTTTGTTTGAACCTATTATTGTTACGAATCTTGAGGGCAATTGGGGTTTTAATGATGGTGAGTTTCCTTTAACTGGAAAAAGAATAACGAATATTGATGATGGTTTAACTTTGATTATATCTGGTTTTGTAGACATAGGGCAATATCAGGTTGAAATGTTCCTAGATGGAAAAAATGAAGAGGATGCAGTTATCATAATAGAGAACGATGAAACCCCTCAGGGGTATTTTGTAACCAGGTATAAATTAAAAAAAGATGATTTATCTAGGCTTGGACTTAATCCTAAGTTTATAATTAAACAAAATGGTAAAGAAAGATCCATTATTAAAAATATTTCTATTTTTAAGCCAGGTCTATCTGGGTTTGTCAATAATGTAGAAAATTCATTTCAGCAAATGAGATACATTCTTACTAATGATGAGAGAAAAAAAGCTAAAGGTAAAAAAGGTAAAGAACTAGAATCTCTTTTCTTATCATTTTGGAAAGAGAGAGACCCAACCCCCAATACTAGCATTAATGAACTTATGGAAGAGTATTATATAAGGGTTAATTATGTAAACGAATATTTCAATATGTCTTGGAGAGAGGGCTGGGAAACTGATTTCGGTATGATATACATTCTTTTTGGTCCCCCAGACCAAATAGAAAGGTCAAATTCTACAAGCACAAGCTCATCAATATATCAGGTTTGGTATTACAGCAGATTGAACAAGCAATTTGTTTTCAAAGATCAAAATGGTTTTGGTGATTTTAAACTTGATAGGCCTTTTATTGGCCAAAATTTTTAAATGTCATTCAAAAAAATAAACCAAGGTATCTGATTAATAATCATTAAATTAAATGTCGATATTTTACAAATACATTTATAAATGAATAAAAAATCATTATCAGGTATTATTAACTGGATTTCGGGCGATATAGCAATTGATTTAGGCACCGCAAATACTCTAATTTGGTTAAAGGGTAAGGGTGTTGTAATAAATGAGCCATCTATAGTCGCAAGGACCATCCATGATGACACTATTGTTGCTGTAGGTGATGAGGCTAAAGCAATGTTAGGTAGAACCCATAGAGACCTTGAAACAATTAGGCCTCTTCAGGATGGCGTTATTGCTGACTTTAAAATGACAGATGGCATGTTGCAGGGTTTTATTAATAAAATTAATTTTAGCAGAATGGCTCGTCCAAGAATGGTGATATGTGTTCCCTCAGGGGTTACTGAGGTTGAAAGAAGAGCTGTTAAAGACTCCGGCGAAAGAGCAAATGCTAGGGAGGTCTATTTAATAGAGGAACCAGTAGCAGCTGCCATTGGTATAGGTTTGGACATTAGTCAGCCAATTGGCAATATTATTGTTGATATTGGTGGTGGCACAACAGAAATAGCGGTTATATCATTAAATGGTGTGGTAACCAAAGAGACCATTCGAATTGCAGGTGATGAGATGGATGAATCTATATTACAGTGGTTTAGGAATGAGCATAAATTAGAGATTGGCTTAGGTATGAGCGAGTCAATAAAAAAATCAGTTGGTTCGGCTATGCAAATGAATACTAAAACTATCTCAGTCAGAGGTAGAGATCTAGTTACCGGGATTCCAAAAACAATTGAAGTGAGCTCAGACGAAATTAGGCAAGCTTTAAAAGATCCTGTCAATGCCATAGTTGAAGCGGTCAAAAGATGCTTAGAGCAAACACCTCCTGAACTAGCTGCAGATATTCTTGAAAGAGGTATTATTGTAGCTGGAGGTGGCAGTCTACTTCGCGGAATTGATCAAATTATCAGGGAAAGAACAAATGTTCCTGTTAACGTCGCAGAAGACCCGTTGCTATCTGTGGTAAAAGGCACTGGTATGGTCTTAGAAAATCTTAAAAAATACGAGGCTGTTTTACTTTAGCGGTTGTTCATGCGCAACCTTTTATTATTTATTATCAAAAACAAGGATCACTTTGTCTTTGCAGTCACTGTGACCTTATCAATATCTCTTTTATTTAATCGCAATAATGATGAAATGAGCGTTGTTAGAGGGTTCTCATCTGATATAGTTTCCTTTTTATCTTCCCCAATGGTAAAAGTGAAATCTTTGGCTATTGTCAGTGAAGAAAATCAATTTCTTAGAGAAAAAAACCTTCAGCTTAATCTTCAGTTAGAATCCATTTTATATGCAGCTGATGAAAATAAAAATTTGAGAGAGCTTTTAGATTTCAAAAGAGAAACTAAATTAAAGATTATTCCTGCGAGTATAATCAATAAAGGCATTCAGACAAATATAAAAGCTCTGACCATTGATGTCGGAAGTAGAGATAGTATTTTTACAAATCAAGCTGTTTTGACTCCATATGGAGTAATTGGCAAAACAATACAGGTTGGTAAAAACTCTGCAATAGTCCAATCTATTTCAGATAATAATTTTAGGTTAAGTGTGAGAATAATGCCTAGTGGTGCAGTTGGTATTCTTAGATGGTTTGATTCTAACACATGTAAAGTTTATGAAATCCAAAAAAATGTTGAAGTGAACATTGGAGATAGAGTAATTACATCAGGATTTAGTAAAATATATCCACCCAAACTTCCAGTTGGTACTGTATCAGGAGTTTATGATGAAAGAGGTAGTTATCAAAAGGTAATAAATGTAAGTATTCAAAATGATTTTGAATCAATACAAAATGTTTTCATTGTGTTAGGTGAAAAATGATATTTTTTAAGTACACACTCATCCTGCTAGCAACATTCATTTTTCAATCTTGGAGTTCAGAATTTTTTTCAGTTGGTACTATTGATCCTGATTTTTGTGTTATCATACTGCTTTATATCTCCATAAAAAATGGAGGTATGGTTGGCACACTCTTTGGATTTTTTATTGGTTTATTCATAGATCTTTCATCTGGGACTAATCAGTTCTTTGGATTAACGCCTCTTGTTTACACTATGACAGGATATTTCAGTTCCTTTCTGAAAGAGGAGAATCAACGTTTGAACAAAATATATTTTACCTCAATATGGGTATTTATATTATTGGTTCAATTCTTGATATTTTCTCTAATAGTTTATCAACAATTGCTAATCCAGAGTCCATCTATGTTCATTATAAAATGGCTAGCAACATCTATGTACACATTGATTTTCATAGGAATTTTACAAGTAATAACACCATTATACAAAATACAGTAGCATATGCTAAAATCGGATAATATCGTATCAAGTAGGCAATTTTTAATTGCCAGGGTAGTAGCTTGGGCTATGATTGTGGTATTGGGTATTAGATACTTTCAGATTCAAATAATTGAGCATGAACTATACAGGTTAAAGTCAAATACAAACAGGATTAGGAAGGTTACAAAAAATGCTCCTAGAGGTTTAATTTTAGATCGAAAAGGAGAAATCCTTGTAGATAATTATCCCGTATACGTTCTTACAGCTATCCCTGGTGAAATGTCTAATAAAAATCAACAGTTCAAATTGATTGCTGATTATATCGAGGCTGATTCAAGTATCATTCAGTCAAATTTTAAAAAATATTATCGAGGGCGCTTTTCTCCCACAAGATTAGCTAAGGATATGAGTTTTTTACAATTAGCAAATCTTGAGGAGAATAAACTTAACCTTGAAGGTGTATATTATGACCAAATTCCAGAGAGGTTCTACCCCAATGGAGTTAGAGCACCTCATTTATTTGGGTATGTTAAAGAGGTTGATAGGGTAATTAGAAAAGATTTAAAAAATAAAGAATTATATGAACTTGGTGATTTAGTTGGTTGGTCAGGACTTGAAAAGTATTATGAATCATTTTTGAGAGGAAAAAGAGGTACGTATTTTTATGAAGTGGATGCTTCAGGCAGAGAGGTTGGCTCTGCAGCTGAGCTTAATGATACAAGGCCTAGTCCAGGTGGTAATATACAAACTACAATTGATTTAGAACTGCAAATGTATTGTGAAAAATTAATGACTGATAAAAGAGGCGTAATTCTTGTAGGTGAACCTTTAAACGGTGGAATTTTAGCAGCAGTAAGTTCTCCAGATTATCCACCAGATTTTTTCACTGGTTTAATAACTGAATCAGATTGGAATGATATAAGAACTAACCCTGATAAACCCTTGATAAATAGGTATATACAAGGTAAATATATTCCAGGCTCAATTGTAAAAATGATTACACAAATTGCACTTCTAAAATCTCAGCATTTTAATAAAGAAGTAAAACAATATTGTCCGGGGTTTTACCAATACGGGGATAGAATATTTGGTTGCTGGTATACAGAGGGTCATGGCGAATTAAATGTGACTGAAGCAATGGCAGTATCCTGCGATGTTTATTTTTACAAAACAGTGAGGCAACTTAATTTAAAAGATTTGAATAAAGCATTTAATGATTTTGGTTTTGGTCAAAAAACAAAAATAGATATTCCTAATGAGCATGCTGGTCTTGTACCTGATAGTGATTATATGAGGAAAAGATACGGTAAGTACGGTTGGAGTAGGGGCGTTTTATTGAATCTAGCGATCGGTCAGGGAGAGTTGCTAGTAACTCCAATGCAAGTTTTAAATTACGTTAATTTATTAGCAACAAAAGGAAAGGCTCCAAACTGCCACTTTGTATTTGTGGATAATCTTCCCTCGAATACCTCTCCTAATTTAGAGCATCAAATTTGGGATAATGTGCACAAAGGTATGAGAGATGCTATAATAAGTAAAAATGGTACTGCTAAAAGGGCAGATATTAATGTAATAGGTTTTGACATTTATGGTAAAACTGGAACAGCTGAAAATCCTCATGGAGATAACCATGCATGGTTTGTTGGCTGGGCTGATTATAATGATGAAAAATACTCTATAGTTATTTTATTAGAAAATGCAGGATCTGGTGGAACGGTTGCAGCTCCGATGGCAAAAAAAGTTTTTAGCAAATTAAATTTAGATAATGATTTTGTTTCAAGATGATTAGTATAAAAAAACCTAATGTGAATGATGCTCCATGGAAGATTTTATTTTCTGCTCTTTTTTTAAGTTTACTAGGACTCATTGCATTGAATAGTATTTCATACCAAAGCACATCATTAGCTATGAATCCTTTTTATAAACAGCTTTTATTTTTATTTTTGGCGATTATTGGATTTGCATTTTCTTTTCTTACACCTAAATATATAATACATAAGTACGCCTATTTCATATACGGTTTAGGTTCACTTTTGGTAATACTTCCTTTCTTTGGGAACACCCATGCTGGTACCTACAGATGGCTCGACATTGGTTTGCCATTTAATTTTCAGCCTAGTGAGCTTGCTAAAATTTTTTTGGTTATTGCTTTGGCAAGATATTTGTCAGATAACAGTATAAAAATTCAATATTTTAAATCAATAATTGTTCCAATTTTAATAGCAATATTACCCGTAATGATTGTTTTAAATCAGCCTGACTTAGGAACCTCCTTAGTTATGCTTAGTGTTATATTCCCGATGTTATATTGGGCAGGAGCAAGGCCATTTTACCTTTTTCTTTTAATAGCTCCAGTATTATCTATACTTTCAGCATTTAATGTGATCGTGTTCTCCCTTTGGGCTTTAGTCATAGCAATAGTAATTTACTATTCTAAAACAAACATAATCGCTAGTGCAGGGTATTTTTTTGGTAATATTTTCTTTGGTTTATTCGCTCGTCCTTTGTGGGACTTATTAAACCCATATCAGCAAAATAGGGTGTTGACTTTTATATATCCTGATAAAGATCCTCTAGGTGCTGCCTATCAAATTATCCAGAGTAAAACTGCTATAGGTTCCGGAGGTCTTTTTGGAAAAGGTTGGGGACAAGGGACCCAGACTCATTTAAAGTTTTTACCAGTACAAGAGTCTGATTTCATTTTATCAGTAATTGGAGAAGAGTTAGGTTTCATTGCAATCATTACAATACTATTTACCTTTGGGTACCTTATAAGTAATATCATTAGAAATTCATACCTCTCAAAAGATAAATTTTCTAGCTTAATTTTAATTGGTTTAGGGTCTATATTACTAGCTCATGTCTTCGTTAATACTGCTATGACAGTAGGGCTTATACCAGTGAAAGGATTACCACTACCATTTATATCAGCTGGGGGTACATTTTTAATCACTAGTTATTTAATTGTCGGATTGATTATGCGTTTTAGCATTAACTATTCTGATTAACTAAAATTTTTAAGATATTGTTGTTATGACCTTTATCGGGTAAATTAATTACATTAAAATTCCTAATTATTATGGTTTTATCATGAACAAGTTTTCAATATATATATTATTTCTATCTTTTATTCTGTCTTTTGAATTAATTTTCCCTCAAAGTTCTAAAAATTATGATAAAGAGCTTAGGCGTCTAAATGCAAAAATTGATAGGGTCAGAGTTTTGGTAGATTCTCTAGAATTTAATGATAGATTATTACTTCCTGAACTCATGTCAGCATTTAGAAAATCTGTTAGTAGTAAGGCGCAACAAGATTCAATTACTGTAGTTATGATGAAAAGAATTAATACGCTAAATAACAAAATTGCAAAACTTGAAAATCAAGCTAAGTTTATGGATAGTACTTCTTTGGAGATTTACAACAAATTAGTTATGATTGAAAATAAGATTGTTACATTGACAAATAGTTACTCTGAAATGTCTCAAATGAAATCTGGGCCATCAAACTCCAATGAGCCTCAGTTTAATGCGGCTAAGTACAAGAAACATTATATGAAAAGTTTAGGATTTTTTCAGAACCAACAATATGACGATGCTATCAAGGGCTTCTATGAGCTTGTTAGTTCAGATGCCACCAATGATTTAGCAGACAATTGCCAGTATTGGCTTGCTGAGTGTTATTACTCAAAAAAAGATTTTAAAAGAGCTATTGCAGAATTTGTCAAAGTGTTCAATTATGCTGGTACGGACAAGGATGATGACGCTCAGTTAAAACTAGGGTTATCATATCAAAGCATGGGTAGCATTGGAAAAGCTAAGGAAGAATTTCAAAGACTAATTGATTATTTCCCTGGTAGTGAGTATTACCCTAAAGCCAAAGACGCCCTCAGAAAACTATCTATTGATTAACCCCCATCCAACATAAATTATGTCCAAAAAAATATACTTTAGTACTACTGAAATTGTTCCATTCGCGAACGTTTCTAATATTGCTTCATTTTCAACAGCAGTTCCAACTCTACTACAAGAGTTAGGGCACGACATTCGAACAATATTACCAAAATATGGTTTCATTAGTGAGAGAAAATATATACTTAGAGAAGTCATTAGACTGCGAGAAATACCATTTTCTTTTTGTGGAGAAGAAGAGATCGCTAGTGCAAAAAGCGCTTTTATACCAAAAACTCGTGTTCAGGTTTATTTTTTAGAGAGTGATGAATGGTTTCAGCCTCTAAATAATTTACTTTATAAATCAAAAAACGGTAGGGTTTTAATGGATAATTCAATGCGTTATGCTTATTATTCTAAAGCTGTTCTTAGCACATTACCTCACCTGTTTTGGGTCCCAGATATTCTTGTATGTAATGGGTGGCAATCTGCCTTGATACCTAATTATTACAAAAATGAATATGAGGGTATCAGTGATTTTTACAAAAAGATTAAATCTGTTTTAGTCATTCATGACTTAGATGATTATTCAAAAGTAGATAGGTCAGATTTGGTTAAAATGGGCGTTGAAATTGATCCAAAGATCAAAGGTAATAAGCTTAATATTTATGATGTTGCAAGTTATAATGCTGACGCAATTTTAATTATGGATCGACCTGGTGAAAAAATTTCCCCTAAACTACTTAAAAAAGCTGCTTTCAAAGATAATCAGAAAAAAGTAACAGTGTTTGAGCAAGAAGATTTAGAGGATATAGATTTTTACGCAATGACAGAGTCTCTAAATCAAATTGTCTCTGATATTACCTCAAAATAGACTGTCAATTCCTAGAAAATTATTTTATGAAATCATTTAGACTATTTTTTGGTTTTTGCTTAACCTGTTTTTTACATTTTTTCTCTAGCTGCACAGAAGAGCCAATTTATAATGATTTATCAAATATAGATAATAATATTGACACTTTGCTTATAACAGATATTTTTGGATACAATTATCAAATATCACCGAATATAAGTGGCTATAATAAGTTGTTTGTTGGGTCTAATGAAGAGTTTACATTTTTAAGTTCATTATTTAATTTTCCTTCGAACAGTTGGGATACATTTTTTGATTCTACAGTTACAGTAGATAGTATTTTCTTTAAAGTTTTTTCTGGAGACAGTTTAATTGAAAATAATCCGAACTTGAATTTGTGTTTTTCTACTGATTCAATTTTTGATGAAAGCAATAGTTTGGTCTCTGAACTTGGAAATGTAGTTTTTGATGAATGGGTTAATGTAGGAATACCATCTGTTGAAGTAGTAATTGATACATCTGATACCATAAGTACTTTTCAAGAAACTGTTCTTAAATGGGATATTGGTAGTGTAGTTGAAACAATTATTGACACCCTAACTCTTCATAGAACCTTTTCATTGTCATTGCCGTCAGGAAGTAGCTCTTTTTTTGAGTTATATAGCAGAGAATATAGCTCTGGTAGTTTGGACCCCAAAATTGAAGTGTATTATAGACGAGAAATTGGATCAAATCCTGATTCTTCTGTGGTAGATACATTGACGAGGATCATTTATGTTTCAGAAGATATCTCTGTTATAGAAACTTTAGAAATTGATGACAACGGAAATAATAATATTTTAATTAGTAGAGCAAGAGGAAGTAGAGCAATTCTTAACATTCCATTTGACTCACTATCTTTACCTCAATATTCTGTTATACGCTCTGCTAATTTATCGCTTTTCCAACCTGGCGACTCACTGGATAATTTTTCAGTACGAATGGACCCTCTTAAGTTCTTACCGAATTCTGGTTCATCAATATTTAACGCTGACCCATATGAAAACTTAGGTATGTATTTTTCTTCTGCTATAGTGGCCTCTAATAAATTACAAATCTCATTAAAATCATACTTTCAGTCTATTTTAATGACTGATTCACTTACAAATGTTGGCCTAAAGTTTTCTGCTAGTACAACTAATGATCTATTTGAAAGTGTGAATTTTGATCTAAGCCATATTAACAATAAGTTAGAGATATTCTATGTTTCTCCTTAGATATGTTTTTAGACCAATCTTTTTTATTTCATTATGTTTATCACAAGGGCCTTTCAATAGTTATGGAATAGGTGATCTGCAAGATTGGAATTCTGCTTCAGCTGGTGGTTCAAGTTCCCTTGGGCTTGTTCCATCTTACAGGCAAAATATTAGTCTATCTAATCCAACGACTTGGCCTAATCTAAAATATACTTTTTTATCTCTATCATACAGTGGATTTGAATCTACGCTTAAAAATAACTCCAAGAACGGATATTCAAATTTACAATCTGCGCAGCTAATCATTCCGATAAAAAACAAATATGCTATAGGTATTGAGCTTCATCCATATTCATATCAAAAAATAAATATGATTGATTCTCTGGGTAATGACTTAATTGCTTTTGAAGATACTCTAGACTTACAAAAACAATTTGTTCAGGCTGGTGGAGTAATGGCATTTGATATATCTGCATCAACCTCTATTTTTTCGCGTACTAACCTGGCTTTGACATTTCAACTTCTTTTTGGGTCATCAAGGCAGAGCAAAAATTTATTAGTTGATGAAATCCCATATGCTATATCCTCTAGACTTAATTACTCTGGCGTAAATACTATATTATTTTTAAAACATTACGCTTTTGGTTATGATTTTTTTCTAAGATCTCACTTTGCCTTTAAACCACTAGAGGCGATTCAAACAAAATTATATCCATACTTTGATACAAATAAAAATGGATATCATGATTTTTCATACGATTATTTAAATCCTGGATATGATTTTCCTAACCCTAATGATGTTCCAGATCCAGAGCAAAGTAGGATTTCAAATATTCATGAGCCTTTATCTTTTAGTTTTGGAGCATCAAACACAATTTACCAAAGATTTCAGGTTTCGTTTGAATACCAAAAAAGTAAAGAAAATGCGTCTTACAGCAACCAAATACCAAACGGGTTTAATAAGCGTATTATTGAAAATGATAAAATATCATTTGGAGCCATATGGTATCCTAATAAACAATCTTTTAAATTTTTAGATAACCTTACGTTTCGCTCTGGCTTATTTTTTAATAATTTTGCTATTGATGAATTGTCTGATGATAGCTCAATAAGAATTAAAAGCAAAAACAGTGTAACTGAATTTGGATACTCTATAGGATTTGGATATAAATTTAAAGCTGTAGGAAACCAGATAGATTTTGCTTACAGCTCGAGTTTAAAAAGTTTCGAAGCATCTGACTTTAATGAAGAACGGTTAAGAGGGTTTCAGATTGGTATTAGTATCGCAGATATATGGTTTATTAAAAGGAGACAAAGATAATATGCAGTTATTATTAAACAAATTCTTAATTATTATTGGTTTTATTTTTATATTTTCAATGTGTGTTCCTCCACAAGATGGTTCTGGGGGTGATTTCGCTAAAGAAAAAGCACGTTTAGATTCACTGAGAGATGTAAGATGTCCTAGATTAATGAGCAGCGCTGCTGAGTATTATAGAAATCGCGACTGGAAACAGACTATAAGGGTATATAGCGAAATTACTGATCTCAGTTGTGATGAGTGGAATGCAGTATATGCCCCACCAGAAGAGATATATCAATATTACTCATTTGCCTATACACAAATTGGAAGATTTGATAGTGCAGAGTTTGTTTTACTTGATGGACTTCAGAAAATTCCACAAAATGTTCAACTTAGGAAACAATTAGCATATGCTTACAAGAGACAAGGTAAAACAGATAAAGAGATCATTGAGTACGAGAGACTAGTAGATATTGCACCTAATGATATAAGTATTCTTAATGACTTAGCTAAGATTTACAAAGATCAGGGAAATTATGATGATCAAATTATAATACTCAAAAAAATTCTTAAAATAGATGATACAAATGATGTTGCTCAAAGTGAGCTAGCTGTTGCGTATGAAAGTAGTGGTAAAAACCCTCTTGAGGTGTATGAGAAGCGTTATATGGATAATCTTGATAATATTAGTTATGGTCTAGATTACTCCGAAAGATTAATAAAGGCTGAAAGAGTAGATGAAGCCAAGGATATTTTGAAAAGACTTATTTCAAAAGATCCTACTAGTAAACTTGCGTATCAAAAGCTTGGTAAGGTATGTTGGGAAACTGATGACTTAGATGAGGCAGCCTCTGCTTATGAGTCATTATTTAAAATTGACCCCAGAGATGGTAGAGTGGCGATAAATATATCAGATATTTACATTGATTCTGAAAACTACGGCAAAGCACTTCGTTGGGCCGATAAATCTATTAATCTTATTGACAATAGCGGTAATGGGTATGGGCAGAAAGGTAAGGTCTACTATAAAGCTTGGGAGTCTTTGAAGAAAAATCCTCTAACTGTTGATGATAAAATTGTCGCAAAATTAGCTTATGATAATTTTGTTAAAGCTGAAAAAATGAGTTATCGAGGATTTAATAGACTTAAATATCTTAAAGATAATGCAAAAGATTTATTGTATGGCAAAGCTCAGTGGTTTATGGCAGAAAATAAAGTAAAAAGATCTGGGATTATACGAACAACTACTGCACCTTATGACTGGGTAACAGATAATTTATCACCTGAAAGTAATTGGAAGAAATAAATGTCATACATTAAGAAAGTTGATCCAGAACTATACGAAATTATTAATAGAGAGCAAAATAGAGAGCACGACACTCTTGAGCTCATAGCTTCAGAAAATTTTACCAGTCCTGCAATATTAGAAGCTGCTGGTGGAATTATGACCAATAAATATGCAGAGGGTTATCCTGGTAAACGTTATTATGGTGGATGCATACATGTTGATGAAGCTGAAAATTTAGCAATTGATAGGCTGAAAAAGTTATTTGGTGTTGAATATGCAAATGTTCAGCCTCATTCAGGTTCACAAGCAAATATGGCGGTATTTATGACTTTTTTAAACCCAGGAGACACTATTATGGGTTTGGAATTATCTCATGGTGGACACCTTACACATGGGAGTGCTGTTAATTTTTCTGGCCAATTATATAATTCAATTTCTTATCATGTTGACAAAGAGACGGGTAGAGTCAATTTTGACGAGGTCAGATCACTAGCTCAAGAGCATAAGCCTAAAATGATAATTTGTGGAGGAAGTGCATATCCCCGTTATGTAGAGTTTGATAAATTTTATGAAGTTGCTCGAGAAATAGGAGCTTTTTTGATGGCAGATATTGCTCACCCTAGCGGTCTTGTAGCTGCGGGTGTTCATCCATCTCCGGTACCTTACTGTGATGTAATTACAAGCACTACTCACAAAACGCTTCGTGGGCCTAGAGGTGGTATCATAATGATGGGGAAAGATAGAGAAAATACTTGGGGTAAGATCGCACCAAAATCAGGAAGAACTAAAATGATTTCAGAACTTCTTGATTCTTCCGTAATGCCAGGAATGCAGGGTGGTCCGCTAATGCATATAATCTCTGCAAAGGCCATCGCTTTTGGAGAGGCTATTAAAGATGAATTTAAACTTTATGCAAAGAAAATTGTTGATAATGCTAAAGTAATGGCACAAGAGTTTATTGAAATGGATTATGATATAGTCTCTGGTGGTACTGATACACATGTTGTATTAATGGATCTATCCAATAAAGGCATCTCAGGCAAGGCTGCAGAAAAAGCACTAGAAAAAGCTGGGATTACAGTAAATAAAAATATGGTTCCATTTGATCAAAGAAGTCCTTTTATTACTAGTGGAATACGAGTAGGAACTCCAGCTATCACGACAAGAAATATGGGTAGTAATGAAATGAAAAAGATTGCTAGTTTTATTAACACTGTAGTAACTGATGCTGATAACGACGATACTATTCAAAATGTTAAATCGCAGGTTAAAGAGCTTTGTGATTCTTTTCCAATCTACGAAGAATCTTATCATTAAAGGATTATCTTACTTACTAATTTCTTTATTTATATGTTCTTGCAGTCCAACACTGTATGTATTGGATAAAAATCCACAATTAGCTGGTAGAATATATAAAATTACATCCCTAGCGAAAGTAGATGAACGCTTAAAAATTAATCCTAATGATCTTGAAGCTCTTATATTGAATGTCGAATCATTGACAACATATGCATTTGGGTTTTTGATAGAAGAATCTGATAGGATGATGCTAGAAAATTACTCAAAGGCAAATAATCTTGAGCTTCAAGCTCATAACTACTTTGCTGAGGCTGTTCAATATGGTGATTCCACACTTAGTTATATAGATCATAATTTTTATAAATGGCTTATTTCAAATGATGGTTCTGAAATTGTAGATATTTTAGAAATTGGACAAAAAGAGGAATATTTTCGACTGTTTTACTGGACTGCGGCAGCTTACGGTGGTGCAATAAGTTCTAGTGGTGGCAATCCCGAATGGATCATAAAGTTACCTAGAGTGGGTAAATTACTTAATTCGATTGTTAGCGTTGACTCATCCTGGAATAATGGTGCTGCTCTTACAGCACTCATCTCATACACAATGAACAACCCTTTACTTGCGCCAAATGAAGCAGACTCAATATCAAAGAATTTGTTTCAAAAAGCAATTCAAGTATCAGATGGAAAAGATATGGGGCCGTATCTTACGTATGCAGAATCGGTATCAAAAACGAGACAAAAAAAAGATGAGTTTATTTCTCTTTTAAATCAAGCTTTAAACATCGATATTAAGTCATCCAAAGAATTTCAGTTAACAAACACAATAAGTAAAAATAGAGCTGAATGGCTATTAGATAACATAGATGAGTTTTTTTACTAAAAAGGTGACATAGTATGAAAAAAATCATAGTTTATATTTTATTTATAATGATCAGTTCAGATTGGATAGATGCGAGAAAAACTGTTATAAAAATGGCAACCTTGGCCCCAGAGGGCACCCCTTGGTATGCTCTCATTGCTAAAATGGGTGAAAGATGGAAAGAAGAAACAAAAGGTAATATTCGATTAAGAATTTACCCAGGTGGGATAGTTGGAGATGAAAGAGATATGATCAGAAAGATGAGAATTGGACAGATTCATGGCGCGGCCATTTCAGCTGAGGGTTTATCTGAAGTTAATCCTCAATATACATATTGCTTTATACCTCTGTTATTTCAAGAGTATGAAGATATTGACTTCATAAGAGACCAAATCAAAGAAGATCTTGTTAGCGGAGCTGAAAAAAATGGTGTTAAGGTACTTACAATGGTTGATGTTGGCTGGGTATATTGGTTTACAACTAATACAATCCATACTCCCAAGGATTTAAAAGAACAGAAAATATGGACTTGGGCAGGAGACTATAAAACAGCCAAATTATGGGATGAGGCAGGTTTTAATCCGATTCCTTTAGCTGTGCCAGATATTCATTCAAGCTTACAAACTGGACTTGTTAATGCAATGCCATTGCCTCCGCTATATGTTGCTGCAAATCAATACTTTGGAATAACTAAAAATATGTTGAATATGAAGTGGGGGATTTTAACAGCTGCCTTAGTAATTGATTTGAAAGTTTGGAATAGGATAAAACCAAAATATCAAAAGGTCATGATGAAGGTGTCTGAAGAGATAGGTTTAGAATATCAACTAAATAATCGTAAAGAAGAGGATGAAGCTGTAAACGTGATGAAGAATTATGGGTTACAGGTAAATAATTTATCTCAAAAACAAATTAATGAATGGAATGTTTTAGTTGAGTCTATGTATCCATTGATACGTGGAAATATTGTTGAAAAGGAAATTTTCGATAGGGTAATTAAATTAAAAGAAAAAATGCCCTCAAAATTAAAATAGGTTTTTTAATTGAAGTTATTAACCAAAATAGAGAACTATGCTGCCAGCATAATCTTTATTTTATTGGTAGCCTTACCATTCTCAGATCTTCTAATTAGGGAAATATTTAAACCAATTTTCTCTGGGTTTACCAAAATACCAGCATCTCAAACGCTTGTATCACATCTGACATTATTAATTGGATTCAGTGGGGCTATTATCGCCTCAAGAGATGACAAACTCTTATCACTTTCAAACTATTCTCTTTTTGATGTAAATCAAAAAGGGTACATCATTTCTGCTTCTAGGTGGTTAGCAATTTTCATTACTTTATTGCTTTTTATTGGTAGCATTGATCTTGTAATGGTCGAACTCTCTTTTGGTCACCACGCATATATTGCGCCATATCTTCCGCGATGGTTGTTTCAATCAGCAATGCCTATCGGATTTTTAATTATATTGGTACATTTATTGTATATAATAAAAGACGATATATTTTCTAAAGAAGGACTATTAGCAATAGCTTTTGCGTTTTTTTTCTTGATCTTCCATGATTTAATGAGAGAAAATTCATTTATAATTTATTTCTCAGTTGCAGTATTAATCATTTCAATTATAAAAGGAGCACCAATATTTATTATCTTATCTGGATTTGGAATTTTATTTTTTTGGTACGATTATGTTCCCATATCTGCTGTAATTGCTGAGTCGTACAGGATTGTAGTTTCTCCTCATTTGGCAACAATACCTCTTTTTACTTTGGCAGGATATTTTCTTGCTGAGAGTAAGGCTTCAGATAGATTGATAAATGTTTTTAAAGCTTGTTTTGGATGGCTTCCTGGGGGTACTCCTGTAATCGTACTGTTGATTTGTGGGTTTTTTACGGCATTAACAGGAGGATCAGGCGTTACGATTCTAGCGTTAGGTGGACTTTTATTTCCTATGCTATACAAAGATGGTTACAAGAAAAATTTTTCATTAGGTCTTATAACAGCATCTGGCTCCATCGGATTATTATTTCCACCTAGTCTGCCTTTAATACTTTATGGGGTCACTGCAGGCATATCAATAAAAAGTATTTTTTTAGCTGGAATAATTCCCGGGGTGTTTTTAATAGTCATTTTGTCTATATGGTCATATTTGTCTGGAGATGCTAAAAAGATTCAAATAAGTCATTTTGATGGAGCAGCAGCACTGAAAATATGTTGGGAGACTAAATGGGAGCTGCTCATTCCTTTGATTGTTCTATATGGCATATTTGGGGGGCATGCAAAATTGGTGGAAACTGCTGCATTTACCGTTGTTTATGTTTTTATTATAGAAACATTTGTATACAAGGATATCAAGGTGAATGATTCATTCAGGATTATTATTTCCTGCGCAACCTTGGTTGGAGGTGTGCTCATCATTATTGGGTCTGCTATGGGACTGACAAGTTATATGGTTGATGCCCAGATACCGATGAGCATTCTTTCGCTTATGAAGGAAATCATCCATTCAAAATATGTATTTTTAATTCTTCTAAATATCTTTCTTTTAATAATTGGCTGTCTAATGGATATTTTTAGTGCAATCATTATTGTAGTACCATTGATTGCTCCACTTGGTATTCATTATGGGGTTGACCCAATTCATTTGGCTATAATCTTCATTGCTAATCTAGAGTTAGGGTACCTAACTCCTCCTGTTGGGATGAATCTTTTTCTGTCCGCATATAGGTTTGAGGAAAAAATGCCTGTTATTTATAAATCAACGTTACCTTACTTCATTGTGCTTTTAATTGCTGTCATTGTAATTACTTATTTTCCTGCAATGACATTGTGGTTGGTTAATTGACTGTAATTTAGCAGGGTAATCATACCTTGACATAATCTTTGTCCTTTGAATATATTCACTTATCATTAAACAGGAGTACTATTATTAAATAAACGCTATTTTTACCTCACAAACTGAGGTTAAGTAATATTAAATTCACACTATCTAGGAGATTTCCATGAAGCGTTTTATTGCAGTACTTTTTGTACTTCAAATTTTTATTAGCTCACTTACTGCTCAAAGCGAGGCAGGAGCTATATTTTTATTAATTGCACCTGGTGCCAGAGCAGGAGGAATGGGCGAAGCTCAGGTTGCAGTAGCTAATGATGCATACGCCAGTTATTGGAACCCTGCAGGACTAGGTTTTCTAAAAGGATCGGAAGCAGCATTAATGCATGTAAATTGGCTTCCAGGCTTAGCTGACGATATGTATTATGAATTCTTAGGCTTTAGGAAACACTATGATAAACTTGGTACTCTTGGTGGACATATTATTTTTCTAAATTTAGGTGAGCAGGTAAGAACAAGTGAAATTGGCGAGGAATTAGGAACCTTCACAAGTTATATGACGGCCTTTTCAATGTCCTATGGTGCATTAATTTCTGAGAAAAAATCCTTCGGTATTAATGCTAAGATCTCCTACCAACATTTAGTTGAAATTGGTGCTGGTAGTGAAAAAGGGAAAGGTACTTCGTTAGACTTTGGGTTTGATATAGGTTATCTGCAGAAGGATTGGCTGATTGATGATCTTACAATAGGATTTAATTTATCAAACATTGGTCCGAAAGTATCATTTATCGACCCTGATCAGGCAGATCCACAACCAACTAACCTCACAGTTGGTTTTAATTATGGTATCGTTAATTCTGAGTTTAATAAGCTTAATATCGTTTATGATGTTGATAAGTTATTGGTTGCATCTTATCCTGATATGGATTGGGATGATAACGGCTACATAGGTGGATATGATGAAGATGGTAATCAAAGTCCAGGGAATGATTACAATAAAAAAGGTCAAATAGAGATTGCTCATACTGATCCAATTTATTTAGCTCTTTTTACATCCTGGGTTGATGACTGGTTTCTCGGAGGAGATATAGATAAGGCTATTTCAGGAGAATATGGTGATAAGATAATTGGAGGATGGACTTGGGATGAATCAATGGATCTTAATGGAAATAATGAACCGGATGCAAATGAGATGGTTCAAACAGATAATTTAAATCCTGGCGATGATGGCTGGGGAATATATAACGAGTGGGGTCAAAAAGAGGTCGGTAATAGCGATGATCGCAGTCTTTCAAATGAGCTTGATAAATTAGTACATAATTTTGGCCTTGAATATTGGTATGGTGAGTATTTCGCCATACGAACAGGATATTATTATGACAAAACAGGGAAAATAAGTAATCCTACTTTTGGTATCGGTCTGAGGTTTGCAGGTTATGGATTTGATTTTGGGTATACATATGGGGAGCCAGGACATCCATTAACGAATACCATGAGATTTTCCCTAAATATGGAATATTAATCTAGATTTCTGTGCAATTTAGTTCTGTTAAAAGCCTGGCTTTTATCATCGTCAGCTTACCTTTTTATTTACATTCCGAAATAACAGGCGATCTTAGAGTATGCGCTCTTATGGTTGAGTTTAAAGAGGATAATAAGCAGAGCACGACAGGAAATGGAAAATTTCTTAACACCATTGAGGGTATTGATTGTGAATCATACCACATTGACCCGCCTCCCCATGATGGTGCATATTTTCATTCTCAATTAAAAGCTACTGATAGTTATTTCAGATCTGTTTCTTATGATAAATTTGGTATTGACACAATTTCTAGTATCATTATGCCTATTGATAATTCTCCCTATGAGTTACCATATGAAATGTCTCACTATTATCCATATGGACAAGATAGTATCGCTGATAAGAGGCTTACAGAGCTATATATTCACTCCTTAGAGGCTGCATATGGCCAAGATGCGGTTAACTTTTCTGATTACGATTTGATCATTGTTTTTCATGCTGGGATGGGTCAGGATTTTTCATTGCCTTTTCTTGACCCAACTCCTGAGGACATACCTTCAACATACATAGATACTGATATGATATTTGAATCTATTGGGTCAAGTAGTATTACAATTGGTAATGCTACTATTTCAAAAGGTGTTATACTTCCAGAATCTCAAAATCATTTAAATTTTGATATATCTAATACTATGTTTTCTGGAGAACCAGATCCATGCGATTACCAATTTGGTTTAAATGGAACTCTGTCCTTAATGATCGGTTTTGCAGTTGGACTTCCGCCAATGTGGGATATTGATAATGGGAAAAGTAGAATCGGTGTTTTTGGCTTAATGGATCAAGGATCTAATAACGGTCGGGGATTGATTCCTTCACCGCCAGACCCCTGGTCTAGAATCTATGCGGGGTGGGACCATTCAGCTCAAATATCATCAAATTCGCAGGTTACTTTGCCGAAAAGAAGTAAAAATAATATTTTAAAAGTGGATATTAATGAGTTTGAATACTTTCTGGTTGAAAACCGGAATAATCATTACAAAACTGGTGTCAGTATAGATTCATTAAGATATAAGATATATAAAGAAACAGATGAATATCCATCATTCATTAAAACTATTATAGACTCAATACCAATGTCTACTGATGAAAATGGTGTTATTACAAAGTTTCAAAATTACGATTTAGGATTGCCTGGCTCAGGGCTTCTTATATGGCATATTGATAAACAAAAAATAGATCAAGGTATATCTTCATATAAGATTAATGAAAATATTAATCATATGGGTGTGGATCTTGAAGAGTCTGATGGTGCACAGGATATTGGATTTGATTCATTTTTTATGTTTGATGACCCATCTTCTGGGTATTTTGGGGATATGTGGTTTGCAGAAAACAGAGAATACTATAGAGCTAACCCTCAAAATGAAGGAGAATTGCCCTCATTTACTCCTTTATCATATCCTAATACTAATTCCAATAATGGCTCAAGTAGCAATCTTTCATTTGAACATATAAGTTCCGCATCAGATACAATGTCGGTATCAATTTTGAATGATATGATGCCATATGGTTTTAATGATTCAACTGCTAATTATAGGCTAGCCTATTTACCACAAGGCTCTGATAATAATGTTATTATTGGAGGAAGAGACTCTCTATGGTTTATGAGTGATATCCATGAAAATAAAAAGACTAAATTTCATCATTTAAATTCTTACCTAAATGGCAGGGAACATATTGAATTAGGAATACTAGAAAATTCAAATGGTTTACTTCTTCAGGTTTATGAGTATGGAACTGAAAGTGTAAACCTCGCAGAATATAAATTCAGTGCGGATTTTAGTGCAATTGAGCTTTATTCCTCAGCAATTATTGATTCTATGATTTTTCCCATCTATAGTGAGGATTTCTCGCAAGTTTCACTTCTAAATCTATTTGAAAAAAACTCATATGGAGACAAAGTTTTTTCTGATAGTCATAATTATGAAATTGATAAAAATAATAATAAATTAATTTCCAGAGACTTAATAGCAAGCGATAGTACTGTTCTAGATATTGAAGCTTCATCGTCTTTAATTGGTATTGATTTGGATATGGATGCTATAGTAAACCCAATTTTAATAGATCAAAATGGTGTAATTACAACCTATAATAGTGATTTGCACATTTTATCTGGCTTTCCTCTAGATAATAAGGTTTCAGGTATTGCTCTTGCTAAAGATATCGTTGGCACTGATAGCCCTGAGATCATTGTGAAGTCGCAAGACTCAAGTAAACTTTATATTTATGATAATAAAGGTCATTTATTGTTGTCCTATTCAATGTCTAAAAATGATGATTTGGTATTTATACATAACATGAATCAGAAAAATTATATTTTCACAAAATACAGTATTATTGAATTTGATAAACAAGATAGTAATAATGGGAATAGTTGGACTACTGTAAATGGATCGCTTACCAATTCAAGAAAGGTAGACATCCCTTATACATCAACACTAAATAGTAATGATCTTATCATTAGATCTTATTGCTATCCAAATCCAGTAAGGCAATTACCTTCGACCAAGATCAGAGTAGAAACCTTTGATGCAAATCATATTACGGTGAATATATATGATTCAATAGGCTCTTTCATAAAAAAGTTTGAAAAGAGTGTTACATCAAATGGATTTCAAATATCAGAGTGGGATTTTATGATCGGAGGCCTAGAGGCTGGCGTTTATTTTGGTAAAATAGATGTGAGATCCTCCAATCCTGCATTAGACAATGTAAACAAAAAGCTTATTAAAATTGCTGTTATTAAATGATTCGTTTGCTCATTGTAATAATTTCCGTATATGCCTCGTTATTCGGGCAAGTAAAGTATAATCATCCAGAGTTAGAATGGTTTACTTTTAAAACTGAGCATTTCAACATTCACTATCATAATGGAACGGAACGATCTGCAAGAGAAGCTGCCACGGTAGCTGAGATAATTTTCACTAAGATAACTCAGTTTTATGACTTTGTACCCGAAGATAAAACGGATATAATATTGAGAGATGCTGATGATTATTCTAACGGAGCAGCGTATTATTACGATAACAAAATTGTTATATGGGCAACTCCTCTTAATTTTGAGTTGAGAGGTAGTCACAGGTGGTTGCAGAATGTAATTACACATGAATATGCTCATATTGTTTCTCTTCAAAAATCAATGAAGATGGGGAATAGGATTCCGGGAGCATACATTCAATATATGGGGTATGAAGAAGAAAAAAGGAAAGATGTATTGTATGGATTTCCAAATTCTTTGGTGAGTTATCCAATACCTGGAACAGTTGTTCCTCCCTGGCTTGCTGAAGGTATAGCTCAGTATATGTACGATAATGCAGACTGGGATCATTGGGATACTCACAGAGATATGATCTTAAGAGATAGAGCAATTAATGATAATCTTCTTTCGTTTAATGAAATGAACACATTTGGTAAAAAAGGTATTGGGAACGAATCAACCTATAATTCCGGCTTTGCTTTATCTAGATACATTGCATACAAATATGGATCTGGTATTATAAAGGATCTTATGGTAGAGTTATCAAACCCGTTTCAGTTTTCAATTAATGACGCATTTTATAACGTTATAGATATTGATGGCGAGCAGGTGTACGACGATTTTATAAATACACTCAAGTTGCGCTATGATAAGATTACTAAACCAATTGAGATAAATCATGTAAAGCCTAATATAATTATAGATAAAGGTACTGCAAATATGTTTCCAATTTGGGCGCCTGATAGTAATGTATTTGCCTATTTGAGTAATAAAAATAATGATTATTTTGGGCAGACAGACCTCTATGTCTATGATATTGATAGCAGCTCAGAAAAGAAGATCTCAGGCGCCGTTTATTCTGCGCCAACTTGGCATCCAGATGGTAATATAATTTATTATAGTAAAAAGCCAAAGTTTCCAGATAAGAACGGTTCTAGATACTATGACCTATATGAATACGATTTAAATTTAAAAAAAGAAAATAGGCTTACTTATGGAGCCAGGTCATTTTCACCTACTTACATTAAATCTGATAGTAGTATAGCATTTCTTGCCACTTATGATGGAGCTCAAGATGTTTACATGTATGATCTGAAACGCGATAGTATTGATAAGATAACAGATTTAGAAAAAAGACCGATGCTCAGTAGTTTAAAATTCAATGAGTTTGATAATTGTCTCTATTTTGATATATCTACCAACCATTACCGCGATATAGCAAAAATTTCGCTTCAAGATTCCATATTTAGTATGGTTTTAAATAATAATCTATGGGATGAACGTAATATCGCGTTTGCTGGAAATGGCTCTCTTATCTACTCTGATGATAGAAGTGGCATCTTCAATCTGCATTTTATCGATGATAAAAATGAAAAGCAGGGTTATGCAACAAATGTATTTGGCGGTGCTTTTATGCCAAATATAAATAAGAGTGGTAAAGTGCTTTACTCGTTATATGATAATGGTGGCTATAAGATAGCGATTATAGATTCATTGCAATTGATCGATGAAACTCTGGTTGGATATTCAAAAACTCACTATCAAAAGAATGAAAACCTATCCGGTCCTATCCTAATGCCTGATACAACAAAGGCTCATAAATATGTTGATCAATTTCCAAATATGTTTATCATGCCCAAGGTTATGGCAGAATATGGTACAGTAAAGCCTGGATTTTATTTTTATTCTAGTGAAATCATAGAGCGGCTAAGTTTATTTGGTGGTATGTCTTTAAACAGCCTTATGGATGCTGATCTTTTCTTTATTTTTGAATTTAATCGATTTTACCCAACACTGTTCTTTGAGACTTTTTATCTAACTAGAAATACTTCAGATAAAACTCAATATCAAGACATTTATCAGATTGATAGTGACATAAAATTTAGAATGTTGCTGTTTCGCCCAGGAATAAGATTTCCTTTTTATGGTAGTAGTATAGAGCTATATAGTTCATTTCAAAGATATAGAGCGTTTGTTAGTGAGTCACTTCCCGCTGAAGGTCTTGAAGCTGGAGTAGCTTATGATTATTATAATGGAGTATCAATAAATCTAGACTGGAAACTAAATGTTATAAAACCGCGTTTAGATGGCAATATTAATCCATCTAATGGATTTAAAGTATCTGCAAAAATTGACCTAGAGAAAAATAAATTTATCGATGGTCTTGACCTTTCAGATGCTGGTACTCTAGTAGAAAATTTTAAAGATAATAATTTAGCAAGATTTCAAGGCGACTTTACCTATCACTATGAACTTCCATGGGTTGAGAGGTTGACGACCAGTTTACACTTAAATGGTGGGTATATAACAAATACAAAGGTTGATTCATTTTTTCATTTTTTTAATGGAGGTATGAGCGGTCTTAAAGGGTACCCATTCTATGGTATTGAGGGAACAAAAACAGCATTGGTTGACTTATCTATTCGCTATCCTTTAGTGAGAGAGGCGCACGTAAAATTAGGATGGTTTATAATGCAAAATAGCGTTTTGGGAGCGATCTTTCAATTTGGTGATGCCTGGCGTGAAAAAGAGGACCAAATGTGGAAAAAATCTATTGGTCTACAGTGGAGAGTCAATGGTTTTTCCTTTTATAATTATCCAACTGCAATTGAGTTAGAGATTCACAAAGGATTAACTAAATTCAATAGAACAATTAAAGGAGAATCATACTCATATGGTGAGGAATACAGGACATACTTCAAAATATTATTTGATTTCTAGGTTAATTTTATCTTTTCTTTTTACTATTCCTTTGTTCGGTCAAGATTCAACAAAGGCGGTTGTAGAAAAAGATTCTACTTTTTATCCAGGAAAACCTTTGATTATGTCTTTGATCGTGCCAGGCCTTGGTCAACTGTACAATAAAGAGCCGCTCTGGAAACCAGGAATTTTTATCGCGACGGAGATAGTTAGTATAACTAGTATCATATATTCAAACAAAAAAGCTGATGAAATCAGAATGAACTATCAAGAGTTTGCTGATGAAAATTGGAATATAAAAGACTGGTGGAATTTTACTCAATCTGGTCCAGAAGTTATTGAAAATAATGGCTTGTTTTTCACTGACAATAAATTAAAAGCTATGAGAAACTATATTGGGACTCATCACTTAACCATTCATCTTGAAGGGGATTTAGTAAATTTATTTAATACTGAATTCATTACTTCCGATAGCCTCTCAATCCTATCAGGCTATTTAGATAGTGAAGATCTTAGTATGGTTAAAGATAGACATTACTATGAGAACATTGGGAAATATGATCAGTTTGTTGGAGGATGGTCAGATGCATCTTCAGAGTGGTATTGGGAAGAAAAAGATGTAGGTGATAGTACTGAGATAGTTATAAAAACTCCCAGGAAACAAAGTTACCTTGATGATCGTTATGAAGCAAACCAATGGCTTTCTTTTGCTAAATTTAGTATCAGTGCAATGATGTTTAATCATGTAATCAGTGGTTTAGAAGCAGTTTGGGCTAACAGAAATATTAAAAATGAAGATAAGGCTAAAAAGGTTGACCTAGACCTAGGTCTATTATTTGATCCAAATAATACACATGGTATTGGTGGTTTATCTTTTAGATTAAACTTTTAAATGAAATATATATATATAACTTTTTTATTATTTTTTATAGGATGCTCATCTTCTTTACCTGATGAGAGTTTACCTCTAGCTGATCATTTAAAAATAGGAATGGATTTCTTAGATCAGGGTAAGTTTGTAAAAGCTCAAGACGAATTTAAATTTATCCTATCAAGGGGTACAGGAACAGATTATGGAGATGATGCACAATTTTTTTTGGCTGAAGCTTACTTTCTAAACGATCAGTACATGCTTTCAATCCAAGAATATGAAAACTTAACTAGAAAAATGGCTTTCAGTCCTTTTTTTGAAAAAGCACGTTTTCGTATTTGTGAGGCTTACAGAATAGAAAGTCCAAACTACTATAACGACCAGTCATATACAGAAAAAGCACTAGAAAGGTATCGAGAATTTCTTGATGATTTCCCTGAATCCGAACATAGTAAAACAGTTTCAGAATCAATGAGCGTTCTAAGAAACAAACTCGCAAAAAAATTATATGAAACTGGAATTCTTTACATGAAGATGGATGAGTTTGAGCCAGCTAGAATGTCATTTAATCAGGTTCTTGACCTATACTACGACACTGATATAATTGAGAGTGTACATTATGAGGTTATTAAATCTTACTTGAAACAAGGTAATGACAAAAAAGCCAGAAGTCATTGGATAAATAAAGGAAGAGACTTTATAAAACAGGAGAAACTAGTGCTTGAATTAACCGAAGTTTTTTCCCAAAAAGAAATATAATGAAAGTATGTCTATTTGGAGGAACTTTTGATCCCCCTCATATTGGTCATCTTCTAATAGCCCAGACGGTATGTGAGGTAGAGAATTTTGATAAAGTCCTCTTCATTCCTGCATTTTCACCTCCTCACAAAAACTGCATAACTAGCGTAGATCATAGAATCAATATGATAAAGATCGCTATTGAAGATAACCCTAAATTTGAATACTCAGATGTAGACGTAGCGAGAGGAGGGACCTCATATACTATTGATTCTATAATTGATATAAAAAACAAGTTGAATCTTGAAAAGAAGGAAATCTATTATCTAATTGGAAGCGATAGTTTGATAGACTTAAAAAATTGGAAAGAACCAAAAAAGATCTTAGATGAGGCTAAGGTAATTGTAGCAATAAGGCCAGGTTTTAGGCCATCAGATATTCCTCATTGGATACTACAAGATGTCCACTTTGCAAATATTCCAAGGTTTGAACTTTCTTCTTCAAAAATAAGATCAAGGTGGGTAGAAGATCTTACAATAAGGTATATGGTAACATTGCCAATATGGGAATATATAAATAAGAATAATTTATATAGCGTACCAAATGACTCGTAATTACCTAGCCTGCAAAGTCTAGGTACCACCTAATTAAATTTAGTGTTACAAGAATAGTCCCTTGCAGTCTAGTTATTTGCCAACCTGTTCTCATCATAACAAGTACCAAAGAAACCATTATGATTAGCACAACTATACTTGAATGAATATCAGATTGGATATTAGTTGGGTTAATTATACCTGCTAAACCAAGTACTCCAAGAAGATTAAATAAATCACTGCCAAGTAAATTCCCAATTGCCATTCCATGTTTTTCTTTAAATGCTGCTGTCAATGATGTCGCCAGCTCAGGTGCTGAAGTTCCTGCGGCAACTATTGTGACCGCTATAACCCAATCTGAGACGCCAAAGGCACGAGCTAGGTTTGACGCATGCTCAACCATTAAATGCCCGCCTATTACAATGGAGAAAAGACCCACAAAAAACCATATGTAAGACTGAAGGTCTGCAGATTTTGGGTGGGTTTCCTCAATTGGTTCTTTTTTAATAAATAAAAATATGATGTATCCAATTAAAGCCAAAAATAATATTGACCCTTCATAAGCATTGATTGCATCCGCAGCATCCCAGCCATTAAATCCAAAAAATAGGATGTAGATCAATATGGTTACAACTAGAAGAAAGATGCCATCTCTATAAAGAAGTTTCGGAGTTATGTTAATAGCCCTTACCATTGCTGTTCCACCAAGAATGAAACCTAGATTAAAAATATTAGACCCAACAACATTCCCGATTGAGATATCTGTCTGGCCAGTTATCGCAGCACGAATTGTTACTGCAAATTCAGGTGCTGATGTTCCAAATGCCACTACAGTAAGACCTATAACAAGATCCGATATTTTAAGTGAGTGAGCGATTTCAGATGCGGCATCAACTAACCAATCTGCGCCTTTCCAAAGCATTAGTATTGATAACGAAACTAAAACAAGATCAAAAATTAAGTTCAATGGATTCCCTTTAAAAAATTATATTAAAATAACTTATTATAATTTACTCATATTACTAGGCATAATATTCATATTTAACTTTATTTAATTTTTCAATATTGTTCTATCCTTTTTCCATAAAAAATATTTGAGTAATTTATGAATATGATAGACTTCCAAAATGTTTCTTACACACATCAAAAAGGTAGAGGAGTTACTAATCTATCTTTTTCTATCGATAATGGGGAGTTTGTTTTTTTAATTGGTCCAACAGGTTCTGGTAAAACAACTTTAATGAGGTTGATTTATTTTGATTTATTTTGTGATTCTGGGAAAATAAATGTTGGTGATTTCAATTCAGATAAAATGAGAAAAAGCCAGGTTCCGCTTGTACGAAGAGATATAGGTATGGTTTTTCAAGATTATCACCTCTTAAATGATCGAAATGTTTTCCATAATGTTGCACTTCCCTTGCATGTTATTGGTTGTGATGCAAGCGAAATAGCATATAGAGTAGAGGACGCTTTAGATATGGTAGGTTTTGAGGGTAAAAGGACCCACTACCCCTATGAACTATCAGGTGGTGAAAAACAGAGAGTGACTTTAGCAAGAGCCATTGTTAAAGAACCTTCGCTAATTTTGGCGGATGAGCCTACTGGAAATCTTGATCCGGTAGCTGCTTTTGAGTTAGTTCAACTACTTGAAACGATAAATAATAATGGTACTACTATCTTAATGGCTTCGCATAACTATAACTTGATTAAAGGTAGAGGTCGCAGGATCATCGAACTCAAAGATGGTCTGCTTCGAGGTAGTTGATGGATAAATTTTTATATTTAATTTCTGAAGGTTTAAAAAATGTTTGGCGTCATAAGATGACAACCTTCACAGCAGTTTTTTCTCTGTTTCTTGCTCTTTATTTTGTTGGGCTGCTTGCTACTGCTGGAGAAAATACAAAGTCCATTCTGCAATACCTTAGGTCAAAGTATAAAATCGAGGTGTTTTTTAAACAAAATATAGATTTAAAAGTAGCAAAAGAGGTTTCTGATCTGATTCTTGAAATTAAAGGAGTCCGTTCATCAACTGTCATTAATAAAGAAGATGCGGTGAGAATTTTCAAGGACCAATTTGGAGAGGATATTCTTGTCATATTAGGTTACAACCCACTGCCTATTAGCGCAGTTGTAAACCTTAAAAGAAATTCTGAAGAGGTGCTCGATGCAACACCAATCGTTAATAAGATTAAAAAAATGGATGGTGTTGAGGAGGTAAGATATCAAGGGCACTTGATTAAAAAAATTGAAAGAACCTATGCTAGAGTAATGAAAATATTTCCATGGGTTGCACTAGTGTTTATATCTGTAGCCGTTCTTGTTATTTATAATACAGTTAAATTATCTATATTTTCTCGAAAAGATTTAATTAATTCACTAAATCTCATTGGTGCGACAAGATTATTCATCCAAATGCCTTTTATTTTTGAAGGTCTTATCGATGGAATCATTGCGACAATTGTATCTTTTCCACTCATCGTTGGCACTATTAATGGTGCAAACTATGTTATAAATAATTTTACTAGTTGGAATGTCGAACTAACTATAGCACCGGTATTGTTTTTATGGCTTACTTTGCTTTCTGGTATAATTTCTGTACTAGGTAGTTATAGAGCTGTTTCAGGAGTAATGAAATAATATATAATTATTGTTTTTACTCGAGCAAATATTTTAAACTATTTATTCGGAGTCCATTTTGACAGAAAAGAATACTGCTAAGACAAAAAAGCAGACTGTAAAAAAGAAACCAGAGCAAAAATCGAAAAAAGCTAAATCAGATAATTCGAACCATAAGAAAGAATTAGATTTACTTATTGATAAGCATGTTAGACTAAAAGCTGAATTTGAAAATTTTAGAAAAAGAAAAAACAAAGAGATTTCTGCTCTATTGCAATATGATGGTGAGAGTGTAATTAAAGAAATTCTGCCAATATTTGATGATTTAAACCGAATGGTTGAATCAGCAGAGGCCTCAGAAGGTGAAAATGAAGACGCCCTTATCAATGGCATAAATCTACTTCGTTCAAAAATTGAGCGCTTTTTGGAAAATAAAAAAATTGAACCTTTTGGCTCGGAAGGTGAGGTTCTTGATCCTGATCTTCATGATGCGATGATGACCCAAAGTGATAAAAAAAAGGAGGACAATACCATTTTAAGCGTTTTTGAAAAAGGATACCGATATCATGATAAGGTCATAAGACATGCAAAGGTTGTGGTGAATAAAAAATGAGAGACTTTTATGATGTACTCGGCGTATCAAAAAGCGCATCTAATGATGAAATTAAAAAAGCATATAGAAAGCTTGCGCTTAAGTACCATCCTGATAAAAATCCTGGCAGTGCGGAAGCAGAAAAGAATTTTAAAGAAGCAGCCGAAGCCTACAGTATACTAAGCGACAGTCAGAAAAAAAATCAGTACGATCAATTTGGTCATGCCGGGGTTGGCATGGGATCGCAAGGCGGTGGTTTTGGTGGTGGGGTTCATATGGATATGGAAGATATTTTTTCCCAATTTGGTGATATTTTTGGTGGTAGTCCATTTGGTGACATTTTTGGTGGTGGGAGACAAAGAGGTGGCAGATCCAAAGGGGCGGATATAAGAATAAAATTGACTTTAGATTATGAAGATATAAATAAAGGTATAGAAAAAAAGATCAAGGTGAAGCGTTCTGTAGTTGCAGATGGAGTTCAATTCACTAACTGCTCAACCTGCGGTGGGCTTGGGCAAGTAACTAAAATAGCAAATACCGTCCTAGGTAGGATGCAGCAGACTAGCGTATGCCCTCATTGTGATGGCAACGGAAAAATCGTAGGAAGTAGACCTAATGGTGTTGGACCAGACGGAATGGTAAAAAAAGATAAAACCATTAATATTAAAGTTCCAGCAGGAGTAGAATCTGGTAATTATATGACTGTTGAGGGACAAGGTAATGAAAATATGATGGGTAATCCTGGTGATTTACTTGTCGTTTTTGAGGAAAAAACACATCAATATTTTGTTCGTGATAGTGAAAATATTTTTATTGAGCTTACAATAAGTTATCCAGACGCCGTTTTTGGAAGTAAAGTAGAAATTCCTACATTAGATGGTAAATCCACATTAAAGATACCCTCTGGAATACAATCTGGAAAACTACTTAGAATGAGAGGTAAGGGTTTTCCTATGCTTAGAAGCTCTTCAAAAGGAGATCAGATTGTAAGAGTTGTTGTAGATACTCCAGCCTCACTATCTAGACAAAGTAAAAAAATTATAGAATCATTAAAAAGTGAGCTTTCTCCAATAAAAAATCCTTTTTCAAAGATAGATTTATAAGTATAATATTACTTTTATCATATCTAAGAAAATAATAACCTCAATGCCTATTGGTTTATTAATATTGAGTACTGTTGTTAATGTATATTACTATAACTAATGTGGAAAATTAAAGTTACATGTCAAAATTAGACCAAAAAAAATTCTCAGACTTATTAGAGCTTATCATTATTCTAGCATTTTTCTTTCTTATCTTTGTTATATATGCACCAGTTTCTGTCTGGTCCGAGGAACAGGAATTTGAAAAGGAAAGTAGATTTAATATGAAAAATATTTATGATGTTGAGGCTTTTTACGAGCAACTCACTGGTTCATATAATCCTAATTTTTTTGAGGCAATGAAAGTGGTTAACTCTGCTAGGGATTCGTTGCTTGGTGATTCTCTTTATATTGGAGAGCAGTCACTTACCTTGTTTGGTAGGGAGTATGCAGTAGACATAAACGAATCATTCGGTTTTAATTATGATACAACATTTGGATTTAAAAGTTACAGAAGAGATACTATTTTAGACACAACGGTTCAGATTGTAATGTTTTCTCAGGAATTAGGCAGGAATGATACAAGTTTTACTCAGAAAAAATTCCTAAGTACTTATAGTCAAGATCCAAACTATGTCGCTAATCTTGGTGAGGAGCCTTTAAGAAGAGTTGAATTGATTGAGTACTATAAAACATTTATACCTGATTCAAGTATTTTTACTTGTCCTCTCAGCGGTGATCAGTATTTGATAAATATTGACAATGAAAACAAAAAATTCAAAGTAAAAAGTCCTATAACCAAAGAAAACCCTTATAAAGATCCTAGGTTTCTTATTTTTTCTCTAAAGTCATTTGGACATGGCGAGATCAATGATGGAAATCGAAGCTGGGATTAGGTTTTTAATATATTATGATAGGAATCGTTGTTTCAGATAAATTCCTCATTGCTGGCGTATGGTCAGATGATGAAAACGGCGGATTAACCCTTCATAACGTTAAACAGGTCAACTACAATGACCCTATATCGGGTTTTGTCCATAAAGAGGGAGAGCTTAACTCTTCTTTAGGAATTGCAATAAGAAGGGCCTCTGAATTGATTCCTTTCAGTGGTCAAGATATTGCTGTAGCAATTTCTGATGATTTTATTTACCATGATAGTGTTGAGACTGAGATAGATCTTGCAAGAGAAGATTACTGGGACTACGTTAGGTGGATAGAGAATAAAAAGAACAGGCCTGACAATCAAAAAATGTCAGTTTTTGGTCAGATATATCTTCCAGATGAAGTAAACATTCATACAGTAGCATGCTCTACTACATTAATAAGAACCATTAAACTCTCTATATCTGAGCTAGGTGGTAACCCCTATTGGATGGGACCATTCAGCTCTGTAATAATGGATGCTGGGCATGTTTCTGATGCTGCGATTGTCTTAAAAAATAAAAACCAGTATAAGTTTTTTATGGTTAAAAATTGCAGATTTGATCATGGTGTCATTGCATTCAGCTCTGGCCAACCAAAACTAATTTCATCAACCAAGAATGAGGAATATACTCTAGGATCTTTTCATTTGATCAAATCAGACATTGATGACGTTCCTATTTACAGTGCTGATAAATTAGGAAGACAAGCATTAGGTTGTTGGGAAGAGTCTGATCTAAGAGTGATGGTTCCTTTTGATGATATGACGCTTTCGAGTGCTTTGACTGAAACGATATCGCATTATGAATCAAATGTACTAACTAGTTTAGCTGTTGGTGCTAGTTCTAGGCACTCTTTTAATTTTTTTGAAGAAGAAAAAATTTCCGACTTTTTGTTTACAGAAATTTTTTCTGAAGAAAAAGACATTGAAAAAGAACCATTTTCACTACCACAAGCTGAAATTAAACCTGAAGTAAAAAAGAAAAGAACTGAACCCATATCTGGTGGTGAGATGGTATGGCTTCTTTTTGCTCTTATTGTCATAATGGGGCTGTTTTTTGCAATGAATTACATAAAGTTTCGTGAAAGTATTAATAAACCTCTTTTTGGGGAAAATGAAGAATATGTAATCAAAAAAATAGATCCAATAAATCTCAAAGAGCGTTCTGAAGGTATTGTTGATTATGATATCAACATGCATTTACAGTCTCGCGAGATATCAAATGTAATATCCAAATTATTTGAATCAACAGAACTAAAGTTATATAATAATTTAACTATCACAGGTACCTTCATAAGTCTTGAGTACATGAGTGGATTGAATCCTGACATTGAGCATATTGTTGGTCTAGAAACTACTAGTTATTCAGTAGAATCAGCAGGATCAGACAGTACAATGTTTTTATGGTACTATAGTTTTGATTTTCCGGAGTTAAGTAAATCTGAAGAGGTTTCTATTGGCATTGATAAAGAAGGTTTCCTCACAGAGCTTGATACAACAATTAACGACTACACTATCAGGGAATTTGATCAGTTTTACAAAACAAACAGAATATATGAACCAGTTTTAATCTGGGTTCGTGGCGATGAAGAAATTAGAAAAACTGCATCTATTTTATTAAGATCTGGACCTACCGTCCTGTTGAGGAAATTTGTATTATTTAATGAGGTCGACAAACCTGATCCTAGAGCAGGCTTTTACGTTTCTTTTTTGACTAGTTAACAAAAATGAAAATAATTAGTGGCATTTATAGAGGTATTAAAATTGATACTGCTAAAGATGTTTCCTATAGACCTACTAAATCTAGAGTTCGTAAAAGTATTTTTGATGTAATAAGTCCTTTTGGCTTCTCATCTGTTTTAGATCTTTTTTCAGGCACGGGAATATTAGGGTTTGAATCTATTAGTCGAGGTGCTTCCTCAATTACTTTTGTTGAAAAAGATGCCAAAAGCATAAGGCTATTACATAGGAATAGTGAAAAATTTGAAGGTGTGCCCATAAAAATAATAAAAAATAAAGTAGAACTTTTTTTAGAGAAAACTAATGATTCATTTGATTTGATTTTTGCTGATCCACCATATGATAAAATTGATTATAATTGGCTTTTTAATAGATGTATAAAAAAATTATCTAAAAATGGTAAATTAGTAGTAGAAATGAAAAAAAATAACTTTACATATAATGACTGTATTGAAAAAGTATACGGAGACACTAAAGTTCTTATATTTAGCAAATCATGAAGCGTATAGTTTACCCTGGGACATTTGATCCAATTCATAATGGGCATTTAGATATCGCTAGAAAAGCTGCTGAGCTATTTGATGAGCTAATTTTAGTCCTAGCAGTTAATCAAGAAAAATCACCTCTTTTCAATGATAAAGAAAGAGTTGATTTAATAAAAGAAAGTCTTTTGGATGTTAATAACGTTAGGGTGGATACCTTTAATGGACTAGTTGTTGATTTTGTGCGTTCTACAGAGTCTGTTGCAATCATAAGAGGACTGAGGCATGTAAGTGATTTTGAATTTGAGTTCCAAATGGCCATGATGAATTTTAATCTTAATCCAAATGTAAAATCTCTTTTTATGATGCCAGATGAAAAATACATACATCTTAATTCTACTGTAATTAAGGATGTAGCTAGGTTGGGTGGAGATATTTCAGATTATGTTCCAAAATGCGTGCAAGATGCATTATATAAGCGATATAATGTTTAATATTTAGTAAACTTAACTCCTTAATTCTTATAAAAAATTAGATATGCCCACATACGATTACATATGCAACAATTGTGAAAAAATGTATGAGTATTTTCAATCCATGTCAGATGCTCCTAAAAAAGAGTGTCCTGAGTGTAAGAAGAATAGTTTAAGAAGAGTTATTAGCGGTGGTACTGGCTTAATATTTAAAGGTTCTGGTTACTACTTAACTGATTACAAAAATAAAAAGGCTCAATCTTCTAAAGATAAAAAATCAAATAAGAAGAAAAAAGATAACAAGAGTAAGAAAAAAGTAGAAAGTTGATTAAAACATGTCTCAAAGTAAAAAAGTAGAAATGACAGACAGTGGACTGTCTGTACCTTACAACGTAAAAATTCCTTTTATTGAAGGTGATGGTATTGGGGCTGACATATGGGCTGCCGCATCAATCGTATTTGACAGCGCGGTATCAAAAGCTTATAAAGGTGAAAGGTCTGTTGAATGGGTAGAAGTCCTAGCTGGTGAAAAATCTTTCAATACTAATGGTGAGTGGCTACCTCAAGAAACTTTGGATACAATACTTGATCATAAAATTGCAATTAAAGGACCTCTAACTACGCCTATTGGTGGTGGAATAAGGTCTTTAAACGTTGCTCTCAGGCAAAAATTAGACCTATTCGCATGTGTAAGGCCTGTACGGTGGTTTACAGGCGTTCCTTCGCCTGTAAAGGAGCCTCAAAAAGTTGATATGGTTATTTTTCGAGAAAACACTGAAGATATATATGCTGGTATTGAATGGATGCATGGAGAAGAAGGTATTGAAGATGTAAAAAAGTTTTTAATCGATGATTTAGGTGTAAAAAATATTAGATTTCCCGATACTGTTAGTTTAGGAGTTAAGCCTGTTTCAAAAGAAGGAACAGAAAGATTAGTTAAGGCAGCGATTGATTATGCAATAGAGCAAAAAAGAGATTCAGTTACTCTGGTTCATAAAGGTAATATTATGAAATTTACTGAAGGCGCTTTTAGAGATTGGGGTTATCAGCTAGCTAAAAGTAGTTATGATTCAGAAGACTTAGATGGGGGCCCATGGCAAGTTATTAATAAAGATGGGCATAAGGTCATTGTTAAAGATGTCATTGCGGATGCATTTTTACAGCAAATACTTCTCAGGCCCTCTGAGTATGATGTCATTGCAACGTTAAATTTAAATGGAGATTATATTTCCGATGCTTTAGCTGCTATTGTTGGCGGCATTGGAATTGCTCCAGGTGCTAATATTAATTATACCAGTGGGCATGCAATATTTGAGGCTACGCATGGTACTGCTCCCAAATATGCTGGACAAGATAAGGTAAATCCTAGTTCTGTTATTTTATCTGGCGTTATGATGTTTGAATACCTAGGTTGGCAGGAAGCTGCAGATCTAATTGTAAAAGGTATTGAAGGGGCAATAGTTAAGAAAAAAGTTACTTATGACTTTCATCGTTTGATGGAAAGCGCAGAAGAGCTTAAATGTTCTGAATTTGGGCATGAAATTGTGTCCAATATGGGCTAGTACATTTTCTACACATATATCTATATTTATCTGATTAAATCATGTTTATAGATTACACACAAATAGATATTTCTGCTGGAAATGGAGGCTCTGGAGCTGTTTCATTTCGAAGAGAAAAATTCATACCTAAAGGTGGTCCTGATGGAGGTGATGGTGGAAGAGGAGGGCATGTAATATTTAAAGTCGATACAAACTTGCATACACTGCAAGATATACGCTACAGAAGGCGTTATAAGGCCGAAAATGGATATCCTGGAAGGGGAAGTAATAAAACTGGTAAAAATGGTAAAGATGTTATCATTCTTGTCCCAGCTGGGTCAGTAATTACAAAAAAGGGTTCAAAGGATATAATTGTTGATCTTACTTTTAATGGGCAAGATCATATTATTTGTAATGGTGGTCAAGGTGGTAAAGGAAACGCTAGGTTTAAGACATCAACAAAACAAGCTCCTAGAAAAGCACAGCCTGGGATTGAAGGAGAGTCTGGCTTTTTTGAAATTGAGCTTAAGGTGCTTGCGGATGTTGGTTTGGTAGGTCTACCAAATGCAGGAAAATCAACTTTATTATCTTGTATTTCATCTGCTAGGCCTAAAATTGCTGATTATCCATTTACAACGTTGAAACCAAACCTAGGCATTGTTAAATATGGGGAATACGATTCATTTGTTATGGCTGATATACCAGGACTAATCAAAGGTGCTAGTTTGGGTAAGGGGTTAGGCCATCAATTTCTTAGACATATAGAGAGGAATAGAATTCATATATATTTAATTGATTGTATGGAGGAGAATCCTTACGATGTATATAATACTTTAAAAGGTGAACTAAAAAATTTCAATGAAGATCTAATAAAAAAACCATCATTGATATGTCGTACAAAATCTGACCTTAAGCAAGAATTATCACCTCAATGGAATGATTTTAATGAAAAAATATATGATATTTCTTCCTTAACAAAAGAAGGCGTTGATGAATTAATTCATTCTTTAGTTGAGGTCTTAAAAAGTAATTAATTAAAACTTTATATAAATATATTTAAATATAGATATTATTAAATTTAATGTAATTATATAATAAAAATATTCATCTTTGGTGGTTACATTTTTAAATGCTAATTTTATAATCTATTTTGGAGAGGTGGCCGAGCGGCTGAAGGCGCCCGCCTGCTAAGCGGGTATACTGTGTTAAGCAGTATCGAGGGTTCGAATCCCTCTCTCTCCACAGTTTTATCGTCAAAAACCTCGTGTAAAACGGGGTTTTTTGGTCTCACCTAGAAATACCACTCTGATTATTAAATAACCCCTTAAATTAATTAAAAATGCTACCCTATGTGCTACCTAATTCTATTTGAATACAACTAATTATAATTTTTTGTAGATTTAAACATTATGAAAAAATATCTAACATTCTTTTATTAGTTTTACTTGAAGTTACTCTCATAATATCAAAATTTCTTAAGTAGATAATAATGATTAAAAATTTAAATAACATGGATAATTGGAAAGATTTGATTAGATATGGCATTGGTGAGGTTCTGCTTGTTGTCATCGGTATATTAATAGCTTTGCAAATAAATAATTGGAATGAAAACAAGAAGCAAAGACTAAATGAAATTGAATTAGTTGATTTATTAATTACAGACTTAAATGACAGAAAAGCCGAAAACATCCGTGATAGGGAATATGGTTTAGGCATTGTTGATGATTTCAAAAGAACTTTAAAATATTGGAAAGAAAATACAGATATCGACACAACTGGTCTAAAGAAAGTACTTGAATTACTAGCGGGAGATTATTGGTATTATCATAACGAGACTCCCACATATAAAAGATTATCTAATTCAACACTATGGGAGAGAATTCCTGATACATTGGCGACCCAAATTAACAACATTTATTATACTAGATTCACTGCTATAAAAATTAGATTTGAAAAGACAAGAGAATATGCTGCTTCCTGTAAATTAGATTATTTGAGACCTAGTGGCTTAATTAATTTAGAGCAGACCTCCACCGATCTGAAAAAAAAGTTGTTATTAGAGCCAGAAAAATTTATTTCATACTTAGAACTCTTATTGGTAAATATTCAGAGGTTGAATACAGTATTTCTGCAGTCTGAAGAGTCGATTGAAGAGGTTGTTAAAAAATTATATATTTATAAAAAAAGTTTATAATTATGAAAAAATATCTATTCATAGTTTTATTTATCCTCTCTTATTCATTTACTTTATCACAAACTGTCCTTAAATGTTCAGTGCTTAAAAACTCAAAATTTCAAGTATGAAGTTTTTTTTAAGATTTATATTTTTCAGTATTTTAATGTCGGATCTCTATCCTGCTTCAAAAAAACATTTTACCGACCAACAAATCGCTAATATGATTCCCAATTATTTTTACCGTGAACATAATTCTCCAAATATTAAACGCATACGAGTATATGGAAAAGATAATGAGAAATATCTGCATATGGAGATAGATGTTAATAGAAACCGTTACCAGGGAGAGGCAGATTTTACATTGTATGCTATGGCGTATATTACGCAATATGCGAAAATTCCTTTTGATAAGTTTGTTATTATTTTGTATCCAGCTATTAAATCAGAAGATCCTGAGATGATTAAGGCGGACGCAAGATGCACAATTGATTATTTGATCAATAAAAGTAAAACTAAAAAACGTTGGTCAGAAACATGCATTAAAATTTCTACCGATTTTGAGAACTTTGTTGCTCCCAATTCCAAATCAATTTCGAAAAAAGAAAGCTCTAATGATCAGTTTGATACTTATGCCATATTATTTGGAATTTTAGTAATAGGTGGCTTTACATTTTATTTTATAAGAAAAAAGTAATGAAGAAATATCTATCAGTTTTTCTAAAAGTTATTTTTATATCTATCTCACAAGCAGACAGAGCCCCTGATACACTCTACTATGTTTTTGATTCTGTAGATGTGTATAGCACATCTCAAAAACATAGCTCCCCTTTATCATTACATGTAATTAAAAGTGACGATTTAGCGGTTGATAAAAATAAACAGACTATAAATAAATCACTTTATTTTGTTCCAGGTTTAACTGTTATGAATGATAATAATTTTGCTCAAGATGCAAGAATATCTATTAGAGGTGTAGGAACTCGCTCGTCTTTTGGTGTAAGGGGAATAAAAATACTAGTTGATGGAGTTCCTGAATCTACGCCAGATGGTCAAGCTCAAATAGATAACTTAGACTTATCTTTCATTAAATCGATGCAAATTTTTCAAGGAGCAAATTCTCCATTATTTGGCAATGCATCTGGCGGTGCAATTAATTTTATCACCTTTAAAAATAATGAGGGTGATAATCTTGAGATAACTTCAAGTTATAGTGGAAACAAGACAACAAAGCACACTCTTTCTACGTCAAAAAGCTACAAAAATTTAAGTTATCAATTAAATTTTATAAGCAAAAATCATACTGGATATCGCAACCATAGCGAGATGGAATCCCATAACTTAAATGCAATTTTTTCTTTAAAAAGAAAAAATGGAGAGCTATTTCAATTACTTTTCAATTATATGAATAGCCCAATCGCTAATGATCCAGGATCTTTGACAATAGATCAAGTGAATGAAGATAGAACTTTAGCTAGGGAAAAAAATATTTTATATGAGGCTGGGGAGGATATACTTCAACAAAAAACAACTTTGAAATATAAAAAAATAATTAATCAAGGATTTTTAATTGATAACTACATCTTTTATTTGAGTCGTTCGTTCAATAATAAATTATCATTTGAGGTAGGTGGTCAGGTACATTTTGACAGAAATTATTTTGGTCTAGGGGGTAGCTTATTAAAACAGAAAAAATATAATAATCTTGATTATAAAATATCTTTTAATTATCAGGTCTTAGCTCAGCAAGATTTAAGAAAAAAATATAATAATTTGGAAGGATCAAGAGGTGATATAACTTATGATTCCGAAGAATCTTTCAATTCTTACAGCCTATCATTACACAATTCCATGCTCTTTATACAACGATTAAACTTAACCTCAGGGATTCGCCTAGATCGTAACGTCATAAACTTGCAAAATAATTTAAATACCAGTTCAGGAACTGATTATAATGTTGTTTATGATAATATAAGTCCTTTTTTGGGAATCGCTTATGATTATTCAAAATATTTGAATCTTCATTTAGCTTTTTCCAGGAACTTTGAAACACCAACATTATATGAAATTGGTAATAATCCATATGACAATAATGAAAATTTTAATTCAAATTTAAAGCCAGTTATTTCACCATCAGCTGAGATTGGATGGAAGATTAAAAACAAAGATTTCTACAATCTCAATCTTACTTTCTATCATTCTACGAGCACTAACGAATTAATACCTTTTGAAATAGAATCAGAGCCAGGGAGAACATATTATAGAAATGCAGGGTCCACTAGAAAATCTGGATTAGAATTTTACTCCATGATCAACATTCAGGATGTCTACATATTAAAAGCAACATATACTTTAGCAGATCATATATATGAAACATATCATCTTGGAGAAATCAATCTTGATAATAATAAGATTCCATTGTCCCCGAAAAATCAATCAGCTTTTGAATTACAATTTTCAAGTATTTTTAATTCAAATTTAGTTTTTCGTTTAATAAGTGTTGGTGATTTTTTTGCAGATGACCTTAACAACACAATAATTAAAGGATATACCATATTAGATCTTGGAGTATCAAAAAAATTAAATCTATTTCAAAATAATTTTGAATTACAGCTATATTTTGAAAATGTTCTAAATGAACTATATTTTTCGAATATTAGGATGAACGCTTATGGGGGAAGGTTTTATGAACCCTCTGATAAACCCAGCATCTTAATTTCGCTATCATATTTATATAAAAAATAAAGATCAGTAATTACTATAATTAATCATAATCCTTATCGATACCTTTTAGTAGCATATATACGCCATAGCATAGAACTATGACGCCAATAAGAACTACAACCCAGGCAATATTATTCATACAAAGAGCACTTTATTAAAAAAGGTCACGATAATTCTTTTATAAAATTTGGTGCTTTAAAGATATAATTATCTTTCGCATCTTCATAAGTAAAGAACCCCTTCCAATTACTTTTATGAACTAATTGAAACTTTTTTAGAGCCGCGATAAATCTCTTGTGGTTAAAAACAGTTTCTATTTTTCCTTCAATTTGCATTCCATTTAAAAGGGTTTCTGCAAAATTCACATAAGAATTATATCGGCATAATTTTTCTATTTCTTTACATATATTAGCATTCAGATAAAGAAAATTCCTTAGGTTAATTTGAACACCTTTTACTTCGACATCCTCAAAAGTTATTCCTAATTGGAAAGACATATTCTGTTTGCTCATTTATAATCCTTTTCAGAAACTATTTCTCCCTCTTTGTAAATGACTTCTAATCCTTTTTTCCCATCATCCCAATAATGAGTCCATAATCCATCCCGCTCTCCATTCTTCATAGTGCCCTCAATACTTTTCTGCCCGTTACTATACCATTCAATCCATGACCCATTTTCTTTTCCATTTTCATAAGAATACTCGAACCCCATGGAACCATCCTCGTACCATCCACGGTTTAATCCATGTATTTTTCCAAGTCTAAAAAATAATTCTGATGACATTACCCCGTTGGGGTGGTAGGTCTCTTTTTTTGTCTTGACTAAACCCCGAGAATTTTTTCTATAGTATTCTATATAGACTATGTAGTCACCAGTGGAATGTTTTTCAGTATGAATGATTTCTTGGGAAAATATTACAGAACTAATTAATGATGAGATTGATATAAATTTTATCATGCTGGTCCCTTAATAATGGTTAATGCTAACTCCTCTTTATCTCCGCCTAAAGGATCTTCAGGTTCAAAACTAATCCAAATGTAAAAATAATAACCTACAGCAATTGTGAATAAGAAAATTAATATAATAGTAAACCTGAAAAGTTTATTCATTGTTTCTAGTATTTAAACTAATAATCACCATCTGGATCAGACACCTCAAGTCTAACAATTGCGTAATCTTTAATTTCATAGGTTATAAGGTTTTGACGCATACAAGCGCTACAACACTCTTCAAGTGTAATTAAACCATCGAGAGCTTCAACTTCAATTTCAAACTCATTTCCGCAATGTATACAATTTATTGGAATATCAAGCATGCCATCATCATATTCGCCATCCATGAATCTTCTCATCTCCTCGCTCATATAATTACTATACTATTTTAATTCTTAATAATTTTGTGAATGTGGTTAAAAAAAGAATCAACATTACCTTTCATAGCAATAAGCTCTTTATCCTCTATAATTATTTCATTTGTAGAACTTGTCTTTGCAACAACGCATGGAGTATTGCCTAGGACTAAATTTTCAATATCTTTTGGCAACTCATCAAGATGTAAGCATTCAATTTTTAAAGGACTTACCATACATCTTTTTTTCCATTCTTTTTTTTCGCTAAGTGTGTTGTGGGTTATATCACACATAGAGCATTTGATATCTTTAATGTATTTATTGTATAAATATCTTATTTCTCCAAAAATTGAACCCTCAGCATTATAAATGCAATATATTTTAACTGTAGCATTCATACCCAATTTTTCATCAAATTATGTAGATAAATCAAATAAATAATAAATGAAACATATAATAGTTTTTTTTGTGTAGTTTCCTAAAGATGTCATTAAATGAATTACAAATAAGAGAATTAACGGAATATATTGAAGAGCTATTGGATCTGTACTCGGAAGATGAGTACGAGGTCTATTTAGAGAATATTGTATATCACTATTGTAATCGAAAATTTGATATTGAAAGGGAAGAGTCTACTAAATTTCTTTACAAAATAATTAAGCAATTAAAATAAATGTTTGAGGGTTTAAATATTTATTCCAGGATTAATGGATAAGAGTTACATAAAATCTGATAAGCAGACGACTTTGTTGGGATTATGGGTTCTTTTTTTCACTTTATCTATTATTTTTTTGTGGCTCGTATATGAGATTTATGTTTCTCTGAATTATGAGCCTACCTACAGATGGGAGTCATCTTTTAATATTGTAGGTTTACCCTATCTGACATTTGTTTTTTTACTTTTATTTTTTGTTACTAAAAGCCTAATTAAAAAATACTTTTTTAAATAAATTATACAAAGATGGAGGAATCCAATGATTTATGAAATAAGAGATTATACAATTGAAAAAGAGTGGCTTGAACAATATGTTAAATGGGTAAAAGAATTTTTTTTACCATATGCTAAAAATAAAATTAATATAATCGATTTTTGGGCTTACGATGGTATAGAGGCTGAAGTTGAAGGTAAAAACCTTGTTGTTTCTCCAAATTGGCAACCAAATATTACATGGGTAGCCAAGTATAATAACAAGCAGGAAAGAGATGATTTTTTTGCCAGTTTAGAAACCGATCTAGAATGGGAAAAAGTGTGGAGTAACCATCCAAATCCTGATGCATACATCTACAAAAATGCACGTTTTTTTACTTCGATTAATCATGATTAACATTTTAAAAATCAGTAATGGATAGCTCGAAAAATTTTAGGTTTGATGGTGGAGCAGGCTCGTATATCCTAACTGCATTAATAAGTTGGTTCATTACATTAATTTCATTTGGTTTAGCTTATCCTTGGGCACTTTGTATGTTCCATAAATGGAGGACTGAACATACCATAATTAACGGTAAACGGTTAAAATTTAATGGCACAGGTTTTTCTTTAATTTTTCTTTGGATAAAATGGTGGTTTTTAAGTTTAATTACGTTTGGTTTTTACATCTTGTGGGTAATACCTAGCTTGAATAAATGGGTTGTAGAGCATACTGATTATGCTGATTCAAATTGACAAATATAAGGAGAAAATAAAAAATGGGAAGTATTACATTTTTAGATTCAATGAAAGCTTGGGAAAATGCGATGCATAATGGGGATAGTTCTGAGCTAGAGGAGCTACTCTCTGATGACTTTACATGGGAGAATATCGCAATGGATGGGAGTAGTTCTAAGGACGAAACAATAAAATTTGCTTTAGGGATCAAGAAAGATGTTCCAAGCTTCCAAATCGGGGATTATAAATCCTTATATGAAGGAGATGATCTGTTGGTTGGGACGCACAGCGTGCATCAAGATGGAAGAGATAAAACTATTGTTTTATGCCTTGCGAATAAAAGTGAAGATGGAAGTCAAATAAACATGTGGCGCCATTTGAGAGCTGAATTACCTAAATAAACTTTTGAAATGGGT
>SGYO01000005.1 GCA_004321745.1 bacterium | reverse complement strand
TGATTTTGTAATGAACTACGGAGGACTTCCTAAATTACGTTATGATGCTAATGATGATGGCATTGATGATTTTCCAGATTTTAATGTGAAAAATGTACGTTATGATCTAAGGCTAGATTGGGAGCCTAATTCAGATATCACAGCAAGTCTATCTCATGGCTATGCTTGGGCTAAAAATATTAATATAACTGGAATTGCAAGATACCTGGCAGATGGCTGGGTATATAGGTATTATCAAGGAAAACTGCGATATAAAAATCTTTTTCTACAAACATACCTAAATACGAGTTTTTCTGGAGAAGATGATAGGGCTACTAGAAATTTAGCAACAGGCGGCGTTATTTATGATCGTTCGAAAAAGTTCAGTTTACAATTACAACATTACATAGAGAGAATGAATGGTGATTTTAGATTTGTTTGGGGATTAGACTATTTTCTAACTCTTCCTGATACCAGAGGGTCAATCTTATCAGATAGTGATATAACAGATAACCGTGATAATAATGGCAATGGTGAAGCTGGATCGCCAAATCATTATTATGATGAAGATGATAGTTTTTTCTATGATGAAGGCGAGGCATATAGAAATATTGATTCGCTTAATCAAATTTCAAATTATAATCCAACTGCCACATGGGGGTCAAACCCATACGATGCCAACTTATTTTCTGGCGATAACGTCCAAGGCGCTGTTGGAGATAATTTAGATAATGATAGAGATAGTGATGATTTTAATGATGTAGATGGTAATGGCTTTCCATGGACAGATAATAATGGTAATGGTGTATTTGATGTCGGGATTGATGCTGTAGAGGAAGGCGCTAGATTAATTAATGGAACACATATTTTTGTTTATGCCGATGGAATAGACAATGATGGAGATGGCAAGACAGATGAAAACATCGATGAAGGCATCGACGAAAAGTCAGAAGACAATCGCTATAAAGTGAATGAGTTTGGAGCTTACTACCAGTTAAACTGGAAACTAAATGATAAACTAGAATTTATTCAAGCTACACGCTTAGACGTACACGATAGGTTAACTAATTTTTTAGAATTTAATAATCAGGGTTACAATGATTCATATAGCCCAACAAATTGGAATTTTAATTTTAATAAAACAGATGGTTTACAAATTTCACCAAAATTTGGACTTTCATTTAAGCCAAAAGAAAATCAGAATTTTAGACTTACTTGGGCTAAAGCTTTTAATACTCCATCTAATCAAGCTCTATTTCTTGATATTTTCGTAACAAGAATTTCCATTTTTAAAGTTTATGCAAAAGGGTCCTATGGTGGATATAACTACACAACAAATCAAAATGGGAAGAATGTATGGTTTGAATTTGATGAAGGTTTATACAGACCAATGGATTCTACGAAAATTTTCTTTTTCCCATCTGTTGATCCAAAAATCAAAGGATATTTTAGTAGTAAGTTACAAGACCAGCCTGAGCTAGAGCCAGAAATTGTTAGTACATGGGAGGTAGGATACAAAGGCAGGCTAGCTAGTAATATTTTTGGAACGCTTGATTTGTATACAAGTCACTACACTAGCTTTGTTAGTGGAGCAACGTTTATAAGTCCACTAGTTTTAAGAAAATCAATTTTGACTGATGACTATAATCAGAATGGTATAACAAATATTGACGGTGCTGATGGACAGGTAATCATAAATGACCAAGAGGATTATGATGAGGCATTAGACTTTTGGCGTCAAGGCCTAGTAGGAGTTACGGCAACCAGTGATACAATTCCGGGCGCTCCCCCTCCCGTTGTTATCGGCTTTTTGAACTATGGAGAAGTTGATATTTGGGGTTTTGATGGTAGTTTAGCTATTTTTCTTAGCAGAAAATGGAATATGGACCTTACATACTCTTTTATGGGTACAACAGAGTTCTTAAACCCGTTAACCAAAGCAAAAGAATCAGTAAATGCTCCTAAACATAAAGCCGGATTAAAAATTCAGTACAACCCGACTAAATATCCATTAACAGTATCTTTGAATGGTAGATACGTTGATAGCTTTGATTGGTCATCTGGAATTTATTATGGTAAAATAAATGCGTATTCAATATTTGATCTACACTTAGGCTATGAAATAAATAAAAATATTAAAATGAATTTTACTATTAATAATTTATTAGATCATAACCACACTGAAATTATAGGTGGACCTTCACTAGGAAGAGTAATGATGCTACGCTTAGAAACTAAGCTGTAATTCTGTTTTCATTTAGTAGTAATATTTTTGACTAAAATCATTTCTAATAGGCATAAAATTCTGTGATAGACAAGATTATAGAATTAGATAAAGCCTTAATGATATTTTTAAATAAAAATATCTCTAATTCTTTATTTGATGTAATTATGCCAATAATTACAAGTAAAGATTTTCTAACAGTCATAGGTTTAATTCTTATTTTTTATTTGGTGATATTTTGTGGAAAGCGAGGAAGAATCGCTATTTTAGTTTTAATTTTTGCTGCCGGAGCCTCCGATGCAATTTGTGCACAAATTATTAAACCATGGATAGGAAGAATAAGACCCTCCCATGAATTTATTGAATTTATAAACCTGCTAGTCTCAAAAGGAGGAAAGTGGAGTTTTCCTTCAAATCATGCAGCCAATAGTTTTGCTTTTGCAACTGTGCTATCTTATTTTTTTGATCATAAAAAAAGCATTCTTTTTACTACTGCTTCCATAATTGCTTTCTCTAGAATATATGTAGGGGTGCACTACCCGCTAGATATTATTTTTGGTGCGATAATAGGCTATATCCTATCTTGGATTGTATTATCTATTTGGGTGATAATAAAAATGAGAGAATTAAAAAGAGGTAGAATGTGGGTGTGGTATGCTAATGACACTCCACCAACAATTTAATTCGGCATATTCTCATCTGGTGGGTTAACACCAAATGGGGAAAAACCATCCTCATTATTAGGTAACTTAATTTCACCATGCTTTGATTCAAACTTGCTTACATTATCATTCAATGCTTTTAAGAAAGTTTTAGCATGTGGCGGCGCCATAATTATTCTTGAGTGAACTTTCGCCTTAGGGACTCCTGGTAGTATCCTAGTAAAATCTAAAACAAATTCAGCTGGAGAATGCGTAACAACAACAAAATTTGCATATTCTCCACTACTAACATCCGCATCCAGCTCAATATTAATTTGCTGCATATTTTTCTTTTTATTTTCCATTTTTATCCCTCATTTATGAACCAGAGTTTTCAAAATCTCTTTCGTTAAAATCTTCCCACTCATCATTTAGACCTTCAAATTGAGAATATTCTTTTATGTTTTCATCCGTTTTGTCTTCTGGTAAAAGTTCATTTTCATATATATTGTAATGATCTTTCTTTTTCTCAAATTCACTTGGATCACCCTCTTCTTCTTTAGTTTGATCCAAATCATCAACATCTTCACTGTAAACCTCTGGATCAAAAAAGTCTAAATTATCAACTATGCCATTTGCCATTAAAAACTCAAGAAAATCTAAAAATCTTCTGTCTTTTAAATCAGCTCTGCAATGAGGACATACTAATGAATCTTGAAGATCCACCTCTTCAAGAGTATTTTCACATACGGGACAAATAATACCTTCTAACATTAATTTTTCCTTTTTAAACCGGCGGGTAATATAGTTGTTGAATGATAATACGTCAACCAATTATATAAATAGAATCAATTTTTCTTATCAAAATTTTACGCCTAAAAGACTTAAAATCTTTGAAAAGTAGCTTTCTAAGAATGCATTTTCTTTTCGCTCTAAGGTGATAGTGTAAATTTTTCTATTAATTAAAGAATCAAATCCTATTTTTAATGGAGCATCTAAATCGAAAAATAGCATTGAAGATGCTGCACAAAAGTTTGTATTTAAATCAACAATTGCATCATAATTTTTTATCTTAATTTCATTTAAAAGGGATACTGATTTTATCGTGTTAAAATAATTTAAATCATTATCATTGTAGGTAAATAAACTGACATTCTCCACATGAGGATAGAATGACTTAGATTTATCGCTACAAATTAAACCAATCTCATAATCGGAAAGAGGGTTCTCAACTTTTACAAAATAGTTTATAACTTTTGCATCTTCTTTTTTTTCAGGCAAAAAAAATAAAACTGATTTTACTCCTCTACCTTCTTTAGTTATTTTGATATGAGGACTATCTTCTTTTTTAGAAAAAAGATTTTTCCAGAACAGATATATTTTAAATCTAATAGGTATATCCACAATCAAATATACTCACAATAAAATAAAACAAATTAAAAACTCTTTTTCATAGTGATGTGTACTACATTATAATTGAATGTTAATAATTACATAATATGAAAAAAGAAGAACCTGGGAAGTTTCCTTATACCAGAGGTTTGTACAAAAATATGTACAATTCAAGGCTCTGGACGATGAGACAATACGCTGGATTTACCTCTGCTGAAGAGTCAAATGAAAGATTTAAATATCTTCTTGATAACGGAGTAATGGGATTGTCAGTGGCTTTTGATCTTCCTACGCAAATAGGTTATGACTCTGATCATGACATGGCTGAGGGAGAAGTTGGTAAGGTCGGAGTTCCTATATCAACTTTAAATAATATAGAAACTCTTTTTAAAGGAATTCCACTGGATAAAGTTTCTACATCAATGACAATAAACTCTACTGCAGGTATTTTACTTGCTTTTTACATAGTAAATGCTGAAAACAAAGGTATCCCATTTGCAAAACTAAAAGGGACTATTCAAAATGATGTATTGAAAGAATTCGCTGCAAGGGGGACATACATATACCCTCCTAAACCTTCCATAAAATTAGTTACTGATATCTTAGAATTTTGCGATCAAAATTTACCTAATTGGAACCCGATATCTATCTCAGGTTACCATATTAGAGAGGCAGGAAGTACTGCTGAACAAGAGCTTGCATTTACATTGGCAAATGGCATTGCGTACATGGAAGCAGCAATTGCAAAAGGCTTAGACCCTAATAAATTGGGCCAAAGAATTTCTTTTTTCTTTAACGCCCACAATGGCTTCATTGAAGAAATTGCAAAATTTAGAGCTGCGCGAAAAATGTGGGCTATAATTATGAAAAAACGATTTAAGGCCATAAATGAAAAGGCTATGATGTGTAGATTTCATACTCAAACAGGAGGTTCAACTTTAACCTCCGAACAGCCATCAAATAATATTATAAGAACTACCATTCAGGCTATGTCCGCTGTTTTAGGGGGAACGCAATCTTTGCATACAAATGGATTTGACGAAGCCCTTTCTTTGCCGTCAGATGATTCAGCAAAGTTAGCTTTGCGCACGCAACAGATAATCGCACACGAAACTAATATTCCCAATTATCCTGATCCTTTTGGAGGAAGCTATCTCATTGAAGAAATGACAAATAATTTCATCGAAAATTCCTTTAAAATAATAGATGAAATAGATGAAATAGGTGGAGCATTAGAAGCAATAGAGAATGGTTGGATTGAAAACCAAATTTCTAAAAGTGCATACGAATATCAAAAAGGGATAGATGATAACTCAAATATTATAATTGGAGTAAATCAGTTTATCGATGAAAGCTCAGAAAGTGAACATACATTCCAGATTAATACAAAATCAGTAGATGAACAAATTGATTCACTCCATTTGTATAAAAAAAATAGATCAAAAATTGATTTTAATGAAAAATTAAACATGCTGAAAAAAACAGCTGCTTCAAATGAAAACATTATGCCTGCTATTTTAGAATGTGTTAAAAACCAATGTACACTAGGGGAAATTTCAGATACTTTAAGAGAAGTATTTGGTAATCATGAGTAATCATAATATTCAAAAAATAGGCATAATAATATCCTACCTTATCCATCCGATGGTCATATCTTTTGTGACATTTTTATACCTTATCTATTATTCAAATATATTGATCGAAGATAAAAATTTAATATTTATACTATGCTTTACATTCAGCACTATATCGCCGATAGCCACATTTTATTTTTTAAAAAAAAACAATCTAATATCAGATTTAGATGCTTCAAAAAAAGAAGAGCGTCTACTCCCAATGGCCTTTGGAGCATTATTTTTTCTTCTGGGGTTTGTAGCTCTTAGAATGTTGAATGCGGAATTGCTGATTCAAGGCATAATGTTCTGCGGCATGATAAATGTTATTCTAGCTTGGTTGATTACCAACTATTGGAAAATTTCCATACATGCCATTACACTTTCATCTAGTATTACAGTATTTTGGATATTTGGATATCAAAATATTTTAATCATTATTTTAATACTTTTCATTTTAATAATTAGCCGTCTCCTAGCAAAAGCACACGACTTAAATCAAATTATGGCTGGTATTCTTTTAGGTATTATATCTACTTTTACATGTTACACTATTTTATTTTTGCAACAATGATATTTACACAACTCATTCAAACAAATCTGCGAACAATGGAACTTGGTAAAAAAGTTGAGTATTATAATCGACTTGATTCTACAAACGAAGAAGCCTGGGATTTGTTAGATGAAGGATATCAGCACGGTTCGATTATCATTACAGAAAATCAAACAAGAGGTAAAGGCAGACAAGGTAATACATGGTCTACTGTAGCAGGTAAGGGTCTAGCATTCACCCTAATTCTTGATAAAGAATATTCTAACTCATTTTCCAGTTTTATTTCACTTGCTGCTGGAATATCCATCGTAGAGTCTATTATGAAACGAGGTGTTGATTGCTTATTAAAGTGGCCGAATGATATATTTGCCTCAAATAAAAAAATTGGAGGAATTCTTTGTGAAAGTAAAATAAAAGATAAGCGTATAAAAAAAATGATTATTGGTATAGGATTAAATGTAAATGAAACAGTTGAAGAACATCCTCAAGATATACAAGATTATATAGCGACAATGTATAGCATAACAAATCATGCTCATCAAAGAGAGTTAATTGTTGCTGAATTTTTAAATAGCTTTGAAAAGTGGATGAACAAAATTGAAGATGAACCAGCTAAAATTGTAGAGACATGGAATGCCCATTGCATGCACATAAATAAAAGCATCTCTTTTTTCGACAGAGGAAAGAAAAACGAAGGCACCTTTATTGGGCTTAATGATGAAGGTTTTGCAAAAATTGATATTAATGGAAAGATTGAGATCTTTAATTCAATTAATATCATTTAATAAATATTACTTACACTTTAACGTAACATAGCTAATTTTAATGATGAATAAAGAAAAAATATTACAATGTCTTAATAACATCCTCGAACTTGAACTTGCTGGAGTGGTGAGATACACGCATTATGCTTTTATGGTACAAGGTCCTTACAGGCTTAGCGTGGTAGATTGGCTCAGAGAGCAGGCAAAAGAGTCTTTAATGCACGCTGAGATGGTAGGTGAACATATTACTAGTCTCGGAGAACATCCCACGCTAAAAATTGGAGAGCTATTAGAAACTCATAAACACTCAACAGAAGATATATTAAATGAGTGTCTTGAGCATGAAAGGTCTGCTATTAAAGCCTATTATGACCTGTTAGAAAATATTGATGGTAAATCAATTATGCTTGAAGAGTACGCTCGAACGATGATTGCTACGGAAGAGATGCACGAAGCTGAGCTTAAAAAAATGCTAAGAGATAACTTTTAAGTTATCCATTAAGAATCATAAGCCGCGATCCCCGTAACAGATTGACCTAAAATTAATGAGTGCATCTCATGTGTGCCCTCATATGTAAATACAGTTTCTATATTTGTCATATGCCTCATCGGAGAATAATCTTCCATTATTCCATTCCCTCCTAATATTTCTCGACATGTCCTAGCTACGTCTCGAGCCATTTTACAATGATTCCTTTTAGCTAAAGAAACTTGGTCAAATCTCATTTTATTTTGGTCTTTTAATCTTCCAAGCTGATAAACAGTTAATTGAGCCATTGTTATTTGGGTTATCATCTCTGCAAATTTCGATTGTGTCAACTGATAACCTGCAATTGGCTTGCTAAACTGCTTTCTTTCTAATGAATAATATAATGCAGTTTGATAACAATCAACCGCTGCTCCAACCATTCCCCAAGCTATTCCATATCTAGCTTGAGTCAAGCAAGATAAAGGACCTTTAAGACCTTCAATATCAGGCAGCCTAGAACTATCAGGAACCCTTACATTCACCATTGAGAGTTCTGAAGTAACTGAGGCTCTTAAACTCAATTTACCGTGAATGTCATTGGATGTAAAACCTTCCATACCTTTTTCTAATAAAAAGCCTCTGACTATGCCATCCTCATCTTTTGCCCACACAAGTGCAACATCAGCGAGACTCCCATTAGTGATCCACATTTTTGAACCATTAATTATCCATTCATCCCCATCTTTTTTAGCAGTAGTTGCCATTCCTCCTGGGTTTGAACCAAAATTTGATTCAGTTAAACCAAAACAGCCAATAAGCTCACCAGCTCCTAATCCAGGCAGCCATTTTTCTTTTTGTTCATTAGAACCATATGCATGAATTGGATACATTACTAAAGAACCTTGAACACTAGCGAAGGACCGCAAACCTGAATCACCTCTTTCAAGCTCGTGAAGAATTAAACCATAAGCAACATTACTAACGCCTGCGCCTCCACTTTCTTCAGGCAAGGCAGAACCCATAAAACCTAATTCACCTAATTTTGTTGCAATCTCTAAAGGAAAAGTTCCTTTCTCAAAATGTTCATTGATAATTGGCTTAAACTCATTTGATACAAAATCATGAGCTGTTTTTTGAATGAATAATTCTTCCTCAGTTAATAAATCTGATATATTGTAAAAATCTGGACCAATAAGTTTCATTACGTTATCCTAAATGTGTTAACATAAATTAATCTAATATAGTAAGAAAAGTAAACTCTGATAATTTGCGATTATAACACCAATTTTTTTTGTTCGTCTATACCCATAGATACAACAAAAGGGTTATTTTTTTGAGTGCAGAGAAAATCCTGTTTTGATTTCAATCCATTCCACTGCTGATTAATAAGTATTTGTGCCACTGGGCCACCTAATGAATTTCCAGGCCCAAGTAACACAACATGATCTGGACAAAATTCTTTTAATGCAACAGAAACGGAACTAGAAAAATTATATTTCTTTATAACTTGATGATTTAGCGTATATCTATAAAGCTCATTTACATCAGTTGACCATTGACTCCAAATATAACCTCTACCATCAATTAAAGGTATTTTAGGTTTACTAAAGATAGCTCTATTTAGTTTCGATTCTGCCAAACTAGGAATTTTTTCCAATAATTTAGTATGGAAAGCAGAATGAAAGGGTATTTGAAAAGGATATTTATCTATTTTGGGAAGTTTTTTTAGCAAATGATCTAATTGATTTTGTAAACCTGCAATTACTAGATAACCTCCTAATTTTATAGATACTTTAGCACCTATTTTCAATATTTCTTTTAAAACAGATTCATACAGTTTTTCATCTTTACACCAATCATCATCAACAATGGGATAAATGATTTGGCCACCTTGCCCATTTTCATGGGTCAAAGTGCCCATGTTTTGGATTAGCTTAAACCCATTTTCATAGCTTAGGGAACCCCCTAGTGCTAATGATATGTACCATCCCATAGAATTACCACAAATAGCTATTACCTCATATTTTTGCTGATCAATAGAAAAAAAATCTTTTAAACTACAAGCGTAAATTAAAGGAGATGCATTTTCTCCGCTCATATGAATTTTTGTTCGGAAAGTGCCTGAATCTAATTCGCTTATACTAGGTAAGCCCTCTGACAATCTTACTTTATCATGAGATTTTATTAAAGAAGTCAGATTAGAATCGCTATCTACTAAATAATTGGAGGTCTCCCTTGAATAAGATCCTCTTCCAGGACATATTACAATTATTCGTTTCTTAGTCATCTTTGTACAGTTTAATTGCATTATTATAGATCGATTGACTGTCAGGCAATGTTGATGTAGCAGCCATTCCAAGAGGGATAAAACTATCTTCAGCTGAATGTAGTTTTATTACGAAATTACTTTTTAATTTTGAATATAATGATGACATCAATCCTTCTCCGTAGGAACCAGATCGCCTACACTCATCAACAATAAGAATTTTTTTTGATGGATGTACTTCATTAATAATTTGATCAATTTTAATATCAGATAGCCAGCACAAATCAATTATTTTTATTTTATTGCTAATAGTTTTTTCAATTTTTGGTTTCGCTTTCAAAGAATGATAAAGACCGTTACCATAGCTGATAATTGTAAGCGCATTGCCCTCGCCATATTTTACATATTCACCAATTTCATGTTCCTCATTTGGGCTGGGGTAATTAAAAGACCACCCATTATCTTTATTTTTATGCAAATCCTTAGTCATATAAAGAGCAATAGGCTCAATGAAAACTATAATTCTACCATTCATATAAGCATGTTTTGCTGCAGTTCTGAGCATTTTCACGGCGTCCACACCATTTGAAGGACATGCAACTACAATCCCAGGTATATCTCGGAAAATAGATAAGGAATTATCATTATGAAAATGTCCACCAAAACCTTTTTGATAGGCAAGTCCAGCTATTCTTATAATCATTGGATTGGTATATTGAGACTTACTAAAGAAAGACAAAGTAGCTGCTTCACCTCTCAGTTGATCTTCAGCATTATGAAGATAAGCAAGAAATTGAATTTCAGGTATTGGTAAAAATCCATTGTGAGCTAGTCCAGATGCAAATCCTAATATTGACGTTTCATCTAATGGGCTGTTAAATACTCTACGAATTGAAAATTGCTCGTATAAGCCAGCGGTGATATGATAAACACCTCCCTTTTTTGCTACATCCTCACCAAATATTAGTGCATTATCATATTGCAACATAATATCTAGAAGGGCATAATTAATTAATTTGGCCATGCTTGCTGGTCTATTTAGCCTATTGTAATCCTTTCCAAAAAGTTTTTCCCTTTTGTCCTCATTTGGTAGCGCTGGAACACCTTTCCGAATATTTTTTGGAATTATAGATGTCATCACATCTGATGCTTTTTCTAATTTTGGTTTTAATGTTGCATGGTCAAAAATATAGCTTATCCTCTCTCTGCAATTTTCATATAAATCAATAATTTCATAAGAGGATAAAACTTTATTCTTTATCAGAGTTGCAGCGCTATAAAGTAAAGGGTCTTTACTTTCAGCATTTTCTATTTGATTTAGGTCCAAATAACTAAGCTCAATATCTGAACCAGCATGCCCCATTAATCTTACTGTTTTCATATGTAAAAATACAGGAGCTCTTTTGCTTCGACTATGTGACTCCGCTTCTTTAGCAGTCCTAATGGTATCAAATATATCTAAACCGTTACAACTCAAATACTTTAAATATTTTTGATCGGAAAAGGTTTGACCAATCCAATCCTTTGGCGTTGGCACAGAGATACCTAAACCATTATCCTCACAAATGAAAACTATCGGAACATTCCCCCCAATACTTCTAATCCACCTGGCTGTATTTATGCCTGAAAGTGCTGTGGCATGATTAGCGCTTGCATCACCAAAACTACAAAGCACAAGGCTATTAGATTCTAATTCTTTCTCCTCAATTTTTAGATCTCTAGCTCTATCAATTCCAAAAGCTGTTCCAACCGCTTTTGGAATATGACTAGCAATAGTACTAGTTTGTGGGGGTATATTCAATTTTTTAGACCCAATGACTTTATGCCTACCTCCACTAATTGGATCTTCCGAAGACGCCATAAAAGATAAAGCCATATCATACAGAGGACTACTGCCAGGAATTTGTTTAGATCTTTCAATGAAAAATGGACCACTACGATAATGTAAAAAAGCTATGTCAGTATATGGGAAAATATGTCCAAAAACTGCATTTGATTCATGGCCAGAGCTGCCGATGGTATAAAAACATTCACCCTTTTCCTTTAGCTCTCTAGCTTTGATATCCATATGTCTGCTAAAAACTTGACTTTCAAAAATAGATATTATGTCACTTGCTTTGATGCCAAGATCAGAAATAGAATTTCTAGTTATGTTGTTGGGAAGTAAACCATTTTTCAATTTTTGTGAAAAATTTATATCAATTATCTCAGCTCTATTGTAAGGATTCATATTGAAAGGCTAAATGATTTAAATATGATTTATTTTTTCTTTATTAATTTAGCAGGGATGCCGCCCCAAACTTCGCCTGCAGGGACAATTGTATATTTAGGGACTATCGCCCTTGATGCAATCACCGCACCATCGCCAATTTCGCACCCAGGATTAATTTGTGCACCTAAACCAACAAGACAATTATTGCCTATTTTTATGGGAGCAAAAATTAACTCATTTTTTTCTGCTAGATGAGGAGTTATAATCACTTTCGAACCAATGACTGTATTTTTTCCAATTGAAACTAAATATGGGTCATTTATACGATCACTGCTTACAAAAGAACCTTTACCAATTGTGCAACCTAAGGATCTGTAGTAAAAATCAGTTACCCATGATGGGACCATATGGTGGATAGAAGGTTTTGCCAATCGATCTAAAACATTCAAAAAGCCCCATCGAATGGAGGTCATTGATAAAAATGGCACTCTAACTGAACCTATGGAAGGTTTTAAAATAAAACTTAATATAGATGTAAGAAAAATTGTTGAGAGCATCCATATAACATATCCAACCCCTATGCTAACACCAATTAGCATAGCTCGCTCAAAATTTGAATAATTAGCTGTATTTTGAAAGATGTTTAAAAAGAGATAAACACCTGGAGCTGCACAAATGCCCCAATGAAGACCAGTATATAGAATTACAATAGTTGTTAAGAAATTTTGAATAATTTTCCACAACATGATTTGTTCTATTTTATTTTTCTTGTGCGTCCCAATATACCTCCTGCCACAATTTAGTTGTCTCAGGAAATACATTTAACATAATCTTTTTTAAAACGCGAGCATATTCTTGAATTTCAATCTGAGCCGTTGCCTCATCTCTTAACTCGATAAAATTCATAATAGACTGAAAAGAGGCAGTCCACCAGACTTGAGTATAAACAGTCAAGGGCAAAATGCTCCTAGCTTGCTCTTTGGCCATGCCCATTTCAATCATTTTCTCATACGATTCTATTGATTTTTGCTGAGCATCACTCCAAAGTTTTTCAGCACTTTCTTGATCTTCAACCAACCCCTCACTAGCCTGTTTATTATCACTTGATTGAGCACGAAAATTTTCAGGAATGTAAAAATCAGAATATTCCACATACCTACCACTAATCTCATTCCAAGCATGGTCTTTGGTTGGGTGATCAGAGGTAGTTTCAATACCGACAACATGCTTATACCACTGCCTCATTACAAACTCAGGCGCTTTGATTATCATCATAACATGTTGATGTCTAAATGGTGAAAAATGCTTGTGTTTAATAAGAAATTTAGAAAGCCTTCTATCTTTATCAGTAAATTCTTTTGATCGTCCACCGAATGAAACTCTCGCTGCATTAACAGGAGTTAAGTCATCACCTAAGACGTCAACAACTTCAATATAACCTTTGTCCAATACTTTTTCAACATTACTCATTACTTATCCTATCGTAATTTATTCTTTATTTAATTCTTTAAATGTTTTTTCAACTGACAAATTATAACCAGCAATTATTCCTGATTCAATTAAAGTTTTCTTTTTATTGAACTCAAGCTCATTGCCGTTTAAGTCAATTGAAATACCTCCTGCTTCATTGATTAAACAAACCCCTGCACATACATCCCACTCATTTTTTGGGCGGAGTGTAGCGAAAACATCTGCTTTACCAACTGCTGTGAGTCCCATTTTATATGCTACACTACCAATAGGCTCAAGCTTTTTAAAACTGTTCTTAAAAGGATCCCAAAGTCCTCTACGAGTTTCAGACCTGCTATTTAATATTGTCATATTTCTTAAACTGTTTTTCTTTGTTACTGTCAACTTTTCATCATTTAAAAATGTACCATAACCACTACCTCCATAAAAAGTTTCATTTGTAGCTGGATTATGCAAAACGCCAACAATAGGTTTCCCATTTTGAACTAGCCCAACGCTTACTACAAATTGAGAAACACCTTCAATAAATTCCTTTGTACCATCTAATGGATCTACGATCCAAACTCTTTCTTTGCTAAGTCTGCTTGTCGAATCTATTGTCTCTTCAGAAAGCCAACCATAATCTGGCCTAGCATCCAATAATGTATTTTTTAAAAAACTATCTGCTTCTTTATCAGCAGTTGTAACAGGGTTATGATAACCTTTTTCATTGATTTCATAATCGTGCTTATAATACTTCATGATTATATCGCCAGCTTTCTTTGAAGCTTTCAGAGCGATTTCAAGATCATCCTCAATTTTTAAATTAATGTTAGATAACATTTAGAAAATATTAGTCATTTCAAGAGGTTCATCAACTATCTGGCCATTTTTTTCTTTAACATTATATACTTTAGAGTCTTTACAAAATGATATGTTTTTAAAAGGATTATTATCAATGAAATGCATTGCTGCACCGTCTTCTATTGCGTAAGTGGATTTTATTTTACCATCTTTAATGAATTTATGAACACTTGGCCTCCTATCTTTTTCAGAATCATAATGAGGGCAGCAAGTACCAGGGATTAGTCCCAAACAATCAATAACATTTAAATTACTTGCCCATGAGTCAGTAATACCTTGATCAAACCAGCAAATAGCACCTGCACTGACTCCTGCTAAAACGGTACCTTTGTTGTAAGCTTTGAGTAGATATTTATCGAGCTTCCACTCTGTCCAAACAGCTAACATACTTTTTGTATTACCTCCACCAATATAGATGATATCTGCTTTGTTTATAAGGCTATCTAATCTTGGAGTTCGCTGAAAAAAATTTAAATGATTAGTTGTGCAACCTAATCCATTAAAACACGAATAAAAATTAACTGTATAAGATTTATCCTCTGCACTAGCAGTAGGGATGAAAAGCACATTTGGCCGCTCAATATTTGATTGTTCAATAATGTACCTCTCGATTATCCTTTGACTTGGGTTTCGCCCAAATCCGCCTCCGCCAATAGCTATAATTTGTTTCATTCTACATTTATTCTCATTAAAAAGTTGTCAGAAATTAATTCTAAAATAATTTCTATTTACCCGTTATAATTATTTTTTTATTTGTCTTGAATCCCTCCTTTAATTTCGTGTATTTTTAAGCAGAGTGGGAGTTTAGTAGGAAAATAAATTTCATATTTTTTCTGACGATATTGACAACTTTTTTATCATCCCTAAAAAATTATTGGGACAAAATTTCTTACCTTTCTATTCTCCTCACTGTAAATGAAATATAACCTTTTTGGCCAGGTTCAACTACGCTATCAGTACGTGGTATTCTGCGTTCAAAAAATGAAAGATTAGGTGGTTTATAATGAAGAAAGAGATTTTCATTAATGAGAGTATGGGAGAAACAAGAATTGCTATCCAAGAAGATGGGCAGATCGTTGAAGTATACATTGAGCGTCAAGACAAGCAAAGGATGGTGGGCAATATATACAAAGGAAAAGTTGAAAATGTATTACCAGGTATGCAAGCTGCATTTGTTGACATCGGCTATGAACTAAATGCATTTTTACCTTTTTCTGAAATAGCAAACCCTGATTATATAATTGAAGACGACGCAGATGGAAATCAAAATAAGAAAGGTAAGCCAGATAACATTGAGGTTGACCTTCAAACAAATCAAGAAATTTATGTGCAAGTTATCAAAGAACCATTTGCTGGTAAGGGGCCTAGAGTAACAACAGAAGTTGCAATCCCAGGAAGATTATTGGTTTTAGTCCCTTATGAAAACTACATCGGAATTTCAAAAAAAATATGGGACAAATTCGAAAGAAGAAGGCTCAAAAAAATTGCTAAAGGACTCAGACAAAAAGATACAGGCATAATAATTAGAACAGTTGCTGAAGGAAAGAGCGAAGAACATATCATAAATGATTTTAATTCGTTATTAAATAGCTGGAATAAAGTTAGTAAAGTAGCAGAAAACGAAGAAGCTCCTGCACTAGTATATGAAGATCTTGAAACAGCTTCGAGCGTAGTTAGAGATTTATTAACTCCGGATGTGGAAAAAATTATTATTGATTCCAAGCGGCTTTATAAGAAAACACAAAAGTATCTTGAAGAGGTGTCTCCAAGCCTAGCAGAAAGGTTAGAGCTCTATAAACTAAAACTTCCACTATTTGAAAGCTTTGGAATTGATTCTGAGATTGAAAAATTAATGAGACCTAAAGCCTGGTTAAAAAGTGGTGCTTATTTAATTATTGAAAAAACTGAAGCAATGGTTGTGATTGATGTTAATAGCGGCAAATTTGTTGGCAAAAAACTTCATGAAGAGAATTCACTCAAAATAAATCTTGAAGCTGCAAGAGAAGTAGCAAGACAATTACGTTTAAGAGATTTGTCAGGATTGGTTGTGATAGACTTTATTGATATGCGGCTTGAAGAAAATCGGAAAAAAATATATCATGAACTTCGAAAAGAGCTAAGAAAAGATAGAGCAAAAGTAGCTGTATCTCCGATTACAGAATTTGGTCTTCTTGAAATGACCCGCCAAAGGATCCGAGTGAGCCTTCTGGATTCAATGAGTGAAGAGTGCCCAACTTGCTACGGGTCAGGAAGAATCATTTCTAAAGAAACATTGATTACTAGAATCGAACATTGGCTCAGAAGGTATAAAAGCAAACACAGGGATTTAAGGATAATACTTCAGCTCCATGAGGAAAATGCAGATTATATAAAAAATGATAAAAAAAATATATTAAGAGGTCTTATGTGGAAAAACTTTGTTCACATTAAAATTGAAACAAACAAAGATGTAGGCAGAGATGAGTTCAGATTTATAAAATCAAAAACGGGAAAAGACATTACAAATGAGATGGCACTTGATAAGGACATATCAATGGCTTAAATTTGCCAGCTTTTAAAGTTATGTATGCAATAGTAAATATATCAGGTAAACAGTTCAAGGCCGAGAAAGGTTCTAAACTTTGTGTACCCAAACAAACACTTGAAGAGGGTAAAAAACTCATCATTGATGATGTTTTATTAGTTCATGATGGCAAGTCAACGCAGTTTGGTAGCCCTAAAGTAGCTGGTGCAAAAGTCACCGCAACTATTTTAGATCATGGCAGAGGAAGAAAAATATTAGTTTACAAAAAAAAGAGAAGAAAAGGATATACCCGCAAAAATGGTCACAGGCAATGGTACACTAATATAGAAGTTCAAAATATTCAGGTCACTAAAGCAAAAGCTAAGCCTGCAGCGAAAGCAAAAACTGAAAAACCCAAAGAAGAAAAAAAAGATAAGTAGATATTATGGCACATAAAAAAGGACAGGGAAGTTCAAGAAATGGTAGAGACTCTAACGCGAAGCGATTAGGTCTTAAAGTTGGGAATGGTCAATCCATTCTAGCGGGGTCAATCATTTTAAAACAAAGAGGGACTAAAGTCCATCCAGGTAGTAATGTTAAAAGGGCAAATGATGACTCTCTTTTTGCATTAAAAGATGGTGTAGTTGAATTCAAACGCAAAGGTAGAGATAGAAAAATTGTTAATGTAGTTTAAGTTTTATTTACTGCAGATTTATTTAAAGCCTTGCGATTGTGAGGCTTTTTTTTTACACAATAATATCCCTAGCTTCTAACTAACATTCCAAAATAATTACGGAGATTTAAAAATCATGGGAAGAAAAAAATTAACAATGATCGGTGGTGGTCAAATTGGTGGAAATTTAGCACTTATTGCCGCGCAGAAAGAGTTAGGTGATGTTGTAATTTTTGATATACCTCAATCTGAAGGCATGGTAAAAGGTAAAGCACTAGATATAATGCAATTACGTCCTCATGATGGATATGATTCAGAATTATCAGGAACATCAGATTATAGTGATATTGCAGGATCAGATGTTATAATTATCACTGCGGGTATACCAAGAAAACCTGGAATGGATAGAGAAGATCTCATGTCAATTAATTTAGGCATTATGAAAGATGTAGCATCAAATGTAAAAAAACATGCCCCTGATGCATTCGTAATTGTTATCTCTAACCCTCTTGATGCAATGGTATATGCTTTTCACAAAGTATCCGGGTTTGCTAAAAATAAAGTAGTAGGAATGGCTGGTGCACTGGATTCAGGAAGATTCCGAGCATTCTTAGCAATGGAAACTGGATTATCAGTTCAAGATGTAAGTTGTATGGTGCTAGGAGGCCATGGTGATAGCATGGTCCCAATAACTAGATTAGCTACGATAGGCGGCGTACCAGTAACAGATCTTATTAGCTCTGAGAGGCTAAGAGAAATTGAAGACCGTACTAGATTTGCTGGGGGAGAACTTGTAAAATTGTTTGGAAATGGTTCAGCATTTTACGCTCCTGCGCAATGCGCAATTGAGATGGCTGAAGCATATTTAAAAGATAAAAAACGCGTAATTCCAAGCGCTGCGTTATGTGAAGGTGAATTTGGTATAGATGGTTATTTTATTGGAGTACCTACCGTTATAGGTGCAAGTGGTATAGAAAAAATTATCGAGTTTAGCCTCACTGATGAAGAAAAATCTGCATTGGATAACACTTTGGATGCAGTAAAAAAGACTGTAGAGGAGACTAAACTATAATACTCTTACCTAATTAATCCTAAAATGAAATAACAGTATTTATTAAATGCAATTATTTCTCAGTTTATTACTTTTAATTAGCTCTAGCTTATTTTCTCAAGAATTGTTTGTTCAAGAGGAAGGAAAAAACCTTTATAGATCAGCTGTTGAATATAGCTTTGATGAGGTACTTGATAACGGGTCTTATACATTCCTCTTTGAACAAATAAATGGAATGATAAATATTATTGGGCATGCAGGTTCTGGAACTCACCTAATTATTGATAATAGAGTACATGCTTTTAGTAATAAAAATGCTATTTCAATCTTAAAAAATAGTCAAATAAATGTATACCATGATAAAATTGAAAAAGTCATACGAATAAAGAAAATATCTGAGAGATACGATCATAAAATCATTGGGAAAATTGATCTACACCTTCCTTTCAATACTAACCTAAGAGGTGTGATTAAAAATAGTGACTTAACTATTTCGAAGATTAGAGGCACCATCGCAATAAAAACAGAAAGTACAGATTCTGATTTAAATAATTTAAATGGGAATATCAATATAAGTACAAGAGGTGGAAATATTAGTGCAACAAAATTATCTGGTGAGATGGAGTTCAACGTTGTTAGCGGCGACATAAATATTTTTGATTGCGATGCAAATTCAATGCTTACCATGGATAATGGGAATATTTTTATCAATGGGTTGAAAGGAGATCTATTATCAAACACAACTTTGGGAGAGACACTAGTTTCAAACTATGAAGGAGAAAGTAGTGTTTTTAATATTAATGTAGGAAACCTAAAAATCAACAAATCCAAATCAAATATAAACGCAACAATTGATATTGGAAGTGTAAATATTAATAATATTCAAGGAGCTACAACTATATTTACAGGTAAAGGTGAAATTAATTTAAATAATATAATTGGTGATGTTAATTGTAATACAAATTTTGGTAATGTTAATGGCATTAATCTTTTTGGTAAAATAAACGCTAATTCTGAATTAGGCGATATAGAAATAAATAAAGGATATAATTCATTTTTGAAAAATCACTCTGTAAACATTGCAACAAAACGAGGTTCAATTTCTGTACGCTTACCTTCCGATTTACCGTATACTATTAACTCTCAGTGTCATAACCTTGAAACTAAAAATGCAATTAGCTCTGAAATTCCGCTAGATGAAGAGTTTCTTTCGGCTAAAGTAGTAGGTCAAGGAAAAATAAAAGAAGGTACTATAAGTTGTAATCTTTCATCAAATTATGGTCCTATATCAATTTTTACAAATTAAATGCTCAAGCGTCCTATAATCTTGATCTATCTTTTTTGCTCTTTTTCAATTTCGAAAGCTGAAGAAATTAAAAATTTTGATTTTCAGTATAATTTAAAAAAATACGATGCATTTCGTATCTATCTTGATTGTAAGATTGGAAATCTAAGCGTTAAACCGAGCAATAATCGATATTATATCAATGGAGATATTTCTTACAATTCTCTTATGTCTAAACCAAATTTAAAACTATCTGATAAAAATAATGTGGCTAAACTAGACTTTAAAATAAAAACTGAAGATATAGGCATTAATTCCAACTCATTAAATAGTTTAATAGATAAAGGCAGTAATAATTATGTAATTAATTTTTTAATGCCAAAAAAAATATCTACAGATTTAAATTTTAATTTTGGTGCAGGGCAAGTTGATCTCGATTTTTCTGGATTAAGGATTACAAGCCTGATAATGGATTGTGGTTTAAGCGACGTTAATTTAATTTGTGATAAATCAAACATGGTGAATTGTGAAAGTGTAAATATTTCTACTGGGGTATCAGATTTTAATAGCACCACATTAGGAAACTTTAATTCTCTAAAATATTATTTTAATGTTGGCGTTGGTTCAGCTCAAATTGATATGTCTGGCTCTGTAAATAAGGATACAAAAGTAAAAATTGATGTCACTCTTGGTTCTTTGGAATTAAAACTACCCGAAAATACAAATATTGAACTAATGATAGATCAAAACCTACTTAGCTCTGTTAACATACGTGACCTTGTATCACTTGGGGAGGCGAAATATAAAAGTAAAGAAACTCAGAAGAGATGGGCAACAATGGAGCTCGAAATTTCCGTAGGTATAGGTTCAGCAGATATCTATTTAAAATAAATTAAAAAATTATTTTTTTGCCTTATTGACATAATCAATATTTCGTTTTAGTCCAGATAATTTTGTGCGTTTTGCAGAGGATTTTTTAAACGTTTTGGAAAAATCTAATTGATCTATATCAATCCAATTCTGATCTGTTTTGTTTAAAATTTCTGCTCTTGGTCGAAAGTATTCCTCTTTGGATATTTCCGCAAATGAAATATTCCATGGACAGACTTCTTGGCAAATGTCACAACCATAAATCCAACCATCTAAATCCTCATAACCATCTAAAAAATCACCACGATGCTCAATAGTTAAATAACTAATGCATTTATTAGCATCTAACTCATATTCACCTAAAGCTTTCGTAGGGCATGCGTCAATGCAAGCAGTACAACTACCACATAGATCTTGTTCAAAAGGAGAATCATACTCTAAATCTATATCTATAATTATTTCGCCCAAAAACAACCAACTACCATAATCTGTACTTATAAGATTTGTATGTTTACCCTGCCAACCTAAACCAGCTCTTTGGGCCCATACTTTTTCCATGACTGGCGCTGTGTCCACGCAAACAAGACCTTTCACACCTGGGTTAGGTTCTTTAATAAATTTTAATAATTCAAATAATTTTGATTTTATAATTGAATGATAATCATCACCCCATGCGTAGTTACTAAATTTAAAATTACTATCTAAATCGGATTGATCTTTCCCAACATAATAATTCATTCCTAACGATATCACTGATTTCGCTTCAGAAAAATAATTAAAAATATTACCCCTTTCAGATTTTCTTTTTTCAATCCATTCCATGGTTGCATGTTTATTATTATTAAGCCATTGGTTAAGCTGTTCTTCTTCCTTCTTTGTTTGGGAAGCTTTAGCAATTCCGACTTTATGGAACCCCAGATCTATGGCCTTTTTTTTAATATCCTCAGAATTGATTATCATTTATCATTTCAATAATTTAATAATATAAAAAACCTAAATATGCTTTTATAGATATTCTACTGTATGTGTTTGAAATTTTAAAAGATTTTGAGTCATCTTGTGTTTGATAATTCAACTCATCGCTGTAGTTCTCATAAACTAAAATAACACCTCCGATAATTCCCTGATTTAGCTGCCTTGAGACATTACAATTTATTTCATATCCATCGTTCTCCACATATATGTAAAATAGCATATCCAAATTTGGACTACTTAACATTTCGATTTTTGGTTTAAACCATGACTCATATGTAATATCATTTTCTTGAAAATAAGCGTAAAAAGAAAAACCATTGATGTCAATGCCTGTAAAATATTCTGGGGTGGTTTGAACCTCATTTGAAAAAGTAATATTTGACCCTAGCCCCAAATCATATGATATAGCTTTAGAAATGGCCCTATTTAATCCAAAAGATATATTTGATACTATATCTGTATTTGAATAGTAATCTATTTGACCAGCCCACATGTTATTATATAACCCAAGTTTATTTTGTAAGTTGAGAAATACTTCAGCATCAAGACCATCATCTGCTAAATTTAAAAATCCACCTGAATAATACCCTGCACTAGGCGCATATATATTTTCTATATTTGATTGGGATTTAATTATCGATGCAAAGAAAACAAACATATAAAAAATCCTCATGAATGGATGCATAATTTTATTTACTTTCCTGATAAATTTTTTGGTACCATAAAATTCCTATAATTGTTTTTACATCTGTTATTTTATTTGACCACACTAAATTTAAAGCATGTTCTAAAGAGGTGGGCATCAATTCAAGAAACTCATCAGAATCTCTATTAATATTTGTTTGTACCAAATCAGTCGCTAAATAAAGACTCATATTCTCATTAGCAAAACCAATTGCGGGATGAATCATTGAAATAAAGTTTAAATTTTTTGTTTTAAAACCAATTTCCTCTTCCAGCTCTCTTATTGCACATTCATCAGGCGTCTCTCCCTTATCTATTTTCCCCGCAGGTAATTCAATAAACTCGGAGCCCATGGCATATCTGAATTGTCTGATCAATGCAATCTTCCCGCTTGGAAGAATCGGGACAATAACTACGGCTCCAGGATGATTTATCCATTCCCGTGTACTGTTTTCCCCATTTGGAAGCACAACATTATCTTTTTTTACATCTAGAAAATTTCCTTTATAAACCGTTTGAGAGCTAATTTTTTTTTCTACAAGCTTAGACATTTTTTCGGAGACTAACTTTTTAAATCATCCAGTATAACTTTAGCCTTTTTTATCCACTCCCAATCTGAAGCAAAATTATCGGCCGATGGAATTCTATTAATTACAGTTTCTAATAACTTAATTGCCTCGACCCTGTTTTTATCTTTATACAAAGCTTGAGCGTAGTAAACTATTTGAGCTATTTTAGGCTCTCCTGTCGCTTGTGCAAGGTCAAGATACTTTAAAGCATCATTATTGTTTGGCCAAGATAAAATAAATGGTATGTAAGGAGCTTTGTAATGGACTGCTCCTAATAAAAAATATCCTGCTCCATTTTCGTAATATGGATCAATTTCAATAATTTTTTTAGAATGGTATCTCATTTGATCTGCAACTCCTTCTTTGGCTGCTGCAAAAACTCCATATTCCTCAGCCCAACTACCAAGATTAATTAAGTACCAATATCGATATTCTACGGAATTAGGAAATTTTTCAACTAAACTTAATCCAAGATCCTTCCCTTTCTTAAGAAGATCTTTTTTTACTTTTTTATCTTTTACTACAAATTTTGATTTAAAATAATAGGATTTTAAAAGATATAATGAGGCCTCATTTTTGTCATCTTTTTTATTTAAAGCTTTTTCAAAATAACCAATTGCACTTGAAATTGGCTCAGGCTTAGCTTGGTCTTCAGCGCACCCGAGGTGTCTTTGGTTATAATCGGATATACCTTTTTCAAGATATGACTGGCAATAGATTATAGGAAATAAAAAAAAGGAGGAAAGAAATATTTTAAGAAACATTAAGATTAAAAATATTCAATGTAAATAATTTTTATTTCTCTTTTAAAATAATCTACTTTATCCTCATCGAACAGTAAGTTGTTAAAATTCAATTCTAGATGAAGATGTTCCACAAAAGTCCATCTAAGAGCAGCATTGAGGTAACCACCCCTACTAATTGCTAAAGTCTCAGTAGTCATATTATTTTCATTTAGAGCTGAATTATATTCCATTAACACTGAAAACTCTGGATTCAATTCAATATCCATTCCAAAAAATAAATTCGGATCTTCATCACCATCATCTGTCTCTGTAAAGTTATAACTAACTCCACTGTGAAAACCTAAATTACCTAAACTAGTTTTCCAGTTCTTACTTGCACTGAGGTAAAAACCATATGCTTTCATGTCATAACGGTTCAAAGAATCACCCTGATTAAAATTACCGAAACCTTGTGTATTTAGGCCTATAGCAACACCTGGTGAGGTAATAGATTCATCTAATAGCATATATTTTAAATTGGCCTCAGGTCTAGGGTACCATCGCAAACTGTCATCTCCTATTAAATTTGGAGACCCGTATGAAAGGCCAAATTGAAACCGATCTGTAATTCCAGCTCTTAAACCAAGTATCATACCACCTCCATCTTGAATACGCATTCCAAGAGAAAAGCTTCCCCTCATTAAAGTTGCTGCAGTTGGAACAGTAATTAAGTCAGTGGGCGGTGGATAATTCTGCCCAGTTGGATATGTTTGTCCAAATGTTATACTACAAGATAATAAAATTATTAATCGTTTCAATAGCTTTTCCTAAACTCTATAGCTTCGGGATAAATTACATCTCCCATACGGGAGGTCAAAGAGCGTACATTGCTAAATGGTACAGTTAATAGTCCATCATTATCATTTAACCTAAATTGAATTCCATTCTGGTTTGTTCCTACAAAATCAATATCCAATGACTGTCCGGTTTTCAAAACAAGTTGATCAAAATTTGTATGGGGAATTATTGGATTACTTGAGGAGAGGGTTCTTTTATCTTCGATTTCTCTTTTTATTATGTCATATTCATCTAAAATGTTTCCAGTCCTAGGAGGTGGTGTACGATATAACTGATCTGCAGGGACCATATCTAACGCTACCTCTGAAATAAGTTCGTTATTTTTACCATATTCCCATATCTGTGTAACATTAGACATCAAATCAAACTTATATTTAAATTTTCTAACTATTTCTCCGGAAGGAAGTGATCTCCATCTTTCTTCAGATAAAAAATTTAAATAATCATAATCTAGTTCAATCTTGCCATATTTTTTACCATCTATAGTCTCAAAAATAATCTGAGTTACCTGCTCACCTCGTGGAATAATAAAAGTCGAGCGCTGGTCAGTAAAATTAATATATTCATCTTTAATAAAATTTGATTTTTGAAATTCAATGCTCCAAGGTTCATCATTGCTAAATACAACTAATTTTAAAAATTTACCTTCACTATTTACTTCACCTTTTTTCACTAAAACTTTATCATCATTATATTCCATAATTTCCCTCTTTGTGAGAGAACCATTAGACATATAATATTCAAGTTTAACAGGGAGATTATAATCATTAAAATAAGCTGTAAGATGATCGAATCCACGCCTACTAGTAGATTTCATCGGAACATTAGCGATGAAATCCTTTTCATTAGCATAATAACGAATGTAAGAGATATCATCAGATAAGATAATTTGATAAATGATAATAATTAAAAGAATGAAAAATCTCATGGTATGAACCTCCAAACTACTGGGCGATGATCAGAAATTATTTCATCATAGCCTGCAAGATAATCACCTAATCTTATAGTTTGAACATCTCCTCCCTCATATTCCTCAAATAAATCACTTGATATCATAATGTGATCAATAAAACTACCACTACCATAGCCAGGGAAAGAGTCATATACATTTGAACTAGAATGTGCCATTTCATATGTAACATACTTAAAATTATCTTGATCCTCCAAAAATATATTAAATGAATTCTGATTATAATTATCTGAAATGTCATCATTCCAATCACCAACTACAACATGATTCAAGATTCCAGATTCAATGGAGCTTTTTAAGTAATCATATAAAATCTGTGCAGAAGAAACTCTTCTAGCATATCCATTATCGCAGCATTTCATATGCATGTTAATTAGTGTAAAATCGAGCGAATTTTCTCCTACATATGTCATTTCTACTCTTAATGGTGGTCTATATGCAAATTCATACATGTTTTCGGTGAATAAACTAGACTTACTCCTAATGATAAAGTCATTTTTTTTATACAGTAATGCTAGGTTTAAATAATCTGTATCATCGGAAATAACGTAATCATAATCAATTAATCTATCTGTAAGCTCTTGAAAAGAATTTCTATTTGATATTTCCTGAAGGCAATATACATCTGCATTTAGGCTAGTAATCACATTGTAGACTGAATCTATAGTTCGAGAGCCTAATTTTGGAAAATTCTCTATATTCCATGTAACAATCTCAATACCATTAACTAAGTTAAGGTCTGGTAAGAATCCAGTTGAATTATTAGTATTGTTTTCTTCTTGTTTTACTGGACTAGCACAAGAAAAATATATATATAAAAATAAAAAATATAATCTATATATCATTTCTCTAATGGCAAGGAAAGAAGAATAGGTCGATGATCTGATATTAAACTTTCATATTGTGACCAACCGCCGATCCACTCATCAATATTAACCGATCTTATGACCCCGAGTTCCTCATAAATATCAAAATATCCACTACTAATCATTATGTGGTCTAAAAAGCTTGGCCATGTTGGATATGATTGTTGTTTAGGATCATTAACTATTTTTTCAGTAACAAATAAAAAATTCTCTTTGTCATTAATAAAAGACCTAAAAGACTGGTAGATTCCAGAATCTTGTATTTCATCATTCCAATCGCCGATGACGACTATGTTTTTATCACCAATATTCATTTTCTTACTTAAAAAACCATGTAACTGCTTCATTGACTGTTGCCTTCTATACAAGCCATCGCCACAACATTTTAAATGCATGTTCACTATGCATATCTTTTGCTTTACAGATCCACAATGATATAAAAAATCAACTACCAAAGGTGGCCTACCAGCAAAAAAGTAATCATCCATTGCAAATGGTTCATCCTGGCCTAAAACGGTAAACATATTCTTCTTAAATATTATTGCTTGTTCTAAAAAAGATGAGTGTTTACTTAGAATAAAATCATACTGTGGAAGCCAAGACATCATTTTAGCAAAGTCTCCAATTTTTATTACCTCCTGTACACCAATAATATCTACATCAAGATCAGCAATGATTTCAGCTACAGCTTGCATAGTTGAATCACCTTTCAGTGGGAACCTTTCCATGTTCCATGTCATTATATCTAGAGTACTTTCCTTCCCAAGTGCAGGGATATCTAAGAAACTATATTTTGACTGAATATTAGAACTACAATCAACCTCTCCAATATCAGCTATTTGCTTAGAATAATCTGATTTCTCTAAACTTGGTAACGCATCTATCCAATTTTTTATTGAATCCTGAATGACCTTATCTGGCCAAATATCATCTGTAAATAAATTAACCATCATTCCCCGCTCCGTTGGGAAAGAGTAATTTTCAATAACCTTATTTTGATTATCTATGTGAAGCACTAGATGACCTATCCCAGTTAGGTTCCCATAGTTTTGTAAAACAATTGTATGATTAGTCGGATCAACCCAAGGCGTATCATAACCTTTACTCACACCTCCAGTAATAATCACATCAACTTCATCTGTAAAATGAGCTAGTTCAATAGCATTACGAATGGGTCGTTCTACACCTTGCTCAATATCTTTAATAAAATCATGATACTCATCCTCCCTATCATATGGTATCCCCAAATGCGACAAGACAAAAATTAAATCTACTTCACTACGAATTTTCTCTATTTGAGTGCCTAATGTTTTCATTATATCTGAAACAGCAACTCCCTGATAGTATTCCGGCAGCAAACCTTCAGAAATAAATGGGGTAATGAGCCCTATCAATCCTATTTTTACTCCATTTGCGTTAATAATCTTGTAATCTTCAATCCCATCAACACCTTCAAGATTTGATGCAATAAATGGGAAATCAGCCTCAAACGCTAATTGAGATAAGTTATTAACACCTTGATCAAAGTCTCTTACTCCAGGAACTAATGCATCATATGCCATCCAGTTCATCCATTTTATAATATTTGCTCCACCATCATATGTACCAAGCTGTGAACCTTGGAATATATTCCCAGCATCTGTTAGCATTACAAAGTCTTCTTTTAATTTTGCTTCCTTTCTCAATTTAGAAGCATAAGTAAATGCACCTGCCCCACCAGCTAAAATTGGAGAGAATTCAGGATTTATAAATCGTGCAGGAACTTCATGTATGGCTCCATGAATATTGTTTGTAAAGAGAAGATGAAGTTTGAAAGAATTAGAAAATAATAAATTGACAAAAATAACGTTTAAAAATAGTATAGTTATTTTTCTCATTTATCTTTGATCAAACAGTTTAATTAAAACGAATACTTAACAGTGGCCTTTATTACAGTACTTGACTCATCAACCCTATCAAGAAATGAATTTTCTTGAGCAGCAGTTTGGAATAGATCCTGATATCTATAGTCATTTGCTCCAAAAATAGCTGAAACATCAACGCTTAAATCGTCAAATACAAAACCAGATCCTATTGAAAACTTTGTGATTTCAAACTCTTCTCCAAGTGGTGATTCACTAAATAAAAAACCAAACCTTAAGGGTGTTTTGTCTAGTATAATATGCTCTACTCCTAGAGAAAACCCAAATGTAGGCTGATAATTAAAAACAACAGTATCTATTTTACTATGCGATACTTCGTATGTATCATATTTATCCCAGTCTTTAAATACAAACCCACCGTGAATATATGTCTCAGTAGGATTGTTAACTTGCAAAGAAAAACCAAGGCTCATTTCACTAGGGAGGTTAACAGAGTAAAAAGATGCGCTATCGCTTATTACGAAATTAGGTAGCTGAGTTCTTTCATCAAGTACTGGCATCAAGCCATCAGATGAAAATTTCATTTCTAATTTAGGTTTAAAATTGAACCCTATTGATATGTTCTCTTTTATATCGTATGTAGATCCAAAGGTAATTCGATTTGTACCCTTCACAGATAAATCCAATAAACGAATATTAGTAGTATCACTCGCCAACGCCTCATCTTGGTTAAAAACATTAACACCTTTTATATATGATATGTTATCCTCATAAAAATTTTCAAAAATAAGACCTACTTTTGCCTTATTGCCAATGATTGTAGATAAACCTAATTCAAAAGAACGTATTGCACCCTCTACATTTACAACATGATAACCAGCAACAGGATCTCTATTATATACACCAGGACCTAAACTTGCTCTAACTTCCTCATTATAGTCGTATCTAAAATCCCAAAATAAGCCATCTGATATAGATACCAAAAAGGGCATTTTATACTTTTGATTTAGATCTGCAGAAAAAGACCATTCGTAAGATGTAAATGCGGGTCTATTCAACGCATATACATTCTGGGTGACAACATCATCAAACATATCGATGACTGGAAAACTCTTCCTTTCAGCATATGAATTTCTAATAACATTAATTTCAAGATTATAATTTTGAGCAGCATCTTTGAAAATATTATCAGAAAATGCACCTGAGAAAATTGCCCCTTTTGCTAAATCAGCAGCGTTGGGAATAAAATAATTATTAGGTATCAAAGGAGAAAAATATTGTTGCCCAGAACACAGTGTTATCAAAACAAAAAATAAATATTTAGTTATAAATTTATATTTAAAAAGCATAATCTATCTGTAATCTAATATCATTTGTAAAATTTTCTCCGCTAACAGTTTTCCAACTTAATTTTTGGTCAGGAAACTGTCCAGTAGGATCGCTTGGTTCAAAAATATAATTCGTCACTGGGATAGAACTATCTACAGTCCATTTTAATCTTATAGCCCAGCGATCACTAATACGAGAAAATAAAGAAAGCCAATAACGAACAGCATCTGTATTACTATCAAAAACTCTAAAATCAGTGTCTTCAAAGTTCCAAATAAAACCATTGTAAAATATCACCTGCCCCATCGCCTTCATTCGATTATTAAAATTATGAATAACTTTAAAACCAATTGCTTCACTTCCTGTACCAGCGCTACCAACTAAAGATGACTCTTCTCCACTAGAAGCTAAATCATTGGTTAATCTTCTGCGGTTTGAAAAGTCTACCCATGATCTAATCCACATGAGCTCAATTTGATCAAAACCTGATAAACGAATCTGTGACCTAATAATTGTTTCCTGAGAGTAGTAAGCTGAAGGATCTAGAACATTCATTGAACCTCTCTTCTGCCATTTATGCCTTATACTAAACCGCAAATTAAACACTGGTCTATATTGAGCTCGCATTACAGTTCTAAAGTATTTTGCCTGATCAGCTACTCTAGTCCAAGTATCAAAGTCTCCTGATAAAACCAGAGCACGATGTGGTTGATATCGACTATTTAAATAAATTCCTCTTTCAGATTGTGGTTGTGCTTGAGCTGTGTATAAAAATCCATAAATGGGATCCTCTAAATAAAAAGTGTCTTCAAAGATACTACCCTTATACCTAGAATAGTTCGAAAAAGATCGTTGATAAGGATTATCAAAAGCCAAATCATAATCTCTATATACAACTAGAAAACTAAGGTTATTAAATTGAGTATAACCGCTAAAAACAAAGGCTCTAGGGTCAGATGTGTCAATTTTCATATCACCATTCTTATCTAGAATACCATACTCACCTTGAAGTGCAATATTACGAATCACTGTAGAAAAATCCATTCCAAATACTCTGCGAAAAGACTGTGCTTTTTCCCAGATAGACGATTCTCCATAATTAGAGTACATCGCTGCTATTTCTGTATCTGCAGTATTTCCAATAGAAGTTAAAAATCTTCCTTCATTAGCGTCTGCAATAACAGTGGTTGCGATATCTGGTCTGATTGGTTTGTCATATAAACTTTCATATGCTGATAATCCAATAAACGTACCATAAAATGGAATCAATCTAAGACTACCACCATATGTTACTTCATCCAAAGTTTCAAGCATCGGCATTAAAAGAGAGTCAGCTCCGAAACCACTATTTGTTCTCGGGTATAATGTTATCATTGATGCAACAGAACTATCAGCAATATTTAAAATAGCGTCTCTTTTATTTTTAGATACAAACCCCATTAAATCTAATTTTTTATTCCCTGCCTGAAATGCAATACCTTTCAAAGCGTACTGACGAGTTCTAGAAATATCTGGAAAGACCCCATGTACTCTTCTACTCCAACTATACCCAGATCTTCTAGGTGAAAAAAAGTCAGTATTCTCAAAAATTATTCCCTGCCCTATAGTAGCAGAGAAATTTCCTAGGATTACTCTATCTAACTTCACTCCACCAAGGTTAAAGTCTCTGTAAGTTAGAGACCATTTTGAATTTGGAATTTCCAAATCTCCAACTTTAAAATCATATACTTTCTCACCTAGTTGTCTATGAGTAGCTAGTGATAACTTCCAATGTTTGCCAAAAGTCGCAACCATTTTATGATGCAAGTCTCCCGGATGATCACTTATCTGATCTACTAGACCAACTTCATCATCAAATGAAGTAGTTGAAGGCAAGGTTTTATAGGTAGTATTATACCAGAAATGAAATGAGTCAGTTGTATCAGATTCATCATAAGTAAAAAAGTCAACCATATTCCTGTAGCCCCAATAACTAAGTCCAATAGCTCCCCTTAATGCCCTTGGATAAGTTATTTTGCTCTCATCAATCCTTTTCATAACTGCTACAGCATCAACCGGACTAACATTCTGTAAAGCCATTAAGTCATTCCAAGTCGCTGTATTAATATTTTTTGGCTCAGCCAATCTATCTAACCAAACCTCTACCAGACCCTCGTTCGCTCCTTCTTCAGAAGTCCAATTCTCAACTTTTCTATATCGATCGCTTATTCTAGAAACTTTACTGCCTGAATTATTAATAGCTCGCATACTAATTAATGGTTTTAACGCATCAATATCTTTTGCGTTAAAGCTTTGAATTTTTTTAAGATCATATATACTATTTAATGGTCCTTGAAACATAATGAAATCATATAAATCAGAAACCTTATCTAGGGATAAAGGGAGTGATTTAAGCTCTTCATAATCTGCTGAATTGATATAAATCTTTTGTCCAAAGCCACAAGAAATAAAAAATAAAATACAGAAAAAGAATTTCATTAGCGATTCAACTCAAAAGATATCTGATGAGATGATGGCATAACTGGATGAGTGATAAACCCATAGGAAATATTTACGTTTTTGAAGTGAAATTCAAAGCCAGATGAAAAACGATTTGGACTAGTTTGCATGCCAGACCGTAAGATAACTCTTTTGCCAATCTCATAAGAAAACCCACTACTGAAATTAGTTGAGTGACCAACACTCTTATTTAATGCTACTGTAGTCCAAACCAAGTCGTAAGGTGAATACGCTAACCCAATTTGCGCTCTTTGAGGAAGTCTCGTAGCGTTATTTGCATTCCCCAAGGAGGGACTATTAATATTGAATGCCTTAGCACCTGCACGAATTCGATCTCCCAAAGAACCAAGAAAACTTATATCTAATCCAATAGTATTTAGAGCTCCCAAACTAATTCCATCAGAACCGTCTCCAGATGGTCCAGCTGAATTACCATATTCTATGGAGTAAGTTTTTATTCCATATCCTATAGAAAAAGAACTAATCCCATCAGTACGAAGAGCTATCCCCTGATGTAAACCGATAGCAGTCTCCGTCACAAGCTCATTACCACTATAATTTACTGATGAATTTTCAACTGATATTCCAAAAGATCCATATTTTGGATTGTTTATTTGAACTCCAAATAGCGAATGGTTTATAAAACTTTGACTAAAATGGGATTGTGAACTCGCTACTAATGTTAGACCCTTTTGATTTACCATTCCTGCAGGGTTCACAAAAGCAGACCAAGACGTCTTTGGAAGAGCAATATCACTATTTGCCATGGAAAGTGAAGTAGCTCCATAATGTAATTGTTCAGATGTGACTTGAGAAAAAAGATCACTATTTAAAAATAATAAAAAAGTAAATACATGTATAAATATTTGTCTCATATTAATTCTCAAAAGTTGCAATTACCACAGGTGCAATTTTCTGGTAGCTTTTTCCTGTAGAAGAGTCAGTAATATCTAAATGCATTATGTACGTACCACCAGGCACCAACCTGTTTAAATAATCTCGACCATTCCATGTAGCTTCTTTGTAAAACGATATACCTCTGTATTCATCATAAAGAGTAGTAATTAATCGACCAGCGATATCGAACACTCTTAGTTTAATTCTTGCATCAGATGGAAAACTGTAAGAGAACTTTATTACTTCACCTAATTGCGGAACGAATGGGTAAGGAGAAACAGAAAGAGATGCTGTAAAATTTCCTGTTTGCCCTTCTAATTTTTCTAGAATATCGGAAGCATATGCAGGTTGTATTTGGCTAGCTCCACTATATTCACCTCCAATTCCTGAAACTTCAATGATCTCTCCTACTTGAAGTAAAGAATCAAGATCAAGATTTATTAATTCATTACTAGTGTCATAAAGAATATTTGTTGAATTCCAAATCCTCATCGTGGTTACCTCACCAGAGGCATCCTGAATACTAATATTTGCACCTGTGTTGGTGCCGAAAGGATCTGAACGAGAAATAATTTTACCCCATATTTTTACAAATGTGTAATTGTATTTTAGACTATTAAACTCACTTACAGTTATTTCCTGAAAAGGAATATCTGCGCTGTCTTTTAATACGGATATACTTGAATATATGAGCTCTGGTTTACCATCAAAATCATCAACTTCAGCCACAACCAAAACAGAATCCCCTCTGCTAAAGCTAGTATCTAGTTGAGAATTGTAAAGTATAATTCCTTTACCAGATTCATCCTGTAAAAAAGCTTCCGTAAAATTTGTCCTCAATTTCCCTGCCGGGACTGTAACAATACCGTCAATTTCTACAATTTGCCCATCATACGATGCAATGTTTTCTACAATATCTGCAATCGTTAATTCAGCAATGGGCTCTTTTATTTCTACTGCAATTCGACTAGTTGAATCCTTCAACCCATTAATATCTTCCGCAACAACTGAATAAATAAGGGATCCAGTAGATCCGAGTGGGTCAACTTGAGCAGAATATAAAGAAGAAGAATTATCACTTAAAGACATAGTAATAGAAGTTATTTCCTGTTGAAATTCATATCTCAAAATAACAGATGAAACTTCATCGTCATCAATCACATCTACTTCAAATTTTAATATGTCATCTGTAAATGGATTGGAAGGAGATAAACTTAAATTTGAAATCTCAGGTTTCGAGGAAGTTAAGCTCTCTATAATCCAAGTAACTGAAAATGGCTCGCTAGTTTCATTATGTCCAGTTATTCCATTACCTCCTACTTGAAGTTCTAACCCCTCACTTAAAGTTTCTGTGCGAACTAATTTTTGATCTATTTCATGAGCATTAATAAATGACTGCTCTGATACTGGGGTGTCTGGCTGATAACCATCAATGGCTGATTTATCAATGGCAACAGAATGGTTTGTAGTATCACCCCACAATAAATATTCTACATCCTTAACTATCGGAGAAGACCCATCCCAAAAGAAGAGGATCAAGGACTCACTCGTATTGGCTAATTTTTGGGCCCCAGAATTTCCCCTTGTAGAAATACCGTCAACTGCATCAAGGAAATCGCTATCTAAAGAAAGGTCAGGAGAAAGACCATATGTATTGAAATATTTATCATCGCTTCTTAAAGAAACATTAATAGACGCACCAGGCTCAAGGGTAAAACCAGATGGAAATTTACCAATGAAGTCTGATGAGGACCCGCTCCAGAAGTTTTCTCCAGTTGGAAGGTTATAATAATATTTATTTGAAGAAGCATCCGTAGCATCGGTTAAATAATAATCAGAGAGATCGACAGCTAAACTAGTAGGATTAGAAATCCTGACATATTCACCATCAGAGGGGGTTAATACAACTTCAGTAAAGATAACGTGATCTACTTGTCCCCACAAAAAGGATAAAGTAAAAACGATGGCTATGTATACATTTCTCATATCTATTTTGGAACAGAAAACCGTGTATATTATTTTAGTAACATCACTTTTTGAGTATATCTATCAGCGCCATTAAGCATATGAATGAAATACATTCCTGAGGATAAGCTAGAAGCATTCCACTGGATATTATGAACCCCTGACTGATATGCTTTTGGGTTAACTACCTGAACCAACTTACCATTCACATCAAAGATCTTTAATGAAATCTCAGAGGATTTATCTACTACAAAAGAGATATTTGTAACAGGGTTAAATGGATTTGGGTATGCAGGTAGCAGACTAAATTCATTTAAAATAATGTTATCTTCATCAACACCTACCACTGTAGATATATCGCTATCATAACCAACAAGCAATTGAAAGCTCTCATTATATTGACTACCAACGCCAATAAAATCACCCCTAAAACCAACAATTAAATTTGAAACGTCAATACCAGTAGAATTCCAAATCATTACTGTAGTAACGTCATCAATGGTGTAATTATTTCCAGTGGTACTTATAGGAGTTACTTCTGTAATGTTTCCAGTAAGAGCAATTAAAGTTCCTTCATAGTTTGCAGAATTTGCCTGCGCAGCGTTTACAGAAATGGGTTCTGGAATATCATTCCCACTAGATAGTTCACGAAATATGAAGTCTTTAATTTGGTATGTTGTGTTATAGTAACCAGAGTAACCAACAACCTCTACCTCATCACCTCTATCTAGCCCATCGATAAGATTATAATCAAATAATTGAAGACCGCGTCCAGATGCATCTTGTATGTATGCTTTAGTTTGGGTCGGGTAAAGAAGGCCTGAGCCTCCAATGGTTACGATGCCTCTAACAGTGACTAATTCATCGCTACTTTGGCTAGAATATAAATCTGCAATTTGAGTCGGTGATGAGCTAGCAATAACTCTCTCTACTACTGCTGATTGCCCTTCAATACCTTCACTACTTATAGCAAAAACTCTCATCTGGAGAACAATATTACCTTGCTGAGCAGGAATAGTCCCAGCCCAGATGTCACCATTGTCCTGATACATTTCAGCTTCATTTACTAATTGATTATTCGTACCATATTTAACAATCACGTTAGATACGCTCCCAGTAGGAACAGAAATTGCAGCGCTAAATTCTATCTCGGTTTGATCTGTCAAAAATACTGGAGATATTGAACTTATCGTTACTGAAGGTGCGTCAACACCTTGATTGTGAAAACCTAAATTATCCCAAACATTTTGGTCAAAAACGAGCCATTCAGAATTTGATGCATCTGTACCTGCAGAAGCAGCCCAGTCTGCATTACCATTTAGCACTGAGGGTTTTCTTACGATGGTTTGTTCATTAGTCGCACTTGGAGTACCTGCAACATCCCAGGCATCTGGCGGACTAGCGCTCATGTCACCAATGAGATCAACAATAAAACCAGTCGCAGTGCTAACCAGGCCAACAGCATCATTTCCATTACTCATATATGTGAAAGAAATATTATCTGCCTGATCAAGGATTGATGGGTCTGCATTAGGATGAGCAATTACGAATACATCCCCAGCTGCGACCATGGTTCCTACGTCAAAGACAACCTGATCAGGATAATCCCATTCTCCTTCTGTATCACATCCATTAGAGCAAGAAGAAACCTTGTAAGTACTTAAATCTATCTCTTCTCCCGTACCATTGTATATCTCTATGTATTTATTAAACGAAGTTCCTTCTGCCCACTCACTAAAGAAAACAGTATTTGAGACACCTTGAACAGTTTTTACAAAAGCAGTTGCTGAGCTTGTAGCACCTTCATTATCTGTAACGGTCAATGTAAATGATAAACTATCTGGAGATGATGGTGCGGTAAAGGTGACCACTGCCTCAGTCATCGAACTTAATTCAACGCTCGTGCCTGCTGTTTGAGACCATTGGTAAGACTCAATTGTACCATCAGGATCTGCACTGGCAGAGCCGTTTAGAGTGACTGAGCTACCAAAAATCACACTTTGGTCCTGCCCTGCATTAGCCACAGGCCCAAGATTTTCTCCAGTATCACCGAATACGTGAAAACCAATATTTAAAAAATAATTCTGATCTTCAACAATCCATTCAGTATCGTTAGCACTTGAACCTGCTGAGGATGCCCAGTCGATATTCCCTTCTGTTATTGAAGATTTTCTAATTAAAGTATGCTCACCTGTACCATTATCAATACCTGCCACTGCCCAGCCTGACCCAGGGTCCTCTGAGGGGTTACCAACTGCATCAATTAAAGAATTATTATTAAATAAACCCACTGCATCATCACCATTAAAGTGACACACGCTAGGATAAGATAATTGAATGTCAGATTGAAATGTTGCTTGATCTGTAGCTATAACCAATACATCTCCATTTGCCAATGTTCCACCTAATTGATAAACAAATCCAGGCTCTTCAGTGTCAGCATCGTACATACCCCAACCAGATCCGTTTCGAGACAATTTAACAAAATAATTACTTAAATCTACAGACACTCCAGTAGGGTTAAATATTTCTATACCTTTATTATTACTAGAGCCTTCAATGTATTCACTAATGAACAAATCTAAAGTTTGAGGAGTTAATGCAGGCAATGTCACAGCACTAGTATAAACATTATCCCCGCCTGTTGAAGAATTCCCTCCAGTGGCCAATCCAGATATAGAAAAAGTAATATCACCAACATCAGATGATGGGGCAAGCCAGTCAATGATCCACTCACCAGAGACAGTTCTGGAACTGTGCTGAACTCTATTACCATTTAGTTCAGCATCTTCTGACAGTGTGCCAAGAGAAAAATTTCCAGCATTGTCATTACCCACTTGAGAAGCCATTTGAAATCCGTAACCTCGACTATTAGTGCCCGAAACATTTACAGTTAAAGAATATAGTTCTCCTGGAGCATACCCGTTACTAGGCAGACCTTGAATTGAAACATTCCCATTACCAGAATTAACATTACCATTATGACATTGAGTACAATTATTATAACTTGGCGCATTATTTGCATAATTTCCAGAAGGCCCTCCTGAGTTTGATAAAGCAACACCTATCAAAATGAGATAAATGATTACATAGTAAAAATAATATTTAAAAAATGACATAATAACTCCGTTATTGTTGAATTAAGACTCTATATATACTTCAACTTGACCAATTTTTTTATCTCGGCAATTTTTTCTTTCTCTAGTTTTAAATTCTTTTAAATTAGAAAGTTCTTCTTTTGTTAAAAGCTCTAAGTGCTCAAGTAAAGTAATTAACCCTATGGGCATTGCTCTTGGACTACCATCAAGAACCTTGAGAGCTATTCCGAGATTTTTTCCATCTCGATTTTTGAGAGCTATTCCTCTAATTGATTCACCGCCACCTTTCGTAACAGCATTGCCTTTTAAGGCAGTAATGAATTTAGTATCAAAATGACCTTTACCCGCTACATTATATGGATGAGATATCATCGCATTAAATACACTAACTAACTCAGGGTATTCGTTTGTTGACAACTTTTGAAACATTTTTGCAATGGTTTCAAGCGTAAAAAAAGCTGTCGGTGCCGAACAACCATCTACCTCCATCGGTATGTCTTTGATCTCAGAGTACTCTTGCAAAGCTGCGTAGATTGTTTTTTGAGCAATGTGATCGGGGTTTATATAATTCTTTGAATCTTTCGATAAATATTTTGCTAATGCCAACATTCCAGCATGTTTACCACTGCAATTATTATGAAATGAAGTTAATTCGCTTTCATTTTTAATTAATTCATGCCTAGATGAAACATCTGCGGGGGCATGAATTCCACACTCATAATCTTCTACAGTACAACCTATTTTAGTTAACATTGATTTTGCAGTTTTAACATGAATAGCCTCTCCAAGGTGAGAGGCACACATTAACGCAATTTCACTTTCATCAAACCCTGCAGCCTTAATCGCACCTGATTTAATTGCGGCAGCTGCTTGAAATGGTTTTGCTGACGACCTTATGCACGTTAGATAATTTGGGTCTCCCGTGGAGAAAACAATATGTCCTGAATCATCAACTACGGTAGCAAAAATTACATGTATGCTCTCAGTTAAATCGCCCCTTGTTACTCTACAAAGAATCGGCATATAGATTAATACACTAACCTTGATACAAACTCAAAGCGGAAACCTTTTTTTTGAAGATCGGGTATTTCTCTTTGTAGTACCGCCAAAGTTTGAGGCTTCACATGACCTATCCCAATCGCAATTCCTTTTCGCTCTGCTACATCAGCTAATTTTAACATCTGAGTCCTTATTTTTTCTTCGTCAAGATCATTATCTAAGAAAATGTCTCTTTTATTAGTAGGCACACCATATTTTCGCATAGTGGATTCTGCTACGGAGTTTCTAGTAGTCCTGCTATCAATAAAAAATTTTTTGTTTGCCTTTATCTCATGCGCTAAAATTGTCATAATCCTTAAATCGGCTGTCCCTCGTGAACCCTGATGGTTATTTAAACCTACAGCTTCAGGTAAATGAGAAAATGATTTATTAATTCTTTCTTTTATTTCGTCTTCTTGAAAATAAGACATGAGCACATATTCCTCTTCACCATATGTTTTGCCAATATTCTCCATAGGCATGTGAACAACTATTTCATATCCAGCATCATAAGCCTTTTTTGAAAAAGACTGACTGTAGTCATGCCCTGGAATTATTGCATAGGTTAAATTGCCAGGCAATTCAAGAAATCCATTAGAAATGTGATCGTTTCGATATCCAAAATCATCAATAATAAGAGCTATAACACCTCGCATTGGAGAAACAATATTATCTTGAGGATCCTTTTTGATTGGCTCTTCTTTTTCCAAGGAGTCTAATACAATCTCAATTTCTTCTTCTGGTAAGGCTCCATTTTCAAGGTCTGACAAATGATCTTTCTGCTTTTTTAAAACAATGAGTAATACAACAACGAAGAGTGTTAATACATAGATTATTAGAGTTTTATAATCTTGCTGCACTAAAGCATCCTGTAGTTAATGCTGAAAATTTTAGGTTCACCAATTTCTTGAGAGCCAAATATTATTGCATAGATTACCTTAAAGCGACCATATTTGAGTCCACCGCCAACAGAAAACTCTGCATCGAATTTGGTGATTGAATATCCAGCCAAAAAGTTTAATTGACCCCATTGCATATCAGCACCAATTTTAAATTTCATCGGCAGTTCTTTTGCGAAATATTCAGTAGTGAGGTATATATTATTTTTTATTCTATATAGATCTACTTGTTTAGATATGCCCGCTACGATCGCAATAGGCAACTCAGGCCTATCTTGATAAAATTTTGACATATATCCTAGATTAAGAACTGAAACGCCTAACCCAAAATCATTGCTTAGAAGCCTAGAATAACCGATATCCATTGAAAAACCATCAGCTTTTTGATCATATATACCCAATGATAAATAACTAAGCATCATACCAAAATTTCCAAATTTATAACCTCTTGAAACTCCTACTCCTAATTGAAAAGCATACGCAGAAAATTTAGAAATCGGATTATCAGATGGAGAATTATCTCTAAACTCTAGATCAGTCACATCCGCATGTCTAATGAAAAACCTATTATTATAATTACCAGATCTTTGAATATAGTTTAATCCTGCTAGATTTATGTTACCAAACCAACTGCCTGAGTTTATATGAAACATAGGACTATCATTTCTCTGTTTAATGAGAGCGGGGTTTACACTTTCCGACCCGCCTAATGAAGGATGCCGCCCCAATGCCATTGCACTAGCACTCTCAGGAAATAATAAAAAGTTCGTCCCTAATGAAAATGCAACTGAGCAAAAATTAAGAGCCACTATGGAAAAAGTTTTAAAAATTAAACGCATAAGAAAATGTATGTGCTAATTGAGATGCCCAATCCATTGAAAATGTATAATCAATCCGTGAATCGTGGTCTTTTATTAAGTCATACTCTAAACCCCAACCAAAAGCAATACGACCATTGCCTAAGCCCCCTCTAAAATAATATAAATCTTGGTAAGTATATTCGACACCTAGTCGCGGAAGCAAATTAACAAAAATATCCTCAGATTCTTTTTTGCCTATTCTATAGTTTGTTATAAAACCCCCATCTGCTACTACCCGTATATTTTTATAATTAAACTTCGTCCCAAACCTATAAATCGTTGGAAAATACTCACTATATATTCTGCCTTCAGCATACAAATCTCCTGAGTCCCAATTATACATTGAGTTAATGTCTTGTATCATAAGACCAAACGTGGTTGATTTTCCTGATTTAAAAAGTAAACCTACATCAAAACCGATACCACTACCTTTGTAAGATTCATTAACGGGCAGCTGATTCTGAAGTATCTTTATATTTACACCAAAAGAGAACCACGGTAAAATTCGTTGAGCGAAAGAGATCATCAAGGCATCTTCGCTAGTTTGCATCATTGTTGTCTTTTCACCAGCACTGTTCCTACCTTGGATATCTGTTACCCCAGCACTAACCCATGCAATTCCTAGTCCCGCTGTAGGGGGCAAAGGCGTGGCAAAACTAAGGCCAGATAATCTCCTGTCTAAAGACATACTTGAATATGAGAGGCCTACTTGCCTATCAATCAAAAAAGCTGCCCAAGCAGGATTATAAAATGTTGAGAACCCATGATCTTTCTCTGCAGTAAATGCACCTCCCATAGCAATTGATCTAGCTGTAATACCCAGTCTCATGAAACTACCAGATAAACCGGCATAATCCTCTGCGAAAATACCTGAAATAAGCAATGATATTATAATTAATGACTTTTTCATTTCACAACGATCAGTTTTGTCCAATTATCTCCCGGAGATTGATTACTAGAACTAGCATAATTAATTCGTATGAAGTAAACCCCATTTGCTACATGATTCCCTAACATATCGCGCCCATCCCACTTTAATGCACCATAATATGAATTAAGATTATAATTTTTTGAATGGACCTTCTCCATCGCAAAATTAAAAATATCTATTTTTACCTCTTTATTATAAATATTACCAATGTGGAAGCGAACATATCCGTCATTATTTAGCATGTTGTGGGTCATAGGTGAAAAAGGATTTGGGTAAGCATAAACCTCATTAGGGTAATGATTTGATTGATAAATTTGCCAATTATTTCCTTGAGTATCTTGAGCTAGCCCAACCCCATCTGGCGTTCCTATCCAAAGTTTTGGTATTGAATCTCTATCATCAATTTTTGCAGCATAAACAACATTAGTAAGTATCTGTCGCTGATTAAGCATACTTTGCTCAATGGCTGGATCAAGTTTAGCCCAGTTTTCTCCATCCAAACTTTTCCAAAGACCAGAAGATGTTGAAACAAAAACTAGAGAATCTTTTGACTCAATATTGTATACTCTTTCCCCAATAAGCGCTGTTTTCCAAGAAACCCCGTCATCTCTTGAGTAACTTAATCCTTGCATTTCTCCTGCCTCTCCTGTCCCTACAGTAGCAGCCCAGATTGTTGTTTGTCCATTCCAATCTTGTTTCCCTAGAGCTACCACAAAATTTCCAGATATTCCGTTTGTTGGATATTTGTAATGATCCCACTCAATGCAACTTAATATTTCAAACTCATTTTCAGATATTTGTGTTATTTCTTCCACAATCCTACCTTTATTTATCCCATTTGCTGTACCGACCCAAATTCTATCATCATATGCTAACACTGAAAATGCTTTATGATTATGGTTCCCACCATCTCCAGGATCACGGGGATTTAGATAATAATCTTTTAGAACAGGTATTGATTCACCTGTAATCTTCGACACAGTATCTATGTAAGCACTATCTTGGCAAGTAGATAACTGTGATTGCCAGTCCATTGGCATGGGAACATTCTGCGGTTTCCTTAAATTAATAGACAAATCATACCTTCTAAGGCCTCCAGCCCAACTTGCTACGTATAAGTATTTACCTGAAATTGATGCATCATACGTGACATTAGCTTGAGGTACAGTAACAGGTAGCTGCCAAAAATACCCCTCCCCAAATGGCACCTCAATATCAAGCTCATTATCAACCGGTTGAGGAAGATATTTCCACTGTACTGCTTTAGTTGCTTTTGTTATGCTTAATTTGACCGATTCATTATCTAAAAACCCTATATCAGAAATATTACTATATGTGATTGAGCCAGGAGTTATTAATAACTGAATTTGTCCTGCACTGAAATCTGAAACCGACTGTACAGTAAAGCTCAGCACTTTAGAAAGATCACTGTTAGTTACTTTTATTATTGTGTTTGTTTGAACACTATCTTTTATTGATATTTTATCCAATTCATTTAACGGACTTATAACTAAAAAACTTCCTGAATAACCTGATCCAGGCTGATATCCACTTTCAAAGCCAAAGTAAACTCCATTGGAGATATCGGAACCTGAACTATCCCAAGAAAAAGTAAAAGAAATTATCTCACTAGGCTCTGTTTCATACCAATCTTTTGCCTTTGGGGTGAAAGCTAAACCAAGTCCAATTGGAGTATCATTGTCATCCCCTGCAAAAGCAACTAATAGAGTATCATTAGCTGTTGCTATTGCTGAAACTCCGCCTGCAGGTAAAACATTTGTTATTGAGCTTGGGTTGCTAAAAACATCAACAATAGAATCATTGGTAGACTGATATGTATATGAGCTCTGTCCATCATGCATTGATAAACCTCTTCCGGTACCAAACCAAGTTAGAGAATCACTCATAAGTTTAATTTCTGCAACAACGTTGCTGTTAAACCCGTCTAGAAAAAATGAAATCTCGCCATCAGATGCTGATTTTAAACTAAACCTGTGAGGGCTTGAGTATTGACCAAACCCCATAGAAATAAGCAAGATATGATAAACGATTTTATTGTATGACAACTTCATGAGATGTCCCTAAGCTATATTCGTCATTTTTATCTTGGGCAATAAAATCCCAACGAAAAGTACCAGTTTTTGTTTGATAATTAGGGTCTGTATTTCCGCTCCCAAAAACAGGAATCTTAAAACTATATGTCCCATCACCGCTTACTTCATCACCGCTAGTTATATCAGGCAAATAAATAACATTACTGCTCCCATCGTCATAAAGATATATATAGTTACCATCATTCATCATTGAATCGCCTTCGATATGATATGAAGTAAAACCCACCCACCTTATATTATCCAAACCATCTGCATCGAAAACTGTAGCACTTACAATGTGTAGAGACAGCGTAGCACCAATGGGCCTTGTAATCAATGTATCCGCTTGAACATTAATTATGCTCGGGATTATGTTTCCAATTCTAAATGACGATTGCTCGTTTGCGGTCTCACCAATGTACATTGCTAAAACATTAATGTGCACGCTGCCAGAATCATCACCCAATGTATTTTTAATATTAAGAGAGTCATTTCTAACTTTCAAAGTATAGTAATCATCATTTGAAAGAATATCCCCATTTGTTCCATCATCAAATAAAGTCAAACTATCAGGTATATTTTCCAAACTAGTGCCAAACCACTCAACTATTACCTTATCTAAAATTCGCCCATCTAAATCTGGTTGGACTTTTGTGCTAATAAACAACTGATTAGTGTTCTGGTGAAAATTAAACTGTGTATCAGAGATTGCAACCGCAAATTCTTCTTCAGAATCTTTCACACCGCAACTAATGAAAAAAAATAGTAATATATATTGAACTTTTTTAGCCATATCAAATTTTGCTATATCATTTTGTAGAATAAAATTTACGATTAAAAATATAATCAACCATTAACGTACCAACCTGGCCAAGACTTTCAGGACTACAATTTTTAGGAGTATCTTCTACAGTGTGCCAATAATTTTTGAATGAATTTGGATATCTAAAGTCAATAATATCAATCGAGGGTATATTAGCATATTGAAATAGAGGAACATGGTCATCATAAATAGCCAAGCCAACTACCCCTTTAAATGCTTTCAAATTTAATTTTTTTGCCCTATCCCATAACTGTCTAACCAAGGTGGGATTAAAATTTAATGAATTCCTTTCTATCGGAAGAGACAGCTGCTTATCACCAACCATGTCTAAAATAATTGCTTCTTTAATATTAGGTATTGGTAGGTTTTTAGCAAAAAAAATTGAACCTTTACAATAACTTTCATTTTCTTCTGACACACCACTGTCTTCAGCATCGAAAAATACAAGGTTAACGCCTAATGTTGGTTTATTTTTATTAAGTAGTTTAGCAAGCTCTAATAAAATCGCAACTCCAGAGGCTCCATCATTTGCTCCAAGAATTGGTTTGTAAAAATTTTTCTTCTCTAAGTCTCTATCTGCGTAAGGTCTTGTATCCCAATGGGCTCCTATTAATATTTGGGTTTCGCTTGAAGGATTAAATCTAGCAACAATATTAAATCCTTGATGAGATTTTTTTTCTAGAGCACTTTCAAATGAAAAATTTTGCACTATCACAGAATCAGCAAAAGCTTTGGTAATATCTAAAATATAATTTTTGGTATTTTCGTGCCCCTCAGAACCTGGATTTCTAGGTCCAAAATCACACTGCTCGATAAGGTATTTAAATGCACTCTGGGAATCAAATTGAGGCACCGAGGTTTCACAGCTCAAATAGGCTAATGAAAAAACAAATAATGTTGCTATTTGAATCATCCTGTTATTGCTATGTTAATGTCAAACCCAAAATCTCTATCAATTTTCTCTCCCATTGTCCTACTATCACTTTCTCTGTATTCGTACCTAAGGCCACCTGAAATCTTGTTTGAAAATTGATATGATATTCTTAATCCAGTTTTCCAATTTGATGAAAAAGCACCTTCTTCTAAATCAATTTTATCACCAGACTTAAACTCTTTACTATCATTCATATCAAAATTTAATGTAAAACTGATATTATTATTTAATTTGATATCTCCGTAATATGGAATAGGAATGGTCATCCCGCCCCTATGGGTATATGATGCTGTTGATGTATAACTATGATCTTTCCTTATTGTAAGCCCAGTTGGTAATTCATCCAATGCTAAATTTCTATTGTGTCTAAATGTAAAAGAAATATTCTTTTTCAAACTCATATTAAATCCAATTAAAGGAGAGAAATTCATATTTATTCTTGAAGATCTCTCATAGTCTTTATAATCTTCAACAAAATTAGCTAATTTAAAGAAATCTATATTTTCAGGTTCAATATCTTCAAACTGCCAAGATCTAGTTTCTTTTCCAGCATAACTATGATCTATAGAAGCTGATTTGGCAACCCACTTAATTATCGGCCATTTTTCAACGCCAGCCAACCTAAAACTCCAGCCCGGGAATGGAAGACCTTCTTTAAATAATTCATCAAGTGCTATATAGTCTCTAGTCATAGTTCGTTGTTCAACCCCAGTTCCACTAATTACGCTTGAAAAGTTCTGGGAAAAATTAAAGTTAATCGTCACTAACCTTGAAAGTTTTAATCCAGTCCGAATGGAGCCATCTCTTTTGTGGTCCCAACTTCCGAGATTTGATCCAACTTCCTCAGACTGTTCCAGATTATGATCTGGCATCCAACCAAATTTGTAACCAGCCGGAACCTCTCCAATGACTTGATTTGAGGAACGATTTAAAGTCTCAGTATAGCTTAACGATATTGGATTTACTTTATCCATAATACTATGAACATAGGATAGCGATTTAATTTCTTTAGTTTCTTTTTTCTTATTTGTTGCATTGTTTTGTTGATTAGCTCTTGATCTTGTTCTAGATCTGCCACCTCTAGCCCTTGAGCTACTTCTAGCATTTTTTCTAGGCGGTTTATAAAAAAATTCAAATATTTGAACAGGTGTTACTGTAAAACTAGAGTTAAACCTGAGATTTGAACTGATGTTTTGCCCCTCCCTAGATAAATCATTTGTCCAGCGATAATTAGCAGAATAGCTAAAATTTGGTTTCAACCATTCTAAATATCGTGGACTATATGTAGTATTCATTGTTTCCGAAATATTTGTCACAAGACCTGGGTCAAGATTTTTTAATGCAACCCATGCATATCCTCTATAATCATTTAACTTACTAGATCCTGTCCATGCATATTTTGTAGACAAATTATTTGTTACTTTATAATCTAAATTCATATTTCTACTTAATCCAAAGTTGTAACTATCTGGAGACCTTATCGAAGACCTAGTTTCATTCCAGGATAATTTCTCAGTGAAGCTCATTGCAGTGTTAAAACCTGATGGTGTATAATATAACTGCCAATCACTCAGTGGCCCTAAAAAGGCCATATCTTTAGCCCATTTTAATGGGCTAATGTAGTTATCCCTCCCAAATGGGAAACTATAACTAACCTTTCCTGAATAGGACTCAGACCATTTTTGATCATATGTTATATCTGATGACTTGGACTGCGATGCACTAAAATTTGTTTTAATATTATCTACTGTGTACTTTATCAATTTATTGTCAGACTTAGAAGCCTTAGCTAGAGAAGCACTGAAACTTACAGATTGATTTTGAGAGATTATTGTATCCGGAGCAGCATTTTGATCCACTAAAATATCTTCACCGGGAAAATATTTTGGGGTGTTTGTAGCTTGAGTTATGGATGCATTCACTGGCAAACTAAAACCCCAAGACCTAGGCAAAAAGCGGTGGAGGTCCAGTCTGCCTGAAATGTTAAAGTTTTCAGCTGTGCTAGTTCCCCTAGAGAGCCTTTCCTGAAGCCGGTGAAAATCCGCATCTTGCCTACTGTATGTAAAATTTGCAGTCCCAAGGTCTGCAAGTTTCAGGGACGACTGCAGCCTCATTGCAACTCCTCGATCTTTTTTTACTCCACTTAAACGTAACTCATCTACCCATACCTCCCCATCAATAATTTGGTCTGAGGTGTTCCTCACACCCATCACAAAATATTGAATTCTATTTAAAGCAGGTTTTCCTTTAATATAGATCTGCTTCCCTGTTTGCAGGCCGTCATCATCAGTGAATAAATACCTTATCACATCTGAAGAATCAATGAAAACATCCGTGTCTTTAAAGCGTTTTACAGATACCGAATCCTTTAATTTGAGTTCAGCTAACCAATCTAATTGAAGTTCAATAGAGTTTCTGCCTTTATCTTCATCCCAACCGCTATATACTGGTTGAGTTACTTCATAATAATCCTCACCAATTCCGAACCTAAGAAAAATTTCAACATTTGTGTTTAAATGAGTAATCCATTGACTTTTACCATAGACATACATCTTCATTAAATCGTATGTCATGAAACTTCTTTTTTGATCATCATTCAAAGTGTATAATGTTTTCTGAGCTGAACCAGAAGATAGCGGAGGTAAATTATTAAATTTCATTACCAATGATTGTTCTTTTGACCTTATTTGGTTTATTCTGTCATATTCCCCTTTTACCCCATCAGGAGGAGTGTATTCAGCATTGTCTTCCGTATTTATTACAGCAATCTGAAAAGATGGAAAATCATCATTCGTTAATATTGATTGGGTCTTTGTTGAAATCTTATTTTTCATTTTCAAACTAACAGTATTGTTATCCTCACCATCATTTGATGGAGCAAATACGCCCAACTCCTGCCATTCGTTTCCTACAATTTCAATTTTTGCTACCTGCAAAGATGAATATAATGAATCAAAATCTGATACCGACATTCTAATGTAACGAATTTCATTCCACTCAGTAGAGCCGGAGTTTTTGAAATCTGATAAAGGAATTCTAAATAATTTCCATCCAGTTGGAATACCATTTTTTTCAGTCTGCCCAGCAAGATAGGTTGTATCAGTCAAATCAAAACTAGTCGAAAAATAATCATTAACCTTATCAAGAAATCCAGAACGATCTAGATCTTCAGTATCTGGATATTTACCACCCTCTTGAATTTTTGAACCAGTACCATTTCCCTCAGTACCATTTGCCTTGGAATAGTCATTACTACCTTGATCATAATTCCAATTATCCCCATTAGGATCACTAGGATCCACATCATAACCAGTGTTAATTAAATTAGTTTCATTTTGATCAACATAAAATTGATACGTATTTTGCTCTAAACAGCCACCCCAGCCATTTTCGTATTCATCAAAACAACCATCTAAACCAGTATCTTCTTGATCTTCTAAAAAACCGTTCCCTAACGTTAATCCAGCTTCTGGAATATCCTCAGTATTTAATGCTCCGTTCCCATCCCAATCTTCACTTATTTTACCTAGATCAATTGTAAGATTTCCTTTGTTCCCTTTTAACCATATCTCAAAAAATTTACTTTGAGTTTGATCATAATCTCCTGAATATAAAGAAGTAGTTACACCAACCCAGGTTGAATCGTTACTAATGTTTTTTTGATGAGATCTTTTACGATATTTTAGCACCAAAACATCCGTCGTTTCATTACCAGCCTGAACAGAGGTGGATTGGTTTGGCCAAATTTCTCTAGTTCTTACCGGTATGTATGGATTATACCAAAATAACTCACCTCTATTTTTTTGAGCGTATTGACCTCCAAAAACATTTAAATCAGTATCAAAAGTATTTGGTACAGATGAGAGTTTCCAAAATCTCCTTTGAATTGACGGTGATGTTGTTCGCTTTGAACCTTCAAAATCGTCGATAAAAGCTACGCCATTAGGGTCTCCTGTAGCTGCATTATTTATCGAATTAGGATTTGGTAATACCTGAGCTATTTCTCCCTCAATGGAAAGATTAGTCATTTTATCTGTCTCAATTACAGGCAATCGATCTAAAAAACGAGTAACTCCATCTAACTCCCATTCGTACCTACCATTCAAATCCCAAATGAAATTTCTGGTTGGCTCATAACCAACTTCAATTTTTTGATTCATAATTGATTGGTTGTAGTAAAGGGCAGTGATTCCAATAAATGATTTTTCGCCTAAATCCATTTGAGCTCTAGTACCAAAGATTGTTTTCTTATCAAAAGAAACAATTTCATGTCTATCATACCGTACTTTTAAATCAGCATTTGGATCGTCTGCAGCGCTTCCCATCAATACGATAGTGCCAGTAAAATAATCTATTTGATAATCAATACCTCTTTTTAAAATTATATTATTTTGAACAACTTCTTCACTACCCTCAACTAACATGAAACCTAAATTAATGGTAGAACTCTGATTGCTGTATTTAGTTTCTATTACAAATCTATTATCGCTATTTATTTCTGAAGAAATAGATGAAGTATACATTTTCCCGGTACCAAGCTGCCCCTCTAATTCCGCTACCCTATTTCCGCCTTCTAGTGAATCATGAACAGCAAATGGATGTAACATAGGGATTAATAATTCTCCATTGAGCATGTTAATTATATTACCTGATTGAACATCAATTATTTCATCATATTGGCGAGAACCATTAACATCCAAACTATCCAAACCAAATAAAGTAATATATGGAAGACTAGTTGCTTTATCTCGATCACTTTCAGGTGTAGATCTTTTATTAATTATTTTAACTTCAAATCCTTCTTGATTTATCTGTGTGGTTCCAAGGTAATACACATTTTTAAACATTAAAGGCCAACTAGGGTGATTTGGATGACTGTTTCTAGGTTTTAGCATCATTAGCGATAGATTTGTACCAAGTGAATCAGCTGGTGAACCGACCTCCATTACCAATTGCCCAGTATTTCTATCCTCTAGAATGAATGAACAACCAAGTATCTCATTCATTACCATATCTCTTAACCTTATATAACCCAAGTCAGCGCTTAATTCGTAATTAGTACCTGGCTCTAACCGAATGAAATTTCCAGTTTCATTATCATCAATATATGTTGAATCATTAAGGTTTAGAGGGTCAATATATGCTGTCCCTGTTACAGCACCCGCATCATTAGTATTAATCGATTTATATAATTCAAAATTTTTCACCACCAAGTTTCCAATGTAGTGGAGCCCATTTCTTAATGGATAGAATGATGGTATATTTACAAAATTATTTACTATTAAAGTATCAACACCATTCCGAAACCAGGGGTGAATGAAAAAGTATCTATTTTTGATCCAATCAACATCTCGAATCTGCTGAGTGCTAGATTGAGATCCGCCTTTATATTCCTCTTGCTCTTTTTTAGCCTTTTCTATTGAAGCTATTGTTGTTATATCGATAGGGCCCAATTTTGATATGGCTTTGATACCAAAGAGGCCTTGATTTTTCCCGGAAAAGGTAACATACTTAGTTGAAGGAAGCGATAATGATATGTTACCAGCTTCAATTTTTTGAATGATATCATCCTCAAACCCTTCATAATTAATGCGAATATTATTTTCCCAATCAAATTGCCTTTCTGAATCTTGGTCCATATTTACAGTAATGCGATCGCCTATTTTACCTTGAATGTTAAGATGTTGTTTTTGATCAAATTCAAGATGGGTATTTTGAGTTTGGTTCAATGAAGATCGAACAAGTTCTTGATCTTGAAAAATCATATTACCTGTAATTGTAACATTACCATTAAGGCTCAATGATGCTCTGCCAAGGTTACCAAGGTCTACTCCGACAACCTCCATCATTTGACCTTTTCTTTTACTAGACCCATCAGATGCTGATTTTTGCATTATCTCAATGAACTTTAAATAACTTTGCCTCTGATTATACTTTTGCAAATACCATTCAACATCAGCTATAAATGGAATTTTAAACGAAGATCCATCAATATTTTCAGTAATAGTTATTGTGCTCCAATCTTTAGCTAGAGTGACTTTTGTCTTAAAATAATCATACTTTATGTTAAAAAGACCTTTAACTGTTGACGTTGAGTCTAAGGGCTGTATTAAGTTCTTTGTATAATTTGGAAAAGGATTGACCACAAATTCAGGATGTGGTACATATAAAAAAGGAGAAAACTGCTCTTGGTCATTCAAACTAATAGATTCGCTTCCCTGCGCGCTCAAATAATGATAAGGAGATATCGCATTAGACATTGATAATAAAATGCCTAAGAAAAAAAGATATATGTATTTTATAACCACAGTTCAGTAATTAATTAACTGATAACTTTTTAGTCGATATAAGATCCTTTCTTAATTAATATTTTGCTCAAGAAGACTTATCATCTTTTTCAAAGCAAGTCCCCTATGACTAATTTTATCTTTATCTTTTTTATCCATCTGCCCAAACGTTAACCTAGTTTCTTTGACTAAGAAAACAGAATCATAGCCAAATCCATTTTCACCAAGAGGTTTTTCCGTTATCTCTCCTTCAATACTGCCATCCACCCAAAACTCATTTTCTGAGGAACAAAAACTTATGTATGTACTAAACTTTGCGTTCCTAAATTTTTGCTCTACACCTTTAAGATCAGAAAGTAATTTTCTGACATTATCTTGGTAAGAAACATTATTCCCCGCATATCTTGCTGAATAAACCCCCGGAGCACCATTTAAAAATTCCACTTCAAGCCCAGTGTCATCAGCAATCGTAGGAATGCCTGTAATACGCTGAACTTCTCTAGACTTGATTAAAGAATTCTCAAGTAACGTTGAACCTGATTCTTCAATCTCACCAATTTCTGGGAAATTATCAAGAGATAATATTTTTACTTTTAAATTCCTTAGTGCATACATCATCTCTGATTTTTTATCATTATTATGAGTTGCTATAATTATCTCTTTCATATACCGTAATCTTTTGAATTTAGCTCATTTAAAAGGCGCTTATATTAGAACATCTTATTAAAAATGATTAGATATTTCAAAAATCAACTCATAAGAAAAGTTGAAATACCAATAAAATATATTAATTTTCGCAGCTTAATTAATTAAAACCTTTATTCTTTTATCAGTTAAGCGATTTATTTTGTTGTTGGCTCGGTAGCTCAGTTGGTAGAGCAGTGGACTGAAAATCCATGTGTCGCTGGTTCGATTCCGGCCCGAGCCACACAGCAGAATTTTTTATTACCTTAATTAAATTTAATTGAACAGCCAAGTGCTTTGGTTTTTCTTGTAGCAATATTTTTTCCACTGCCAAGCGAACTCAAAGCATCCATTAAATAATTTTTCTTAACTCTTTTTGCACTTTTTGCATTGTCATCTATTGCACCTGTGTAAACTAGCCTATCGTTAGCATCAAAAAGATATACATGTGGAGTTTTCATTGCTCCAAATGCTTTTGCCAATTTTGCATCTTCATCCATAACGTAAGGAAAGTCATATTCATTTAACGCAGCATGATAAATCATCTCATCCATGCTATCGACACTCTCATGAAGCCTGGCATTAGAATTAACAGCTACAAAACCTATATCATTTTTTTTACTCAAAGCAGAAATCAAATTATATCTATCCTGCCAACGAATGACCCAGGGACATGTGTTACAACTAAAAATGACTAAAACACCATTAGCTTTTTTTAATTTATCTAAAGAGGTGTTTTTGCCATCAATATTTTGTAGAACATAGTCACCTCCAGGCAACTTAGCATTTATGTCTAGATCTCTAGCTTGAGCATTGAAGATTATAATTGCAAATAAAAGCATAAATCTTGTAATCATGAACATTATCCTTTCTTTATTAGTAATGAATCTATTTTAAACTTAAAAAAATTTTCATCTCTTTTGCCCTCCCAATAGGCTTTAAGATTGAGATTCTTATCATAAATTCCCGTAAATGGTAGCACGCCGCTCCATGATTGGCTTATGGCGTTTATAAAGTTTTCATCGTCGCCCTCTTTTTTTCTGTAATGCTGCCCCACCACATTTTGTTCCTTTAAAAACTGCTTTACCTCCAATGAATTTTCATCCCAATCAGTACTTAAAAAAACAACATCTAAGTCCTTAGAATCATATTGATTTTCAAGATTAACAATATATGGAAATTCTTCAACGCATGGTAAACACCAGGTAGACCAAACATTAATCAAAATGTACTCTGAGGAGTTATTTTTTCTAATATTTTTAAACAGTTGATCTGCAGTTACAGTATCAACATTAAAATCATAAGAAGAACAAGAAATTTGGGTGATGACTAAAATTATATTTATATATTTTTTCATTGTTAAAATTTAATTCAACTTTTGAAAAACAATAAAAGGTAAATACTTAAAGAATATTTGATGTTTATTTATTTTTGGATATAATTTTTATTGTGTGTTTTTAATTAATTTAAAGAAAGGAGGTGATCAGTTGTCTAATTTTATAATAACGCTGACCTCCAAAGGATCAGCTGCGTAACACACCTAAGAGTTGAAACCTTTTAGGAGGTCAGCGTTCACTTTGTATTAAAAAACCCTCGCGAGCCGAGGGTTTTTTAATTAACCATTTATATATTTATTTAATGAATCAAGAGATTCAAAAACATTACGCCCTGTCTTTAATAATCTTTCGCGACTAACATGGCCAATGTCAACCAAAACGCAATGGACACCCATTTTTTCAGCGACGTCACTATCGTGAATTGTATCGCCTATAAGCAATATTTCCTTTTTGGAAATGTCTCCTTTAGATAACCAATTTAATCCAGCATCTGTTTTACCATCAGCTGCATCATTTTCAATCCCAACTATTGCATTAAAATAATGATCAATTTTGTGATGAGCTACCCAATTAATTAATGAATCTTGCTTACCGGCAGATAAAATAGACTGGGTAAGCCTGTTATCTCTATTTTTTTTTAAAACTTCATGTACATGTTGATGAAGATTGCATTTTTTAAAATAATTTCTGTAATAATTTAAAAATCCTGGGATCGGGAATTTTTCTTTTGAAAAATCAAAGCCCAGGTGTTCGTAATACTTTATAACAGGAAAGGTAAATATGCTTTTGTAGCTTTTCTTATCAACCTGTGACATTCCCCTTGACTTTAAAACAAAATTAATTGATTCAATGCATAGCCATAGATCATTGAGGAGTGTGCCATTCCAATCCCAAACAATATGTTTATATCTCATGGTTATTTTATAGATGTTTAAGGAGAATAAATGTAAAACCAGAAAAAAAATTAATTAGATAATTCCTCTTCTACTTTTTTTTCTATTGATTTAATAGCGGAGTCTTTTACCTTTTCGCCTGTTTTTGAAACAGCATCTTTCAAAATTTCTGCTGATTTAGATACTTGTTTGGAAATTTCAGCTGTGTTTTTACCTGTATAATGTAAATACGCCACATACAGTATAAATATAGATACTGTCACAAGAGCTAACTTTATAATTTTCTTTACTAAACCATATACTATTACTACAGCTAAAACAACGGCAATTGCTAGATATACTGGATTAGATGTGATTGCTTCAATTATATTTTCCATCTACTTATTCTTTCATTTCAATTTAATAAGTTATATTGAAACCTAAATTATCACAATAAAACTACAGGCAATATGAAAAAAATTATAACGATAATTATAGTTTCTCTAATTTCAGCTCAACCTGAGACCCCGGCTGACTCTTTATTAAAATCAAACAAAACCTCTATTTTTCAAAAAGCTTTTATATTTCCAATAGTCCAATGGCAAAAAATATCTTATAAATCAGAAGCATTTAATTGTCAATTTTACCCTAGCTGTTCTAATTACTGTAGTTTAGCGATTAAGGAATACGGCTCTCTGTATGGTACAATAATTGGATTAGATCGAATCACTAGATGTAATCCATCTGCACTTTACTATCATCAAAAAATAAATGGCTCATATAAAGATGAAGACGGCCGATTAATTGATTATGTAAGCCCAACCTTTTACCACAAAGGGCATAAATGGACAGTACTAAGCACTGTGCTTGCTATAATCCCAGGAATGGGAAAAATCTATTCTGGCAGAGTATATGATGGTATGTATGGCGCATTAAATTTATTTGCTTCCTTAAAAGCATATTCATTTGCCAAAGAAAATCAAAATACAATAATGATGAATGCTTTTGGTACAACCTCGCTGATTTTTTATATATCAGACATTTATGGTTCCTGGAGAGCTGCAAAGTATTACCAGCCAAAAAAGATAGAATCTCATGAAAAATAAGCCTAAGGGTTCTCAAAGTAGGGTGGAAAAATTACCACCCTACTTCTTTACACGATAAATTCCATTTGGAATTTAAGAGCCGGACACGAGAATCGAACTCGCCTACTTCTGATTACGAATCAGACGCTTGAACCAACTCAGCTAGACCGGCAAATCATAACAGAATAATTTTAATAAATTGAATTTTTGATAACCAATAATTATAAAACATTAATGTTAAATTTATAAACCAAATAATGACTAAGAAATTAAATCATAATTTTTTTAACAAAGATCTTTCATGATCGATATATGTTTAATTAAAAACCTTTTACACATGAAATTGCTTTGAAAATCAGCTTTAAAATCTCAATTTATTCATTTGTATTAATGTCATTAGTCAATGCTGAGAAGCTCAGGTTAAAACGCGCAGATGTGCTAGAGTCAAAAAGGGTTGGGTTTGAAACAGTGAAGCTACTCCAAGGTAATATTGAATTCCAAAAAGGTCAGATAGAACTAAAATGCCAAAATAGCACCTACAAAGAAAAAAAAGATATTGCATACCTTTATGATGATGTAATTATGAACAAAAAAGAGCTGTCTCTTCGTTGCGATAGCATAACTTTTTTCTCCAAAGAGAATAGACTTGAAAGCACAGGCAATCCGCTTATTCAAGATAATGATTATCAATTAGATGCTGATAGATTGATATACTTCACTGAATTAGATAGTGGTATTGCTATAGGAGACGTAACACTATTGCAAAATAAACAAAAAATTAAAGCTGACAGGCTTGAATATGTAAAAGATTCAAAGTCCAGAGCTGTTTCATATCGAGCTATAGGAAATGTAGAGATAATAGATTCCATTAGAACAGCAATATGTGGAATAGCATCTTATGATGCGAAAAATGAAAAAATTATTCTCAATCATAAGCCTAGAATAACAAACGAAGATCGCATAATTAAGGGAGATCAAATAAAATTAAATTACAGTGATGAAGTACTTGAAGGAATTTTTATTCCAAAAAATGCTTTTATAACTAGTGCCTCGGTTGGATATAATCAATTAAACATTGATTCCTCAAATACGTTAATAAGCTTTGAAGATAGAATGAGCAGCAAAGTGCTGAATGGTTTTTTTATTAACGGCAGCCTTGATTCACTCAGATTAATCGGAATGGCCTCTACGACTTATCATCTATTTGAAGATTCGCTCTACAAAGGTAAGAATCTTACCTCAGGAGATACCATAATAATGAGATTTGATGAAAAAAATCTTGACGATATAGTAGTTGAAGGCGGATCTCAGGGTGAATATGTCCCAAACAAAAAAACAAATGATTCAGACTTTCCTTTAATTTATTCAGCAGACAGAATTGATTATTTTCTAAAAACAGAAACCACAAAATTAATTGGTAATGCAAAAGCTAAACATGAAAACACAGATCTTAAAGCAGGCTTTATCGAAGTCAATTGGCCCACTAGAATTCTTAATGCTTTTCCAAAACAACCTCACGATTCCATAAATCAATTTATTAAACCTACAATTATTGAAAAAGGTCGGGACCCGATGGTTGGTAATAAAATGACATATAATTTAGATACCAAAAAAGGGAAAATAAATTACGGGAAAACAAAAGCTGATGATGGCTTTTATAAAGGGAAAGAGATAAGAAACGAAAGTGATAAAACTATTTACATTAAAAATTCTATTTTTACTACTTGTGATCTAGATACCCCTCACTTTCATTTTGAATCAAATAAAATGAAAATAATTCAAGATGATGTGGTTATTGCTAAACCAATTATCCTTAAAATTGCTGAAATACCACTCTTCGGAATTCCTCTTGCTATTTTCCCACACCAAGGAGGCCGAAGACATTCAGGGTGGATAATGCCTGCTTATGGAGAGAGTAAGTCTAGAGGGCAATACATTGATGGACTAGGATTTTATTGGGCACCGAATGATTATTGGGACTCAAAATTTACACTGAGTTTTGGCGATAGACAGGGAGCAGTTTTTAATATAAAAAATCAATATAGATTGAGGTATAAATACAGTGGGAGCTTATATGTTAGAAATCAACAATTTTTATCAAATAGTGAAGATATAATTTCTTTAAAAGAAAACAGGAATAGTAATTTTAATGTTAGATGGAACCACACTCAAAAATTAAGAAACAATCAAAATTTCAATGCAAATACAACCTATTCAAGTAATGGTGATTATAATAGAAATTACGGATTAAATGTGGCTCAGAGGATGGACCAAAAAGCTACCTCGAATGTAACTTACTCAAAAAGATGGCCTGATTCAAAAAACTCATTAAGTATAAATTTATATTCAAATCGAGATCTACTAGTAGATAAAAAAGTAGATAGAGCTAGCAACTACTTTGTTAGTCCCACTAATTCTGGATCACAAATAAATATTTCGAATAAAACTTTACCAAAAATTTCATTTAGACATGGTCAAAGCTCTTTATTCCCTTCCTCAGCTCTTAATAAAAAATGGTATAATAATATTAATTGGAATTACGGATTTAACTTCACTAAAAAAGATAAAAATTATTACAAGTCGGTTTTTTCTGATTCACTTAACTCTTATGATTGGCAAAGGGACGAAAATGGAAATGCAATTGACACCTTATTTCAAGATGCGGGCTGGACACATACAGCTTCATTGAATGCTCCAATAAAAATTTTGAAGCATATTAATATAAACCCAAATATTAACTTTAGATCTAACTGGGTAAATAGATATTATGATAATATATGGGTGGATTCTTTAAGTAGTTACCAAAAAATTGAAAGAACTGGCTTTAAGTCCAGAACTACTGGAAATATATCTTTGAATGCAAACACAAAGTTATATGGCCTGTTCGCTATTCCTGTTGGACCAATAAAAGTAATTCGTCATGTAGCTTCACCATCTATTGGTTTTTCATGGACGCCTGACTTTTCCAAACCAATTTTAGGTTATGATCTTGGATATATAGATAATTATGAAGACCTATCTACTGGCGAAATAATTAAGCATGATAAATTCGCAGGTACAATGGCAGGTTCAACACCGTCAAATGAACAGAAAAACATTAATTTCTCTTTGAACAATATATTTCAGGCAAAATCCATAATTAACGAGGAAGAGAAAAAATTTGACTTATTTAGTTTAAGAATGAGCAGCAGTTACAACTTTTCTGCAGAAAAATATAAATTCTCTAACCTGAGATCATCACTTAGATCAAAAATATTTGGGAAGTTAAATCTCGACCTTTCAACAACTCATGACTTGTATAGTTTTGATAAACAATCAAATATGCGAATTGAAAAAATTAGAAAGAACGAATATGGAATCATCAGCCCAAGATTAACAAATGCTCGTTTTTCAACTGGGTTTAGATTGAATGGTAAAATCAAATCTACCAGAGATAATAACTCTGCCTTTAGAGCTGATTCTAGTAGTATAGATAACGACTTAGGAGGACCTGGATTAGAAAACCCAATTAATAACTTTAAAAACTCAATCAACAATGGCAGTCTTTGGAGTACAAATATTAGTTTAAGTTATAATTACAGTGCCTATAGCCCATTGAATGAAACCAAAACCTTTTGGGTCAATACCTCTTCGAATATAAATTTATCTAAACATTGGAAAGTTGCATATAGAGCAAGATTTGATATGATAAAAAAAGATCTCGTGAGTCACAACATTTCCATTAATCGAGATTTACATTGTTGGGAATTGTCACTGAATTGGACTCCAGGAGGGATTGGGCAAGGAGTTTATTTTAGGTTAAATGTAAAATCTCCCACCTTGAAAGATCTAAAAGTTGAAAAGAAAGGCGGTGTTTACTCAAGCTCTCCGTTCTAATCAACTATTTGTTCTAATTTATAATCGTATCAAATTATGCACATAAAATTTATTAAAATTAAAAAATGATATGCCCTAAATGCCATGCTGAATATTTTGAAAACAATGAAAAATGTGGTGATTGCAATTTAGAACTAATAGATGCTTGTTCAATCGATATCCCAATACCTGACATGCAATGGGTAGCCTTGAAACCAATTTATAGTAGTACAACAGCAGATATGATAACTGAAATTTTGAATAATGAAGAGATACCTCACTATGCAAAATCTGATTGGGCTAGCTCAGCATTAAATACTAGCGGCAATTCTTTGATCGATAACATAGTTAGAATTTTCATCCCAAAACTTTATGAAAAAAAAGCTGTTGAAGCTCTGATTGGAATTGACTATTAAAAAATGGCTCAAGTTAAATCTATAAAAGGCACACATGATATTCTTCCAAACCAGACTAAAGATTGGCAAGAATTAGAAATGCAAGTCCATAAAACTTCAAATCTTTATGGGTACAGTGAAATTAGGACACCGATAATAGAAACCGCATCTCTTTTTAATCGCGGGGTCGGAGAAGAGACTGATATTGTCTCAAAAGAAATGTATTTATGGGAAGATAAAGACAAGTCAATCATATCATTAAGGCCAGAATTGACAGCTCCTGTTGTTAGATCTTACATCCAACATAATTTAGGTGGGCAATCTCCTTTGCAAAGATTATACTATATCGGACCATCATTTAGAAGGGAGAGGCCACAAAAAGGCAGACAACGACAATTTCACCAATTTGGTGTAGAAGCTATAGGTAGTGCTAATCCAGAACAAGATGCTGAAGTTATATCTTTGGGCTGGGACATTCTTAAGTCATTTGGGATCAAATCTTTGGAACTAAAATTATCAAGCATAGGCTCAAAATCCTGTAGAGAAAACTTTAAAAGTGAATTAGTAAAGTATCTAAATCCTTTCATCCCAAAGTTATCAGAAGTTAGTCAAAGAAGACTTGAAAAAAATCCCTTGCGAATTTTAGATACAAAAAATAAAGATGAGATAGAAATAGTTAAATCAGCGCCAAAAATTGAACAATTTTATACGAAAGATGATCAGAACTACTTCTTTTCAGTCCAAAAATTTTTAAATGATTTAGAAATCCCGTTCAAGATTGACCCGCTTCTTGTAAGAGGTTTAGATTATTACACTCAAACGACTTTTGAAATATGTTCAGAAAATTTGGGCGCGCAAGATGCTTTGCTTGGTGGTGGCAGGTATAACGGTCTTGTAGGATCATTGGGTGGAAAAGATGCACCTGCAGTGGGGTTTGCTGCAGGGATGGAAAGAGTAATAATTGCAGCTAAAAATAGAAAAAAGATTAGCCCAAAAATTCCTACTATATACGCTATTTGTACTAATGATGAAGCTATAGGTATTTTACAAAACAGTGCTAAACAATTGAGAAGTATTGGATATAAAGTGATTTGTGAAACTCTTAGGAGAAGTATGAGGTCGCAAATGCGTGATGCTAATAAATCTAATGCTGACTATGTAATGATCATCGGGGACGACGAATTTAATTCTAGGACAATACAATTAAAGGACCTAAAAAATGGAAAACAAGAAAAAGTAGACCTTGAGAAAATAATTTCTTATTTCAAAAGTTTGACATTTTAATATTTTACTTTACATTTTACATCTTCAAAATTCGAAACCAAACAGCAACTAGAATTACAAACATAATATAATGAATCAAAAATCACTAATAATTGTAGAGTCACCATCAAAAGCCAGAACTATTGAACAATATCTCGATGGTGAGTTTGAGGTAGTAGCTTGCGTCGGTCATGTAAAAGACCTCCCATCAAGCAAATTAGGCATAGATATTGAAAATAATTTTGAAATGACACTAGATGTATTACCGAACAGAAAAGACTTTATAAAAGAGCTAAGAAAAAAAAGTAAATCAGCTAAAAAAGTTTTTATTGCTAGTGATCCTGACCGTGAGGGTGAGGCAATTGCAGCTCATCTTGCTAGTGAAGTCCCAGATGAAAAATTACAACGTGTGGAATTTACTGAGATCACAAAAGCAGGCGTAACTGAGGGGATGAATAATAGTAGAGATCTTGATAGTAATATGATCAATGCACAAAAAACTAGAAGAATCATTGACAGATTAGTTGGGTACAAAGTATCTCCGGTTCTATGGGCTACTTTACAAAAAAATATGAATTTTGTTAATACTACTCTTTCTGCCGGCAGAGTACAATCAGCCTGCGTAAAAATGATAATAGAAAGAGACAGAAAAAGACAAAAATACAAAAAAACAGAATACTTTAGCTTAAAGGTTGAATTGAAAAAAGAAAATTCAGATTCAGCCTTCGAAGCTAGCTTAAACAAAATAGGTGACAAAAAAATCGTATCTAGCAACGACTTTGACTCAAATACAGGATCATTAAAAAATAAAGATGTAATCATCCTAAATGAAAAAGAAGCAAAAGATCTTTTGTCAAAATTAGATAGTGGAAATTGGGTGGTAAAAAAGATTGATGAGAAACCAAGGACTTCAAACCCTAAGCCTCCTTTTACTACAAGTACACTCCAACAAGAAGCTGCCAGAAAACTACGTTTTTCTGCAAAAAATACCATGAGAGTTGCTCAGCAGCTATATGAAAATGGATTCATAACATATATGAGGACTGACTCTACCCATTTGTCAGATGAAGCTGTAAAAGGATCAAGACATATTGTTTCCGACTTGTTCGGGGATGATTTCTTGCCAAAAAGTCCAAATAATTATGAGACGAATGTTAAAAACGCTCAGGAAGCCCATGAAGCAATTCGTCCAGCCCATAAAATATTTAAGAGTATTGATACTGTATCTAAAAAACTTGGAAAAGATGCAGGGAACCTATACGATCTTATATGGAAAAGAACAATTGCCAGTCAAATGCTCCCAGCTAAACTAAAACAAACCTCAGTCATAATTTCAAATGCCGATACAGATTTTAGGGCTAGTGGACAAACTATTGTTTTTCCTGGCTACATGAAAATATACGTTGAAGGTAAAGACAACCCAGAAGCAGAGCTTGCTAATAAAGAAAAAATATTACCAGAGATGTCTGAAAATGAAATTTTAATGTGTAACCAGATTAGCTCTCAAAGTCATCAAACAAAACCTCCAGCTAGATTTACTGAAGCATCTTTGGTAAAAGAAATGGAAAATAATGGCATTGGCAGACCTTCTACTTTTGCTTCTATTTTAGATACTATCGTAAGAAGAGGGTATGTGGAAAAGACAAAAAGTAACCTCTCACCTACTTACTTAGGCTTAGCAATTACCCAATTACTTGAAAACCACTTTTCAACTCTAGTTGATAGAGATTTTACAGCTAAGATGGAAAATGAACTGGATGCAATATCTAGAGGTGAACTAGAGCCAGTACCTTTTATGAATGATTTTTATTTTGGGAATGACGCTCATTTAGGCTTGGAGAAAATGCTAGAAGAAAAAGTAGATATAGGAAAAGCATGTACAATACCGTTACCTATCGGTTACGATGATACCGTTGAGGCTAGAATAGGGAAATTTGGTCCTTATCTTCGTAAAGAGGAAGATACCAGATCAATTCCACAAGATATATTTGTAGGAGATCTTACAGACGATATTATTGATTCACTTTTCAAAGATCAAAGAAAAGATGCTACGATGGGAAAAGACCCAAAAACAAAAGAAGATATTTTGTTAAAGAAAGGACCTTACGGCCATTATGTGCAACTGGGCGAATCGACAAAGAGAAAAGCAATTCCAAAAGGGACTGATATTGAATCTGTAGATCTAGATCTGGCAGTAAAATTACTTTCATTACCAAGGACAGTTGGTGAGCACCCAGAAACAGGTGTGTCAATAACTGCTGATTACGGAAGGTATGGCCCTTATTTAAAAATGGATAAATCCAATGCAAGACTTATAGGCCCTGCTACTCCATTAACCGTTACTTTAGATGAGGCAGTAGAAATTTTAAGCAAATCAAAAAGAGGCTCAAGCGAACTTAAAACACTTGGCAAACACCCTGATACTGGCGAAGAATTGGTGTTAAAAGAGGGTAGATATGGACCATATATCTCAGATGGAAAAGTAAATGCGGCACTTAAGTCAGATAATGACCCTAATTCAATAACTTTAGAAGAAGCAACAGAATTGATAAATTTAAAGAGGGCAGCGCCAAAAAGACCTCGTAAAAAAAGACGAAAAAAGAAATGAACAAAACGATAGAAAAGATAGTATCACTATGCAAGCAAAGAGGATTTGTTTACCAAAGCTCAGATATATATGGAGGTTTTGGAGCAGTTTATGACTATGGTCCACTTGGTGTAGAATTAAAAAATAATATTGCTAATGCTTGGTGGAAGGAGATGACAAGGAATCATGAGAATATCGTTGGCTTAGACAGCGGCATTCTTATGCATCCAAAAATTTGGGAAGCATCTGGGCATGTAGGGGAATTTCATGATCCTTTAGTTGATTGTAAACATTGCGGTGCTAGATACAGAGCAGATGAACTAGCAGATGACATTGATAATACAGATTGGGAGAATATGAAATGTCCGAAATGTGGCACTACTGGAAAAATGACATCACCTAGACAATTCAATTTAATGTTTAAAACTCAAGTAGGACCGCTAGAAGAATCTGGCTCTACAGCATATTTAAGGCCTGAAACAGCTCAAGGTATCTATGTTAATTATCAACTAGTGCAAGGCTCAACCCGCATGAAAATTCCTTTTGGAATAGCTCAAATTGGCAAAGCATTTCGTAATGAAATCATCGCAAGAAATTTTATTTTTAGGACCAGAGAATTTGAACAAATGGAAATGCAATATTTTACTCAACCTGGTAAAGATGATAATGCCTTAATTGAATGGAAGCAAAAACGCTTAGACTTTTATGATGATGTTCTTGGAATTTCGCCTGAAAAATTAAGATTCCATCAGCATGGTGATAATGAACTCGCTCACTACGCAAAAGAAGCATGGGATATTGAATATAATTTCCCTTTTGGTTGGTCTGAGGTTGAGGGAATTCATAATAGGACAGACTTTGACTTAAAAAATCACGAAGAATTTTCAGGTAAAAACCTAAAATATTTTGATCAAGAAAATAATGAAAGGTATTTACCATACATTATTGAAACTTCTGCTGGTTTGAATAGAATGCTATTAGCTGTATTATCTGATTCATATTGGGAGGACACGGAAAATAACCGTACTGTAATGAAATTTGACCCTAAAATTGCTCCTACAAAAGCGGTTATTTGTCCTCTTGTAAAGAAAGATGGTTTACCGGAGAAAGCTAGGTCAATCATTGAAGTTTTAAAACCTCATTTTAATGTGTTATACGATCAACAGGGATCAATTGGGAAAAGATATTACAGACAAGATGAGGCCGGCACTCCATTTGGCATAACAGTAGACCACCAAACAATTGATGATGGCACAGTAACTATAAGATATAGAGATACTCAAAAACAAGATCGATATTCTGTAGAAAATATATTAAAAATCATTCAAGATAGTCTGTTGTAATTAAATACATAATTTAATGTATAAATATTTTTTTCTAGCCTTTTTTAGTTTGTCTCTAAACTATGCCGCTTACCCTGATCCAGTATATTCTGAAAGTGGAATGGTCGTTTCTTTACATCATGAGGCATCGTCTGCTGGTATTAAAATACTTCAGAAGGGGGGGAATGCCATAGATGCTGCTGTAGCTGTTGGGTTTGCTCTAGCAGTAACTTGCCCTGAAAACGGTAACCTTGGCGGTGGTGGCTTTATGATTGGCGCTACATCAAAAGGCCAAATATTTTCTCAAGATCATAGAGAAAAAGCACCAACTAGATCAACCAAAAATATGTTCTTAGATAAGGCAGGCTCGGTAATTCCTCAAATGTCATTAACATCAAGAGCTTCTAGCGGTGTTCCAGGGACAGTGCATGGCTTGTTAACCGCCTGGAAAGATCATGGATCTGGAAACATTCGTTTGCAACAATTATTAGCCCCAGCGATTAAATTAGCAGATAAAGGATATGTTTTATCTAAAAGGCGTGCAGACCTTTACAACCACTATAAAACTGCATTTACTAAGAATGATGCCGCCGCAAAAATATTTATCAAACATGATGAAAGTCCTTGGAAACAAGGAGACGTCTTCGTGCAAAAAGACTTAGCGAAGACACTTAAGCGAATATCAAAATTTGGTATAAGTGGATTTTACAATGGTACAACCGCTAAGCTAATTATAAAAGAAATGGAACGAGGCAATGGGCTTATTTCTCATAATGATTTAAAGGCATATCAATCCGTTTATCGTGAACCAGTAATTGGGACATTTAAAGGTTTGGAAGTGATTTCAATGGGGCCTCCTAGTTCAGGGGGACTTTTATTGATTCATATGCTAAATGCTATAGAGAATTTTCCAATAGATACTCTAGGTTGGAATTCAACTGACTATATACATCTATTAACTGAAATTGCAAAACGCGCCTATGCCGACAGGGCAGAGCATCTTGGGGATCCTGATTTTTGGAATAATCCTAGAGATTTATTCTTGTCAAAAAAATATGCGGAAAAGAGGATTTCAAACTTGTCTATGGAGTCACATACTCCTAGTAAAGAAGTATTTTCAGGGATTTATAATGATAATGAAAGCGATGAAACGACTCATTATTCTATCGTAGATAACGATGGTAACGCAGTGTCAGTGACAAGTACGTTAAATCAAAATTTTGGTAATAAACATATCGTAGCAGGAGCTGGATTTTTTCTAAATAACGAAATGGATGATTTTTCTATCAAACCTGGAACTCCAAACTTTTGGGGTCTAGTAGGTAGCAAAGCAAATTCTATTGAACCAAACAAAAGACCACTAAGTTCCATGACTCCAACTATTATCATGTATGATGGCGCCCCTATTATGACAATTGGCTCACCCGGCGGGTCTAAAATAATTACTACTGTTTTACAATGTATATTAAATGTATTTATTCATGATATGAACATCAAACAAGCAGTTTGTGCACCTAGAATTCACCATCAATGGCTACCAGAAAACACAGTGTACATTGAGCCAAATGGAATCTCAAAGGATATCATTAAAAATTTACAATCGCGTGGTCACACAATAAAAACCTATGGCTATATGGGTGTCGCGAATGGAATTATTATCGAGGATGATGGATTATATGGTGGCACAGATTGCAGAGATGAAACATCAGCTATTGGTTATTAATTATATATACTTTCCCACTCTTTAATTCTTTTTGTTACCCACTCTGTATCTGGCGAGTCTATATTTACCATCTCTGACTTGTTGGCTCTTATCCAAAACCATGAACCATTTGGGACTCCATTCCTGTAATTGCCACTTAATGCAATTACACCATCTTTATAATTATAAGTCCATTGGCCATGTTTTTCACCAAATCTATAATTACCAATTACAGATTTTTGGCCATCTACATAATAATCTATAAATTCTCCATGAAGCATTCCCTTTGAGTATCTTTGCTTTTTTAAAATTAATCCAGTACTACCCCATAATATCTGAACTCCATCTTTCAGTCCATCTTTCCAATTATATTCATACTTAGGAAGGCCATAATCATTCCATTCTTTCTCAATACCGCTCTTAATACCATAATTATACATTATCTCAATCTGTTTATTACCATTTTTGTATTTTTTAAGACACTTCCCATTAGGCTTATCATCCATATATCCAAAAGAGCTGGCTAATTTCCCATTCTCATACCACTCACTCCATCTTCCCTCTTTTTTACCATTTTTGTATTTTCCTCGTTTCATCAATTGTCCATTTGAAAACCACCATTCCCATATACTATCCTCCATAGACTTTACATAATAACCGACTTTATATTTCTCACCATTAGGATACCACCAAACCCACTTCCCATCTTTTAAACCTCGATTATAACTACCTTTCAGTTCTTTGTTACCATTTGGATAATAGTTAAAAGCAAAACCTTTGAAATATTCTTTAGCTCCATCAATGTATTTTATTGATATACCTTGATCATTGATCCCATCCGATAAATCCGTAATCAATATCTGCGCATTGATTAAAAGAGGCGACATGAAAACGAGTAAATAAATCATCCCAAACTAAATGAATTTTCAACTAATTTTAAGAAAACTGATGACCCTACAAGTAGTGACCTTTCATCGATATTAAAATGAGAGCAATGATGAGGAGTTGATAATAATTCTTTCTCGTTTGGAGCAGATCCTATGAAGAAAAAACAACCTGGCCTTTTCTGCAGATAATAAGAAAAATCTTCCCCTCCCATGGATAAATAAGGACTTTTTGCCCCTTCTCCTACTATTGAGGTTGCTGCATCTAATACTTTTTTAGTTGAAAATTCATCATTTACAGTAGGTGGATATCCATCTTTGTATTTTAATGTAATTTTTGCTCCGAAAGATTTTGAAACACCATCAATTATTTCTTTCATTCTCTTTTTTATCATTTTTTGATTTGATTCTGTATAGGATCTAGTGGTACCTGACATATTCACATGGTCTGAGATAACATTGAAGTTATGCCCTCCACTAATTTTACCAATTGATATGACCGTACTTTCTAAAGGATTTGTATTTCTACTAACTATTGTTTGTAACTGTGTAATTAAATTACTTGCCACAACAATCGGGTCAACAGTCCCTTGCGGAGTTGCACCATGACCCCCTTTTCCCATCACCTCAATGTCAAACAAATCAGCCGATGCCATTACAGGGCCAGTTTTAACTCCAACTTCACCATAGCGTTGATAATTCCAAAGATGTAATCCATAGATTTCGTCTACACCTTTTAAACATCCATCTTTTATCATATACCTCGCTCCGCCTAAACCTTCTTCAGCAGGCTGAAAAATAAATCTTACTGTTCCTTTTTTTAATTTAATATTCGTAGATAATGCTTGTGCAACGCCTAACAATATGGCCATGTGTCCATCGTGCCCACATGCATGCATCACGCCATCATTTAGTGATCTGAAAGATAATTTACTATCTTCATGAATAGGTAAAGCATCCATGTCTGCTCTTAAAGCAATCGTAGGACCTGGTCCAAACTTTAGCTCAGCAACAACTCCGGTTTTGCCAACATCTTTTTCATAAGATATTCCAAATGTATCCAAATGATTACATATGGTATCAGCCGTTTTAAATTCTTTAAAACTTAATTCAGGATATTGGTGGAAGTTTCTTCTATAGCCAATTATATCATTTTCTATTTTTTGTATTTCTTTTTTTATTTTTACGCTCATTCTGCTCCTATGCCTAAAATAATATTCTTTACTAATTTAATAAAATTTTTCTGAGCTTTTTTTGCATTTAATAAGACATCCTCGTGCTTGAGAGTTTTGTTATCCAAGCCTGCAGCATAATTAGTTAAAACAGATAAAACTAAAGTGCTCATTTTATTTTTTTTTGCAGCCTCAACCTCAGGCAATGTACTCATTCCAACAGTATCTCCACCTAATTTTTGAAGAAATTGAATTTCTGCTGGTGTTTCATATGCTGGACCATGCATCCAACAATATTTCCCCTTTAAAAGTTCTACGTTATTTTCCTTTGCTACAATGAATGCAAGCTTAACCAAATTTTCATTATAATATTTATCTCCCTTTTTTAAATCAGGTAGCCTTGAGCTATCTAAAAAAGTACAATCATAATGACCATCAATTAACATTAGTGACCCAGGTTTATTATCTAAAAGTAAGCTACCAGAAGAATTGGTGATAATGATATTTTTAACTCCTAGTTCATGGAACAGCTCAATAGGCATAATTACTTCTTCTTTTTTAATTCCTTCATAAAGGTGCAACCTACCTCTAGCTATCAAAATTTGTTTTTCTAAAAAATATCCTGATATTAACTCACCTTTGTGCCCATCTACTGTAGATGAAGGAAAAGAATCAATTTTACTATATGGTAAAATGATTTTATCATTTAAAAGATCAACTATATGATCTAATCCAGAGCCTAGTACAATACCAAGACTTCCATTAAATTTCAATATGGTATTTATTTCATTAATTAGCACAATATTTAATTATAACTATACTTGATTTCTAGTTGCTAATTGCCCGCATCCAGCATCAATATCCGTGCCTTTACTCCACCTTACAGTTATAGGAAATTTTGCCGGACGCAATGCTATTACAAAGTTTTCTATCTGATCCTTATCAGGCCTCCGAAATTCCCCATCAGTTTCATTATAAGGTATAATATTAAGTTTACATTTTTTCATTCCTGCAAGCATACTCAACAATCTTTTTGCATCTTCAACCGAGTCATTAATCTCTTTTAACAACACATATTCAAATGTTAACCACCTATTTACGGTTTCAGTATACCTTCTTGCCACATTTAATAATTCATCAAGGGAGTTTTTTATATTAATAGGCATTATCGAAGTCCTTTGCTCATTGGTTGTTCCATTAAGGCTAATTGCTAATTTGAATTTTTCTTTACTTTTTGTGAATTCTTCAATTTTACTTATAACGCCCGCTGTAGAAATAGTTATTCTTTTGGAGCCCATGTTAATACCATTAGGGTCATTCAATAGCTTAGCAGCTTTAATAACATTTTTATAATTTAAAAATGGCTCCCCCATACCCATAAAAACAATATTAGTAATCGGCTTATTTATTTTTTGACGAGCTAATAAGTATTGGTCTAATATTTCACCTACACTTAGATTTTCCTTGAACCCCATTTTTGCAGTTGCACAAAATTTACAATCCAAAGCACACCCAACCTGGGTAGAGATGCACAAGGTAACCCTATTTTTCTCGTTCATTAATACTGACTCGATCAATGCTCCACTCTGGGTTTTAAATAAAAATTTATTTGTTTTTTCACTACTTGAATTTGTTGAGTTAATCAATTCTAAGGGATGAATGCAATGACCTATCTTTAAATCCTCAATTAAAGACTTTGGTAAATTTTTTAATTCAGTTAAGTCATTTACCTCATTTCGATACATCCAATTAAATAATTGTTTGGATCTAAAGTTTTCTAAACCTAATTCTATACATAGGTCTGAAAATTCATCTAAGTTTTTTCCGATTAATGACTTTTTCATTTTAGTTATAAATTTTTAAATAATAAAAATATAAATGTTTTTCACTTCCTGAAATTAACTTATCAAGTTAAGTTTCTGCCCGCAAATAATTATTAATAAAAAAAATAAAGAAATAATGTCAAAAAACATAAATGATACAGAATTACTTGAGCACCTTGTAGAATCAAAAATTAATTTCATTAAAGAAATCAGTAAAACTGTAATTGGTCAAAAAGATATTTTAAATCAAATGTTAATTGCTCTTCTTACAAGAGGTCATACCTTGTTAGTTGGTGTTCCAGGTTTAGCAAAAACATTATTAATCAAATCAATGGCAGAAATTTGTGACCTTTCATTTAAAAGAATACAGTTTACTCCAGATTTGATGCCAAGTGATATAACTGGCACCGAGCTTATAGATATCGACCCTGAAACTGAGCAAAGAAATTTTCGATTTTTTAAAGGTCCAATATTTGGCAACATAATTCTTGCTGACGAAATAAATAGAACCCCTCCGAAAACTCAAGCAGCTCTATTAGAGGCAATGCAAGAAAATAAAGTAACAGCTGGAGGGCATACTCATGATCTAGATAAGCCATTTTTTGTTTTAGCCACTCAGAATCCTATTGAGCAAGAAGGAACCTATCCTCTACCTGAAGCACAATTGGACCGTTTCATGTTTCATTTAAATGTCAATTATCCTTCCATTGAGGAAGAGGTTTCGATTGTGAATAAAACAACGATTGGTAAACAAGAAATTGTTAATAAAGTCTTTACAAAAAAATCCATTATAAATTTTCAAGAACTTACTCTAAGAGTACCAATATCTGAGAATGTAGTTACCTATGCGGTGAAGCTAGCATCCTCAACTAGACCTAATGAAGAAACTAGTGATAGTTTTGTTAAACAATGGGTAGAATGGGGAGCAGGTCCTAGAGCATCTCAATTTCTAGCATTAGGTGCCAAAGCGAAAGCTCTTTTAGATGGAAGACCAACGCCTAGTATTGAAGATGTGCAATTACTTGCACCAGATATTTTGAGACATAGAGTACTTCCTAATTTTAATGCAGAAGCAGAAGGTATAAAAGTTGATGATATTGTTGAGCACCTTATTAAAAGTATAGAGGCCTAATATTTCACAAATAAGTGAAAAGAAAAAATATTTGCAACCTGAGATGGTTGCAATGCTTGATTCAATCTCAATGAAGGCAAAATTAGTTGTGGAGGGATATATAATCGGTCAACATCGAAGTCCTTATCATGGATTCAGTGTTGAATTTGCTGAGCATAGAAGCTATGAACCTGGAGATGAGGTAAAACATATAGATTGGAAGCTTTATGGGAAAACAAATAGACTTTATGTAAAACGTTTTGAAGAGGAAACAAATCTGCGGGCTCATCTAATACTTGATACTAGCAAGTCGATGACATATGCTAGCGGCAAGGTTACAAAATTAGATTACGGAAGCTACCTACTTGCTGCGCTTTCATACCTAATGATTAGTCAACAAGATGCAGCCGGAGTTGTTTTATTTGATGAAAGAATTCGATCTTTCATCCCACCAAAATCTACACCCAGTCATCTAAATACATTACTAAACACATTGGATGTTAAACAGCCAGGTAATGATACTAAAATAGAAACAGTCTTGCATGAAATGGCAGAAAGAATAAATAAACGCGGTTTAGTTATAATTATTTCAGATCTATTAGATGACCCCAAAAGTATCTTAAATGGATTGAAACATTTTCGTCATAAAAACCAAGAAGTAATTCTGTTTCATATACTCGATAGAAATGAATTAGAGTTTGATTTCGATAGTAGGACAAAATTTATTGATATGGAATCTGGCGCTGAAATAACAACAGATCCTTGGCACATAAAAACGGATTATAAAAATTTGATATTGGACTTACAAAAATATTATAGAAGTCAATGCAGGCATAATAACATAGACTATGTTTCACTTTTCACAGATGACAATCTAGATAAGGGACTTAGTGAATATTTCAACAAAAGAAAAAAATTGGGTTAACCAATCAAAAACTAGTTTTGTTCTGCAATATCTCGCTTATACCTAATTAATTCTAATTGACGTTGATATTCTGCTTCATTATCTAGGTCCATACTTTTAACATCTTTGATCTTTTTCTCTGCTTTTCTATACCAACGCGCTGCTAAATCAAAATCTTTGGTAAAACCATCAGATCCATTAAAATATTTATCTCCCAAACCCTCATAAGCACTGGCCATTCCCAGAGCAGCTTCATAATCATCTTCATTTAGATAATAAGCCTCATCAAAAGCTTTCTCAGCCTCTTCATAATTCTGCATTTGATTATGAATTACGCCAAGATTAAAGAACAAATCAGCTTTTATTATTTTATCATTTTCATTTTCAATTGCATCATTAAATACACTGATAGATTTACCCTTTTGCCCTGAGTCGTAATACATAGACGCTAATTCCCTTAGAGCATTACTATTTGATGGTTCAATTTGTACAGCCTTTTCATAATATGGCATAACTACTTCACTACTCATACCGCATCTCAAAAGTATTTGCCCCGCTGAAAAATTAGAATTAAAACCTTCAGGATCTTTTTCCACAGCAGTTTTAATATATTTCATTGCATTATCTTTATCGTCTATATCCAGGTAACACTTAGAAAGAGTTGTATAAGTTTGTGGATCATTGGGGTTAATAATTGATGCATTGATAAAAAATTCAATAGCATCATTTAAATATTTCTTTTTATTGTCAGGATCGGACTGTATTTCTTTAAACTTTTCAACACCTTTATTAAACTGTTCTGCCCAATAATATTGAGTGTAATTATTTACTTGCTCTGATACTGGAAGAAATACAGCTCTTATTTCAACTTTTTTATTTGCATCTATTGTAAGTGCTTTTTGGAGCATGTCATACATGCTCTTCCAATTTTCATTTCTGGCATAAACCTCGATTGCATAAACAATTGGTATCTCCGGATTGTCAGGTTCAACTTCCATGGCTTTTGGCAACCATTCTTCAACTTTTGACCAATCAGATTGTTGGATTGCTAGCTTCGCTGTTGTATACTCTTGGCTAGAACAAGCGAAAATCGAAAACCCTAATAAGGTAATGAAAAAAGATTTTACATTTTTTTGAAATTGATTCATCATCGGTAATTAGCCTCTTAATTATTAAAGTCTATCATGAAACTTAATATTATTATAAAAATGGAAAAAGTAATTCAAATTATAAGTTACTATTAGTTAATAAGTTGAATTCTATTATTAACCTCATTAACGCTTACATTCAATAATTTTTTTAATCCAAAATCTTCAATACAGAAAGACGCGAGTGCAGATCCTCTAAGCATGGCTTCTTTTATAGACAGACCATCTACCAAGCCAGATATAAAACCGCCTCCAAACACGTCGCCAGCTCCAGTAGGGTCAATTACTTTTTTAACAGGATACACGCCCACTGCAATATTTTCATTTTCTGAAAAACATTTAGCACCTTTACTACCAAATTTAACTATTACTTTTTCTGGCCCCATGGACAAGACTTCTTTTATAGATTTATCTATATTTTGTTCTTTTGTGAGCAAATGAAGCTCGCTTTCATTAATGAGTAAAATATTAGTTTTGGAGATAATTTTTTTAAGTTCTTCTGGGGTTGAATCAATCCAAAGATTCATTGTATCTGTTACAACTAATGGTGCGTTGGTACATTGTTCAAGAACGCTTAATTGTAAACTAGGATGAATGTTTGCCAGAAAAAGCCATGATGCATTTTTATTGCTAGTATGTATTGATGGATTAAAATTTTCAAATACACCTAGATCAGTAAATAAAGTATCCCTATCATCACCATTCTCATGATATTTCCCCCCCCATTTAAATGTGCCTCCAGGTTGCTGATCAAGGTCTTTCAAATTTTTTGAGAACTTTTCAAAGATATCTAATCCATCTTTTGGAAAATCATCCCCAACAATCCCAACAGGAATTGCATCACCATACAAACCTGCTGCAATAGTAGCATACGTAGCAGAGCCACCTAGAAGATTTTCAGCTTTACCATATTTAGTTTCTATTGTGTCTAATGCAACTGAGCCAAGTATTAAAGATTCATGTATTAGTTTCATTTTAATTATTTTGGTTAATTATTTGTAATATACCAAACAGGATTACCACGTAAGTGATGTAATCATTTAAAAATCAATTTTTAAATATAACTTGTAACGCAGTGTACTTCTAAAATAACTTTTTCTACGATGACATCTAAAACATTTGCAATAATTACTGATATTCATTCAAATATCTCTGCCCTTGATAATGCACTTTCTATAATTGAATCAAGAAAAAACGTTAATCAAATTATTTGCTTGGGAGATTGTTTTTCTTTGGGCCCTGAACCAGAAAAAACGTTAAAGAAACTCAAAGAGATTAATAATTGTATCTTTGTTAGAGGTAATCATGACCGATATATAATTGAAAAATTATGGGAAGAAGAATTGCCTGCACTTGAAGGGATGGACCCCTATGACCCGATTTGTAAAGCCATAGTAGAAAACGAGAAGTGGACGGCGGAGAAAATTGGTAATGAGGGAATTGATTTTATTAGAAAGATGGTTATATCACACAGAGAAATAGTAAACTCGACTTTAATAGAATTTACTCATGCATGGTACCAAAGAGATGACCACCCACCTTCAATTGAAGAGGCTCTTAATTGGAAAAAGCATGTTGATGCTTCTACTAAGAACATTGAAAAATTCATTTTTGTGCATGGACATGTACACGTACCTCGCAATGAAAAAAATGGTAATTTGACAATTTATTGCCAAGGAGCAACAGGACTACCCTTTGATAAAGATACTAGAGGGTCTGTTGCTTTTTTAGACATTGGTGAAGATGTGAATTGGGAAGTCATAAGGTTTGATTATGACCAGGAGCTGATTATCAATCGTTTAGAAGAGCGTAAGACTCCATTTTATTCAAACTTAAAAAATACTGTTAAATACGCTTCAATCGGCAATAATTAAAAGTATTTTACTAGAAATTACATGATCTACTTTGATCACAGTGCGACCACCCCGATTCATCCTGATGTGTTAAAGAAAATCCATGAGGTAAACCGTGATTTTTTTGCAAACCCCTCAAGCATCTATAAAACCGGTAGAAAATCTAGATTACTTGTTGAAAAAGCTAGGACTCAAGTTGCTAATGCCATCGGCGCAAGTAGCGAACAAATATATTTTTCTAGTGGAGGTACAGAAGCAAATAATCATGTGTTGTGGCAAATTATAAAACAAGAAAAAAAACATGTCATAATCTCAGAGATTGAGCACCCAGCGGTTAGCAAAGTATTAAAAGAAATTGAAACATATGGAATCGAAGTATCCACAATTTCAGTTAATGATCAGGGAGTAGTCAAAATAGAAGAGCTGATTGATTTGATCAAGGATGAGACTACCTTGGTTAGTGTTATGATGGCAAACAATGAAATTGGAGCAATCCAACCGATCAAAAAAATTAAACAAATTTTAAAAAAATATGAAATTCCTCTTCATACTGATGCAGTCCAAGCATTGGGAAAAATTAAAGTAGACGTTAAAGAACTAGATGTCGATTATTTAAGCTTATCAGCTCACAAATTTTACGGACCGAAAGGTATAGGAGCATTGTATGTTAAGGACAAGGATGACTTAGGTTCATTAATTATTGGAGGAAATCAAGAAAGTGGTGTAAGAGGAGGGACCGAAAATATTTCTGGAATTATAGGAATGGGTTTAGCTGCTGAATTGGTAACAAAAAATCAAGATAAATGGATTAAAAACTTAAAAGAATTAGAAGGCTATTTTTTAGAAAAAGTAGAACACCATTTGCCACATGCCATTCATCACAAGACAGATAATCTACCTGGTTTAATTAGTATTTCTTTCCCTGGCAAAAAATCTAATATTTTAATGGCTAAACTAGATAGGGCAAATATTGCAGTTTCAAATGGACCTGCATGTAGCTCTGGAAATATTCAACCTTCTAGCGTTCTCAAAGCTATTGGATTGAGTGATGATGTTAATCTTTCAACTTTAAGAATAAGCTTTGGTAAAAATAATACCATTGAGGAAGTTGACTATTTAATAAAAACTCTAAAAGAAATAGTTTGAAAGAAACTGTTATAATTGGAATGAGTGGCGGAGTCGATAGCGCAGTTGCTGCATCAGTGCTTAAAGATCAGGGCCATAATGTTGAAGCAGTATTCATGAAAAATTGGGATGAGGATGATACAGAATTTTGTACTGCTGCTCAAGATTATAAAGATGCTTTACAGGCATGTGATACATTAAACATCCCTTTAAGATCTGTCGACCTAACTAAAGATTATTGGGAAAAAGTATTTAAAATATTTTTAGAAGAATGCAAAGCTGGGCGAACTCCGAACCCTGACATACTCTGTAATAAAGAAATCAAATTCAAAGCTTTCCTCGATTTTGCATTTGAATTAGGAGCAAATAAAATTGCTACTGGTCATTATTCAATGATAGTGGAAAAAGATCAACTCTACCAGCTAAAAAAAGGAAAAGATATAAATAAAGACCAAAGCTATTTTCTACATAGATTAGATCAATTTCAAATTTCAAAGAGCATATTCCCAATCGGAGATTTGAGCAAAGATATTGTTAGGAAAAAAGCCAAAGACTTAGACCTTCTTAACTATGATAAAAAAGATAGTACAGGCATATGCTTTATAGGAGAAAGGAATTATAAAAACTTTCTGAGAAAATTTTTTGATGTATACCCAGGAGAAATCATTAAAGAAAATGGCGAGGTTATTGGAGAACATGATGGATTAATGTATTATACATATGGACAGAGGCAAGGTCTTGGAGTTGGTGGCGGTCATGGCAAAAAAGAAGCACCCTGGTATGTCTCTGATAAAATCATTGATGAAAATAGATTAGTTGTTGTTCAAGGTCAAGATCACCCATCTTTATATCATACGCATGTAAAAGCATCCAATGTGAATTGGATCTCTGGCGATGCCCCGAATGAAGATTTTGGTATTACAGCTAAAATAAGATATAGGTCAAATGATACCCCATGCAAATTAGAGCATGATTCAAAAAATACTTTTATTGAATTTGAAAATCCAAAATTTGCGATTGCCCCTGGGCAATCAATTGTTTTTTATGCTGGTGACACATGTATTGGAGGCGGATACATTGAAACCAGGTCTAATAAAAATATATCATAAAATAATAGGAAGTTATTTTTGGAACAAATATACTTGTGTTAAATTAATATAGTATATGACAAGAATTTTATCAATTAAACTAGTTTTACTTTTTACAATAAATATTGTTTCAGCACAATTCATTTCTGATCATATAGATAGAACTGTGCCGAATAACATTCACGGACAATTGAATTATAGTGATATGCCCCTTTTCAGTCCTGACAGATTTAATTTTAATCAAGGATTCTCTATGTCCATGATGTCTTCTGGATCAAAGCCTACTTCTATCGCAAGCTATTCAAACAATATCACTTACTGGGCAAGCAACAATCTTAAAATAAATGCAAATATTTTACTTTATGCACCCACAGGTATTGATAAGATTAATAATAATTTTAGCCCTCAGTTAGCTTATGATGCTGGAATTACTTATAAACCATCCAAAAATTCATATATACATTTAAATTTTCAAAAACTCCCAAAACTTGGCATTGTAAATGGTTTAAATAATAGAGTACTCATGAATAACCATTTTAATAATAGTAACTTTTTGCCAAACTAGAATTTTGCCTAAAAAAAATAAAAACAAATCAGATGGGCTAGAAATAGCCCTTAATTCTGCAATTGCGATCTCAGGTGTTATTCTATTAGGATTTTTATATTCATTTTCTCAAAACCAATTGCATGACGGTATTGAAATAGAGCCAACAGTTAACTACAATACTTCACAGCCTATACTTGCAAAAGATATCTATATTCAAAATCCGGTTGAAGACATAAAAGTTGAAGTACTAAATGGATGCGGAGTATCTGCTCTTGCTTTAAAAACAACTGAATATTTAAGAACAAAACAAATAGATGTTATCAATTCAGATAATGCTGATAATCATAATTATAAAAATACCTTAATCATTCAGAGAAATGAGAACGTAAAAAGTTTGAAAAAAATAGTTGAGTCTTTTGGAATGTATTTAGGCGATAGTACTAGAATAAAAATACTTCCTGATGAAAGCTTAGGAGTTGATGTTACAATAATCTTAGGAAAAGACTATACATCTTTCGCAGAATTGAATAATTATATTTCTGCAAATAATTAATTTGTCCAATAAATCAATTACACCTAAACAATCTTCGGAGCTAGTTCAAAATATTGTTGATTGTGCGATCGAAAAAAAAGCAGAAAAGCTACTTGTATTAGATGTTTATAATTTAACTACCCTTGCTGATTACTTCATTATTTGCTCTGCAAATACAGAGCCTCAAATAAAAGCAATATGTGATAACATAAGGAGAGGAACTCCTCATAAACCCTGGCATATTGAAGGTTATGAAAAACTATCTTGGGTCTTACTGGACTATGTTGATGTTTTAGTTCATGTTTTTAGAACAGAAGAAAGAGAATATTATAACTTAGAAAAACTGTGGGATGACGCACCAAAAAAAGAATATGACTATTAAAACAATTACAAAAAATATAAAAGCAAGTATTCAAAATTCTCTAGAGCAATTTGATATCAACTTAAGTAAAGAAGCTTTGAACTTGTCTCCGCCTAAGCAAGAATCATTTGGAGATCTGTCTTCTAACATAGCTCTGATCTTAGCAAAACAAATTAAAAGAAATCCTCTAGAAATAGCTGAAAAAGTATGTCAAGATCTTATAAATAGTAATATCGATTATATTGATGATATAACAGTAACTCCTCCAGGGTTTATTAATTTTTTAATTGATAAAAAATTCTATCAAGATAATCTGAAATTGATCATAAAAAATGGTGTTGAGTTTGGAAAAGACCTTTCAGTAAAAAAAAGAACTGCAAATGTCGAGTTTGTAAGTGCAAATCCAACTGGGCCTTTGACAGTAGGACATGGAAGAAATGCAGTTATCGGAGATACTGTTTCAAACATATTGGAATGGCACGGATACGATGTAACAAAGGAGTACTACTATAATGATGCAGGAAAGCAAATGCGCACTTTAGGTAAATCAGTAGAAGCTCGCTATTATGAACTTCTTGATAAACCATTTGAATTCCCAGAAGATGGATATCAAGGAGATTATATTATTGAAATAGCTAAATCAATTATTAATCATTATGGCAAAGAACTTGAAAAGGAAGATAAAAAGTTTTTATCGTATGCTGAGAAAATAATTTTTAAACAAATAAAAAATAGTCTTAATTCATTAAGGATTCAATTTGATACATTCGCTAATGAAAAATCTTTTTATGAATCTGGTGCAATAAAAAAGTTGTTGTTAGACCTTGAAGAAAAAAAATTAATATATGAAAAAGAAAATGCTACTTGGTATAAAGCTACAGCAGTTGGAGCTAGTCAAGATAAGGTTTATATAAAAAGCTCTGGGGAACCAACTTATAGATTACCTGATACCGCATATCATAGAGATAAAGTAGACAGAAAATTTGACCTTATTGTTGATATTTTTGGTGCAGACCATACTGATACATATCCAGATGTACTATCAGCTCTTAATGCTTTAGACATAAATACTGAGCATATAAAAATATTGATCTATCAGTTTGTAACTCTAATTAAAAATGGTGAAAAAGTTAAAATGTCCACTCGTAGAGCAGACTTTATTACATTAGATCATTTAATTGATGAATTGGGCTTAGACATTGTAAGGTATTTTTTTATTATGAGAAGTATGAATACACACTTAGATTTTGATTTAAACTTGGCCAAAGACCAATCAGATAAAAATCCTGTTTTTTATTTACAATATGCTTTTGCAAGAATATGCAATGTCATTCGTCATGGAGAAAACCAAGGGTTTGAATTTTCTGAAGAATTTGATTCGTCTTTATTAAATGAGGTTAGTGAAATAAAACTATTAAAACTGATGGCCAACTTTCCAGTAATGATGAAAACCACACTAAAAACATTAGAGCCTCAAACAGTTGCAAACTACCTCCAAGACCTTGCATCCTCCTTTCATAAGTTTTATGGTAATTGTAAAGTTATTACTGAAGATAAAAAACTATCCCATGCTAGATTAGGATTAATACATGGATCAAAAATAATTCTATCAACCGGATTGACTTTACTTGGTATAAGTACTCCAGAAAAAATGTAAAAACTTTATTTTAATAATATCATTTTCATTCTTCTAACATTCTCCCCATCGCTTATCTGGAAAAAATAAACTCCTGAACTAACTAATTCACTTTTTTTATCATGACCTTCCCACTTAAAATGTTTTACTCCTGGTTTCTGATCGTAAAATGACTTAGAAAAAATTTCTCTTCCAACAATATCATAAATTTTAATTACAATATCGCTGGTTAAAGGAATTTCATATTTTATGGTGGTTTCATTATTGAAAGGGTTAGGGTAATTTTGAATAAGAGAAAATTTTTGCGGCAATACTTCCACATTTATTTTTTCCACACCATTTGATATTTCAGTTGAGACTGAATCGATAAATTTGTATTTCATTAAGGATGAGATTGTTTTAAGTGACCTATCTTTTAGCTTAAAACTGATTTTAGGTCCTAAACTATTTTTATCAGCTATGATAAAACTAGTAGAATTATAATTAGAATCAATTGTAGTGAAAGAAAACGTACTACTTTTTACATTACTAATAACAAGGTCATTGATATCAAAATTCGATTCAAAAAATATAATTTCTGCACCATGTGAACTATTAGGAATCGATAAGCTTAGTTTATCGCGTTCCCAATCTATTTTCACATCATCATTTTGACTATGATTAAAGGCAAAAACTGAGTCTGCTTGGTATTCATGGTAATACCATATCCACATTTTCCCAAACGCGACCAGGTCATTAAGCTCAAACTTATTATCTGGGGTAGGGAACAAATATGGTGGCGAGCCACTTATTGGTCCTAAATCTGTTTCAGATTGTAACCAACCTTGATTAAAAGCTAAAACATCTTCCACTGAAATCTTATAATCCCCATTCAAGTCTCCCCAAAGTTTAGTTTTAAATATAATAGTATCAGTGTAATTCAATAAATTGAAAGCAAAAGCGGTATCTATATTTACAGTAATAGTTTCATAACTAGGAAGGATGTCGAGTATTGATATAATTATACCAGAATCTTGGATTGTTGAGGAGTAGTTAAGATTAGTATCTTGAGATGCGCTTACTCTAAAGCCAAACTTTAAAATAGGTTTGTTAAACCCAATTTTTATCTGATCATTATTCAATACAGATAAAACTTGTAGCGAATCAAATAAAGGATAAATTGATTTTATGTCTGGTGCGGTATTATCAAACTCTAAACCATCACTATTAATTACAGCTGAAACATTTGTAGCAGAGTCTACAGCTCTTAGATATGCAAAATAGCGTACATCTCGGTCTAGGTCTAAACCCTGAATTTGCATATTATCTGAAAAGTTGGATCTTTGCCAATTTGCAATATTTATTGTATCATTATTAGTACCAATTGACGTTTCATAATAATCAATTGCTTGATTATCAGTAAAATCTTTCCATCGTATAAACAGCTGCGTAGAATCCGAGGTATAGTCAATATCTTCATCTAAAAACCCATCCCATACATCTCCAACAACCGGAGGTACTAAATCTATAGTTATTCCATTACCCCAAAGTGAATCAGATATGTTCCCTACATTATCCTCTAAATAAATTGATCCATAATACTTTGAATTGTTCTGCAAATTAATAGATGTTAATGATGATTCATCATCTCCACTAGCTATAGTCCAATTAACGACATCAACCAATCCAGAATCCGAACCAAGACCAATATATGCTCTTTTTAATCCAGATTCTAATTCAACTTTCTGCCAGGAAAGTTGTAAAGAATCTCCGTGTTTTGAGTAAACTTTATCTTCGTTTATTGAACCTTCAAAAATTGCAGACAACTGTGGAGCTGTCTTGTCAAAATATATTCTATCAATAATAGTATCAGCTTGATTACTAGCAGAATCCAATGCAACCATGCTTAATAAAATTCTACCATTATCATTCAAATTAGAAAATGAATAGTTATATGAAAAATTTTGATCAGCCCCATTCATTATAATACTATCTCCATCTACTATGGTTGAAATAGATCTAAGCTCTTCATTAAGTGCAAAACTAATTGTACCTACATCATTCACCTTTGCTAAAGAATCACCATAAGTATTATTTGATAAAAATGAGGCTTGCGTTATACGCGGTTTAGTCTTATCAAAAATAACATTGCTGCCATCCGTAGTTGTTTGAACGGGGGAACCGTTATTTCCAGCTTGGCTGCCAATGTCATAAAACAATATCTCTAGAGGCACGCTGCCCTCAATATCAGATTGATCCATAATATAAAACCCAGTATACGTAGTTGTATTTGGAACATTACTGACTTCAACAGAATTCTCTCCAATTTTTAAAGATGAAAATGGAGATACAGCATCAGCAGGTGAACCAACTATTTTTAAAGGCTCATTTACTATTAAATAAACAAATACACTATCTCCAACTTTCGCCCATGAAGAGTCTTGATTAGATGAAAATATCTTCACCGAGACCATTTCTGGAGGACCAATGTCAATACTTACAAAACTCTCATCCGATGTGGTGCTATCGGTCAACCCTACATTACCTGGACAGTCAATGAAATCAATAGTAAATGGTAAAAAACCTCCAGTAAGCATATCTGAATCTTGTATGGTGTAAGTAGCTGAGTACACTCCTCCACTTTCTGTAACTGAAACAGGAGTACCTGACATTACTACATCCGCAGATGAAAGTGATTCAACTGATTCAAAAGTAAGTGTTACTATATCGCCTAATACTGCTATTGATGAATAGCTATTGTTTGACTCTATATGTACATAATTAAGTATAGGCAAAGTCTGATCAAGATTTACACTAGAACCATTTGTTGTAGTTATAATATCATCACTTACATTTCCAGTAAGATCTGTAACCTGAATTAAAAATGACACATCTCCCTCAATATCTTCTGATGTTAACTGATAATCGATTCTATAGTTGTCAGATCCCTCATTTATAACTAACACAGTATCACTCATAACAATAGCAAATGTAGATAGCAAAGGCTCTAGGCTGGTAAAATTTATTGTGACAATGTTTTCTGCCTTTGCTATCGATCCAGATGAGCAAAGATTATCTGAAATAATTGTAACAGGACTAAGTGTTGGTTTTGTTTTATCAAAAACAACTTGAGAGGCATCAGTGGTAGAGTTATTATCATTTAATGGATTACCTTGTGCATCAATGAATGAAATTTCAAACTCTATAACACCTTCAGAATCATCTTCATCCATCACATACACTGCTTCGAACTGATTACCTCCTAAGCTTGTAATTATTGCATTATGCCCAGATATAGTTGCTGTAGTATCAATCAGATTTTCACTGGTCGTAAATGAGACCGATACTGTATCTCCTACCTTAGCTAAAGCAGTATTATTATTACTTGAAAGAATTGATATCGGCGTAATACTCGCAGGAGTCTCATCAATTAAGATTTCAGTAATACTTTGTGAACCTTCAGTGATATTTCCAGGGCGGTCACTCATCGCCGCTTTTATATAAATTCTCTGGCCTTCTGAAAAACCTGTTAAGCCTTCAATGAGTGTACCTGAAACAGAAATTATTTTATTTGCATTTATTTCATTTGAAAGAATAGTTGAGATAAAGCCAAGAACTTCGAAGCTATTAGATCCAACCTTACCATAAAGCTGAACAGTTCCATTTTTTAAAGTAGTATCATTTGCAACAGGGATAATAATATCCATTCCCGTATTTGTCAAATTCCACATCCCATCTGCCTGATTACCACCCGTAGGTATTAGCAGACCAACGGTAAAATCTGCAGGAGGCGTTTTATCAAAGATAACTTTTGTGTTGTTTGTTGAAGCAGTAATTGGAGTGCCTTCGTTACCCGCAAGATCTGAAAATTGAATCTCAAAATTTGCTTCGCCTTCTATATCAGAATCATTAGGGACATAAATAGCTTTATAATTATTGCCTTGAGGATTTGAAACAGTAGAAGTTTGATTTAAAATAGAAACCATTGGAGTTAAAATCTGTTCATTTGATGTAAAAGATATTATTATTGAATCGCCAACTTTTGCCCAAGCGATATCTGTATTATTTGAAACAGCATTTACATTTGTAAGTTGTGGTGGAGTTTTATCGTAGGTCACCTGGGAACCATCAGTAGTACTACCATAGCTACCTGGATTCCCCATATAATCAGTAGCATTTATTATAAAATCAAGAACTCCTTCAGGTTCTGAGCCTGTCAAAGTGTATTCTGATTTAAATTGCTCCCCTCCTACATTAGAGTCTATTGCACCATTACTTTCAATTAAACTTTCAGTAGAAATTATATCTTCATCATAAGACATGGTCAAAGTAATAATATCACCAGTTTTTGCATAAATTGAATTGGAATTGTTTGAAACAATATTGACTGAAGTAGGTTCATTTGCAATTAAATCTATCTCTAAAACCATAGCGCTGGTATCGCCGAAAGACTGATTACCTGAATGATCGTATAATATGGCAGATATCATTGCATTTTCTCCATGTTGATACCCAGCGACATTGGAAAAATTATCTGATGTCCCTGAAATATTTTTTTGATTCGCATTATAATCAGCCAATGTTATCTCTTGAAAAGAATCAAAAATTTCAAATTCACTTGTGCCAATTTTTGCTCTTAGTTTGTAATTAGATCCAATGATAACTGTATTATCATAAACAGGAGATGAAAAATTAATTGGAGAATTCAAAGTTGTAAAAGATGCGCTATTTAATGTTCCATCTATCTGATTACTTGTTTCATCACTAAGGTTAATTCCTGATGATTCATCAGCCTTCCAATAACCTACCAAACCGTTTTCATTGCCCCCAAGAGAAATACCTTTATTCCCCTTGATCTGAGAGCCTGAGCGAGACGTGTTCCAAAGCCTGACTTCATCTATATTGCCACTAAAGTAATAATCTGTCTCCCCTTTATTAAATGATCCTATATGTAGATCCCCAGAGTTATCCGCCCAGACAATTGAGCCAGAAATATTTTTTTCTTCTGCTAAGGCTCCATTCTTATATAAACTGAGCTTTGATCCATTATAGGTTGCTGCAAGATGCGTCCACTGCCCTGCGGGCGCTGAAGCATATGGTAAGCTGGTCCATTGAGACACTGAATTTGATTGAGTTTTTATAAAGAATCTCCAGCCAGTAGCATAATAAGCAAAACCATAACCGTATTGGCTGCTCCCATCTTTACCAAAACTTATTATACCTCTATAATTATCTGAACCTGTACTGTTTGGCTTTATCCAAGCCTCTACTGTGAATTGATTTGAGAATTTATAAATTGAATTTCCACTTACCACAACTCGATCATTCACTCCATCAAAGGCTACTGAATTGCCCTGGTAATAATTAAAATCAATCACAGCAGAATCTTCAGGTACTGTAACATCAATATCTAAACCAGTATTTGTACTGTTCCACTTCCCTAAAAAAACATTCCCTCCATGAGTAGTTATTATATCTGCAACATCAAATGGTGGTGGGGGAGTTCTATCAATTGTTACTCTACTATCATTACTCGTATTTTTAACTGTAGCACCATCGATTGCACCATCCAAAGCAGTAAAATCTATGGAAAATGTCAAAGGCCCATCATCATCAAGACTATTTACAATGTACTGAGTGGAATATGCATTCCCCCCTTGCGGAACAACAACTGTCTCAGATCCGTTAATTTGTACATAAGGCAGTGTAAGAAGGTCTTGCTCACTTGTAAAACTAAGTGTGACCTCATCTCCTTCAACAGCAGACTGATTATCTGTTGAATTATTGGATTGGATGTTAACATAAGATAATTTGGGTAAAGTAATAACTTTAACATTATCAATGATCCATGCATCTATAAACCATGAGTCCGTTCCATAAGCTTTCCATCTGAGTTTTAAAACACCAGATTCTGTTTCTGTTACGAAAGTTTCAGTTCTTAAAGTCGCATCAAAGTCATCTCCAGCACCAACTCCTCCAACCTCATATTTTAGCATCTCTACCCAACCACTTCCACCATCTGCTTCTATAACCATACCATTTATATGAGCCGTAGGATTATCCCAGTAATCTAAAGAGAATGTGAACTCCACCATTACAGCCGAATTATTACCGACATTGATGTCGGGGCTTTGCAGGCTTAATTCATACGAGGTCTCCAATGCAGATTGAGGATCATTACCCGCCTCATCTGGATAAGTACCTCCAATATATACATTATTTGGAAGAGGAATCCTAGGCGTGTAGTAAAAGACTGCTGCTGGTGGAGTAAACCCTGGGTCTGATTGAAAAGAATTATCAACTCTCCAATTATTTTGACCGAAAGAAGTATAGACCTCCCCTGTTTCAGGATCTATATACTGGTCAAAAGTCCATCCAGATGGCCAAGTTCCATAGTCATCAAACGTTTCAGTAAATAATACATCTGCTTGTAAAAGAAAATTCCAAAAAAGAACTGCAACAAAGAGCTTTTTCATCATTGAATAATTATAGAAGCTTCCCTAGTACCATTGATAGGTACAAAATTTTCATCAAATTTGACTATTTCACATAAAGAGGTATCATAGTTAACAGTACTAGTACCTGTTAATTTTGGCTTGAACCAAATTTCTGCAATATGAGTTACGCTATCTATTGATACATCAGAATTACTTAAATAGTATGCATATATATCTAATTGACCCGAATTTTCTGTGTAGGTGAAAAGCGGTGTTGTCCTATTTGAGTCTGTCATACTTCCTGGTCCAATCCATCCGGGAGCCAGGGAATCAATTTCTAGCAAAGAATTATCATATTGTATGTTTAAATGTGCCCCTGAAAAAGAAATAATAGATGTATCAGAAAAAACTATATACGCACCTATTCTAATAGTGTCTGTAAGTGTTTTAGTTTGCTGTTTTGGGAAAAATACCAATGATGGAGGATAAACGCCTAATTCTTCATTTGCCTCGTTGTCATTTGGATTATCTAAGTTATTATCATAGATAGTGCAACTTAAAAAACTAAGAATTAAAATAACTGAAAAAGAAAGACGCAACTGATCTGTTATTTTTGTTTTGGGATCGCAACATCCCATTTTTGAATAATATCTTTTTTAGGTCTTGGACCAACAATATATGCATGTATACCATTAATTAACCACAACGAACCGGATGCTATGCTAGTATAAATTAAAGCTGAATTATATTTTTTGTGTTTTTCCCACTCATTGTTTGATAAAACTCTATATTTATCAAATTCGATTTGCTCAGAAGATTCCTCATATAATTTTGAGTATTTTTTGAATTCTTGAACAGACTTATTATAATTCAAATAACTGACTAAAACAGAAGTTAAAAGAACTGACTCCAATCCAGAAAAAACAATTCCTGAATTATACGCATCAGAATAAAACTGACCCCAACCTGGTAATAATAATGACCTTGCCATAGCACCTTCAGGTGTTTTATCTTGAATAATTTGAGAGGGCTCATTATATAAAACCTGCTTCCTTTGACTAACCCATTCTTTATCTACTTCTCTGAAAACATCCCCAATCCAAAGTTTTAACTCATTCATTTGCCCTTTGTAATAATTTGTTATTTCTACTATTCTTCTTTTTATTAATCCGCCTGATCTTGTATTGAACATTTGCCCTTCAAGCATAAATCTATTGCTATCTCCGCTAATTTGATGAAAAAGTATATAATCAACATCAAGCTCGGAACCTAGGTCTTTCACTAAGAACATTCGTCCTGATGCAGGGTTTTTTAAACTGTCTAATGAGCCCAAAAAAGGATTAATATTTTCCCCTTTTACAAAATCTTTGCTTGGAAAATGATTTGCTACTGATGTACCAATTAAATCTTCATCATATTGATTAAAAATTAAAATCGAAGGTTTCTCAACATTTGCATATATAACCTCAATAGAAAAAAATATCAAAAAAAGAAATTTCATTGCATTACCTAAGGCTGAATAATCACGCCTCTTTTTAAATAGTACTGAAATGTGAGCGGCTGGTCTGCAACAATAGTTTGTTCATCAATAATATCACCTAGTCTATACACTCTTAGCTTATGATCACCTGCTTCAAGTTTCATTTTTATAGCATCTTCTGTCCATCTATGGTCATCATTGAGTTCGAAGATTAAACCTACTTCATCAGTTTTAAATTTTATATCATAAACGGGGTTCATAAAAAAATCTAAATTAACAGATTTTGAAGGGTTTACATTTAGTTCATAAGAAATAGGAGCAAAACCCTCTTTATTAATTTCAAAAGTATGAAATCCTGATATTATCTTCTTTCCTAAGATCGGTGTCTTACCAATCAACTTCCCATCAATAGATACTTCAACTCTTTCTGGGATGGTATTTATATTTAAGAGAACCTCAGTTTTAGGAAAACCCTTACCCATTATCTTCTCCTCTTTTTTATCATTGATAGTAAGAGGATCACTCTCATTCTTTAAAACTAAATTAAGATTATCATTAATTTTTAATGATACTGAGTCTACATTAACCTCATTAATTAAGGGTGGTTTTTTTTCAATAAGCTCAGGCTTAGGTCTTTTAAACATGAACCCACCTTGCCCAAAAGTATATGAGCCTACCAGAGCGAGAAAAAACAGTTTATAATGCATTATTGTTGGGCTCTTGTTCTTTAAAAATATTATCAAAAAATAATAGATCAGTATCTTCTCTTTCTAACCAACCACTCATTTTAACTCTATTTCCAGATGAAACTAAAATTTCTATTGTTCCAAAGTATAGACTTTTTGAAACTTGTTCCACGGCAATAGGCTCACCTTTCGGCAATAAAAAAAGTGTAGATCCACCAATATGAGGTTTATCTCTAAAATGCACATTAGCTTTATTGGTTATGTATAAGTTTCCTAGATCTGCTAACTCTTGGCTCGGGCCAAGGCCTATATCAACCTTTAAGTTTTTTGTATTTTCAAAATTTATATCTCTACGAAATGGAGCAAAAATTAATTTTTCGCCAGCGATGATCCTTAGAGCTTCTTCATCCTTGTATTCTCCCGAAATAGTAAGAATATATTCTCCATTATTTTTTGAATAAACTTTTTGCAGTAGTTCATTTTCTAAAAATATCGATACATCTATATCCGTTAATATTTCATCAGTAAGCGTATTTGAGACTAAACCTGCAATAGTTAGAGGCTGCTGCACAATGTGAATAGGGTCGAGAAAAATTTCTCCAAAATCAACTCCTTCAAATGTTACTTTTTTACTACTGAAATCAGGATGATGAGGTATAATAAGGATAAAATTCTTTCTCCCCTCAGTACTTAGCACTCCTTGAGGTAAAAAAGCTCTTGCTAGTTCAGTGGTTTTACTTTTAATTGTAATTAATGGATTTATACTGTCTCCATTAGCAAAAATTTGATATGATAATTCCTCCGGAACTATTCCAGGGAATATTAGAGGTGCTTTTATATCAATTTCCCCGTATTCATATGACACGGACACCATTGGCTGTCTATAATTATATATTACCTCTGGATAGCTCGATGTCTTCATAGATGAACATCCGGTTAACCAAATTATAAAGGCAACACTAATTAGAATCAAATTTCTTTTAGAGAAAATAAAAATAATATTATACCTCAGATTGTAAATTAAATTGTACTTATTTTATCCGCGCAAAAAGCGAATCTAATACCTTTTTACCATTGCTACGTAGAGCATTATGTTCAAAAAATTCTGTCTCCCACACAATCATATTTGGTATGATATCAGCTAATTCCATCGAAAATCCTCTATCAACATACATATCATTTGTATAGACTGCAGCAGCAATAGGCACTTGGTTTTTCTTTAGTTTTTCTTCATCATATAATAAAGGCCAGTTTTGTTTTTTAGCAAGTATATCAGCTGCCTTTTTAAAGGGCCTTAAAGATTTATAATCATCTAACATCCAAGGGTATAGCATTTCTCCTGTAAAAAAGAAATCACCATTTTTATCATACATAAATTCTGGATATTCTTTTAATATACGTTGTGCAGACCATTCAGTTGAAAAGCCTTGAGCATAGCATGCTTCATGAAGAACTGTAAAAATAGGATTCGTATCAAAAGTTTGTAAGCAAAAGATTTGTTTCAAAAAGTATTCAGATAATTTCTCATTGACAAATGCTCTTTCAAATAAAAAATTAAGTGTCGCCATGCCATCACTAAAACCTAGGTTAAGCCCAAGTTGTTGAAATCTCCTTAAAGACAAAATATCTCCATTAGGAAGTTTTACATCATTTTCAAAAATAAAATCTGCAATTTTTTTAGCATTGATCTTCGCCTGAGGAAAAATTTCAAAAAATAGCTTATTCTTCTTCAATACTCTTTTATAGGTCGCACGGTATATTTCATCTGGATGGGCATTTAATGGCGGGATTCCTCCTGTAATAAATACTTTATCTAGATGCCCAGGGAAAAAAGATAAATAATTCATAGCGCAAAAGCCCCCAAAACTTTGACCTAGAACAGACCATTTGTTAACACTAAAAATATTTTCTCGAATGTACTCTGCATCTCTTATGATATTATCTGCCCTAAAAAATGATAAATATTCAGCTAAATAATTGTCTTCCATGTTTTTAATTGAGTCTGAGCATATAGGCGAACTTAGACCAGTTCCTCTCTGGTCAATTAATAATACATTATAATCCTCAGTAGCTCTTTTTATCCATCCAGAATCACTTATTGGCCTAGGAGATTCATATCCCGGACCGCCCTGGAAAAAAATCAAATACGGTAAACTTTTTTGAAGACTTTCTTGCCTTGAAACTTTTCTAATAAAAACATTAATCTTTCTATCTTCGGGCCTATCATAATTTAGAGGGACCTCTATATTTTGATCAGTTATGACCAGGCTCTCATATTTATTCAAATTTACGTTCATTTATGGGTCCTTAATCCTGGATGACTTTTTTAATTCAACATTACAAATAACAAATAATATTAAATTACTATTTAATGATATATAATTTTTAGAAATATTTATAACTCCCCTAAAATGTAGCACATGCCCCAAAAAGATTTAATTCTATTAAAAAAGGTTAAAGATTCTGATAAAAATGCATTCAAAGAACTTTTTTTTAGTTATTATGACACGCTTTTCAGATTTGTATTATACAAGATACAAGATGATGACATTGCTGAAGACATTACTCAGGAAACTTTTTTGCGTGTTTGGAATACGAGGCATAAACTTAAACCTAATAAAGCTTTTTTTTCTTTAATTGCCAAAATAAGTACAAATTTATGCTATGACCACTTTAGGCACGCTGAGGTTAGACAGAGGCATGAATCGCTAATCCCCGTAGAACAAAATATAAATACCAATAAACCTGAAGAAGAAATTCTAGGCAACTCCTTAGAAAAAGAAATTCAAAAAATTGTAGAACATGACTTACCAGAAAAATGTAGACAAGTTTTTATTTTGAGTAGAGTTGAAAATTTGTCAAACAACGCAATTTCAAAAAAATTAGGCATAAGTATTCGAACTGTTGAAAATCAAATTTATAGGGCTATCAAAATCTTAAGAAAAAAACTAAAAAATTACATGTGAGTAAAACTCTCTTAACTATCGTTAATAACTATACAAATGTTAAAACTTACTAAAAAAGAGAAATTGATATGGGATTTGTGCTCAAAGATCGAGCACAAAAAAGCACCTTCTAAGCAAGATGTTTGGATGCGTTTAGAGCAACAAATTGAAATTTCAGCTCAACCTCAAAAAATAAAGACATATAAAATTCCGATCTTTAAAAGAACTTTACTCCCAAGGCTAATAACTGCGTTTTTTATTACAATATTAATTTCCATCCCAATTATAAAAATGCTTAATACTGTAAATATTCATTCAAGTTATGGTCATAAAACAAAAACTGTTTCATTGAATGATGGTACAAAAGTTCATTTGAATGCTGGCACTACATTATCATATTCAAAGAATTTTAATTCAACTAGCAGAGAAGTAACGTTAAGTGGAGAAGCTTATTTTGAAGTTGAAAAAGGCTCTAGCCCTTTTATTATTTCAACCAACCTTGCAAAGGTTACAGTGCTTGGAACAAAATTCAATGTGCGTTCAAGAGAAGATGGGTTTGAAATTGGAGTTAATGAAGGTGAGGTAAAAATTGAAAATAAAACGAAATCTATAGATCTAAAAAAAGGTGAACAGGTTGATATCAGTATTAACCAACCAAAAATACTCTCTGTTTCTAAAGTTTCAAATTTTTATCCAGGGTGGAAAAATAACAAACTTATTTGTGATAACAGCTCTTTAGAAAAAATTTGTAAAGAACTTGAACGCAGGTATGCTATTAAAATTGTATTCCAAGATAACCTACAAAAAAACACAACTATTTCAGGTATTATTGATCTAAGCCCAAATAATTTAGATTCTGTCCTTAGCAGTATATCGCTATTGTCTAAGCGAAAGTTTAAATTACAGGGTGACTCTTACATCCTACTTTAAGTATATAGCGATACTCCCTCTATTAATTTTCTCTCATATAAGGAGTAACAATCCGCAAGTCTCAATTTCTTACAATAATATTCCTATTGATAAAGCTCTTCAAAAAATAGTGACTGATTATGAAGTGCCAATTATATATCCATCAAAAATAGCTAATCAATATGTTTCAATAGACTGTTATGACTGTGATCTGGAAACAGTATTAAACATTATATTATCTAAAATAGATTATGATTGGAAAAAAATTGGGAATCAATACACAATATTTGAAATAGATGATGTAAAGTTTAATGTAACTGGCAGAGTGCATGATAAGAAATCCAATGAGGCCATACCATACGCAAATATCTATATCCCATACTTAAACATTGGAACAGCTTCAGACAATGAAGGATTTTTTTCGCTATCAAACATTGACTCAAAAATATGTACTTTACTCATTTCTTACATAGGTTATGAAACTCACAAACAAGTGGTAACAACATTAAAAAATGAAAACATCTTCATAAATATATTTTTAAACCAAAAAGTACTGAAATCAAAAAATATCTTTATAAGGGGGGTCGCTAGAGAATTTCTAAGCATAGCAAAAGATCCTGGTAAAATATCTTTTTCTCCAAGGCATGTATCAACACTACCAACAATAGGGGAAATTGATATTTTTAGATCCCTTCAATTACTACCTGGAATTAATGCAGGGTTAGGAGGGAATGCAGAATTATACATTCGCGGAGGACGTCCTGAACAAAATTTAATTTTAATTGATGGTATGTCTTTATATCACGACACCCATATGTTTGGTTTTTTAAATAGCGTTCAAGCAGCATCAATTAAGGATGTACAGGTTTATAAAGGTGTTTATCCTGCAAGGTATGGAGGTAAGATTTCAGGATTGTTAGAAATGACAAATAAAACTGGTAGTAATAATGGAACTAAAGCAAAAGTTTTCACAAACTTTACTACAAATAGCGCTCAGCTTGAAATGCCTATTTCATCAAATGGAAGCTTCATATTAACAGGAAGAATATGTAATGATATCGTGCCCACCAAACTCTATTCTTCAATTAAAGATTTTATAATTGGGGATGATAATTTTAACCTCATAAGTCTCTCAGCTAATTCAAGCCAATCTTCAAATTATACACCTAAATTTAATTTTCAAGATATTAGTGCTGTAGCAACATATATGATTAACCCTATGAACAGCATATCATTCACTTTAATGCAAGGTGAGGATAACATTGATGAAAAAAGGGAATTTTATGGTTTTGAAGATATTTTACGTTATGACTCCTCAAAAATTGAGGAAGATACAAATTTATCTAATTCTGGAGGAATAGTGAAATGGACATATAATGCCAACCCAAAGTGGAACATTAAATTTTCTTATGCAAATACAACATACTCAAGCAAGCATTATTCAAAACTATATGACATCTCTTCACCTAAAGATGAGCTAGCTCAATCCATACAAGAACGTAATACATTTAATGATGAATCAATCAACATTTACCAAAATATTAGATTGATAAAAAATCATGTGATTCAATCCGGATATAATAGATCAGATTACAATATAAATTTGAATAATATAAGGTCTTTGAGCGAAATTTTAGAAGAAAGCAATGCCTCTCAACAATCTCTTTTACATTCAATATTTTTTGAAGATATTTGGACTCCAAATAAAAAATTACGTTTAGTTCTAGGACTAAGAAATTCATTTTTTTCTGATAATAAAATGAATTATTTAGAACCTAGGCTTTCTGGCACATTTAACGTAACCCCTAATCTAACTATTGAAGGTGCCTCTGGTAAAAATAATCAATTTATTCATCAATTTAATAATTCATTCAGCACGAGGAGCTCAAAGAGCACTTGGATAATATCAGGGAAAAGAGTTCCTATTGTACGTTCGTCTAATTCTCAGATAGGTATGCACTTGAAAAACCATTTTAGTGAGGGCAGCTTTTCGTTGTATACTAGAAAAAGTGAGGGACATTTTAACTTCGAAGAATATTTATCACCAATGAATATATTATCTGATGATAGTGACATAAATAGCGATTACTTGCTTGAGAACGAGGGCAGAGAAAAAAGTAATGGAATAGAATTGTTAATGAGGAGAAAAAACAAATCAATCAATGGATGGATCTCCTATCATTATAATAAAACAAATTACTCATTCAATAATATAAATAATGGAAAATTTTATAAAGCTGATCATGATTTTGCCCATGAACTGAAAACAGTTTTAATTACTTCTATACTCGATTGGAATCTTACCGCCAGCTGGTCTTACTCTTCTGGAAGGTCATTCACAAACGAAGACTATATTAACATTACTACTGATTTTAAGGTAGATATTGTTCAAGGCAAAAAAAACACATTACGATTGCCACCTTCACATCATCTTGATATTAATATATCAAAAGATTTTAATTTGAAATATTTTAACATTAATTCAGGACTTTCCATTTATAACGTTTACAACAGAAAAAATATTAGTCATAAGAGGTACAACCCTTTTTCATCGGGAAGAATTATATCTAATGTTATGATGCTTGGAATAACACCAATGATATTTTTTGAAATTAACATTTAATGTGGAGGCGGGGAGAATCGAACTCCCGTCCGAAATAGTTTAATGAAAAACTTCTACATGCTTAGTCTTCTAATTATTTTCTTACTCTTCTTTCTATTAGAGACCCAAATCAAAAAGAGCCAGCCTATTATATTTCATTTCAAATTCATAGGCGGATTTGAAACTAGCTTGTATTGATGACGCTCCTTTAAAAAACTACAAGCAAATTGATTAAGAAGCGGGCTACCTCAATTAAGCTGCAGCCATATAGCCATAATCGGCATATATTGTTTTTATCAGATGATTAAGGAGGGTACTGAAATCCTCCGCATGCGATTTGGCATCTCACATATCTCGTCGAATGCCGGTCGCCCCCATTTTCAAAAAACAAAATGTCTATAAACAAGAAAAGGCTTCAAACGCCAACCCGAAGCCTTCTCTTCACATACAAAAACTATCGTATGTTTCATTTATCAGCCTCTTCCTTTAAAATCTTTTTTTAAAAAAACTTTGTCAAAAGAGACCATCAATTATAACCTTACTTGAAAATTTATCGCAACAACTAAAGTTATATTTTTTAAAAAAATTTAAATATTTTTCATTGTTAGATCTTAATTGAAAACAAAAACTATAAATTATTAGCTTACAACAATTAACTTTACGGCACATATTTTTCTAAAAAATATTCCTTTAAACGCGTCTATAAAAAGCTAAATGAATAAAGTTGCAGTCATATTATTATCTGGAGGATTAGACTCTACAACATGTGCTGCAATTGCTGATAAAGCTCAATATGAATTACATGGGATTACAATTAATTATGGACAAAAACATAACTACGAATTAGAGGCATCAAGGGAAGTTGCAAAACATCTGAAATTTAAAAGTCATGCAATTATTGATATTGATCTAGCATCATTTGGTGGATCCTCCTTAGTGTCAGATGACATTGAAATCCCAAAAAATAGAGATATTGAAAATGTTCACGACATACCGTCAACTTATGTACCAGCGAGAAACACAGTCTTTTTATCAATTGCATTAGCAAAAGCTGAAACGATAAAAGCTTTTGATATTTTTATTGGAGTGAATGCAATTGATTACAGCGGTTACCCTGACTGCAGACCAGAATTCATATCGAAATTCGAAGACATGATGAATGTTGCTACTAAAGATGCAGTGCAACATATTGGTAAATATACAATACATACCCCTCTTATTGAACTAACTAAAGCAGAGATAATAAAGAAAGGTTTAGATCTAGGTGTAGACTATAATCTCACCTCCTCATGCTACTCTCCAAGGGAAAAAGGGAAGCCATGTAGTCAATGTGATGCCTGTAAACTCCGCCTCAAAGGATTTTCTGACATTGGAGTTGAAGATCCATTAAACTATAATTGAACCTAAATGACTAGATACAGCATTAAAGAAATTTATTTAACTAAACAAGGGGAGGGGCATCATACTGGAAGGCCTGCAATATTCATTCGATTTTCCGGTTGTAACCTATGGAGTGGATTAGAAAAAGATAGGAAAAAGGCAATATGTAACTGGTGTGATACTGACTTTGTTGGGACAAATGGAATTAATGGTGGGCATTACGATATAGAAAAAATTATTAACATCATTCTAAAACTTTGGGAGCCAACAATCAAAGAGGAACCATATATAGTATGCACAGGAGGTGAACCACTGCTCCAATTAGATCAAGATTTTGTTGATAAAGTGCATCTTGCTGGTTTTAAAATAGGTATTGAAACAAATGGTACTAAAATTCCTCCAAGAAATATAGATTGGATATGTGTAAGCCCTAAAAAAAATTCAAAAATTATTTTAATAAAAGGCGATGAATTAAAATTTGTTTATCCTCAAAGTGGTTTTGATCCACTTCAATTTGAAAATCTTAATTTTAATTTTTTCTTTATTCAGCCAATGGATAACAACAATTATGATGAAAATAAAATGATGTCTGAAAATTTTGTTAAAAACAATCCCTTTTGGAAGCTAAGTTTACAAACACATAAAATATTGGGGTTTCCTTAATTTAAAGCATGATTGTTTACAAAAAATTTCATATTGAATCCGCAAGATCTCTTCCGAACCTGCCTAATGAACACCCATGTTCTCAAGTCCATGGACACTCTTTCGAAATAATTTTAAAGGTTAGCGGAGAATTGAATGAGAAAACTGGATTCATAATTGACTTTCAAGAAATAGAAGATTCATTCGATCCAATCCGAAAATTATTAGACCATGCTTACCTAAATAATATCAAAGGCCTTGAAAACCCAACTAGTGAAAATATGTGTAAGTACATATGGGAAAAAGTTAAACCTGAGATATTAGGTTTAGTAGAGATTGAAATAAAGGAAACGCATTCTACTGGATGCATATACAAAGGAGATTAGTATGGCGAAAGCGGAAGGAAAAATTTTTAACTACGATGATGAATCTAAAATTAATGCTGACTTTCTTGAAACATTCCCCTTTGAATCATTAGACCAATATATAAAAACAGAAACAAATGAATTTAGTGCAGTTTGCCCTTTTAGTGGTCTCCCAGACTTAGCAAAAGTTAGGATTGAATATTTTCCTGCGGGGGGAAAATGCATAGAACTAAAATCTTTAAAATACTATTTTACTAGTTTCCGCAGTGTTGGTATCTATCAAGAAGGTGCAACAAAACGTATCTATGATGATCTAAGCTCAATACTTGAAACAAAAAAAATTCAAATAACTACAATTTATAACATTAGAGGTGGTTTCAAGACAACATGTATTGAAGGAAGCATAAACAATTAACTTTTTAAGCTTTGACTATGGTAACATATAATGACATAGAAAAAGCCCATCAGATAATTTCAGACCACATTCATAACACTCCAATTTTAACTTCTGATAGCCTCGATAATGAACTGGGATCTAATCTTTTTTTTAAATGCGAAAATTTTCAAAAAACAGGATCTTTTAAAATTAGAGGTGCAACAAACTCTATTCTACAGCTTAATGACACAGAAATAAAAAATGGCATTATTACAACTTCATCAGGAAATCACGGCGCTGCAGTTGCATTTATTGCCGATAAAATTGGAACAAGCTCTAAAATTATCATGCCAAATAATACACCCAAAAATAAAATAGAAAATGTACAAAGGTATGGCGGAGAAATCTTCTATTGTGAACCCAATATCAAATCAAGAGAAGATACTCTAGAAAAAATGGTTCAGAAATCAGGGGGATCAATCATTCACCCTTATAATGATGAAAAAATCATTGCCGGGCAAGGAACCGCAGCAAAAGAATTAATTGAAAAAGTGCCTGATTTAGATGCAATCATTTGCCCTGTTAGCGGAGGAGGCCTGCTATCAGGTACTTTGTTAGCTGCTAAAAATTTAAAGCCTGGTATAAAAGTGTTTGGAGCTGAGCCAGAAAATGCTGATGATACATATAGATCTATTTTAAATAATAAAATTATGTCAAATGAAACTACAGATACTATTGCTGATGGATTAAGGGCGCAAGTAGGTACAGTTACATTCCCTATCATTAAAGAAAATGTAGATAAAATATTACTTGTTTCAGAGGAAATGATTATCAGCTCTATGTATATGATTTGGCAAAGGTTAAAAATAATTATCGAACCATCATGCTCAATTGTTCTCGCTGCTTTAATGTTAAATTCAAACAAATTTCTAAACAAAAAAGTAGGCCTTATCTTGACCGGTGGCAACTATGACTTAAAACAAATCCCTTGGTAAGAAATTAAATAGATATCATATTTTGAATATACAATGACTCACAATCATAAAGGAATGCAACCTATTTTCAACTGTAATAATATGGTTGACCCTATTAAAAAAATTCTCCTAAACCATCCAAAAAATGCATTTTTTAACCAGAAGAAAATTGATAGTGAATTCAAAGAACTAAATTTTTTTGATGCACCTGATTACAATGAATCATTACATGAATATGAGGCATTTATTGATATTTTAAAATCTCACAATATCGAAATGTATTTTCTTGACAGAAAGAATACTAATACAATCGACTCTATTTATGCGCATGATCCTTTTATAATTTCAAATGATGGCGCAATCATTTGCAATATGGGCAAAAAAAATAGAGTCTCTGAAATAGAAAATATAAAAATATTTTTAAAAAATAATGACATACCAATACTTGGAGAAATATCTGCTCCGGGAAAACTTGAAGGTGGTGATATTGTATGGATTGATAAGCATAACATTGCAGTTGGGATTGGTTATCGCAGTAATATTGAAGGCGCTAAACAGCTTGGCGAAATTCTTTCTGGTATTGTTAAAAACGTAATCTCTGTACCATTGCCTCATTGGAATGGCCCAAGCGACTGTTTGCATTTAATGAGCAACTTGAGTCCAATTGACTCCAATCTTTTTTTAGTTTATTCTAGACTTCTTCCAGTTCAATTCATTCAATATTTAGAAGAAAGTAAAATCGAACTTATAGAAGTACCTTTCGAGGAATATGAAACAATGGCTTGTAACGTATTAGCTATAGCTCCAAGAGAAATAATTATGCTTGAAGGTAACCCTATTACAAAAAAACTATTAGAAAAACAAAATGTTATAGTACATACTTACAAAGGCTCAGAAATATCATTGAAAGGATCTGGCGGACCGACATGCTTAACTAAACCATTATTAAGGTCGTTACCAAGTGATTGATAACATCAGAAGAAAGACCATCCCTTCAAAGTGGTATATGGATGAGCAAATTTTAAAAATTGAAAAAAGAAATATCTTTTCTAAATCTTGGCACTTATTTTGCTCAACTGATCAAATTTCTAACCCCGGGGATTACAAAACAATGATGATAAATAATCAGCCTGTCATCATTATAAAAGATAAGAATAGCTCTATAAATGCATTTTACAATGTCTGTCAACATAGAGGATGTGTATTATTAGATGATGATGGAAATGCAAAGAGTTTAATATGTGGTTATCATGGCTGGGCCTATGATTTAAATGGAAATCTTAAAGCAACTAGAGGCTTTGATAAACAAAAAATTGAGATTGAAAATTTTAGCTTGAAGCCTGTTGAGCACCATGTTTGGATGAACCTAATATTTGTAAAACTTCAGAATGAGCATCATGATATAAAAAAAACTTTGGCCAAAATTGAAAAAATCATATCACCTATTAGATTTGATCAATACTCATATCATTCTCGTGTTTCTTACAAAATAAATTGTAATTGGAAAATATATATGGATAATTACTTAGAGGGGTTTCATATACCATTAGTGCACCCAAAATTAAATGATGCGATTAATTATAAAAGTTATAAAACAGAAACATTTAAAAATTTTTCATTACAATGGTGTCATATTAAATCACAATCTTCTCCTTACAAAAAATCAAGTAGTAACCAAAAAGCTTTTTATTTTACGCTTTTCCCTAATATTTTATTAAATATTGCTCCTGGAAGATTACAAACTAACATAATAGAACCAATAAATGCATCGAGCTGTAATGTCCATTTTGATTATTATTTTGATCATATTGAGCCTAACCGAATATCAAAAGACATAAATTTTAGCGAAGAAATTCAGAATGAGGACATTGACATTTGTGAAAGAATACAAGCTGGCTTAGAATCAAATGGATTTGATTCTGGCATTCTTTCAAAAGAGTATGAAATTGGCGTTAGTCATTTTCAAGATTATATAGAAAATAAAATTAATAATGGCTGAAATTTATCAAATCGGTTCTGGAATGATCGGTCAAGCAATGGCACTTGATTTAGCAGAGAGCCATAAAATTCATTTAGCAGATTTAAATATCAAAAATGTTAGAAAAGAAATAAAAGATCACCCAGCGATAATTACGTATGATTTAGATGTTTTAAATAAACAAAAACTATCATCATTCATTAAAAAAGCTGACATTGTCCTTTTGGCGGTTCCTGGATATTTAGGTTACAACGCATTAGAGACTATAATTTCATCGGGTAAAGATGTAGTAGACATATCCTTCTCTCCAGAAAACATTATGAAACTGAATAATGTTGCTATACAAAATAATGTTACTGCTATTTTTGATGCTGGAGTAGCCCCAGGATTGCCTAACTATATTTTTGGATATCACAATAGCTTTGAAGATATAAAATCCTTTAAATATTATGTTGGAGGACTACCTAAATTTCCAAAACAACCATTTAATTATAAAGCACCCTTCTCCCCCATTGATGTCATTGAAGAGTATACTAGACCAGCAAGAATGATAATAAATGGAAAACTAATGACAAAACCTGCCCTTTCCGGAATTGAAAATATAAATTTTAAAGACTCTTTAATACTTGAAGCATTCAATACTGACGGCCTTCGCTCGCTCCTTAATACAATGAGTCACATTAACAATATGTCAGAGAAGACGTTGCGTTATCCAGGACATGTAAAACTTATAAAATCATTCATCAAAAAAGGTACATTTCAAAATAACGAAACAATAAAAAAATTATTTAAAGAATGGAAACTTGAACCCGGGGAAATAGAATTTACCTTACTGAAAGTCGAGCTTCATACAAATGATAAAACAATCAATTATGAATTATATGACGAATATGATAATGTAAATAACATAACATCTATGGCTAGAACTACTGGATACACAGCAACTGCATCAATTAATTTAATTCTAGAAAGTTTATTTACAGAAAAAGGAGTTTTCCCTCCTGAAAGTGTTAGCAATAATAAAAAAATATTTAATTTCATTTTAAAATATCTTTCAAAAAGAAAAGTATTTTTAAATAAATATATTTAGAAAATTGTATTAAATAATTTTTTTATTTTTTGTAAACTTCACATCTATTTCGACTCGGTAGCTCAGTTGGTAGAGCAGTGGCCTTTTAAGCCATTGGCCGTGAGTTCGAGTCTCACCCGAGTCACTAGACGAGAAATACCAGACTTGTCTCATAAACCCCTCGATAACTTCGGGGGGTTTTTAGTTTCAATTCCAAACATTTATAATCATTGGTTATCAAAAAAGGTACACACTTTTAAGGTACACGCTTATAAATCCAATTTGATAAACTCAACCTAATTAGACCTCACCAACCAATAAAGCACGGGGGTAGGTATGTGCTTGTAATAGGCACACACATTGTAGAGCAATTTTTTATACTTTCTTTTTTAACTTACCTACCTTTAAAGAGTCTAAAGGTTATATGTATAAAATTTTAATCATTCTATTATCAACTTCTATAAACTGGATTATTGCACAATGTATTGATAGTGAATATTCAACAGTTGGTGTTCTAGATAATATAAATGAAGAAATTTATAATGACGATGAGTCTGTCAATGATTACAGTATTTATTCTTGGACATCCGATGATTTAAATAGAATACTTTCTGGCAATGGTATTCCAAACCATGAAGTTGGCACCTTCCCAAATGCTGATAATCCAAATACAATTAGCGAACAAAATGTTAATGCAACATTTACTTTATGCCCTACATTAGTATCAGAAACTGGCGAGCCTGCTGGTGGGCCAGCTGGAGCAATAGCCTATGCTATAAATAGCGTAAAATTTGACCCTGCAACTGCTGGGAGATGTAATGATGAGGGTGAGTGTAGTTTAGCACAAGGCCAAGGTAATTGGAATATTGAGGCACTAGGGCATGAAACATTTGACTTTGGAGATGATATGAACCACGCACATGTTCAGCCTACTGGTGAGTACCATTATCATGGTATGCCTGAGTTATTAATAGACTTTTTAGGTGATAATCAAGGTATGACATTAGTTGGTTGGGCCTCTGATGGATTCCCTGTCTACGCTAGATATGGTTACGCTGACCCAAATGATTCTACAAGTGAATTAGTATCATTGCAGCCTAGTTGGAAATTGAAAGAAACTCCTGATGAAGGAAGACCAAGTACTTTAACATTATTAATAGGGGGTCCAGGTCAAGGTAATACAAATCCAAATGCACCAATACCAATGGGAGCATTTACCCAAGACTTTGAATATGAAGAAGGTTATGGAGATTTAGATGAGTGTAATGGTAGAGTTGGTGTAACTCCTGAATTCCCTGAAGGTATTTACTATTATGTTGTAACAGATGCTTTCCCCTATTTCACCAGATGTCTCAAAGGCGATTTCGATAATGCTGGTGGTGGCGGTGGAGGAGGTGTACCCAATTGTAATGAAGTTCCACCTGGAAATCCATGCTGCGGAGATGGTATTTGTGGAGGTCCAGAGACTGAAGATAATTGCCCTATTGATTGTGCGGAAACTACTAATCCACCAGAATTAAACAACTTTGGTTTATCAGCAGATACTATAAATACTAGTATTAATGGTGTTGCGGTCATTTATAATTTTTCTGCTACAGCTTATGATAATTATCTTTCGAGTTATACTATAAGGCTAATTCTAAATGGCGGGCCTCTTAACGGAGGTGAATTATTGGAAGATTCAGGGGTATTCAATACAGGAAATTTTGAAGCCACCAAAAGTGGAACATTTTTATTCCCAATTGGCTCTAGTGAAGGGCAATGGAATGTTAGAGTCATTTTAACTGACGAGGATAATAATGAAACTAATATAGGTCCTGACGAATTAGGACAATATGGTTTTCAAAACTCTCTAATTGTCAATAATTCATTAATGTCAGCAGACAATGATTTAGTACCAATTGAATTTAATTTATACCAAAATCACCCTAACCCATTTAATCCTTATACAAAATTAAAGTATGATTTACCTAAAGATTCATATGTTAGTCTTACCATTTTTGATATGCTTGGTAATGTGGTAAATAATCTTGTTAACACTAATCAATCATCTGGATTTAAATCAGTTCAATGGAATGCAACAGACAATCTTGGTCAACCTATATCAGCAGGAGTATATCTTTACAGTATTGAAACAAAGGATTTTAGGCAAACTAAAAAGATGATATTGTTAAAGTAGAAATTTCTCTATGCATAAAGCCCCACATTCGTGGGGTTTTTTGTTTCTGTATGATGGGAAGATTTATATTATAAAATCTTCTCCAATAGCATCACAGCTTTTAGTCCACAATAGATCCTTGGTCTCCCTATTATCATAAAATTCTTCTAGTCCAAATTTTACGACAGGTCCTTTCATATCCATCTTGCCAGAACCTGGGCCATAAAAATCACCAGACATTGCATCAGAATCACCAATACATTTTATTATACCTATCGCTCCATCTTCCATTGTTTGACCTCCACCCATCATTTTTCCAGTCATAAATGCTCCCATTCCTCCATCTTTAATTGTAGTATCTTGAAGGTCTGTCATAGCAAGACCTGGGTGGGCAATAAGTGCTTTTATTTTTGAATTTTTGTCCTGCAATTTTTCATGTAAACAAGCTGTAAAAGCCGCATTTGCTAGTTTTGTTTGAGAGTATCTATACCATCGAGCATTTGTTAGAATCATACCCAATAATATTTTATTAAATATTTTTGATCCATTCCCACCTAAGCTACCACCTCTTTTTTCAAAATATTTAGACTCAAGTTTTTTGACACCATACCGTGAAATACTAGTATGATTTACTATTCTAGCTTCACCTCTTTTTTCTGCTGCTATTTCTAATAATGGTAATAATTCTTTTGTGAGCAAAAAATGTGATAAATGATTTGTTTGCATTTGTATATCAAAACCATCTATTGTTGCTTGGTCTTTAAGAGCCATTACCCCTGCATTATTACAAATAACATCAAGCCCGTCTTTACATAAATCAGTAATTGTTTTTGCAGCTTTTTTTACTGAATTGAAACTCTGCAAATCACACTCAATATCAACAAAATTAGCTTTGGGTGAATGCTCTTTCAATAAATCATATGATTTATTTGATCGATTAGTACTTCTATTTAATAATAGTGTCCTCGCACCTTTTTCAGCTATTGTTTTAGCCGCAATGAATCCAGTACCTGAAGTTGTACCAGTAATTGCAATGGTTTTTCCATCAAGTGATGGAATTTTTTCAACTTCTTCCTCATAATACAAACTTTTTAATTCAGGTTTATTATAACTATTTCTCATTTTAATTTTATCCTATTTAAGTAACGATGTGTTACTTATGTTATTAACACTGTGTTACTTAAACAAGATATTTTATTATTATGTTTTAGTATATTTTGGGCATGAATTTTCAAAGAGCACGAAACATACAAGCCAAAGCAGAAAGATGGGATGAGATAGTTAACTCAACGCTCTCTCTTTTTGAAAGGACATCTTATGCAAACATTACCATTAAGGATATTGCACAAAAAACATCATTCACTAGAGGAAACATTTATAAATATATTTCTACAAAGGAAGAAATTTTTCTAGAGATAATAATTAGAGATTCCAAGAAATGGATTAATGATCTACAAAAAACAATCTCAACTAATATGGAAATCGATGATTTTTTAGAACTTTGGTGTAAAACAACTTATAAACATAAGAGATTAATCCAATTATTTACTCTTCTTCCATTTGTAATTGAAAAAAATGTCAGTCTAGAGAAACTCGCAGCATTTAAATCAAAGTTTTTTAAAAATCTTGAACCAATGCCTTACATTATTAAACAAGCTTTTCCTAATCTTGAGCAGAATGATGTAATTAGTTTCGTACAAGCACAATATTATTTTTCTGTTGGCATTCTTCCCGTAGCAGATCCTGATGATATTCAAAGGAAAGCTTTAGAACTTTCAGGTGCAGATTATGTTGTCCCAGATTTTTACAATGAACTACATAACCATTTAAAAATATATCTTATAGGTTTATTGAAATAGTACGCCCTACACACCCACAGATGTAGGGTTTACTATTAAGTACTCTTATGATGTGTATGGATTAGTACTATATAGTGTGTCCACACATACAAAAAGACCAAAAGCCAAATTAATCAGATTTTTGTAGATTTGATTATGAATAAAAAAACAAGTGAGAAAGCTAAAGTTATATTTGAAAATCTTTTAGAGGTCTTTCTTAGAGCAGTTCGTGAGATTGATGGAGATAAAACTAAGTTTCACTTTCATTGTCTTAGACATACTTTCGCAGTTAGAAGGTATTTACAGACTCGTGACATATACTTAGTAAAGCAAGAGATGGGTCATTCATCTGTTACTACTACTGAGATATATGCAAAGTTTAGTCTTAGACGATTAGAGATGGACTTTCCATCATTAACAGAAAGTAATAAAATAGGTGAAAATCGGGAAAAGGTACACGGATTTAAGGTACACAAGCCAAGTGTCAAACCTCTAAGTGCAAGTATTGTAGGTACTTAGAGAACCACGGCAATGGTCTTTTAAGCCATTGGCCGTGAGTTCGAGTCTCACCCGAGTCACTAGACGAGAAAATACCACTTCTCTCTACAAACCCCTCGATAACCTAGGGGGGTTTTTAGTTTCAATTCCAAACATTTATAATCATTGGTTATCAAAAATCGTACACGAATAAATCGTACACACTTATAAATCCAATTTGATAAACTCAACCTAATCAAACCCCACCAACCAATAAAGCACGGGGGTAGGTATGTGTATATAAGACGCTCACACATTGTGAATTAATTTTTTGTAGTTTCTAATTATGATTATTTCAGAATATATAGCGGTAGGAGAATTTGTATTTGAATTATTTAAAGCAGTACTTTGTGTAGGTTATGTTGCATCAATATACTATATAGTATATGATTACATTTGGAGAAATTTTACAAAATGAATTATAAGTTATTCGGACTTTAATTTTTTGTACTTAGTGAGGTAGACGGGTACACCTTTTATCTTAAATATCCATACCCCCTACCCCATCCCTGAGGATGGTAAGGGGTATATATGTATATGCCCATACATTTTTTAGTGCCAATTGTTTGAATAAAACTTTTAAATTTTAATATATGATAAGTCAAATTAAATGGATTTTATTTGCTACTGGATGGCATTC
>SGYO01000040.1 GCA_004321745.1 bacterium | reverse complement strand
ATTTCCTAAATAGACTTTTGAAATGGGTGATTTATTAAATGTTATCTTAGTTTTAATTTCTCCAATCATAATTCTGGTCTTATTTATGTGGAGAAATAGAGATTAGGTTTTGAGATATGTCCAAATACACTATTCTTATATTGATTTTTCTCGTTAATTGTGATAACAGAGAAGAATTACCATATCTTAATTTAAAGTCATTAAATGTTGCTTACATACCCGCAAATTCAAATCTTGTAAATGAGGATAGCTACTATATTAATCACAGTGACTCGCTAGGAAAAATTCTAACAGAGGAACTATTAAGCAGTGATACTTCTCTACTAGCCAATACCTACTTACCTAATCTTTGTCATCACATTCATTACTATGAGGATGATGGGATAGTTATATATTCTAAATATTTAGGCAATCCTACTGCCGATGCATATACCATAACTCTAAATCTCAGGCTTAGACAAGAAATCAGTGATGATTTTATTATATCTTATGATATAAAATAATTTATAATATGATAAATAATTCAGATAGATCTTCTAATAAACTATCAAGGCTCGAAAAATCTAAATGGACTTCATTAAAAAAAATAAATGGATGGAGTCACTATGAAGTATTAAACGTAGACAAAAAAAATAATAAAATTGAATTATTTGCAGTTTGTGAAAAAGAAAAGCGAGTTACGATAACGAAAGAGCAATTAAAAAATAAACAAATTTGGAGAAGAGGTTGGGAACCTAGGTCCAGGAAGAGTAATTTTTTGCAGAGCTCGCTTATGGAACAGTTGATTGATGGAGAAATATCCAAAAAAGCCGCAGAAAACGAAGTAAGGCAAAAAGTAAGAAGAAAAGCAGAACAAAAAATGATTAAAAAAGATTACTAAATAGATTGATTTTAAATTGAAGAAATATATTTTAGTCACAATTGTATTAATAAGCTCTCTTTTTTGTGATGACCATTCAATTAATTTTGATGGCCAAAATGACTTTGTAATCATCCCTGATAATGCTGCATTAGACCTAACTAATAATTATACTTTAGAAGCATGGATCTTTCCAGAATCTTTCTCGTGGCTGGCTGGTATAATATCAAAATACCAAACTAGTGCAGCCAATGGCTATATGTTACGACTAACCAGTCAAGCTCCTTACACAGGTTTAGGTTTTGATGAAAAAATAACAAACACTGGTGTTCTAAGTGCAAATCAGTGGCACCATATAGCTGCCGTAAATGATAATGGTCAAAGAAGGCTATATATCAATGGATCCTTGACAAGTATCTCTGGGTCTGCTCTGAATGTTATATCTAATAGTGATCCAATTCGACTAGGTTCGGACTATTCAAGCAGATATTTTGATGGAAGAATTGATGAGGTAAGAATTTGGAACATAGCTAGAAATCAAGAAGAAATAGTCAGTAGCATGGATTCCTCACTTACAGGACAGGAAAGTGGTCTAGTAGCTTATTACAATTTTGATGAAGGCAGTGGGATAATTTTAAATGACCTTACAGGGAATGGTCATAACGGCACGGTTTTTGGAGGGTTGTGGTCTTCAGGATATAGCTTATCTGGTCTTCTTGGGGATATAAACTTTGATGAAATTCTTAACGTTTATGATGCTGTTATGTTAGTTGCAATAATGCTTGGTAATGAGAATGGTAACGAATATCAGGTTTATGCTTGCGACACAAACAGAGATGATATTATTGATCTTCAAGATATTGTGATGTTAATGCAGTGGATTCTTGAAATTGATATAGATTCTTTTGGTTCTATATCTAATGCTGGTTTTAATCAAAATGGTAATGTAATTACTATCGATTCAGATGGTGATATTGCAGGCATACAATTTCAATTCTACGAAGACATGAACCTATCAAATATAAATTTTCCGGCAGGATGGAGCTATGCTCAAAATAAAAATAGTATCATTGCCTATAGTTTGAATGGGTCCTCAATAGATAAGAATTTCAAAGTTGATTTTATTAAAGATATAGAAATTAAAAATATAGAAGTCGTCGATTGGCACGGAAACTCTACTCAAGTAAAAGAAAGTATAAACCCTAGCATTAATTTTATGAATGTAAGCCCTAATCCATTCAACTCAAAGTGCCGTATTAAACTCTCATTAATTCGACCTGGAAATGTTGATTTAAGTCTTTATAATGTAAACGGTGTTCTGGTTAAAAAAGAACAATTAGGCTTTCTGAATGTAGGTAATCATGAATTAGGATGGTCACCAGGTAATTTATCATCTGGAACATATTTTATTAAAACATCCGTAGGTAAATATTCAAAATCCAAAAAGATTTTATATCTAAAATAAGATCATGATAAAATATCTAAGTATAATCTATTTTTTATTTAGCTCAATCTCATTTAGCGATACAACAATCGTTGCTCTTGATCAAGTACATCATTCTTTTGGCGGGTTAGGAAATAATAGAACATCGACAAACGAAATCCAATTTCCTAATGGCAGTACTGATTATTCAAGTATTACTATGAGAGTCAATTTAGAATGCCCTACTGGTGGTTGCGATCCTTGGGACCGCAAAGCAAAGATATCTGTTTATCACATTGATAAATGGATAGAGATTGGCCGCTATGTTACTCCATACGGGGTGGAATGTGGATGGGAGATAGATGTCACAGACTATAGGTCTATATTGAGAGGTGAGGCAATCCTTAAATCTTTTATTGATACATGGGTTCAGCCTGGCTGGCTAGTATCAGTAGAGTTTGACTTTGTTGAGGGTCAAGGCCAATATCCATTTACGGTTGTAAGGAATTTATGGAATTATGATAGATTGGTTTATGGCGATCCCACAATACCAGTAGATATCTCAACAATTCAAGAATACTTACCTAATGACACTGAGGAAGCATATATAAGGATAACTACAACTGGTCATGGGCAAGGTAATACTGAAAATGCTGCTGAGTTTTCGGATAAAAGGCATGACATACTTATAAACGGTGAAGTGTCTCACGTTCATAATTTTTGGAGACCTGATTGTGAATTCAATGATTGCTCACCTCAAAATGGTACATGGCAATATGATAGAGCTGGTTTTTGTCCAGGAGATAAAGTTGATGCTCAAAACCTAAGTATTTTAGATTTTTCACTGCCTGGGAATACCGTAGAATTCGATTATGTATTAGAGGACTATTTTAATCAATGCTCACCAAATAATCCATCCTGTGTTAACGGAGTTACTTGTACATCGTGTGCATACAATAACACAGGTCATACTGAACCATTTTATTATATTGGCTCGCAATTGATCATACACACAACAAATAAACATTCTAATGCAGATGTTTACTTGTCAATTTCTGATCAAGATACATCAATGAGTTCAGTCGATATTTATCTTGAAAATTACGTTTCTGTATATGGATTATCTTTTAAACTTGATTTGAGCCAATTGGAGATTCAAGGTGATGGAAATTTGTCCTTTGAAGATGGTATTAGTGGCAGAGCTGAAGAATCTAATTGGACAGTATCTATAAATGGTGAAGGTTTAATTGTGGCACTAGCGCAAGGCTCAGGAGAACCAATTCAGCCTGGGGAGGGTATTTTAACTAGAATTCAATTAAATTTAGAAAATATATCTATACTATCTGGATCTTTAAAAATTATAGATGTTGAGGCGTCTGGATATTTTGGAAGGCAGCTTTCATTCGAAACCGGAGAACCAACCACTTTTGAATTACTAAATACTAATGAAGAGCTGATTATTCCAACAAAAATTATGCTGCATAACGCATATCCTAACCCATTTAATCCCTATACTGCAATTAGTTATGATATGTCTGAAGATAATTTTGTAAACCTCACTATTTTTGACCTAGCCGGAAAAAAAATAAAAACATTGTTAAATGAAAGTATGGTTGCAGGGTTTCGCTCTGTACGTTGGAGGGGATTAGATGAACAGTATCAACCTGTATCCACTGGGGTCTATTTGTGTGTATTTCAAGCGGGCAATTTCAGGGAAACAAAAAAGATAATACTTCTTAAATAATTAATTGTCATAATCCATGAAAAATTATTTTCTATTTTTAACAATATGTATTTTTTTTAGTTGTGATGACGAAAAATCTACATCTGTTGATGAACCTGATTATTCTGATATAACCTTTATTAAATATTTTTCATCATATACAAATTGTGGGTTTAAACTTGATGTAAAACAAACGAATGATCTTGGATATATTTTAGCAGGATGTAAAAATGATAGTGCGATGCTTATAAAAATTGACCCTTTTGGCGAAATAATGTGGGAAAAAACGTATGACTTGCTGGATTATTGGGGAGATAAAACAGTTATTCAAACATCAGACAGTGGATATTTATTTGCTACTTGGACCGGATTATTAAAAACGAATTCCAATGGAGATAAAGAATGGATAAAAAAAGGCATTGAGGGTAATCAAAATAAATATCCATACTATGAGGATGTTATTGAACATAGTAATGGTTTTTATTATGCTGTAGGTGGTCCTGTGACTCCATCAGGAAGCGGAAGTAGCAATGTTGGGCAGGCAGTCATAGTTAAAGTAAATAGCTCGGGTTCTGTACTTAAAACAAAATTTCATGGTGGACAGTGCGAGGATGATCTTTTTCGTTCAGTTATTGAGTCTAATGACAATAAACTGATTATGGTTGGAGAAAAAGGTCATGGAAATCAGTCTTTTCCTTGCTCCTTTGACTTTAGGTATTACAAAGATATTTACATTGTAAAAACTAATTTAAATGGAGCTGCATTGTGGCAAAAAACTCATGGTAATGAGTATTTAGAGAAAGGCACAGATATTGTAGCTAAAGAAGGTGGTGGGTATATAATAGCTGGAGAAAAATGTGATCATGGGTACAATATATCTTCTTGTGATAATAGAGCAAAAATAATTTTATTGGAAATCGATGAGGATGGTAATTCAAATCAAGAAACCATTCTAAATAATTTATATTTCTTTGAGGCGGGTTCGCCGATTTCTATTTCTAATACTTCTAACGGGGGATATGTGTTTGTCTCAAAGCCAAAAAATAATGGATACACTTGGTTTTACAAGTGGGGGCAAAATGAAAATAGTATTGATTTAAAATTAGAAAATGCTGGGTATGGTGGAGAAAGTATTGAAATGTCAAATGATGGTGGTTTTATCATTGGCACTAGCGGGAGTACTATAATAAAAACTGATCAAGAATTAAATTTTTAATGAGCTTAATTATTGTTGTTAAGTTTACTTTATGCTCACTCATTTTAGGTCTAATAAGCGCAAAAAATGATACTAGTGAAATCTTTTTAACTGACATTATTAGTGATAAAAAAAAATATGATGAACATATAATTAATAGATCTATAGGGTTTCATGAAATTACTGGTTTTAAGCAAAGTGATTCTTCGAATGGAATTATACTAGTTCATGGGTTTTATCCCCTAGGCTGGAGAAGTAAGGGTTTTGAATGGGCTGAACCGATTAAGAATTTTTCTAAGGCTGGATTGCCAATGTGGTTATACAGGTATGATTGGAATCAATGCCCCTCAATTACGGCAATGCAAATCAACTCAGATTTAGCTACATTATTAGAAAAAAATAAGCATTTAGAATCATTAATTATCATTGGGCACAGTTTTGGTGGTTTAATTGTAACTTTATTTTCAGAGAGTTGGGAAAGTACTTTTCCCATAGACGCCCATGTAATTGCATCAGGGTTAGCAAAGTCTAAATTTGATAGAAAGTATTTAAACTGTGAAAATCCAAAAAAAACCAAGTATTACATTTCAAAAAATGTTGAATACAAGCAATGGCGAACAATCAAAAATCAAGATGGTATTTTCAAACGATTAAATTATGACCCGCAAATTGTAACATTTATTAATGGTGAAACTACATTGCTTCCAAAAAAATGGAAGGGTACTAGAGTAGGGCATAATTTCTCAATCCTTGTCGTATCAGATATCATTTTATCAGATCTACTAGAAAAAAATAAACGAATCTTTTAAAAAAATAATGGAAAGTAAAAAAATTGATATAAATCAAAAATTAGAAAAATTCAAAGATCAATGGAGCCCAAAGGTGGTGGCT
>SGYO01000004.1 GCA_004321745.1 bacterium | reverse complement strand
GGTGATATCAACATGGTTAAATACTCAAATATATCTGTTCTGTTGACTCACAAATTCATGGATGCTGTCAAAAATGATACGGATTTTGATCTAGTGTTTGATGGCCAAGTATATGAGACTGTAAAAGCAAAGGATCTCTGGAACAAAATAATCAACAGTGCTCATGCCAGTGCAGAACCGGGATTGTTATTTTGGGATACCATGACAGACTATCACAATGCTGAATATTGTTCTCCTCTAGTCTCTACTAATCCTTGTGCAGAGCAACCGTTACCAGATGGTGGATGTTGTAATCTTGGTGCGGTTAATCTGGAGCGTTTTGTTGATGAAGAACAAAACTTCATGGTTGAGGAGTTTAAAGAAACCGTTGAAATAGGCACTAGATTTTTAGATAATGTAGTTGATTACAACCTAGATCGTCACGCACTAGAGGACCAAAAAAATAATGCTATGAATGATAGAAGAGTAGGATTAGGAATTCTCGGCCTTGGCGACATGCTTGTACGAATGGGTACACAATACGATAGTGAAGATGCGATTCAAACTATTGATCAGATTATGACAATATTTAGAGATACTGCATATGAAACAAGTATCAACCTAGCCAAAGAAAAAGGACAATTTCCACACTTTGATTGGAAGGGATATAATAAAAGTAAGTTTGTAAAAGCTCTTCCCAAATCAATTAAAGAAAAGATCAAAAACAATGGTATTCGCAATTGCACATTAACTACCGTCGCGCCGACTGGTAGTGGTGCAATTGTCGCAAGAGTTACTTCAGGAGTAGAACCCATTTTCGCTACCTCATACAAGAGAATGGTAAAAAAGAACGATGGCGGATATGGAAAAGAATTTGAACAATACACGGTATATCATCCGATCATTAAGGAACTCTTTGGTACAGATGAAAATCTTCCAGAATACGTTACCACTGCCCACAAAATTGATCCATTTTTTAGAGTTAAAATGCAAGGTACTGTCCAGAAATATATAGACTCATCCATTTCTTCGACAGTGAACTTACAAGAAGACATTCCAGTAGAGACAGTTGCAGACATATATATGAAAGCATACGAAAATGGACTAAAAGGAATAACTGTGTATAGGGAAGGAAGCCGAGAAGGAATTCTAATTACTAATGATGATAAAGAGAAAGACAAAAAAGATTCAACTGATGTTTCTGCTGAGAAATTAGAAGGCAGTCCTCGCCTTAGGCCAACTCAAACTTTAGGCCTTACTAGACGTATCAAAACTGGAGAAGGCACATTATACATTACTATCAATGAAGATGAACAAGGATTGTGCGAAGTTTTTACAACAATTGGGAAAGCTGGAGGTAATGCAGCTGCACAATCTGAAGCAATTAGTAGACTAATCTCTCTTGCACTAAGGTCAGGAGTAAATCCGCAATCAATTGTTCGCCAATTAAAGGGTATATCTGGACCTAACCCAACTTGGGAGGATGGTCGTCTAATACTATCAACCCCTGACGCTATCGGTAAGGCCCTTGATGACTACCTTCATGAGAAAAATCAAAGAACAGAAGAAGATAAGGCACAATTATTAATTACTATGGATACAGATAAGGACAAAAAAAAAAGTCCTAACAAAGAAGAAGATATGAGCTTAGACACAATTAAACTTATGATGTGTCCAAGCTGCGATAGTAGAAGTGTAGTTAACGAAGGTGGATGTTTAACCTGCCAAAGCTGTGGCTGGTCAAAGTGTGACTAATAATTAAATAAGTTTAAAATATATTAATTAATTGATTAAAGCGTAGAGTTAGACCTTCATCAGGTCCTTTTCTTTAGCTTCCTGTTGAGCCTCTAATTCTTTTATATGGCCATCGGTAATATTCTGCAACTCAGTTTCTCTGCCTTTTATTTCATCTTCGCTAATATTTTCTTCTTTACCATAATCATGTATTTTATTAATAGCGTCTCTTCTAATGTTGCGTACAGCAATTTTTCCGTCTTCAATAATTTTATGAATGAACTTAATCAATTCTTTCCTGCGCTCTTCAGATAATGCAGGAATTGGAATCAATACTGCATTACCATTATTACCTGGAGTAAAACCTAAATTAGCATCAAGAATAGCCTTTTCAATTAAAGGAATGAGGGACTTTTCATAAGGCTGCATAGTAATCAATTTGGGTTCAGGTACAGATACAGTCGAAACTTGATTTAATGGAGTTGGAGTTCCATAATAATCTACTACTATTGAATCAAAAATTTCTGGGTTAGCCCTACCAGTTCTAATTTTATTTAATTCATTTTGCGTATGACTCAAAGCAGAGTCCATTCGTACATTTGCATCTTGATGAATATTGTCTAGCATTATTTACCTATAGTCGTTCCTATATTACTTCCGCTAATAATATCAATCAAGTCTCCAGAAGACTTAATATTAAATACTTTTATAGGAATGTTATTTTCATTGCATAAAGTAATTGCTGTCATGTCCATTACTCTTAAATCATCTTGTATTACTTTATTATATGATAATTCATTGTATTTTTTAGCATCAATATATTTGTAAGGATCTTTATCATATACACCATCTACCTTAGTTCCTTTTAGTAATATTTCTGAGCCCAATTCATTTGCCCTTAAAGCTGCAGCGGAATCTGTAGTAAAAAATGGATTCCCTGTTCCACCAGCAATGATAACTATTCTGCCTTTTTCCATATGCCTAATAGCTCTTCTTCTGATGTAAGGCTCTGCTATTTGAGTAACGTTTATGGCAGAAAGTGTTCTTGTCTCACATCCAATTTTTTCAAGAGCATCCTGCAATGCTATGGCATTCATTATCGTTGCAAGCATACCTAAATAATCTCCAGTAACCCTATCCATTCCACCAGCACTTGCTTCCATACCACGAAAAATATTCCCCGCACCAATAATTAAACCAATATTTACATTAGATTTATAAACAGGTTCAATTTCTCTTGCTAAATAAAGAACCTTTTCTGGGTCAATTCCAAAACCATGCTTATTGGCGAGGACTTCACCACTTAGCTTTAATAAGATACGACTGAAAACTGGTTCAGGCATTATGTAAAATAGTGTATGTCTTAGTTCTCGGAATCTGTTTCACCAACAGCAAAACGAGTATATCTATTAATAGTGATATTTTCTCCAAGAGTAGCTATTGTCTCTGTAACAAGGTCATTAATTTTCTTTTCAGAATCTTTAATATATGCTTGTTCCATTAAGCAGTTTTCTTGATAAAATTTTGCCAACCTACCTTCTACCATCTTTTCAATGATATTGTCAGGTTTTCCAGATGATTTAGCTTGCTCAGTGTAAATCTCTTTTTCTTTGGAAATAATTTCATCTGAAACGGAATTTTTGTCGAGGGCAATCGGATTAGTAGCGGCAATTTGCATAGCTAAGTTGTGTGCAAGTTCAACAAAACCATCAGTTTTAGCAACAAAATCGGTTTCACAATTCACCTCAATCATTACACCGAGTCTACCTCCTGCATGAATATAGGAATAAACTAAACCCTCCTTAGTTTCCCTTGAACCTTTTTTCTCTGCCTTAGCGACACCAGATTTTCTAAGAAAATCAATTGCAGCGTTTAGGTCACCGTTTGACTCTGTCAAGGCATTTTTACAATCCATCATACCAGCACCAGTTTTATCTCTAAGTTGTTTTACTGTATTTGCATCTATTACCATTAATTTTACTCCTCTTCCTCTTTAGAAGTTTCTGTAGAGACATTTGCAACTTTGTCATCCACAATAGAGCCAGTTTCTTTTTTATCTTTACTCTCGCCCTTCACTTCAAGTATTGAGTCTGCAACACTACCTATGATAAGTTGAATCGTTCTTAATGAATCATCATTCGCTGGAATTGGAAAATCTACAATATTCGGGTCAGTATTAGAATCTACTAGCGCAACTGTGGGTATATTCATGCTCGTGGCTTCTTTAATAGCCGTAGCTTCATATTGGCCGTCTACAATTACGACAGCATCTGGAGGTTTTCTCATATCCTTAATACCACGATGCTGATCAGATAGTTTGACACGTTCACGATTTAACATCTGAGCTTCTTTTTTTGTTAAATTTTCGTAAAGAGAAGAGCCCTCCTTTTCTAGGGATTTTAATCTTTTTATACTCTTTTTTATAGTTGTAAAATTAGTTAAGGAGCCACCTAACCAACGTTCAACTATGTAGAACATACCACACCTATCTGCTTCTTGTTGAACAATATCTTTAGCTTGTTTTTTCGTACCAATAAATAAGATTTCACCATTCTTTTTTACAACGCTTTGAATGAAATCTGTAGCTTTTTTGAATGAGGATATCGTTTCATCAAGATTAATAATGTGAACACCATTTTTTTCCATTAAAACATATGGCTTGTAGTTTGGATGCCACTTTCTCGTCACATGGCCAAAGTGCGCTCCAGTATCAAGTAAATCTTCGAATTTTATAAGTGCCATATGTTTATTATCTTTTTGAGAATTGGAATTTTTTCCTAGCTCCAGGTTGGCCAGGCTTCTTTCTTTCGACCTTACGAGAGTCTCTAGTTAATAAGCCGTTAGCTTTTAAAGCTGGTCTGTTTTCAGGGTCAACTAATATTAGGGCTCTGGAGATACCTAGTCTTATCGCACCAGCTTGCCCTGAAAGCCCACCTCCTTTAACATTTACTGAAATATCATATTCTTTAATTTTCTCTAGAACATTCAAGGGCTGTTTGATAATTGCAGCTAAACTTTCGCGAGGAACATAATTATCAACATCAACTCCATTAACTTCAATATTTCCCTTTCCTGGCGAGAGAAGAGAAACTCTAGCTACTGAGTTCTTCCTTTTTCCGGTTCCAATAAATTTTGTTTTTTCTGCCATGTTATATCTTTAGTGGTTTAGGAGATTGAGCTTCATGAGGATGGTTAGACCCTGAATAAACCTTCAAATGAGAATACATTCTTCTACCAAGTTTATTGCTAGGAAGCATTCCCTTGACTGCTTTTTCGATGATTCGTTCAGGGTAAGTTCTTCTTAAGTGTGCTAGGGTAGAGGTTTTGACACCACCAGCATAGCCGGTGTGACGAAAGTAAGTCTTTTGCTCTTCTTTACTTCCAGTAACTACTATTTTCTCTGCATTAACAACTACCACACAATCACCATTATCCATGTGAGGAACATAATTTACCTTATGTTTTCCCTTAAGAATTTGAGCAATTCTACTAGCTAATCTGCCAAGAGTTTGGGAATCAGCGTCTGCAATCCACCATTTTTTATCTATTTCTGATATTTTTAAAGTTTTTGTTTTCATTTTTAAAACATTTAAGCCAACGAACTTAGGTAAATGATTTATCGATTTCAAACATTATTACGAAGAATTTTTAATAATATTTTAATATTAATTGTAGTTTAATTTGTAGCGATAACGCCCTTAGATATTGTATGTATTACTTTTCCTGACAATTGAGCGTCAATAAATGGAGAATTTTTTGATTTTGAATTAATATCATTTTTATTAAAAACCCATTTTTTTTCCTCGTTGAATAAGACCAATTCCGCCTCTTTACCCTCTTTTAATAGATCATTGTCAAATCCCATAATTTTTCTTGGTGACACTGTTAAAAGCTTGATCATTTCCATTAATCCCAAGTCTTCATCGTCAACTAATACTTTTTTAACTACACCTAAACAAGATTCTAAACCAATCAAACCACATGAAGCCAAATCAAAAGTAGTGTCCTTATCATGTGAAGTATGTGGAGCATGATCTGTTGCAATGCAATCGATTATACCATCTTTTATTCCTTGGATTAAAGCCCACCTTGACCTTATATCTCTAATTGGTGGAGCCACCTTAAAATTAGTGTCATAATCATACAAAGCCTCATCAGTGTAAAATAGATGATGAGGAGTAACCTCAGCTGTTATTTCATTGTATTGATTCTTCATATCGCTAATATACTGAACAGACTCCGCTGTACTTACGTGAGGTACATGCAATTGAGCTCCAGTTAGTTCAGCCAATTTTAAATCACGAAAAACCATAATTGATTCTGCTATATTTGGGTTGCCAGATAATCCTAATTTTGTTGAGACTATTCCTTCATTCATTAAGCCATTTGCTCTAAGACAATCATCCTCAGCATGATTTATGATAGGGACATTAAACATTTTGGAATATTCTAAGGCCTTCCTCATTACTAAACCATTTTGTATTGGTAGCCCATCATCACTAAAAGCAACTGCACCTGAATCTATCATAAGTCCCATTTCACTTATTTCTGAACCAGCTTGCCCTTTAGTAACTGAACCAATGGGGTGAACATGTACCGGCATTTTTTTCGTATTTTCAATAATATAACTAATTAATTCAGGGCTATCTATTGGCGGTTCAGTGTTTGGCATGGTACATACTCTAGTGAAACCACCAGCTAAAGCAGATTCGCATCCAGATTCCATTGTTTCTTTATCTCCATTTCCAGGATCTCTAAAATGAACATGTAAATCACAAAAACCATGAGTTAGGATTAGCCCATCACAATCAATAAAATTAATGTCATTTCCAGCCTCAATTATTCCAATTTCCTCAATCTTTCCATCAACAAGCATTACATCTTTAATAGTTTCAGTTTCATTTAAAGGATCAATAATTTTTGGTTTTTTCAATAAAAGCCTGCCCTCTATTTGTTCAATTTTCATCGCCATCCTCTTCCTTTGCACCTAACAATAAATATAGAATCGACATTCTCGATGCAACTCCATTTAAAACTTGTTCTAAAATAATTGCTTGCTCACTATCTGCCACTTCACTATCAATCTCAACACCTCGATTCATTGGCCCTGGATGCATTATTACAAGCTCCTTATCCCTTCTAGACATTCTTTCATATGTGACTCCAAACAGCCTACGATATTCTCTGCTTGAAGGAATTAAACCTATACCCATTCTTTCTCTTTGAATCCTTAGAATATTAACAGCATCAGCCCATTCTATTACCTCGTCAATATTATAATTGACATTTACACCAAGTTCTGAAATTTCTTTAGGTACTAAGTTAGGTGGCCCACATAATGTAACATTAGCACCCATAGTGACTAATCCATAAATATTACTTCTTGCAACTCTACTGTGGTAGATGTCGCCAATAATTGCAATATTTAAATCTTTTATCTTTCCAAATTTTTCTTGAATGCTCATCATATCGAGAATGGCCTGAGTTGGATGCTCATGGGTACCATCACCCGCATTTATTATTTGAGCGTTAATAAATTTTTTCAATTGATATGGAGCGCCAGGAGAAGGATGTCTCATTACGACGGCATCTATTTTCATAGCTTCAATATTCTGGGCAGTATCTTTAAAGCTTTCACCTTTTTTTAAACTACTAGTAGAGGCAGAAAAATTTACAGTGTCAGCACTAAGCCTTTTTTGCGCAAGTTCAAAACTAATCCTAGTTCTTGTTGAATTTTCAAAAAATAAATTAACTATCGTTTTGCCTTGTAATGATGGGACTTTTTTTATTGGCCTTTCAAGGACTTCTTTAAAATTAAAAGCAGTGTCAATTATTTGTTGAATATCCTTCTTAGGAAATTTTTCTAAACTAATTAAATGTCTATGATCAAACATCACTCATCTCCATTTATTAAAAAAACACCATCCTCACCATCTGACTCTACTAAACGAACAGCAATGTGTTCGCCAGAATGCGTAGGGATATTTTTCCCGACAAAATCAGCTCTGATGGGAAGTTCTCTATGACCTCTATCAACAAGCACTGCAAGTCTTATGATAGAAGGTCTTCCAAAACTGTTTATTTCATCTAAGGCTGCTCTTATTGTACGACCAGAGTAAAGAACATCATCGACTAAAATTATAACTTTATCACTTAAATCAAATTGTATGTCAGTGCCTTTAATTTCAGGCATAGTCAGTCTATCTCTAAAGTCATCACGGTGAAAAGTAATATCCAAAGAACCTAGCTGAATTTCTATATTAGTAAAATCTTGAATGAGTTTTCTTAACCTACCTGCAATTGGAACGCCTCTATTATGAATGCCAAGAAGAACTAAATTAGACAAATCATTGTGATGCTCAATAATTTCATGAGCAATTCGAGTTATTTTGCTTGAGATATCTTTAGGTGACAGAATTTTTCTATTTTTATTCAATTTTTAAATTAAAAGACATAAAAAGATGAGTAAAAATAGAGTGCATCCTTTTTAGTCTCGCTGAACTATTTTAAAGGTTATGTTTAAAATTAAATTTAACAAAAAATGATTATTAATAAAATTCTTAATTAATTGATTCGTATATATCATAAATACAATCAGATACTATTCTAGAATCAAGGTTTGTGATATCTACAATAAAATCAATGTTTTCTTTTTTGAACCATTTGTATTGTTTCTTAGCATACTGCCAAGTCTTACTAACGATAGTTTCTATTAATAAGTCTTTATTAATTAAACCATTTAAGTATTCAATTATTTGCTTATAACCAATCGAATCTAGCGCTGGAAAATCAATCTCCATTTCCTCTTTTAAAGTAATTAAGCTCTTTACTTCATCAATCCAACCATTATCAAGCATTTTAATTGTCCTTTCTCTAATATTATTTAAATGAGGCTCTTTCTCAATGGTTAAAAAAACAGTAAATAAATTCAATTTATTTGTTTTTTCTATGTAATGATTTTTAAAATTTTCAGAAGGAGCTTTTCCTGTGATTTGATATATTTCTAAAGCTCTAACTAATCTTTTCTTGTTATTTAAATGGACAATTTTATAATAGTCTGGATCAATTTTCTTTAATTCATTGTGTAACTTGATAGGATTTTTATCATACCTTAATTCTAAATCTTTTCTTATATCTTCATTAGAACTACTTTTCTCAAAAATCCCATTATTTATCGCGCTATAATACAAACCTGCACCTCCACAAATAATAGGATTCTCTCCAGCATTTATTATGCTATTAACACTTTTAATAACCATTTTTGAATACTCACCAGCAGAAACCGATTTCCATGGATCTCTTTCTCCAATAAGATGATGTACAATAGACTGCATTTCAATTTTATTTGGTTGAGCTGTGCCAATTGACATTTCTTTATATATCTGCCTTGAATCAAGACCCACTACTTGACCCTTTATCAGCTTGGCTATTTTTATACTAATATTTGTTTTACCGACAGCTGTAGGTCCAATTATTGTTAAAATTTTTTTCAATTAATTATAATGATAGTTCAATAGATTAAATACATATTTAAACACATATTAATTTAAATCATGAAAAATTACAGTATAATCATTTTTCGTCATGGAAAATCTGATTGGAACGCTGTCTATAGCAGAGACCACGATAGACCACTATCTGAAAGAGGTATAAATGCTTCAAAAAAAATGGGTATTTTCTTGAAAGATAAAGATCAGATTCCTGATATAGTAATTTCTTCCTCTGCTGAGAGAGCAATAGCTACTGCTAAATTAGCTATCAAGGCAGGAAATTGGAGTTCAAATTTTTATATCAATGAAAAAATTTACGGCAGATCTTCCGATTTTCTACTTGAATTAACCAAGCTTATTGATGACAAACATAAAAGTATATGTTTTGTTGGTCATGAACCAGCCTGCTCAAGTTTTATATCCCAAAGCACTTTTCATATTGCTAGGTTTAAAACTGCATCTATGGCTAAAATTAATTTCTCTTTAAATAGTTGGAGTGAGGTTGAGTTTGGCCGAGGAACATTAGACTGGTTAATATCGCCAAAAGAAATATCTTAAATTCTTTCAAACCTTTTATCAAGCTCTTCTAGAGAAAGTTGCATAATAATTGGCCTTCCATGAGGGCAATAATAAGGATGCTCAGTCGCAAACAATCTATTAACCAACATCGCCAGCTCTTCTTTTGTCATTTGATCTCCAGCTTTTACTGCTGCTTTACAAGCAAATGAGGCTGCTAAGGCTTCTTTATAAGAACTATATTTTTTGCGAGTACTAATGAATTCATCTATAATTTCCTTAATGATTTTTTTTTCATCACCCCAGCTTATATCTGAAGGGGTAGCTTCAACAATTAATTTTGATTCATCTGTTTCAATTATTTTAAATCCAATTTTTTTCAAATAAGGAAAAATCTCTAATAATATATCATATTCATCTTTAGAAAATTCTATTTCTTCAGGGAACAACAATGTTTGTGATGACATGACTTTTGATTCAAAAGCTTGCAAGCTTTCTTCATATAAAACACGTTCATGAGCCACGTGCTGATCGATGACCACAAGACCACTATTAATTTCTGAAACAATATATTTATTGTGTACTTGCCATAATTTTTCAATATTAAAATTATTCTCTTCATTTTCAACTGAAGTAATGTTGGAGGCATAAATTTTAGCCCTATCTATTTTCTCAAGATTAGAGTAAAAATTCTTATTATCCTTATAATTACTCTGAAATTCAATTGTGGACTGCCTGTTTGAAGTTTGAAAAAAAGAATCAGAATCAGAACTAATACGCTGAAAATTTGGTATGGTATTTAAAATCTCTGTCAAAGCATAACTTACTCCAGATTTTAAAACATGATAGACTCTCCATTCATCCTTAAATCTAACTTCAGTCTTCATAGGGTGCACATTCACGTCTACCTGATCAAATGGCATTTGAATATTTATAACGAAAAAAGGATATTCTCCCCTTTTAACTAAAGACTGGTAAGATGAATAAACACCAGAATTAAGAAGTCTATCTTTAATATACCTACCATTTAGAAATATGTATTGTTCACCAAATCGTTTTCTAATAAGATTTAAGTTTCCGATATATCCAGAAAAAGTAAAATCTGCTTTAGAGATCATTATTGGTATTAAATTTTTTGGATAGGTATTGTCAAATAATGAGCCTATTCTATCTTCTAGTGTCTCAGGAATAAGATCAATTATTTTTTTCCCATCCGCGACCAAAGAGATTCCTAGATCAGGACATGATAATCCAAACCTCTTAACTGTCTCAATAATTTTCCTAGCTTCTGTTCGAGGAGTTTTTAAAAATTTTTTTCTCGCTGGTGTATTATAAAAAAGATCCCTAATTGTAATTTGAGTGCCATCGATTTTTGGAGCTGGAATGATATCACTTAGATTTCCATCAATGACATTGATTTCAAATCCCTCAAATCCTTCAACATTTGAAATAATTGAGACTTGAGCAACAGAAGCGATACTCGCTAGAGCCTCTCCTCTAAATCCTAAGGTATCAATTGCAAATAAATCATTTAAATTGGATAATTTACTTGTATGAAAACGCTTTAAAGCATTAGGCAATTGTACTTTTTTAATTCCTATACCATTATCGCGTACCTGGATTAGTTGATTTCCTCCTTGCTCAATAACTATATCAATCTGTTTTGCACCTGCATCTAAACTATTTTCCAAGAGCTCTTTAACTACAGATGAAGGCCTTTCAACAACCTCTCCAGCTGAAATTTTATTTTGCAGATCTTCTGATAAACGTAAAATATCCATTTTAATTTTAATCTTTTATAATTTTTTTCGTTAGGGTAAATGCTTTTTTATGAAGTTCATTTGATTCTTTTAGTAGACCTTCTATTTTTTCTTCAATTTTTGCATCATAATCTGAAATTTTATCAAAGCTCGATAAGTTTATCATAACATTAACACATCCACCACGAACACCAGCTAAACCAACTTCAGCTGCAACATGGGCATCTGTTACAGAATTTGGATTACCATATTTAATTAAATCGATTGAAAGTTTCATAATTTCTAATGAGATAACTGCAATTTCTAGCGGTGTATCAGTTGCTATTTTATATGCTTTGAATAATTCTTGTTTTTTAAATTTAATCTCTGATTTTGATTTTCCAGGCAACCTACTTGCATTTATTACACTATCAAATGCACGGGTATCTTCATCAATAAGTTCTTTAAGCCTTTTTTGATATTTATGAGCCATTTCACCTAAATGACTCATTTTTGTACGTTTACTTAAATATTCTTTTTTATCATATGTTAACAAACAGACCATAGACAAAAGAGCTGCACCCAAAGCTCCTGCAAGGGCAGATACACTTCCACCTCCAGGAGATGGACTATTTTGTGAAACAGAGTGAATTAAATCATCAGTGCTTAAATGCAATAATGAGTCTTTTTTATCTTCAATTGCAAATTCAATAATTTTTTCTTTAGAACTAAACTTAGATACATCATTTAAACCAAGACTTTGTACAGCACATTCTAAGATATCATTTTCGGATACACCTAAAGATCTGCCTTGCTTCTTTAAATAATATTTCCCTGCATCTATAAGTGCAGATTTGGGGATGAGACCTACTAATTCACTGCCTGTGACTCTCAATCCTCTCTTAACCGCAAAATCACACACTGCATCAAAAACATGATGAATTGGAGAGATTTTATAATTTGTAAAATTAATTGAAATTTGGGCCCTATTGTATTCACTTACATACCATCCGATTGCTTTAAGATACTTAAACTTTCCAGGGACTTTGATTGGCGAGCCATTCTCATGACGAATGATTTCACCATCTAAAAGATTTGATGACTTAGGATTTTTTTTACGCTTACTTCTACCAGCCTCCCTTATTTCAAACGCGATATCAGTAGCCAGTCTTTTATCTGCGGTATTTAAATTAATATTGTATGCAATTAAAAATTCTCTACATCCAATCACTGTTGCACCAGCAGATTTATTAAACTTAGTTGGACCAAAGTCTGGCTTCCAATTTTTATCTTTTAATTTTTGCTCTAGGCCCTCATATTCACCTTCTCTTATAGAGGCTAGATTTTCCCTCGCTGGAGAAATAGCAGATTTTTCATAAAGATAAACTGGAATATTTAATTCAAGACCGACTTTTCTAGCTAAAATATTTGAGTATTCAATACATTCTTCTATCGAAATACCACTTACAGGAATGATAGGACAAACATCTGTAGCACCAATGCGAGGATGTGTACCTATATGTTGCGACATATCAATTAGTTCAGAAGCACACTTTATACCTTGAAAAGCCGCCTCTACTACGCTTTCAGGATCTCCCACAAAAGTTACTACTGTTCTGTTTGTATCTAAACCAGGGTCACAATCAAGTACAGTAACACCTTGAATTGATTTGATTGAACTTAATATAGTATTAATTTTTGTTTGGTCAGTTCCTTCACTGAAATTTGGAACACATTCAATTATTTTACTCAATTAGTCTATCCTTTTATCGCAATATTTTCTAGGTAATACATTAAATACAATACCACAGCTAACATTAAAATTAATCGAAAAAGTGACTTATTACTAACTTTGGTCTTTTTTAAAAATCTTCTCAAATTTCTTGAAACCAATATTTAAAAAAATATAAAAAGAAAAAAATTAAATATTGGAGTAATGACAAAAGAAAAGATGTGAATTCCGGTTACCATGCTAAATATTATAACAAAAAATAGAACTCTAGGACCGTACATCTTCATTTTATAAATCATTTGGCTACCAAAATGCTTTTCAATATATGGTGATAGTATTTGTGACCCATCGAGGGGGGAGATAGGAAGAAGATTAAAAACCGCTAAAGTAATATTAATTTGCATAAAAATTATCAAAAAGGTTTTTAAATCTGGAGAAAGAAATCCGCTAGTTAATAATATACGTAAACTAATTGCACTTAAAATTGCTAATAATAAATTTGATAACGGTCCAGCAGCAGCAACTTTGACCATGTCATCTCTGGGATTATTTAAATATCTAGGATCAACAGGGACAGGCTTTGCCCAGCCAAACCCCATCAGTAATAAAGCTATTGAACCAACGGGGTCAAGATGCGCCATAGGATTAAGTGTTAACCTGCCTAGTCTTGCTGCTGTATCATCGCCCAATCTATATGCCATCCAAGCATGTGCAAATTCATGAAAAGAGAGTGAAAAAACTAAAGCTGGAATCAAAAGAATGATTATTTGAACATCTAAATTCCCAAATATCATTTAAAATACCTCTTTATGTACTTTTTTGAGATCGTGGATGATAATGATCATATTCGTTTTTCAAGGTCGTCTTATCTAAATGAGTGTATATCTGAGTAGTTGTAATATCTGCGTGGCCTAACATATGTTGGACAAACCTTATATCTGCGCCACCCTCAATTAAATGTGTGGCAAAAGAATGACGAAAAGTGTGAGGTGAAATTTTTTTTCTCAAGTTAGATTTTAGAGACCATTTATCTACAATTTTATTTACCATGGCCCGAGTAAGAGGTTTTCCATTTCTACTAATAAAAAGATTTTCAATCTTTTTATCCTTTAAAAGTCTTCCTCTAAATTTAATCATAAATTTGTTCCATATAGATCTTGATTTAAAACCAATAGGGACAAGCCTTTCATTTTTACCTTTACCTAGGACTTTGATTATGCCAGGTATCTTCTCTTTTGCCTTTTCATAAGCCTTCCATTCTGGAGAATTTTTATGCATCTTTTTTGCTAAACCAGCTTTGATTTTTCTCAAACCGTCTAAATCTTCATATTCTAACTCCATATCATCATCAATCACAGGCTCTATCAAAGGCTGAAGCACACTTAATTCACACAACTCACTTACTCTTAACCCACAAGAATATAATAATTCAATTATCACATAGTCTCTAAAATTTAATGCATCATCCCTAGGTATTACACTCAAAATATTTTCTATTTCATCTGGGGTTAATACTGCAGGCAATTTTTTTGATAATTTAGGTGTATCTATTAATAAAGAAGGATTATCGTCAAGAATTTTTTCTTTAGATAAAAACTGATGATAAGAACGTACTGAAGTAATCATCCTAGCTATACTTGCAGGCGCAAGACCGAGATCACTTAATTTCTTAACATAGTTTCTTATATGACCTTGATTGACGCTGTCTAAAGATGATAAACTTTCTGTACCAACTAAAAATGAAAGATATCTTTTAATATCTGAGCTATAAGCTTCAATAGTTTTGGTTGACACATTAAGCTCTACTCGAAGCATTGTTAAATAGTCTTGCAGGTAAGAATTATTCAATCTTATAAAACTGATTCTTCCACTAAACTACAAAGAATTTGCCCAATCATTATATGACACTCTTGGATTCTTTGAGTATTATCTGATGGAACTTTTATTGTTATATCAGCTAAACCATCAATTCTCCCTGCAGTTTTACCCGTTAAGGTTATCGTTTTTAATTTTTTAAAATTTGCTTGTCTTATGGCATTTATAACGTTCTCAGAATTTCCGCTAGTTGATATACCTATGAGCACATCGCCAGCATCTCCAATACCTTGAATTTGTCTAGAGAAAATTGAATTAAAGTCAGTATCATTTGCCCAAGCAGTAATGAATGAAGAGTCCGTGGTAAGAGCGATTGAGGGGATAGGTTTCCTGTCATGGTCACTCATACCACCCATTAACTCAGTAGCCAAATGTTGCGCATCTGCTGCACTACCTCCGTTACCACACCACAATATTTTCTTTGAAGCATTTATGGCATCTATTAATAAGACAGCTGCTTCCTCAATATCATTTAAACCACTTTCAATTAATAATTTCTTGGTTGTTATACTTTCTTCAACTTGTTTCTTAATAGATCCTTGAATCATTTTAATAGACATGATTATTATTTATTGATGAATAGCTGAGGCAAAATCACTAATTAATTCTTTTGAATTTTCAATTGCTGATCCTATCACAACAAATGAAGCACCAGAATTTACTAATTGACCTGCATCTTCTGGAGTTCTGACACCACCTCCTACAACAACATCTATATCAATTTCGCTGGAGACAGCCTGTAAAGTTTCATTCGGAATTCTATTTTTAGCTCCACTACCACATTCGAGATAAATCATTTTCATTCCTAAGAACTGAGCTGCCAGAGCATGACCTACTAGTAAATCTGGTTTAGAAGACGGTAAAGGTTTCGTTCCACTAATATACTCAACGCTGGTGGGTGAACCCCCATCTATGAGTAAATACGCTGTTGGTATTGTTTCTATTCCAATGTCTTTAACTATAGGAGCTGCAAGAACTTGTTCGCCAATTAAGTAATGAGGGTTTCTGCCAGATAACAAAGACATAAATAAAATTGCATCAAAATGTTTACTTATCTGGTTTACTCCCCCTGGAAATAAAATCACCGGGATATTTGAAATTGATTTAATTTTTTTTATACGATCATTATAAAAACTGTCCATCATAATACTACCACCTACAAAAATCGCATCTGCTCCATTTAGGTTAGCATTTTCAACTAATCCGATAATATTTTCATCATTTTTTTTATCTGGGTCGATCAAAACAACGAAACCTGCACCTTTTTTTTTAACAGATTGTTTTAGAGTGAGTAAAGTGCTCATCTACCCAATTAAGCTCTGATATGCTTTGTTATCAAGTAAATCATAACTCTCTAAACTATCTTCAAATTTTACTTTGAGAATCCAACCTGTGCCGTATGAATCTAGATTAATATTATCTGGGGAATCTTCTAAATTTTCATTAACGCTTGTAACAACGCCATTAACTGGAGAATATAATTCTGAAACAGTTTTAACTGCTTCGATCTCACCAAATGATTCACCAGCTACAACTTTATCTCCAATTTCTGGTAGTTCTAAAAAAATTATATCACCTAGCTGACTTTGAGCAAAGTCAGTAATGCCAATAGTTGCTTCATTATCTGCGGCTCGAATCCATTCATGCTCTTTTGTATATGATAATTCTTCAGGTACTTTCAATTATTTATCCTCATTTTGATTTGAATTAAAAATAAAATTATCCAGAAAACTAGTGTCAAATTTCCCAGAATTGAAATTCTTGTCTTCCATTATTTTTTGATGATAAGGGATTGTCGTTTTTACACCTTCAATGATTGTTTCTTCAAGCGCTCGTTGCATTCTATTAATCGCACGACCTCTATCTTTAGCATGTACAATTAATTTACCAATCATAGAATCATAATGCGGCGGTATTTTATAACCACTATATGCATGAGAATCAACTCTAACTCCTTTTCCTCCAGGCATATGGAAATTATTAATAATCCCAGGTGATGGTCTAAAATCTTTTTCAGGATCTTCAGCATTTATTCTGCACTCTATGGAGTGACCTCTCAGTTTATAATCTGGACTGTAATTTGGACATTTCTCCCCAGCATGTACTTTAATTTGTTGTTTAATTAAATCTACACCAGTAACCATTTCAGTTACAGGATGTTCAACTTGTATTCTAGTATTCATTTCCATAAAATAAAAATTTTTGTTTTTATCTAATAAGAACTCAATGGTTCCGACGCCGATATAATCAATTGCTTTAGCTCCTGATATTGCAGCTTTACCCATCTTCAATCTTAATTCATCATCGACAGCAGGCGAAGGCGATTCCTCAATTAATTTTTGGTGTCTCCTTTGAATTGAACAATCTCTCTCTCCAAATTGAATCACATTACCATCTTTATCAGCTAATATTTGAATTTCAATGTGTCTTGGCTCCTCAATAAATTTCTCTATGTATAAATCACCATTTCCAAAACCATTAAGAGCCTCCTGATAGGCGACTTGATAAAGATCAGATAGCTCATCTTCTTTAGTTACTAATCTCATTCCTCTTCCACCACCACCGGCAGTTGCTTTTAACATTACTGGAAAACCCATTTCTTTGGCTAAAGCTTTAGCTTCCTCCGCATCATTTAAAATTCCATCACCGCCAGGAATTACTGGCACGCCTGCAGACTTCATTGTCTTTTTTGCAGTAGCCTTATCACCCATGGACATTATCATTTCAGGCCCTGGACCAATAAAGGCAAAACCATTTTCAGAGCAAATTTTTGAAAACTCCGCTGACTCAGATAAAAAACCATAACCAGGGTGAATAGCATCTGAATTTGTTATTTCTCCAGCCGCTATGATTCTTGGAATATTTAAATAACTTTCTGCGCTAGCAGGAGGTCCAATACAAACTGCCTCATCAGCAAACTTTACATGAAGCGAAAATTCATCTGCTGTTGAATATATAGCTACAGTTTTAATTCCTAACTCGTGACAAGCTCTTATGACGCGCAAGGCTATTTCACCACGGTTAGCGATCAAAATTTTCTTGAACATATGATATTATAATTTAATCTATTATGAATAAAGGTTGATTGAATTCAACCGGATCAGAATTTTTAACTAAAATCTTTTTTATAATGCCATTTTGCTCGCATTCAATTTCATTCATAATCTTCATTGATTCAATAATACACAGAACCTGACCTTTTTTTACTGGATCTCCTTCATTTACAAAAGGAGGCTTTTCTGGGGATTGAGCACTGTAAAACACGCCAGGCATAGGAGATAATATTTTTTCTCCAGATGAAGAATCTTCTTCAAGGTTATTTTCGCTTTCATGCTTAATAGAGCTACTACCAGAATTTGAATGTAAAACTTCAGGTTGAGTATGATTTGCAACTATTCCAGAAGCATTTTTGACTACACGAACTTTTCTTCCCCAAAAAGTAACCTCTATTTCATTAACATTTGAATTTTCTAAAATATCAATTATCTCTTTTACTTTATCTTGCCACATTTCTTCAACCTTAACATTTAATTATTTTTTGCTCTTTCAACATATTCACCACTTCTAGTATCTATTTTAATTTTATCATTCTCATTTATAAATAGCGGAACATTAAGTTCATAACCAGTCTCTACAGTCGCAGGTTTAGATGCACCAGTCGCCGTATTGCCTTTAAAACCTGGCTCTGTGCTATCGACATTTAGCACCACATGAGCTGGCAACCTAACATCTAAAATCTCATCACCATCAAAAAGTATATCAATATTCATCCCGGCAATTAAATAATTCTTGTTTTTAGAAATAACATCTTTACTAACCATTAATTGTTCATAGTTATCATTATCCATAAAGACAAAAGATTCGCCATCAAGATAAAGATACTGCATCTCCTTAGCATCAACTCTAATAAACTCAACTTTAGCACCTGAATTAAAAGTATGATCAATAATTTTGCCACTTTGAATATCCTTTAATTTGGTTCTTACAAATGCACCGCCTTTTCCAGGTTTAACATGTTGAAACTCAATTACTTTCATTCTTTTAGATTTGAAAATTATCACTGCGTTATTACGTATGTCTGTTGTTGTTGCCACAAAAACCTCAAAAAAGTTTAGTCTAAATATACCGTAATATAAGGCCTGTTTAGTTGCTTTCAAATGCAGGCTTCTATTGCATTTATGGAGCTATGCATTTTTAATTTAAAGTCTTTTCAATTATGTTATATGCTATATTCTTATCATCTTCCATATCTGACATTGGAGTGGATTTTTTAGCAAACTTTATTAAATCTGCTTTTTGAAGCAAGTTAACCCACTCAGAAAAAATATCATCATTCATTTTAAATATGTTTTCATTTTCACTTATTTCTTCCGTAGTCATTTCTAATGCTCTGATGTAAAATGATTTTTCTACAAATTGACGCGTTATGTGAGATAACTCAGAATAAAACTCTTTGGAAAACCCATTTGTATCTAAATGTAATAATCTATTCTTTGCGAACTTATGAGGAGAGATTTGATTCTTACCACTGCTTATAATATATGTTGATGATTTTCGCTTTGTCCAAATAAAAATCATTAAGCTGATAAAAAACAGCATTAGAATGATTTTAACAAATGAAACCATCGAGAATACACTATCAACAGGCACAGGTCCTTTTAATGGGCGCATATCATTTGTACTATTTTCTTCTAAAACAGATAGAACTTTAACTGAGCGCCTTTCTGGTTCAAAATTAAATTCATCTTTATTTATATAGTTTATTACCTTTACGTAATAAAAAGGGGTTAAAAAATCACCTGTTTCCCAAAAAGAAAGTTTGAAACTTTGACCAATAATCAAATTATTATCTAGAATATTGGACTGAGATATTAGGCTTACACTATCACTTTTAACCTCAAGCTTAGGAAATTCAAAAGATAAATTTTTTTCAATATTATTTAAACGAATACTCCATACAACTTGATCTCCTACGCTTGCAATAGAAGTATCTAGTTCAGATATAATTTGCAATGATTGCGATCTGACAAGAGCTATATGAAAGGATAAAATGAAAAATATTTTTGATACTTTAGTTATTTTTCACCTCTTTTTTTAAAAAATTTCATTAATGGATCTATATAGTTATCTGAGGTAGATATAGAAATAATATCAATGCCAAGTTTTTTTGATTTATTAATAAAATCATCATTTTTTTGGTGATTCATATCATTCATTTGCTTTAATTCACTATGATTTGAAGTATCCACCCAAAATGTATCTCCAGTTTCAGAATCTTCAACCTTAAACATTCCGATTTTAGGAAAATCTATTTCGTATGGATCAAATATTTTTATGCCAATAAAATCATGTTTTCGATTTGTTATTTTTAGCGAATCCCAATAATCCTCATCTATAAAATCAGATAACAAAAACACTACTGATTTTCTTTTAGATACTTTCATGACAAAATCTAACGCTCTACTAATCGAAGTGCCTTTACCTTCAGACTTTGCATATAAAAGCTCTCTAATAACTCGCAAAATATGTGATTTGCCTTTTTTGGGAGGTATGTATTTTACTACATCATCTGAAAATAATACTAACCCAACTTTATCATTATTTTTGATTGCTGAGAATCCTAGAACGCTAGCAATTTCTGCTCCAATTTCCCTTTTTTGATATGTTTCAGATCCAAATGAACCAGATGAAGATATATCAACAATCATCATAACTGTTAATTCTCTTTCCTCTTCAAATACTTTTATAAAAGGGTTTCCAGATCTAGCAGTGACATTCCAATCAATTAATCTTACATCATCGCCTTGTTGATATTCTCTTACCTCTGAAAAAGTCATACCTCGACCTTTAAATGAGGAATGGTATTCACCTCCGAAAAAACTATCTACCAAGCCACGCGTTCTTATTTCAATTTGCTTTACTTTTTTTAGAATTTCGCGGGCATGCATAATTTCTAAGGAACTTCTATTTTTTCAAATAATCGAGTAATGATTTGGTCTGTAGTGAGCTCCTCAGCTTCCGCTTCGTATGTCAATATTAATCTATGTCGCAATATTTCAGTGCTGACATATCTTACATCCTCAGGAGTAACATACCCTCTTCCTTCAGTAAATGCACGAGATTTTGAAGCTTTTAAGATATTTATGGTGGCTCTCGGTGACGCTCCCACATCAATAATACCATCTAAATCTTTCAAATCGAATTTCAATGGATCTCTTGTTGCAAATATTAAATTCAAAATGTAGTCTTCAACCTTCTCGTCAACATAAATTTCTGTTATTAATTTTTGTGCCTCAATGATAGTCTCAGGTTGTACAACAGGGTTAATGTCAATTTCTTTGTTAGAGGTAGTATTTATTCTCATTAATATTTTTTCAGAGTCTATAGAAGGATAGTTAACAATCAGTTTAAACATAAATCTGTCTAACTGAGCCTCAGGTAATGGATATGTACCTTCCTGCTCTAGCGGGTTTTGCGTAGCCAAAACTAGAAAAGGAAGCTCCATTTTATAAGTATTTTCACCAATAGTCACTTGTTTTTCCTGCATGGACTCAAGTAACGCACTTTGAACTTTAGCTGGGGACCTATTTATCTCATCTGCAAGGATAACATTAGAAAATATTGGACCCTTACGTGTGTCAAATTCACCAGATTTTTGATTATAAATCAATGTACCTATTAAATCTGCAGGTAACATATCTGGTGTGAATTGAATTCTCTGAAATTTAGAATTAATTGATGAAGCTAGAGTTTTTACTGTTAAGGTCTTAGCTAACCCTGGTACACCCTCTAATAACATGTGACCATCGGCCAGCATACAAATAATAATTTTATTTAAGAGTTCTTCTTGACCAACGATAGCCTTTTCTAGATTTTCTCTTAAGGGTTTAACAAACTTTGATGACTCTAAAATACGCTCGTTAATGGCTGATAAACTAAACTCACTCATTATAAAATAGTTATGTTATGGGTTATGAAGTAATATGTTTGAGCGATGGGATTTCGTTAATATCTTTTCCAAGATAATCTATTTCAAACTTAACAGAAGGATGTAATTCATGTTTCGGAAATTTGTCTAAAAAAATCTGATATTCTTTTCTAGCAAGATCAAAATCTTTGATAACATTGGCGTAAATATAACCAATCATAAATTGAGCTAAGGCTTCCTCCTTAGATCCGTTATATTTGTTTAGTACGACTCTGTATTCACTCAAAGCTTTTTCAAAATCCCTTAAATCATTCATGTAAATATCTCCGATGATGTACTGGGCTTTAGAAGCTAGTTCATGTTCAGGAAATTTTTTCACTAAATAGATGAGATTTTCAATGGACTCAGTAGTCATTTTCCTTTTTCTCAACGTTTCAGCATTATTAATTATCCAATCTTGGAATGCTTGGATTTCTTTCTTTGCCTGAATCGCTTGTGGTGTATCTGGATATTTATTTACTGTTTTATTAAGTGCTTCTAAAAGATTTTTTGGGTCATTTTTCCAGCTCTTGTATATTGTTGCTAATTTGTATTGAGCTAAAGATGCAAGGCTGTCATTTGGATACTTTTCGAGCAAATAATTTAAATTATCAATCGCTTGATCCTCTTGATTTTGATCCAAACTAGCCTGGGCTATTTCCATGAGTTCAGGAGCTTTTTTTGTGCAAGAAATAAGCATCATAAAAAAGCATAGCGTTAATTTTTTTATAACTATTTTCATATTATCAATAAAAAATATAACCTTAATTTAACAACAAAATACATATCTCAAATTAATAACAAATATTAGTTTCGCAGGTTCCATTATTTTTAAAATTAAAATAAGTATTGTACTCCAAAATTAATTTTTCCATTACTTAAATTCATCTCATCGTTTATGTAGGGAACAGCATAATCTAACCTAACTGGACCAAGGGGAGTAGATATAGTTAGACCAATCCCAACATCCCAACCTAGTCTACTATTTTGCATTTCATTAAAATTTTCCCCTAAAATTCCCCCATCAAAAAATAATGTTATACCTAAATTTTGGTTCATTTGGTTTCTAAACTCAATATTACTCAAAAATCTATGTGTTCCACCAAAAGGAATAACGCCCAAGTTACTAACAGTGCTATATTTAAGAATCTCCCAACCTCTCATATTTGCGCTGCCTCCTAGATAAAACTTTTCATAACTGTAGTCATTGTAAGAATCTTCCCACGACCATATCCTACCTAATTTAAATCTAGATGCTAAGACAGAGTTTTTTGAGATCATGAAATAATTATTAATGCTAAAATCTAGTTTCAAATAATTTCTTTCTCCTCCAAGTAAATAGCCAGTAGATTTCAAATAAAGGTCAAGTAAATACCCTTTTTTGGGAAAAAGTGGATCATCTTTTTTATCAATGTGAAGCCTAAAAGATAAAGATCTTTGTTGTAGATTTTTAATTGAAGTAACATTATTTATCAATCCTGTGCTATCTAGCGTGCTTACATTATTATCACTAAAATTTTCCCAAACAGTAATATTTTGGAAATAAGATCTATTATCAAACATAATTATTTGTAGCATCTCTAGCCCATATCTTTCAACACGGTCAATATTTTCCTGATCGTAATTAATTAATGTCTCATAGAAACTGTTGAGCTTAGTGGGCCAGCGTATTCCAAAAATCCAGTTAGTATCGAAACCAATATCATATCTGAGCCTTGGAAGGTTAAAGTTAGTTTCCCATGGAAAACCAATTAAAAACTTTGTAGAAAAATTAGAATTCGTATTAAAAATTGACCTATTCCTCCATTCAACAAAGCCACCTAATGAGGGAAGAGGATCTAACCCTTCATAAAATTCTATAGGCTCAAACCCTCCAACAGAAAGCCATTCTCTTTGTTTATACTCACTTAGCGTTAAAATTAAGTTTACTAATGAATCTGATTCTGAAACTTTAATTGGTGTAATATTTATCAAGGAATAAATACCCGTTTCTTTTAATCGCATTTTGGATTTTTCCACTTTTTTCGGATTATACTTATCCCCATTTTTATATAGCAATTCTCTTTTAACAAAATTATGATCCTTGCTATCTACTCCTTCTATATAAGTATCTTTTATAAAAACATCTTCCCCCTCGCTTATAGAAATATTTACAATTACTGAATCTAGAATGATAGGTTCAATTTCAATTATTGAAAAAAGTTTAGAGTATTTCTCGAGTTCTTTTTGCAAAGAAGAAACTCTTTCATTTAATAACACACTGTTAAATGGCTCTCCTGAATTTATATTTAATATTTTTTGAATTTTTTCTTTTGATAAATTGACATTACCCTCAATGACAACATTAGAAACGAAGAACTGTTTTCCTTCATTAATCTCAAAATAAATATCAGCTCTATTGCCATCTATAATTGCAGATTCATTTACTTCAACCATTAAAAAGCCCTTAGAAATAAAATAATTTTTTAACGTTAGACCATCCATTTTTAACAACCTATTGTTAAAGGATGTGCCCTTAAAAGTAAAAGAAAAATTTGAAGGCCTTTGCCTTAAGAGTGGCATTAACTCTTTTTTCTTAATAGACTCATTTCCACTGATATTTACCGATCTGATATCAATCTGATATTCTTGAGCAATATTTATAGAAATAACAGCTAAATAGCCAAAGAGGACTATTCTAATATATTTTATCACTTATGTTTTATAATTAATCTAAGTTTAATAAGCGTATCTGTAGCGATACTTAAGATGCAGGTTGCCCTTATCATCCATATTACCAACAAGTGATAAATTACGGTTTAATTTATATTCAACGCCAATTTGTAATTGATCTGGATTTGTAAGTGAAAAAGATTTTTTGTACGATAAGTTTGCATATGTTTTACTACCGAATTTCTTCTTTGCTGAAATCTTAAAATCTTCAAGGTCATTTCTTTCACTAGCAGATAAATTCTGCCCACTAATAAAACTTGCTGTTCCTGAAACATCTATTTCATCTGGTTTAAGAAGTTTAAGAGCAGACATCTCCTCTAGGTTTTTTTCAAGTTGAGTTTCAAGTAACGAGCCTAGCATTGATGTTGCTTGAACCCCAAATCCATTCGAAGATAATGCCTGATCTTCAAACCTTGAACCAAAAGTTAAAAGCTCAATAATATCACTTTCAGAAAATCCACTTGATGACTCTAGCACTAAATCTGCATTATTTAAATCGCCTTTTATTTTTAATCTTATTTCTTCATCTGCGATTGTAGTTGAGGCCATTAAATCCATATCAGGATTAATTCCATTATTATCAAAAATAACATATCCATTCAATCCTGTAAAATTATCCTTAAATGATAAAATTGAACCATCTTCAATATAAACTTCACCACCAATATTCCAATATTCATTGCCCGTTTTTGCTATACTTATTTCTCCAGTCATTATTGCATCAACTTGAGAATTTTGAAATTTGCCTTCATCTTTTATTGGGACATTTAAACTGTAAGACATTACCACTCCATCGCTTGATATTAGAGTTTCGCCTATATCCTCTGATATAAACTCATGAAAAAGTACTGCCTCATCCACTTCAATAAGGCCGGTAATATTAACAGTATCTCTACCCAAAACCTTTACATTCATAGAATCGATGATACCTGTTATATCTATGGGTATAGCGTCCAAATAAATATATTTATTATTAATAGAGTTAACAATTAAATCATAATCAGGTTCAAAAAATTTTGAAAAATCTATTGATCCGCTGACGCTAATGTTATCTCTGATTTTTCCAAAATTGTTATCTCTGGTATTTAGAGAGGATCCCTTAAGGTTCTCAATATTTAATATATTATTTTCTAAGACACCTTTTCCATTTACACTAATTATAGGATTATTAATTAGCATTGTATAAACACTAGAATTTGATAAAGTAATTTCTCCATTTCGTATTATAGCAGAAGATGGGCCTAACAATGACAAATCAATGTTTATAGTACCGCTGATTGAATCTAATTCACTTATATAAGTACTAAGAAATGACATAGAGGTTAATTTAGCTGATGCGGTGTAATTAATATTTTTATTTTCAAAAAATTGACCAAATTTGTCTGAATTCAGATTTAAATCAAATGGCACATCTCCACTCGAGAATATTTTATCCAAGTTATCATTTGATTCAGCGTATTCAACAGATAAAAATGAACCATTATAACTTCCTTTACTTTTTAGACTACCAAGATAAATTTTATCAAAAACTGCATGATCTATTGACGCTTCATAATTAAATTTTGTTTTACCCAAATTGCCTCCAATACTGAGCAAACCAGTTGCATCACCTTCTAAATTGAAAAAATTTGGTATTAATCTATGTACCATTTCCAATGGAAGATCTTTAAATGTCGTATTCAATGACACCTCAGCATTGGGTTTATTTGATTTTTTAAACGGTAAAATTCCGGAAAGTTCAAATCCTAACGACGTGTCGGCCGTAAAAGAAAAATCATCAATAATTAGTTTATTTGAATTAAGTAAAAAAGATAAGTTCATCTGGTCATAATGTTTTCCTAAATAATTTCCTTTTTTCAATGCGATATCTACATCATAGGAGAGGTTATTATCCAAATTTTGAAAAGACAATTCACCAAACACTATACCAGACAAATCTAAGTACTTACTATCAATGAACTGCGTTATAACTCTAGCATCAAAGTTAGCCATTTTTAATCTGCCCTCAGAAATTGCTCCAAATAAAAGCACTCCATCTAGTATACCATCGTTAATGTGAATTTCGAAAGGCTCAACAGAGACAGCTGTATCTTGATAGGATATAAAAATAGGTTTAGCATTAACTAAATAATTATCTTTATATGCAGACTGAATTCTATCAATTCTATATTTATTTTTTGAAAGCCATGACCCTGATAATAAAAGGTAATCATCTCCAGATTTAAAGTGACAATTCTCTACCACCATCCTATTTTTTGAAAAAGAAATATCTAAAGTCCCCGAATCAAATTTCTCATTTCGCCATATACCTTTATCAATTTTTAAATTAACAAATCCAGATGGAAAATTTGAATCAGACTCCATTTCAGAATGAAAATTAATCGACTCCATAGAGAAATCTTTATACTTGATATTCTTACAATTTAAATCAGCAACAACATCTGGATTATCAATCGAGCCTCTAATTATTAATTTCCCAGTAGCTATTCCATCTGTGAATTCATCCATCCAGAAATTATTAATTATTTTGATATCAGCATTTTCTAGATCCGAATTAAAATTTAATTCCTTAGACTTTAAATTAATTTCACCATCAATTGAAAGAATACTTTCACCTATTATCAACATAACTGGATCTACCGTAGAAACTATACTATCACTATAGAGGACAGTACCATGAAATGAGCTTTCCTGATTGTTAAGCACTCCATATTCTGCAACCTCAAGGGTTAATTCGATATTTTCAAGGGCTTGGTTATTATCAATAGAACCTTCTAATATTGCCATACCTGAAAGTAAAGTAGGGTTTTGTTCAATCAACCAGCGGCTTAAATCGAGACTATCTAAATAAAAGTACCCACTTAAGCGTTCATTGCCCTCCCAAACTCCATTTACTTTCAAATTAGAATCTTCTCCGTACAAATTCAAATTTTTCAGAAAAATATTTCCATTATCTTTAACAATGTTTATGTCACCTGCCATCTTTAAACCAAGTTGATTCGAGATAGAAAGGTTTCCATTCAAATCACCACTAATGGATTCAAAATCAACATTACCTGATATTTTCTCAAATTTACCTTTTAAAGGAGTTTTGCTAAATAATTCTTTAGGTATTGCAAATTCATCAATGTTAAGCGAACCCTTAATTTTCGAATCTTTTTGAAAATAAAGCAGCTCTCCATTGATAGGAGCATTACCAAATTTTCCAGAAAAATTATTTATTGATAAACTATCATCATTTTTAAATAATTCAAGATTATCCATCTGAAATGAAAAGGCATATTCTCCACTATTTTCTAAACTTAAACGATCAATTTTTAAATTTAATTCATTTTCCCAGGCAACCTGACCCTCTGCAGTTCCTTTAAAAATAATCATTTCGTTTTGAAACCATAAAGGTAGCTGTCCATTTATCGAAAACTTATTAATTTGAATAGGAAAACTTTCAAATTCAGTATTTTGATTATCTTCAATATATTTTTTTGAATCGAAGACTAAGCTATCAATATATATCTCATCGAATGAATTGACCCCGAATAAAGATCCAAAATAATCATAATTGATTAGGATTTTGTCAATGTAAATATCGCCATAGATTGGATGAATGATTTCAAAGTTCTCGCCAATGATATTCCTTAATAAGTTTCCTGATAATTCACCAGAGATAACTTCAACTTTAGATTTTGATAATGACCTATTAAGAAAACCTAAAATAGTTTTCTCCCATAGAAAAGAGCTTGCTACTGCATATAGAATAGATACAAGAAGAACTATGTATAATAATTTATTTTTTGAAAACATAAATGTAAATCTTAATTATAAACTACATAGACAAATATGAGTTCCAAAAACAAAAAAAGCGTCCAGTGAAGAACGCTTTTTTATTCAACTTTTAAATGTCCAGATTTTAATCTACTACCTCAAAATCAGCGTCTTCGATCTCATCCTTGTTTTTTCCTTTCTTAGGAGGCTCAGGGGTATCAGGCGCACCTGGTGGCGATTGGTCAGCGGATTGATAAAGCTTAGGGGCTATCTGGGACCAAGCATTATTTAATTCTTCTAACGCTTTTTTCATATCACTAACATTTCCACTATCCTTAGCTTTTTTTAGTGAATCTAACTTCTCATTTAATAACGACTTATCTTCATCTGCTAATTTGTCATCATTTTCTTTAATGTTTTTCTCGGTTTCATAAAGCAAATGTTCAGATTGATTGATTATATCAATTTGCTCTCTCTTTTCTTTATCCTTTTGCTCATTCTTCTTTGAATCATTTACCATTTTTTCAATTTCAGCTTCAGATATACCGCTAGAAGCTTCAATTCTGATACTTTGCTCTTTACCAGTTGCTTTATCTTGAGCACTAACATTAAGAATTCCATTCGCATCAATATCAAAGGTTACTTCGATTTGAGGAACTCCCCTAGGAGATGGGGGAATATCAGATAGATGAAACCTACCAATAGTTTTGTTATCTGCAGCCATTTCTCTCTCACCTTGGAGAACATGAATTTCTACTGTAGTTTGGTTATCGGCAGCTGTGCTGAAGACCTGAGATTTTTTCGTTGGTATTGTCGTATTTCTTTCTATTAATTTTGTTGAGACTGAGCCCAGCGTTTCGATACCTAATGAAAGAGGAGTCACATCCAATAGCAAAACATCATCTACATCACCAGCTAAAACCCCACCTTGAATTGCAGCGCCTAATGCAACAACCTCATCAGGGTTCACACTCTTATTTGGCTCTTTGCCAAAAATCTCCTTTACTTTTTCTTGAATTGCTGGAATTCTAGTAGAACCACCAACAAGAATAACCTCATCTATTTCGGATGGAATTAGACCAGCATCTGAAAGAGCTTTTTTACATGGTTCTACTGTCCTATCAACTAGATCCAACACTATTTCATCAAACTTTGCTCGAGTTAGACTCAAATTTAAATGCTTTGGTCCTGATGCATCTGCAGTAACAAATGGTAGATTAATGTCTGTTTGTTTAGAGGTAGATAACTCTTTTTTTGCTGCCTCACCCGCCTCTTTAAGTCTTTGAAGAGCCATGGGATCTTCTCTTAAATCAATTCCATCACTTTTTTTGAACTCTTCTGCAATCCAATTTATTACCTTTTGATCAAAATCATCACCTCCAAGGTGACCATCTCCATTAGATGCCTTAACTTCAAACACACCATCACCAAGTTCTAATATAGAAACATCGAAAGTACCTCCACCCAAATCAAAAACAGCAATTTTTTCATCTTTTTTCTTATCTAATCCATAAGCTAAGGCAGCAGCGGTAGGTTCATTGATTATTCTTCTTACATTTAGACCTGCAATTTTGCCAGCATCCTTTGTTGCTTGGCGCTGGGAATCATTGAAATACGCTGGGACTGTAATAACTGCATCTGATACTTTACTACCTAAATACTCCTCTGCATCTTGTTTTAATTTTTGAAGTACCATAGCGCTTATTTCGGGTGGGGTGTATTCCTTATCATTTGCTTTTACAATAACTGCACCCTTAGAATTTTTGGAAACATTGTAAGGGACTTCAGAAATTTCATTTCCTACTTCTTTAAACATCCGCCCCATGAATCTTTTGATTGAAAATATTGTATTTTCAGGATTTGTCACGGCCTGACGTTTAGCGGTTTGACCTATCAAACGATCCTCGTCTTTTGAAAACGCAACTACTGAAGGCGTGGTTCTTCCGCCCTCAGGATTAGTAATAACCGTAGGCTCACCGCCCTCTAAAACTGAAACACAAGAATTTGTTGTTCCTAAATCTATACCAATTATCTTAGACATACACTTCCCTTAAAAATTTATTAATCGTAGTTGGTAACATAATGCAATCTATATTCCAGGATTTATATTAGTACATTTTGGCATATCTTATATTCAGATACATCGAAATGGCAGGGTTTCAAAGGATTTTATACTAGGCTTTATTCGTCGAAGACTTTTTCTTTTCAATAAAAGAGAATTTGAACTCATTCCTATTTGCATCAACTTTTACAGTAGTGCCAATTTTAAAATTTTCTTTTAATAACATCTCTGATAGGTAATCCTCAATGGCAATTTGAATTTCTCGACGCATAGGCCTTGCCCCGTATTTAGGTTTATACCCTCTTTGTGCTAAAAGCCTTTTTGCTGATACAGAGACTTTTATTTTTAACCCAATTTTTTCAAGGTTTTCTTTTAAATCTTTAAGCTGAAGATCTATAATCTTAAAAAGGTCTTCTTCACTTAGAGAATGAAATACAATTGTTTCATCGATTCTGTTGATTAATTCAGGAGAAAATGCATTGTCAACAGATTTCATAATTTTTGCTTCGATTGTTTTTTGATTTTCAAAATTTAGTTCTTCACCAAACCCTAAATTACTTATCGCAAGGTCTTTAGTACCTAAGTTTGAAGTCATGATAATTACTGTATTACTAAAATCAACTCTTCTACCGAAACTATCAGTTAAAACCCCATCATCAAAAATTTGAAGCATTATATTAAAAAGATCAGGATGTGCCTTTTCAACTTCATCGAATAATACTACTGAATAAGGATTTCTACGAATTTTTTCAGTCAATTCGCCACCCTCATCATAACCCACATACCCTGGGGGCGCACCTAAAAGCCTAGATAAAGCAAATTTTTCACTAAACTCTGACATATCAATTTTAACGAGCGCCTCGGGATGACTGAATAAGTAATTTGATAATACCTTTGCAAGTTCTGTTTTGCCAACTCCTGTTGGACCAAGAAAAAGGAACACACCAATTGGTTTTGATGGGCTTTTCAGCCCAGTCCTTGCTCTTCTAATAGCCTTAGAAATACTTTGAATAGCTTTCTTTTGCCCGACAATGAACTCACTCAAATTATCTGGAAGGTTTAATAATTTATTACTTTCTGTTTCAGCAACCTTATTTACTGGTATACCAGTGATTAAAGAGACAACATCAGCAACATGATCTGAAGAAATTTCATGGATGTTTACCTTAGATTTTTCATTCCATAATTTTTGAGCTTTACTTAATTTTTCCAAGAGAATGCGTTCTTTGTCTCTTATAATTGCTGCTTCTTCAAACTTCTGTTTTGTAACTTTAATTTCTTTTTTTGACCTAAGCGACTCTATCTGCTTTTCAATAGAAATTATATTTTTCGGAACTTTATCGTTAAACATATGCGAGCGAGCACCTGCCTCATCAAGTATGTCTATTGCTTTATCAGGTAAAAATCTGTCTGTTATATATCTCTCTGATAAATGAACACATGCATCTATTGCATCATTAGAATATTTAACATTATGATGCTCTTCATACCTGTCTTTTAGACCCATAAGTATTTCAATAGATTCATTTACAGATGGAGCATTAATAATTATTTTTTGGAAACGCCTTTCTAATGCACCATCTTTTTCAATGTGCTGTCTGTATTCATTAAGAGTGGTAGCTCCAATACAATGAAGGTCCCCTCTAGCTAAAGAAGGTTTAAACATATTAGACGCATCTAAAGAGCCAGAAGCTCCCCCAGCACCTACTAAAGTATGAAGCTCATCAATAAAAATAATTAAATTTTTACGAGATTCAAGCTCATTCATAATACTTTTAAGTCTTTCTTCAAATTGTCCTCGATACTTGGTACCCGATACTAATGCAGCTAAATCAAGAGATAAAATTCTTTTATTATGCAATAACCTAGGAACTGTTTTACGAACAATCCTCTGCGCGAGACCTTCGATTATCGCAGTTTTACCTACTCCAGGCTCACCAATTAAAACAGGGTTATTCTTTTTTCTTCTTGAAAGCACCTGAGCCACTCGCTCTATCTCTTTTTCACGACCAATAACAGGATCTAGCTTACCTTTTTTTGCTAGAAGAGTAATATCTCTAGAAAAATGATCTAAAGTTGGGGTCTTTTCCTCTTTATTACCCTCAACTCCATATATATCATTAGATTCAGAACTTTCGCCGTCAAAAAGCTCACAAACTGTGTCAAAATCTAAATCGAGTGAATTTAGAACTTCATACACTATACCTTCTTTTTCTCTGAGCATGGCTAGAAGCAAGTGTTCATCATCAGCAACATTGCTATTTCTAGAAGACGCTTCTAAATATGCATTTTTCAATACTCTCTCAGCTCTCATGCTGAGTGGCAAATGACCCAATGACATTGTACTATCAGCATTACTTATCAAATCTTCAATCATTTTAATAATAGAAATAACATTTACATCATAAAGCTCAAATATTTTTTTAGAAGTACCAGTTTTAATTTTTAATAATCCAATGAGCAGGTGTTCTGACCCAACGTAAGAGTGTCCTAGTCGTATCGCTTCCTCTTTTGCTAGCTTTAATATGGATTGTAAATTCTTAGAAAAATTTTTTTTCATGCTATCTTTTAATTAGTTCACCAGATTTCAGTTCATAAAGATTGTTTCCGATTTTTGCAATACTCGGATTGTGCGTTGTAAGCATTATAGTCATATTGAAATCTCTATTAATTCTCTTAAAAAGGTCAATCAATTTTGCAGAATTTTTTTCATCTAAATTACCCGAAGGCTCATCAGCAAATAATATCTTTGGCTTATTAACAATTGATCTGATTATAGCTACTCTTTGTCTTTCACCGCCAGATACCTCATCTGGATATTTATCTTTTATTTTAAGTAATCCAAAATCACTCAATAAATCAAGAGGCCTCTCATACTGTCCAAAACCTTTTTTAATCCACAAAGGCATAAGTACATTATCCATTACAGTGAAGTCCGGGAGTAAATGATGGAATTGAAAAATAAATCCTATTTTTTCATTTCTAAAAGAAGATATTTTTTTTTCGTTAAAAGACTTAATGTCCTCATTTTCAATGAGTAGCTTGCCACTATCGAATGTATCTAACGAACTTAAAACATTTAATAATGTAGATTTACCTGATCCCGATTCACCAATGATAGTGGTTATGGTACCAGCTTCAAGTTTAAGGTTAATTCTATTTAAAACCACTAACCGCCTATCACCATTTTGATAAGATTTAGTAAGATTTTTAGAATTTAAAATTATTTTACCCATTTCAACATCTCCAGTGGGTCGTATTTTAAAAACTTTCTTGTTCCATAAAAACCAGTTGATAAGATAAAGAAAATGTTTATACATAAAACAATGATAATATCTTCTGGAGATAAAAACATAGGTAGTACTTCCATAGCGTATATGTCATTAGGCAGAGAGATTATCTTAAAAATATTTTGAAATAGGACAACCGAAATTCCTGATGTAAAACCTATACAAACCCCTCTAAAACCAATAATTAAAGCCTGATACATTATCAAATAATGAACATCATCCATTTTCATTCCTAAAAACCTTAGAATTCCCAAATCTTTAATTTTTCTAATTGTTATCAAATATATAGTCGATAAAATGCTAAAAGATGCTACTAAAAGAATCAGACTTAGGACAACTACCGAACCAATTTTTTCCATTTGGATTGCTCCCACTAGAGCTACATTCCTATCGCGCCATGATGAAATGATTTTGCCTCCTATAATATTTGATAATGTTTTTCTTGTTTCATCAATTTTTGATGAATGGTGTAATTTTATATCTATGAATTGATTTTCAATAACATTCGAAAAGAGTGTTTTCCCAATATTTTTAGAAATAAATATATATTTGTTATCATAGTTTAAAATTTTGCTTGAAAATATACCCGACACTTTTACCTCAAGAGTAGGTGGAAAACCTAGAATGAACCTTTTATCTAAAGGGGAGGATATTTTTACAATGTCACCTGTTCTTATACCTAGCCTAGAGGCTATATCATTTCCTAAAAAAATCTCATTTTCTAATGGTAGAGCTCCAACATAAGGAATTTCATTAAAGCTTTCAAAATAATCAGCACTTACCTGTTTGAAAGTCACTAAAGATTGGTTTGATAGATGATGTATCATTCCTTTACGCTCATAATTAAATAAAACAGATTTCACTTCTTTCAAAGATTTAATCTTAGATAACTTATCATTTGAAATAGAATTTGGAATTCTAAAATGACCATCAAAGTTGCTAATTTTTTCATCCAGTTTATTTTCAAAACCATTTAAAACAGAAATGGATATAATCAGAGCAAAGGAGCCTAAACTAATACCAACTACAGAAATTACATTGGTTATTTTCCCAGTAGTATTCATCGATGCAAGAAAATTCTTAGCTATAAAGTAATTCATTAATTTTTCAATAGTTTTGGTATTTTATTATCAAAAATAGTTTTTATGGGCAAAAAACTTGAAAATATCGTAATAAATAAGCTTAGCAAAATTATAACAAAACACAAATTGTAATCAAATGCGATAGGTAAACTGTTCATAAAGTATACTTCCACTGGCAGTTGAATAAAATTATACCTACTTTGAATGAAAGTAAAAAAGATGGCCAATAGCACACCTATTGTGCTCCCAATTAGACCAATGAGACCCGATTCAATGAGAAAAATATTTCTTATTTGATATTTTTGAAAACCTTGAGAAAGTAACATACCTATTTCCTTACTTCTTTCATTTACTAACAAAGAAACCGTTGCCATTACATTCGTAATGCCAACAAGAGTGATCAAACTAAAAATTATTACTATTGGTAACGTTTGTGTTCTAATCCAAGCAAAAATAACTTGATGCCGATCCATCCAAGTTTCTAGAAAATACGGGTATTTAACACCACCATTTAAACTTTTTAAAAGATCATCTGTTTTGACATCTGAATTAATTATATATCCACTAACCTTATCGTTCATATTAAATATTTTTTGAGCTGTATTGATACTAACATAAGCAAGGTTTCTATCATATTCATCCATTCCAGTGGTAAAAGCACGTCTAAATATTAATTTGTAATATTTTAAGTTTTTTACATCACCAATGAACCCATCCAAAGGGACTAAGTATAAAGCTTCGGAGGAATCTAATTTTAGACTTTCAGCTAAGGAACTGCCAATTATAATCTCATCACCATTTACAAATTTTTCTCCATCAACTAAATTGTCAAAACTAGGTAAATAGTTGACTCCTTCAAGCAGTAAGCCCTCATTTACCTTATTTTTGTGGATTACAACAGAACCTCTAACAAAAGGTGTTACATTCATTTTTGGATTTGATTGTAAGATGGTTAAATCTATCTTATCTAACTCACTTATCGATGATCCAAATATAGTTTTTAATCTTATTTTGCCATCAATATTAACTAATTTATTTGATAAAACATTTTCAAAACCTTTAATGACACTAATGGTCACTAATAATGAAAAAACACCTATTGCTAAGCCAATGGTAGCTAGATTGATTGCGTTTGATGAAAAGCTTCTTTTTTTACCATATTTAAAATATCGCAGAATGAACTGCAGATATAATCTCATTATTAATTTGTTTCTGGCTTCATTGTTGGAAATAATATCACATCTCTTATCCAGCGATTATTTGTAAGTAGCATTACTAATCTATCAATTCCTATTCCTACACCACCTGTTGGAGGCATTCCGATTTCCATTGCATTAATAAAATCCTCATCAATAGGTTGAGCCTCGTCATCACCTTGATCTCTTAATTTTGATTGCTCTTCAAGCCTAGATCTTTGATCTATGGGATCGTTTAATTCTGAAAAAGAATTAGCAAATTCTGAACCGCCTATAAAAAGTTCAAACCTTTCCACAATTTCTTCACTACCATCTCGCTTTAATTTTGCTAATGGGGATATGGATTTAGGATAATCAATGACAAATGTAGGGTTAATGAGTTTAGGTTCAACGAGCTCACTCATTATTGAGTCAAGAAGTTGACCTGTGTTACTATTTTTATCAACTTCCACATTATGTAATTCGCAAACTTTCAACATTTCATTATTGCTTAATTTAGAAAAGTCAGAACCAGTTGCTTCCTCAATGAGCTGAAAAAAAGATTTTTTATCAAACTTTTTTGACAAATCTATATCATAATCACCCCATTTAATTTTTAAATCACCAATTTTTTTAGCTGCATTACGTATTATTTCTTCAACTAATTCCATACAATCATTAAAATCTGCGTACGCCCAGTAAAATTCTAACATTGTAAACTCTGGATTATGATTTCTATCCATGCCCTCGTTTCTAAAATCTTTTGAGAGCTCATATACTTTTTCAAACCCACCAATGATTAAACGTTTTAGATATAATTCATCAGCAATTCTTAGGTATAATTTTTGGTCTAAAGCATTATGATGTGTTGTAAAAGGTCTTGCATTAGCACCGCCATAGATTGGCTGAAGCACAGGAGTTTCAACTTCTAAAAATTGTTTAGAATTTAATGTGGATCTTATTTCATTAATAATTTTTGTCCTTTTGATGAATGTTTCTCTAGTCTCAGGGTTAACTATTAAATCCAAATGTCTATTCCTATATCGAAGCTCTTTATCTTTAAAGGCATCATAGACCTCCCCATCTTTTTCTTTAACAATAGGTAATGGTCTTATACTTTTTGATAATACATCAAATTTTTCAGCAGATATTGAAATTTCACCAACCTTTGTTTTAAAAACAAAGCCACTGACTCCAATGAAATCGCCTATATCCATCAAGTTAAATGCTTCATAAACCTTATCACCAACATTATCTTTTTTGATGAAAATTTGAATCTTTCCTTTATCATCCATTACATGAATAAAAGATGCCTTGCCCATTTTTCTTAACGCCATAATTCTACCAGCTACGCAAACAGTTTGTTTTTCAATATCATTGAAACTGCTAATAATATCTATGCTTTTATGCGTTGGGTTATACTTGTGTGGAAAAGGCTCAATACCAAGTTCTTTTAACCTATTTAATTTTTCCAACCTAAAATCAATCAATTGCCTTATGTTACTATTTTTTTCTATCATGTTAGATAATTCCCTTTAATTTTTTAATATTCTTGTTTCATTTGATATAGTAAATATGATTTAATAAACGAATCCAAATTACCATCCATCACTGCTTGAATATTTCCTGTTTCTTCTTTTGTACGATGATCTTTAACAAGATTATATGGATGAAATACATATGAACGAATCTGACTACCCCAAGCGATATCTTTCTTTTTATCCTCAAAGTTTTTTTGTTTTTCTTTTTCTTTCTCTATTTCTAACTGATAAAGTCTGGCTTTTAAAAGTTTCATTGCTTGGTTCTTATTTTTATGTTGGCTTCTTTCATTTTGACATTGCGCAACGACCCCAGATGGTATATGCGTAATTCTCACAGCAGAGTCAGTTTTATTAACGTGTTGACCTCCTGCGCCGCTAGCTCGGTATGTATCAATGCGTATATCACTTGCATTAATATCAATTTCAATTGATTCATCTACCGATGGATAAATATAGACTGAAGCAAACGAAGTGTGCCTCCGACTATTAGAGTCAAAAGGGGATATTCTTACCATTCTATGGACTCCAAATTCAGCTTTTGCTAAACCATATGCATATTCACCTTTTATCTCAAAAGTAACGTCCTTAATACCAGCTTCATCACCTGCTTGAAAATCAATTATTGAAAAATCAAAACCTTTTTGCTCAGCCCATCGACCATACATCCTGTAAAGCATCTGAACCCAATCCTGACTTTCAGTACCACCGGCACCGGGGTGTATAGTTATAATAGCATCTTGAGAATCCTCTTCTTTACCAAGAATCATTTTTAATTCAAGGTCTTCAATGACATTCTTATATTTATTGATCTCAATGTAAAGATCTTTTGAAGAAATTTCGCCTTCTGAATGAAACTCAAATAATACTTCTAGATCATTTTTGGTATCTTCAATTCCATTCCAAGTTTCAATTTCTTTTTCAATTCTAGAAATTTTTTTAAGAATAGCTGATGCTCTTAAATTATCATCCCAAAAATTTGAATCTGAAGTTTTTAATTTAAGCGTATTTAGATTTGAGGTTAATAAATCTAAATCAAAGATACCCCCTTAGTGATGAATATTTTTGGTTAGCAGCAATAAACACTTCTTTTATTTCAGAAATTTCCATGTAATAACTTACTAAATCTGAATAATTTAATGTTCTAGATTATTAATCTCCTGAAGATATAAATAACCTTTCATTTAAGAAGCGCCTTAAAGCCATTTCATCCATATCAAGGTTAACAAACCTTCCATCTTCAGCTGCAGCTATAGCACCGCGTTCCTCTGAAATAACAATAACAATAGCGTCGGTTTCCTCAGTTAATCCTAAAGCAGCCCTATGCCTTGTGCCCATATCAGGTGTTATCATATCACTTTCAGTTAATGGTAAGATACAACCTGCAGCTTCAACTAGTGTGTTTTGCAAAATAACTGCACCATCATGCAATGGAGAGCTTGGATTAAAAATGGACAAAAGTAGTCCTGAAGAAACCTCTCCTTTAATTGATGTTCCAGTCTCTTTGTAAATGCGCAAACCTGTTTCTCTTTGAACTACAATCAGCGCACCGAACTTTGTACTACTAAGCTGTAATGAAGCATCAACTATAGCTTCTAATGATCTGGAGGTTCCAACTCTAAAAATTGTCCTGAAAAACCTCGTCTGTCCAACATATATCAATAATCTACGTATCTCAGGTTGGAATAAGATTACAAAGGCAACAACCCAAATTGTTTGAAATTGATTAATGAGCCAAGAAGTAGCACTTATGCCGAAGGCATTAAACAAGAAGGAAGCAATTAGAAGAATAATTAACCCTATGAGCATCTGCCCTGCTCTAGTTTCTTTAAAATATTGGTAAACTTTATAGAAAATCCATGTTACTAAAAGAATATCTATAATATCTATAAGAGATACCTTTATAAAACCAATTTTAAAAAGATCAATCATTTAGCAGCCAAAATGTTTTCTGTTACTGTAATTGCTCTTTTATTTTCTTTTACATCATGAACCCTAACAATGTTTGCACCATTCAAAATACCAGCTACTACTGTTGCTATTGTGCCCTCTACTCTTTCATCAGGTGGCAAATTTAACGCATCTCCAATGAATGCCTTTCTGCTAGGTCCAATAAGAAGGGGATATGCCATATCTTTAAATATTTCTAGACTGTTTAAAAGTTTATAATTATGATTAAATGTTTTACCAAAACCAATACCTGGGTCTAAAATAATATTGCTCTTTTTTATTCCAGACTTTATTGCATGATCACATCTTTTTTTAAAATATTTTTTAATATCATTAATTAATTCATTATAAAATATATTTTGTTGCATTGTTTTAGGCTTGCCTTGAATGTGCATTATAATAACTGGGATATCATTTTTTGCCAAAAGAGGTGCCATATCTTCATCAAATGCTAAACCGCTTATATCATTTATGATATCTACACCAGCTTTAATTGCCTCTTTGGCAACAACAGATTTATAAGTATCTACTGAAATCAGTATGTCATTATTTGTTTTTTTGACCTCATTTATTATAGGGATGACTCTATTTAATTCTTCATCAATTGAAACTGGATCTGAACCCGGTTTAGTTGACTCTCCTCCAATGTCTATGATATCGGCTCCATTTTCTAACATACTGTCAATATGTTTTAAGGCCAAATCAAGTCGATTAAATTTTCCACCATCACTAAATGAATCTGGAGTAACATTTAGAACTCCCATAGTGAGTACACTAGAAGGATTTGATAACCATTTTCTGAAACTATTAATATTTATAATATAGTCCTCAAAAAAATTTCATTCTTGAGCTAAATGAATTACAATTTACCGTTTGCTCTTACTGAGGTTGAAGTTGATTTTACTTTGCCATTAGAACTTTTCGAGGCTTTGATACTGGGTTTTCTTCTAATGATCTTTTTACCATCTAGTAATTTTTGTATATCTTTTGAATCTATAGTCTCATGTTTAAGCAAAGACTTTGCCATGCTGTGCAGCAATTCTTGATTATCATTTAAAATTTCCTCTGATCTTTTTTGCGCAGTTCTTATTATCTTTGCGATCTCTTCATCTATCATTCTAGCAGTAACTTCACTGTAATTTCTTTGAGACTGAATTTCACGACCAAGAAAAACTTCATCATTCTTTTTTCCGAAAGTCATTGGCCCTAATGACTCACTCATACCCCATTCAGTGACCATCTTCCTTGCAATCTGCGTCGCCTGCTCGATATCATTACCAGCACCTGTAGTCATTTTATCAAAAATTAGCATCTCAGCAGCACGCCCTCCCATTAAAATTGCTAACCTACCATCAACGTATGGTTTTGAATAACCATGCTTTTCATCCATGGGCAACTGCATTGTCACACCTAAAGCTCTTCCTCTTGGAATTATTGTAACCTTATGAACTGGGTCTGCACCCTTTGTTCTTATTGCAACGATAGCATGACCTGCTTCATGATATGCGGTTGTTTCCTTTTCTTCATCAGTAAGAACCATACTTTTTCTCTGTACTCCCATCATTACTTTATCTTTGGCTTCTTCGAAGTCATCCATATCAATAGACAGTTTTTTGTCTCTCGCAGCTAATAGAGCAGCCTCATTAACTATATTTGCTAAATCAGCACCTACCATTCCAGGAGTTCCTTTTGCTAATGACTTTAAATCTACTTTACGCTTATTCAAGACAACTTTTTTTGTATGGACCTCTAAAATTCCTAACCTACCTTTGTAATCCGGGGCATCTACGATTATTTGCCTATCAAAACGGCCAGGTCTCAAAAGTGCTGTATCTAGAACATCAGGCCTATTTGTAGCAGCAATAACTATGATATTTTTATCATTTTCAAATCCATCCATCTCTACTAATAGAGCGTTTAAAGTTTGTTCACGCTCATCATGTCCTCCACCAATGCCAGCTCCTCTTTGCCTACCAACAGCATCTAACTCATCAATGAAAATAATACATGGTGTACTTTTTTTAGCTTGTTCGAAGAGATCTCTTACTCTAGATGCGCCAACACCCACAAACATTTCCACAAAATCAGCACCACTTAAACTGTAAAATGGCACACCAGCCTCTCCTGCAATAGCTCTAGCCATTAGAGTTTTTCCAGTACCAGGCTGACCAACTAAAAGAGCACCTTTCGGTACTTTTGCTCCAAGTTTTTGAAATCTTTTTGGACTTTTCAAATATTCAATTACCTCCTTTAATTCTTCTTTTGCTTCCTCACATCCTGCGACATCTTTAAAAGTCACTCTAGGTTGATCAGATGTCCATAATGAGGCCTTACTTTTTCCAAATTTGAATATATTCCCCATGCCTCCAGCTCCACCTTGCATGCGCCTAAGCATGAAAAACCAAAAGCCTATAAGTAATATCCATGGCAGCATATTTAAAAAATATCCAGTCCAATCTATACTTTTTTCTTTAAAACTATACTGAATTCCAGCGGCGTCCCACTCTTCAGTGGTTGTTCTATCAATAAACGGCATTGTAAGATGGAATTTTATAATATCATCACGCATTCCCAAAGGTGTTTCAATTGTCTGATTTTCTTTAAATTCGCCAAAGAAAGTTTTATTAATTATAGTAGCTTTTTTGATAGCACCTTCATCAAGATAGCTTTTGTATTCCGTGTATTCTATTTCTACTTCATTATTTCTGTTCTCAGATAAGATACTAGAAAAATATACAGTCACTAAAATAATTGTAATCCAAATAAAACTGGTTCTGCCAGCTTTTTTCCATTGGAATTCTAACTTTTCATTACTTTTTTTATCGGAGGATTTTTTCTTTTCTTCCATAATTTTCCTTATTCCCAAACATGGTGTTTTTATAACTTATAAATTGATTTCAAGTTCCTTAATTTATGGTTGTAATCTAAACCATATCCTACGACAAATTCTGAAGATATTTCAAATCCTATAAAATCAATTTTAAAATTTAGCTTAGATATACTCTTTTTTGCTAGGAGTGAAATAACTGCTATGTCCTTAGGATTTAAATTACTGATATAATCATATAAGTAGCTTATTGACTGACCAGAATCGATAATATCTTCTATAATAATTACACTTCTATTTTTGATGTCTAGATCTAAGCCTTTGGTCATATTTATCTTCCCAATAGATTTTTTCCCTACGTAACTAGATATTTTTATAAAGTCAACCTCACAATGAATATTTAGATGTCTAATAAGATCTGACAAAAAAATAAAACTACCATTTAAAACTCCAATTAAAATTGGATTTTTATCGCAATATAAACGCGAAATTTCATTTGAAATTTCTTTGACTCTTTTAGATATATCTTGATCTGATATATATTTTTCAAGATTTTGCTCTATACCTTTCATTGCGCAATTGACCTCTTTGCTCTATTGAGCCTAATGTATTTTATAGTCTGATCACTAACCTTGTATCTATCATCAATTCTATGACCACAAAGCCAAATAATTTGATCATCAGCACAAAGAACAGGCTGATTGAATTTTTCAAAACGATTTAGTTTTTCATTTATTAAAAAATCGCTGATTTTCTGTTTGCCTGACATTCCTAATGGCCTAAAGACATCTCCTTCTTTCCAAACTCTTAGTTGTAATTTTTTATTTTTTATTTTACAATAATCAATATATTCAACATCTGGATTTTCTGAAATCTCAACAGCAGAATTTATTTCTTTACAGATATAATCATATTCGAAGAATTCAACTGTTTCTCCTAAAGAAACATCAATCATTTTACTTTTTTTTGTTATACCCTTTTCAGACAAATAAAAATTTTTTCTATCTATTAATAAGCACCATTTGAATCTTGAGTTATAAATACTACCAGTAATATTTTTTTGTAAAAATTTCTTAATATCCAAAAAGTCATGCTTTCTAAACTGTCCTAGTGAATTAGTTAAAACTTGAACAACCATCACCTTAGCCAGCGAGGGTAATTTTTCTATATGTTTCTTTTTAATTAAAACTTGACCATTTTGCAATTGTGATACATTATTTTGGATGAATTCATTTATAAAATATATTAATGATTTTTGATACTTAGAAAAATATGCCGCCGATTCAGCAATTGAATCGACAACTTTATTATCATTCAAAACCCAGGGGCCAAGAACCTTTTTTCGAATGAAATTTCGTTTAAAACGTAACTCTTCATTTGATGAATCATCAACATAAGGAATTTTATATTTATCAATTATTCTCATTAATTCTATTTTCGTAAATGGAAGAAGCGGCCTAATTAAATTTTTACTAATAGATTTCATTCCACCCAAACCAAACAAACCGGTCTTTTCAGAAATATTCTTTAAAATTGTCTCTACCTGATCATTTTTATGATGACCGGTTAAAATAATATTAGAATAAGATTCAATAAGAATTTCTGACAGCGACTTATATCTTTCTTTCCTTGCCCAAGATTCAATACTCTCATCATTTGACTTTAATTTAGGATTTAATTGCCTTATGTATGTATTTATTCCAAGCTCCAATCCTACTTTCGTAACAAAAGCCTCATCTTTGAAACTATCATTTCTAAGATTATGATTTATGTGCGCAATTTTAATGGCCCGATTATTACCTTTGAAATATCTTAGAAGTAAATAAAGCACCAACATGGAATCGCTTCCCCCAGAGAATGCCAATAAAACCCTTAAGTCTTTTTTTTTCTTAAAAAGAAAATCAAAATGTTCAAAATACTTTGTAAGGTATTTTTCGTTTATAATGAGTGGGTTCGGTATTTTAAAATCGGTCAAAGAATTAACTTAATATGGTATTATTTATATATTATTAAAAAATAAATTGGATAAACATTGAATTTTATCTTCGTATGAATGAGGATAAAGAAACCACTCAGTTGCAGATATACTACTAAGGATTGAATTACCATCTTGTGGGGTAAAGCAAAAACCAGTTATTTCATTTCCATTATTAATATTTAAAGATTGCTCAACAATTACCGTTTGATTTAGTATTCTCCCATAATGGCCATGATCTCGTCCGAACGAAAATACTGAGCTGGTCATATCTTTAGTAGTTAAGGCTATTAAAGGATTTTCTATTAATCTGCTCTTTAGATCATCAATGTGAATCGGTTCATTCAATGATATTTTAAAACGAAGAATATGCATATACTGACTATTAACCTTCATCACAGAGGAATATAAATTTAGGTTTTCACCAATAGTGCTAAATAAACCATGAGCATCTTTAGCATGGTGAGTGCCAAATTTTTCATCCTCATGAATGCCAACTTTTGGAGCTGGAATAAAGCTCTCCTGTTGACTTAAATCGTTCGCTCTTCTGATACAGATAAAATCACCCTTATCTAAGTTATTACAACTGTCATCATTAAAAGCTATAGTTTTCGTAAGACAAGAAATATTATGCGTATTGCAACTAACGATTTGTATAAACTTGTCCTCAGGAGTTAAAGCATTATCATTTATACCTCTAGCATATTTTTTACCAAACCCATTTTCGCTGCCTTGGGCTATAAAACCTTTCACCTTATTTGAGAAATTCTCATAATATTTAAGCTTATTTTCATGCCCAATTCCTTTTGGAGTACAATCAATAACCACAGAAGCTCTCTCAATTGCATCTTCAGCACGCAAGTCAGAATCAATCTTTAATTTCTTAAAATCATTTTCTTTACCATCATCAACAGCTAACCTAGCTCCTCTTTTTAATAAATCAACAACTTTCGATCTATCAATTTTTAGTGCAGAATTTTTATGAAACGTTATCTCATCAATACCAAGCTGTCCTTGGTAATCACATAATAAACCAATTAAAGGCTCGCCAATTGTGCCAGTACCAACAACATGTACAATTTTTCTTTCCATTATATTTTTTAACCTTTTGAAATAATTATTTTTTTAGAATGCTGAACTTTCAGACCACTCACCAAATTCAACTTTAATAGCTTCAACTATTTCTCCTAATGTGCAATAATTTTTAGCAGCTTTGATTATTGGAACTACAAGATTATCATTTGTACTACATGCTCTAGTTATATGTTCTAATGAGTTTTTAACGGAAATATTATCTCGATTATTTTTAACTAAAGATAACATTTCCATTTGATTTTTTTCCGCTCTTGTATCGATTTCTAAAATTGGAATATCTATTTCTTCATTTTCATTCGCGAATTTATTAACTCCAACTACGACTCTTTCCTCATTATCTACCTTACTTTGATATTCTGATGCAGACTTTGCTATTTCTCTCTGCTGATAACCTTGCTCAATAGCCGGTATTACGCCACCAATATTGTCTATTTCATTAAAATATTCTTCGGCCTTTTGCTCCAAATCATTAGTTAATTGTTCTACAAACCATGAACCCCCTAAAGGATCTACAACGTTAGCCACTCCTGTTTCATAAGCAATTAATTGTTGTGTCCTAAGAGCTATTTCAGCTGCTTTTTCTGATGGAAGAGCTAAGGTCTCATCCATAGAATTTGTATGCAGACTTTGAGTACCTCCTAAAACAGCTGCCATTGCCTGGAAACTAGTTCTTGCGATATTTATTTCCGGCTGCTGCGCGGTTAAACTGCAACCGGCTGTTTGGGTGTGAAATCTTAGCATCATAGATTTTTGACTTTTTGCTCCATATTTATTTTTTAATCTTTTTGCCCAAATTCTTCTTGCCGCACGGTACTTAGCAATTTCTTCAAAAAAATCTGAGTGTGAATTAAAGAAAAATGAAATTCTGGGAGCAAAACTATCTATATCTAAACCTGCATTTAGACCATGTTCTATATAAGTGAAACCGTCAGATAGAGTGAATGCCAATTCTTGAGCAGCTGTTGAACCAGCCTCTCTAATATGATAACCACTAACAGAAATTGTATTATATAATGGCATTTTCTCAGTGCAATAGCTTAACATATCAGTAATTAATCTCATAGATGGGTTCGGAGGGAAAATCCATTCTTTCTGAGCAATGAATTCTTTTAAAATATCATTCTGCAAGGTTCCTCTTAAATTTTTAATATTAACTCCATGCTTTTCTGCTACTGCTACGTAGAAAGCAAATAAAATTATTGCAGGGCCATTAATAGTTTGAGATACTGATACATCCTCTAAATTAATGCCTTCAAAAAGTTTTTCCATATCTCCAATATGGAAAACATTAACACCACATTTACCAACCTCGCCAAGCGATAAGTTGTGGTCTGGATCATAACCCATTAAAGTTGGCATATCATAAGCAACGGAAAGACCAGTTTGACCTTTATCTAATAACAATTTAAATCTTTGGTTTGTTTCTACGGGAGTTCCAAAGCCAGCAAATTGCCTCATTGTCCATAATTTCCCGCGATATAAATTAGAGTGAATGCCGCGAGTGTATGGGTATTGACCAGGGGCACCGATATCGTTAATAAAATTTTGGTCAAAGTCTTCCGGAAAATAGCAAACATCTAGTGGGTGGCCACTAAGGGTGTCAAAGTTAAAAGATCTAACTTTGGATTTTTCTAAAGATGAAGACCAATTAGATAAAGTTTTATTACCATTTGGTATATTCATATCAACATTAATCTAATGAAACTCTTTGACCTCATCAATTAATTCTAAAACTTTTGTTTTAATACCAGAATCATCCAGCGATAGGTGTGATAAAATTTGAGACCTACTTCCATGCTGTACATAAGAATCAGGAAGTCCGAGCCTTTTCAAATTACCTTTAAAACCATTTTCAATCAAAAAAGAACTAACTCCATCTCCGAAACCACCCTCAATAACTCCTTCCTCGATTGTCAAAATGTTATTTATACCTCTAGAAACAATCGTTTTTAGATAACTATTATCCATCGGTTTAATAAACCTACAGTTTACAACCTCAACCGAAATATTTTGTGCATTTAATTCTTCTGCTACTTTCAAAGCACTATATACCATAGGACCTACTGCAAGAATTACCAAATCATCTCCTTTTTTTTCGACATCCCAAGAACCTATTGGCAGCAGATTGGCTTGGCCAACTTCATCAAATTCTATTGAATTAAATTTTGGATAACGTATTCCAACAGGACCACTATGATTTAATGCCGTATATAGTAAATCTCTAAACTCGTTACCATTTTTCGGGGCAGCTAATACTATGCCTTGAATACATCTAAAATAAGCGATGTCTAGAGCACCATGATGAGTAGGTCCATCCTCACCAGCAATACCAGCTCTATCCATACAAAAAATGACAGGTAAATTCTGTACACAAACATCATGCACAATATGATCAAATGCTCTTTGTAAAAAAGTAGAGTATATAGCTACAATTGGCCTTATTCCCTGAGTTGCCAACCCAGCAGAAAATGTTACAGCATGTCCCTCTGCTATACCTACATCATAATACCTATCCTTAAATTTCTTTTCATAAGGCACCAAACCCGTACCTTCTCGCATAGCAGCAGTAATGCATACAGTATCTTTTCGAAGATCAGCTACCTCACACGCAAGGTGCCCAAAGACATCCTGAAAGGAAGGTATGATATTTTTTTTAATTTTTGATGCTTTTCCATTTGTAGTTCCATTGGAATTTCCGTTTGCTTTTACTCCATGATACTTTACTGGATTATCTTCAGCTAGGGACATTCCTTTACCTTTTTTTGTTAGCACATGTAATAGAACAGGTCTGTCAAGGTCCTTTATCATTTCTAAAGTTTTAATTACTTCATCTAAATCGTGTCCATCTATTGGTCCAAAGTACCTAAAGCCCATTTCTTCAAATAACATACCTGGAACAATAATATTTTTAATACTTTTATCTAACCTACTCAAAAATGATTGTATGGTACCTTTTGCTAGAGGAAGCTTTTTAGTCATTCCCCAAGCTTCTTGTTTAAGCTTATTGTAAATAGGATTGGAAATCAGTCTCGTGAAGTATTTGCTTATTGCCCCAACATTGGGACTAATAGACATTTCGTTGTCATTCAAAATAACTGTTATCTGCCTACCTAAATGTCCAGCATTATTAATAGCCTCAAAGGCCAACCCTCCCGTCATAGCCCCATCACCAATGACAGATACAACCTTGTAATCTTTTTTATTTTGATATCTAGCTTCAGACATACCCAGAGCGGCAGAAATTGCAGTTGAAGCATGCCCTGCACCAAAAACATCAAATTCACTCTCGCTACGTTTTAAAAAACCACTAAGACCGCCGTATTGTCTTATGCTTGGGAACTCTTCAAATCTACCAGTCAATAATTTATGAGCATATGCTTGGTGCCCAACATCCCAAACTAACTTATCTTCTGGCGTATTATAAACATAATGTAGAGCAGTAGTAAGCTCGATTACTCCTAAGGTTGGAGCTAAATGACCCCCAATCTCAGTTATCGTATTTATAGTATAAAAACGTAACTCTTCGCATAAAGTATGTAGTTCTCCAGTATTAAGTTTTTTCAAATCGTCAGGAGATTTAATATTTGGTAAATATTTAAGCTGCATTAATATTTCCTGGAGCTTGAAAATTTGAATTTACTGATCCTCTAAATAAACTCTCATGAAATAAAGTCACACCATTTAGTTCAGGATGAAAAGATAACCCCATATGCATTCCATTGTATATCGCTATTGGAGAGTCATCAAGATCTAATAGAACCTGGACTTCATCGCCCATTTCTATGATCTTTGGAGCCCTAATTAAAGTGACTTCAAAATCGACTAGCTTAGAATTGAATTTCATGTTTATTTGTTCTTTTTTTGACATGATTTGCCTACCATATGCATTTCTATCTACCGTGATATCCAGTATGCCAAGTGGATTAACTCTCGATTCATTTTCAATATTTTTAGCCATTAAAATTAATCCAGCACAAGTACCTAAGATCGGTTTTTTTTTAGAAAAATCTAATAATGAATCCCGTAGATTAAAAGAGTCAATTAATAGTGACATTGTGGTTGACTCTCCGCCAGGTAAAACTAGGCCGTCAAGACATTCTAAATCATTAGAGTTCTTAACGCCAACAGAATCATACCCTAACTTCTTTAAAATTTTATGGTGCGATTCAAAATTACCTTGTAGCTCTAATACGCCAATTTTTATCACCAGCCCCGCTCCTGTAATCTTTCACCCTCAGGAATTTCTGACATGTCTAAACCTTTCATGGCAGATTTTAATCCCCTGCTTGCTTCTAATACCTTACTTGCATATTTATAATTTGTTGTTGCCTCTACTACAGCCTTTCCGCGAGCTTCTGGGTCCTCACTTTTAAAAATACCAGAACCAACAAATACAGTTTCAGCTCCTAACTGCATCATTAATGCAGCGTCTGCAGGAGTGGCTATACCACCAGCAGCAAAATTAGGAACAGGTAATTTCCCAGTTTTAGAAACTTGCATAACTAAATCTAGTGGTGCACCCATATTTTTTGCCTCAGCAACAAGCTGCTCTTTACTCATACTCTTTAGTTTGGCAATATCATTCATTACTGTTCTCATGTGCCTTACTGCCTCGACAATGTTTCCGCTTCCAGCTTCTCCTTTCGTCCTAATGAGAGCAGCACCTTCAGCAATTCTCCTTAAAGCTTCTCCGAGATTTCTACATCCACAAACAAATGGAACTTTAAAATCATGTTTCCAAACGTGGTTGTGCTCGTCCGCAGGAGTAAGCACTTCACTCTCATCAATGAAATCAACCTCTAAGGCCTCTAATACTTGAGCCTCTGCAAAATGACCAATTCTGCATTTTGCCATAACTGGTATGGAAACTGTTTTTTGAATTTCTTCAATCATTTTTGGATCACTCATTCTTGCAATACCTCCATCTTTACGAATATCAGAAGGTATTCTTTCTAATGCCATAACAGCGCATGCTCCAGCTGATTCGGCTATTTTTGCTTCCTCAACATTTGTTACATCCATTATTACTCCACCTTTGAGCATTTCCGCTAGGCCAATCTTAACATTAAATTGATCTTTACCCATATATTTCTTCCTTAACTTTAATTTTTGAAAATAATTTTACTTTTGCTATTACATCCTCTATCAAATTATCTGGCGTAGAGGCTCCAGCAGAAATACCAACACTATCTACACTATCAAACCATGATTCATTTATATCATCAGCACATGTTACCTGAAAAGAATTCTTATTTCTTTCTAACGATAACTGTGTAAGTCTCTTTGAGTTAGCACTAGTAAAGGAGCCTATAACAATCATCAAATCACATATATTGGATAGTTTTTTAATTTGATCATGATTTCTCCTAGTAGGAAAACAGATTGTATTTACAAATCTTAAATCATAAACTTTTTCTGAAAGTACATTTAATATTTCTTGGACATTTTCAATCATTTGAGTTGACTGACTTACTACCCCAGCTCGTTTCATTTTTCCTAATTCTTTAGCCTCATCGACAGATGAAATGATGATGGGATCTTTCACCTGAGCGGCTATACCTACGACCTCATCGTGATTGTGATCACCAATAATAATAGTCCTTCTATTTTCAGATTCTAACTCTTTTATCTCTTCATGAATTTCTGTAACTAATGGGCAGGTAGCATCAATGATATTTAACTTCTTTTTTTGTGCTTTCTTCCATGTTTCTGGATCGGTGCCATGGGCACGAAACAGCACAGGCTTGTCTTCAGGAATATCATTTAAACTTTCTACAACTTTAGAACCACTTTTATTTAAATCATCAACGACCGTTTCATTATGAACAATATCACCCAACATGTAAACCTCTTGAAAGTCATCACCACTCTTTTTGGCAAGATTTACTGCATCCCTTACACCAAAACAATAACCAGCATCCTTTGCTACAAGTATTTTCATTCAAATATTATCCAATTGTTCTTGAACCATTTCTATAGTTTTATCTATAATAACTTTTTTCGCTTCACTTATCGGCTGATGAAGAACAGCTCCAGAGGCAAACGCATGTCCTCCACCATTAAAAGATTTAGCAATTTTATTAACAATAATTTTACCTTTAGAACGGAAATTCATTCTACATAAATTATCCTCAATTTCAAAAATCATTAAAGCAGCCTCAACCCCCTCGATTGACCTAATGAAATCAGGAAAACCTTCTAAATCCTCTTTATTTGCTTCATATTTTTTCATTATTTCTATAGTAACATAAGACCATGCAAATTTACCGTCCAATTCATAAGAAATATTTTCAATCATATGTGCCAAAACACTTACTCTTTTTTTAGAGCTATTCTCATAAATTTTTTGATAAATAGAATTAGTGTCAACTCCATTTTCCAAACACTCAATTGCAATTGAATGACAATACGTATCGGTATTACTATACTTAAAGCACCCTGTGTCTGTCATAACCGCAGTATATATTCCATCACATATTTTTTTATTTAACGGAGCAGATCGAGCAACTTCAAGATAGCTTCTAACCATACAACCAGTTGCAGCAGCTTTGATGTCTACGACATTGTAGGAAAAATCATTTTTATCAGGGTGTGGGTGGTGGTCAATGTTCATGACTGGAATGTTAAATCTTTCTACTGCTTCTTTAACATTCCTAGTTCGGTTAAAGTCACCAACATCAAAAACAATGACCAACTCACATTTTTTTAACCACTCTAGATGATAGCTCTCATTATAAGTTTCAATACACCCACCCTCATTTATATAATCAAACATCGATGGTGTAATAGAACAATTGATAATTTTTACATCTTTTTTTTCATCACACAAATGATGATACATTGCAACCTCAGAGCCAAGTCCATCGCCATCTGGATTTTCGTGAGTTGTGAGAAGAATTCGGTTGCTTGAACTAATCACATTATCAACTTGCTTCCAATCAATAATCGAATTGTTAAAATTCATTTTTCGAGCTCCCAATGTTCCTCATTTTGATTCTCACTTTGTGCAACCTCTCTAGCAAGTAGAAATAAATAATCTGACAACCTATTAAGATATTTTGCATGAATTTTGTTTTTATCATGCTCTAAATGAAGACTTACTAATGATCTTTCACTATTTCGACAAGTTGTTCTTGCAATGTGCAATCTAGCATTGAGCTCACTTCCTCCAGGGAGTATGAATTCTTCAAGTGGGGGTAACTTTTCATTCATACTTTTTATCATTTTCTCTAAATGAATGATACGTTCTTCTTTAAGCAACGAGACATCACTATTTGGCAAGGACAAATCGCCGCTAATATTGAAAATATCTTGCTGAATATTTTTTAATTCACGAGAATAGCTTTCATTTGCACTTTCAACTTCTGCCCAACCAATTATCGAATTGAGATAATCTAATTCACCTAAGGTATTAATAATTGGATGATTTTTATGGACACGCTGACCGTTGCCTAAACTTGTTTTACCACCATCTCCTGTCTTTGTTGTTACTTTTGTAATTCTCATGCAAAGAATATCCAACTTACGATAATGAATAATGGCACAAGAAATGGAATAGACCATTTAAATAGGTATCCAAAAAAACTAGGCATTTCAACGCCTGACGACTCCGCGATAGATTTGACCATGAAATTTGGTGCATTACCAATATAAGTATTTGCTCCCATAAAAACTGCACCAGCGGAAATAGCTAACAATGTATTTTTCAGCTCACCCATTAAAGTAATAGGATCACCACCAGCTGTGTTAAAAAACACTAAGTATGTTGGTGCGTTATCCAAGAAACTCGATAATACGCCTGTATACCAAAAATACATAATATTAACAGGACCATTATCACTAGAAACAGCATTAATTATACCGGCTAAAGCTCCATTAGTTCCAGCCTTAAGTATCGCTATAGCAGGAATGATAGTTACAAAAATTCCAGCAAAAAGTTTTGCGACCTCAATGATAGGAAACCAAGTATATTCATTATCTTTACGAATTTGTTGAGAAGTATATGTCCAACTAATATAGGTCAGAATTAAAAGTAAAATGTCACGAGTCAAATTTTGAAGTTCTAAGTGAACACCAGAAAAGACCTCAAAGCTAATATGAGGCTTCCAAAAACCACTTATTAAAACAGCGCCAATAACGCCAACAATTAATCCTAAGTTAAATACCCCTTCAATGCCTAATTTTAACTTTTCCTGAGGTGTTTCAACTTTAATATCTTCCTTTTTCAAGTAATAAGAATCTAAAAAATAAAAAATTATAGATAATGCAATTATCATAATTAGCATTGGGACAAACATTGCTGTAGTGGTCCAAAAAAAATCAACACCTTTTAAAAAACCCAGAAATAAAGGAGGATCTCCCAGTGGAGTCAAAGACCCACCAATATTTGCAACCAAGAAAATGAAAAATACAATGATGTGAACGATATTTTTACGATGTTTATTTGCATTTATTAAGGGCCTTATAAGTAGCATCGCTGCTCCAGTCGTACCCATCCAACTTGCTAAAAAGGTCCCTATTAAAATTATAGCTAGATTTACAATAGGAGTTCCAACAAGGGCACCAGTAAGTCTAACGCCTCCTGATATCGTAAATAAAGCTAAAAGGAGAATGATAAATGGTACATACTCTAATAAGCCAACGTGTAACAATTCGTATAAAGTAACACCTATACCTTCTTTGATGACGAAAGGAATGATCAATATTGAGGCCCAAAAAAGAGATATTTTACCAAAGTTATGATGCCAAAAATCAGGTAAGACTAAAGGGAAAATAGCTATCGATAATAAAATACCTGCAAATGGAACCACCCATATAATTCCCATATTTGCTAAACTGCCATCAAGATGGTAGTCCCCTCCGTGACCACCGCCAGCACCTAAACATATAATTGGTAGAAAAAAATAAATTAGAAGGCTTAATTTTCTCAACATAAATACACCCTTATTTAATAATTAATTTAGCTTCTAATCTACAAAATTTTCTATATGCTAAGTAATAGCCTTACCATTGTAAATTAATACTATTATGACTGTTTATTTATCAATAATAATCCTAGGAATTGCAATATTTGGTTTATCAATAGGAGTAATTTTTAATGACAAACCAATTCAAGGAAGTTGTGGCGGCATTGGCGCTGATGAAAGTTGTACGATATGTGGAGGAGACACTGAAAAGTGCGATAACTTAGAGGGTGTTTAATCCTATTTTTTAAAGAAATCTTTAGTGTAACGTTGATTTAGATTTCCATCCTGATCAGATAAAATCCAAAAAGCTTCAAGGTTATCCATAATATTTATCTTTTCTCTACCCTTTTCATATGTCATTACCATTAAGGCGGTGGCCCATGCATCTGCACTCAAACAGTTTTGAGATCTAACGCTAACAGATAGTACATCAGTTAACACTGGCATTCCAGTTGTTGGATTTATAGTATGATTTATTTTTTCTCCGCCCCGCTCTAAATAATTTCTATAGTTTCCAGATGTAGCTAAGGAAGCATTATGAAGCTGAACAGTGGTAAAAATTCGCTGGCTGGAATTTTCTATAGGGCTATCAATTCCTATAACCCAATTTTTACCGTCTTTGTTAAAACCACTACAACGAATTTCACCTCCTATCTCAATAAACAAATTATTAAATCCACTTTTTTGAAGCCGTCCATAAACTAAATCAACAGCATAACCTTTAGCTATAGCATTAAGATCTAACTGAACATCAGGATTTGTTTTTTTTATAAAAGGGTAATCAAGCTCTATTTTATCTGATCCAGTATAAGATAGAATTTGTTTAATTTTATCATCTTGAGGATTATCTATAATAACTAAAGAGTCCGGACCAAATCCCCAATTTGCAGCGAGTGAAAATATAGTAAAATCAAAAGCTCCATCAGTAAGCTGGTTTATAATTTTACCTTGCTCTAAGACATGAAAGAACTCGTCAGATATTTTAAATGGTTCGGTAGATAATGTTTTATTAAAGATTGAAATTTCACTGTCGTCTATCCAGGTAGACATCTGTTTGTTAAAGTCAACAAGAATGGAATCAATTTCAAATTTGACTTGATCAATATTTTCAATGGCTGTGGAATGAATAATTTTAACATTATAAGTAGTCCCCATTGTTTGACCAGAGATTATATTTTCAATTGAAACATTTGAACATGAGTAATTGAAAAATAAAAAGCCCAAAATAATTTGGGCTTTTAAAAATAGACTGACTAATACACTTTTAACCAAAACTATCAAAGGCGATCATTTCTTTTTCAACACCTAGATCATCTAACATATCCTCGACAGCTTTGACCATTGGCGGAGGACCGCACATATAATATTCAATCTCAGTTGGATCTTCATGATTACTTAAATAATTATCATGAGCCACTTGATGAATGAAACCAGTTGGGCCAGTCCAATTATCTTCAGGCATAGGTTCTGATAGTGCAACATTATAAGTAAAATTAGGAAATTCATCAGCAATTTTTTTGAATTCGTCATCGTAAAACATTTCTCTTAACGACCTAGCACCATACCAAAAAGAAACTTTCCTTCCTGTTTTCAATGTATGAAATAAATGAAATAAATGAGAGCGCATTGGAGCCATACCAGCACCACCCCCGATATATACCATCTCACGATCAGTGTCTTTAATGAAAAATTCACCATATGGACCTGATATTGTAACTGGATCACCTGCTTTTAGACTGTATATGTAAGATGATGCCTTTCCTGGGGGAACATCATTCCACAGCGCAGGGGGGGGAGTAGCAATTCTTACATTCAACATTACTTTGTTACCCTCTGCAGGATGACTGGCCATAGAATATGCACGGAATTCGGGTTCATCATTATTTGCAACTAAATCCCAAATATTGTACTTATCCCAATCTTCATGATATTCCTTATCAATGTCAAAATTTTTAAAATTTAAACCATGGTATTCTGGTATATCTATTTGAATATACCCACCAGCCTCAAAATTCATATTTTCACCCTCAGGGAGTTCAATAACAAATTCTCTTATGAATGTGGCTACGTCAGTATTTGACTTAACAGTACAATCCCATTTTTGAACACTAAATACTTCATCAGGGACATGAATTTTCATGTCTTCTTTAACTTTAACCTGACATGCTAAACGCCAATTATCTTTTGCTTCTGGTCTACTGATATGGCTAGTCTCTGTTGGAAGTATATCGCCTCCTCCTTCAAATACTTGACACTTACACATTGCACATGTACCCCCGCCACCACATGCAGAGGGTAAAAATACTTTCTGACCACTCAATGCTCCAAGTAAAGTACCACCGGTTCCAACGCTCAGAGCCTTGTCAGGCTCATCATTAATTAAAATGGAGACATCACCTTGAGGAAGTAATTTCTTTTCTGCAAGATTCAAAAGCAAAACCAAACACGTTGTTATACTTGCAAAAACTAAAACACTAATTATTGTAAATTCCATATACTAACCCTTTACTACAAACTAATACCTGAAAAACCTAAAAATGCCATTGATATTAACCCAGTCAACAGCATAGCCATTCCAACTCCTCTAAGGGTAGGGGGAACATTAGAATATCTCATTCTTTTTCTAACTGTCGCCAAGGAAACTATTGCCAAGAAAAATCCTAGCCCAGATCCAAAACCAAAAACTGTAGACTCGATTAAATCATATTCTCTTTCTACTAAAAACAGAGAAGTTCCTAAAATTGAACAATTCACAGTTATGAGAGGGAGAAAAATACCAAGGTTCACATAGAGTGCTGGAGAAAATCTATCCATTAACATCTCAACTAACTGCACCATAGCAGCAATGACTGATATGAAAACTATAAATTGAAGAAAATCTAAATTTATGTGCCCTAAACCAGCCCAACTTAACGCGCCATCTGCAAGTAGGTATTCATTAATTGCCCAATTTGCAGGCGCAGTAATGGACAATACAAAAATCACTGCTAAACCCAATCCAATTGAAGTCTCAACTTTCTTTGAAATCGATAAAAACGAACACATTCCAAGAAAATATATTAATAGTATATTTTCAATGAATACTGAATTTATAATTATGTTAACGTAATGCTGCATATTTAATCTTTATCTATAACTTTAGTATAAGCTCTGTGCGCCCAAACTATTAAACCCAAAATAAAAAATGCTCCAGGTGACAATATCATCAAACCATTATTTTCGTAACCGCCTGAATAAATTTGATCACTAAATACCTGAGCTCCATAGATGGATCCAAAGCCAAATAATTCTCTGAAAAAAGCAACAGCAATTAAAATCGCTCCGTACCCAAGACCATTGCCCATTCCATCAAGCAAAGCTTTACTTGGAGAGTTTTGCATGGCAAAAGCCTCTGCCCTACCAAGCACAATACAATTGGTTATGATTAGTGCAAGAAAAACGCCTAGAAGCTTACTCATATCATACATGTAAGCTTTTAATACCTGGTCTGCAATGATTACCAAAGAAGCTACTACACTCATCTGAATTATAATTCTAACCTTATTGGGAATATTATTTCGAAGAAGTGAAATAACCACATTTGATATTGATAAAACTGCAACAACAGCAATGGTCATCACAACAGCAGTATCAATTTTCGTTGTTATCGCCAATGCAGAGCATATTCCTAATACATGGATGGAGATAGGATTCTCTCCCATTAAAGGATCTTTAACAATCTTTTTATTTTTACTACTAAAGAGATTCAATTTGATTTACGCTCCTTACTTTCGCAAAATATGGCTCATATTTCTGAAGGTCAGATTTTAAGAATGTTGTCAACCCTGTTCCAGTTATGGTCGCTCCTGAAATTCCATCAACTTTATGGGGAGCATCTGGATCTGTATCAGAAACATAGCCCTTTATAACTTCTATACTGACTAATTCTCCATTTTTGTTGGTTAGCTTCTTACCAACAAAATTATTTTTAAACCAATCTTTATCAACTTCTGCACCTAAACCTGGTGTTTCTTTATGTTTATAAAATGTAATTCCTTTTACTGTTTCTGCATCTGGTTCAATCGCAAAGTAGCCATACATTGTTCCCCATAAACCTTTACCAGCAATAGGTATAGCATAACCAGTAACTTTATTGTTCTCACTGCTTTGGTATATTGTGTATGATAGATCTTCATTTTTGCCTAGTTCATCAATGATGGAGCCAACTTCATCTATTCTTATTTCGTTAATGTTAGCATCATATAAACTTTGGACTTCTTCATTTGTCCAAGGTGTCTCTTGTTTATATCCTAAAACGGATAAAATATTCTTTTTTATGTCTAATTCTTCATTCAACACTTGTCTTTCTCTAAGACTATCAGCAGTAGCTGATAAGCCCAATCCTAAAATGACCGTAATAATTGTGGTAAAAGCTATAGTGTAAAGATCACTGCGCATATCTAGACATCCTCCTATTTACATTTACTTTGACTACAAAATAATCAATTAAAGATGCGAATGCATTCATCAATAAAATAGCAAGCATTACACCTTCTGGATATGCAGGATTAATTGAACGTATAATTACAGTAAGAACCCCTACAAAAAACCCATAAAAAAGCCTTCCAGTATCTGTGTGAGATCCCGTTACAGGCTCAGTAGCCATAAAAGTTAAACCAAAAGCGAAGCTACCCATGACCAAATGATAATGAGCTGGAATAGATAGCATAGAATTATCTGTGTATGGAGCAATTAGGTTACCAACATAGGCCATTGCAAAAAGACCGCTTACACCGCCCAAAATAACTCTCCACGAAATGAGTTTCATAGCCATTAATATTAATGCAGCAGCAAATATTATAAATTTGTTGGTCTCACCAATAGAGCCAGGTATCCAGCCAGAAGCTAAATTCAACCAGGAGTAATCGAATTGCGAAACATTTTCAAGCAACGTGACCGCGTCTGAGTTTTTAGTAGTTGCAGGTACAGATAAAGCAGTAGCTCCAGAATATCCGTCAGGCCCAACTAGCCAAACCATATCACCAGAAATTTTGCTTGGATACGAAAAAAATATGAAACACCGCGCGGTTAAAGCAGGGTTAAATATGTTCATACCTACACCACCAAAAATTTCTTTACCAATGACTATACCAAAAGAGGTGGCTATAAAAAGCTGCCATAAAGGAATCGATGGAGGCATAGTAAGAGGAATTAATGCGCATGTAACTAAAAACCCTTCAGAAATATCATGCTTTCTAACTATGGCAAACAATATTTCCCAAAATGCACCAGCAATAAAAGTGACAGCGATAATAGGAACGATTGTGATTGCACCGAAAATGAGATTACCAATTAATGATCGTTCTATACCGAGAGCAATTGCATTTTGGTACCCAACATTAATTGCACCAAATATATAACAAGGAATTAACGTAATAACTACTAATATCATTACACGTTTAATATCAATACTATCCCTGATATGGGGCGCAGACTTTGTTTTTTCATCGGTACTAAAAAGAATCGTTTCAGTCGCTTCATAGACAGGATACAGCCAGTGTAATTTTTGGCCTTCCTCAAAATTGGGTTTGATTTTAAGTATGTACTTTAAAAGCCACTGCATATTTAAACCTCTGCCTGAAGCAAGTTCAACCCTTGCCTAATTACACCGCTAACATCGGTTTTACTAGGGCAAGCAAAAGAACACAATGCAAAATCTTCATCATCGCATTCAATAATACCAAGATTTTCCATTTCTTCAATGTCTTTTGCCATAATAGATCTGTAGAGCTCATTTGGCAGAATATCCATTGGTAATACATTTTCCCACGTATTAATTGGGACTACAGCTCTATGACTTCCATTTTGAGAACTAGTAAAGTTAAATAACTTGTCAGCAAGAGAAACAAAAACAGGTGTTAAACTATACCTGGATGTACTACTTCCAGGGTTTAACATTCCAATAAATTCTCTTTTGATGTCGTTAGATATAACGCTCAAAGAATAATCATAAAAACTGAGATAATCTTGTGAGGATGCACTTCTGCCTGTTAGCACATCACCAGAAATGATTCTAACATTTTCAGATGTTAAATTGTCATTTATTAAAGCCTTTACAGGGACACCAGCTGTTACTTTCGAGTAAGATGGTGTTTTGATGCTAGGCCCTCCTACTGAAATAATTCTTTCAGGGTGATATCTCCCATTCTTAAATAACCTACCTAAGGATACCACATCTTGAGGGTTAATTGTCCAGACAATTTCACCAGGCTTAAGATGCGCAATATGATGAATTTGAATACCAACATTACCAGCTGGATGTGGACCTGAAATAGTGTTTAATTTTACATTTTCAATAGATGATAAAATTGAATTTTTTTTAGTTGTTAGAAAAACATTACCCTTTGTTAATCTTGATATGGCATCTATTCCATATTGAAAGTCTTCTAACTGACCCGCCATAACAACCTCGATATCTACAGATAAAGGAGAGGTGTTTAAACCAGATATGAAAATATCTCTCGGCGGTATTTTGTGGTTGGGTATTACATTAAATGGTCTCTGTCTAAAAAATGTAAAAAGACTAGCATTTAAAATATTTTCTAGAACTTGCTCTCCAGATAAGTTAGATATCTCTTCTTTAGTATAGGTTTTATAATCGATACTATTTTGATCTTTATCCAATTCAATTTCAATTTTTTCGATTACTCTTCTAGGACCATAAACAATATCTTTAACTTTTCCGCAACCAGGCGAAGCCCATTTAACTTCAGGATTTATTTTATTGAAAAATAATGGAGACCCAATATTTACTTTTTCTCCCTCTTTTACTAAAAGTTTAGGCTTTACTCCCCTGAAATCATTTGGCAAGATGGCCACTGTTGAATACCGCCTAGGATAAGCGATATTCTTATCTGGAATCCCAGAGATCTTTAAATCATGTCCTTTTGTGATTTTTATATGAGCCATTTAACCGCTAAACTTTATTTTTTATTGAATATTAGGGTTTAAAATTACAATACAAAAGACTCAGAAATAAAAACTTTTCACATTACTTGGTTGTAAAACACTAACGAATCTTTAACCCATGAAGCTAAAGGATTCCAATATAAACCAAGTATTAAAGAAGGAACTGCTGTAAAAATCATAAGACCAAACATTGTTGAGGGAGGATATGTTATCACATCGCTTCTTTTACCACCTAAAAACATTACTTTCACAACATGAAAATAATAATATAGAGAAATAACACTATTTACGCCTCCAGCTATAACTAACCACAAAAATTCACTGCCAGCGCCAACTAATGTTTTAAAGATATACAATTTACCTACAAAGCCTGCAGTAGGAGGCAACCCTGTTAAGGACAACATAAATAAAGTCATAAATGCCCCTACTATTGGCATTTTCCATCCCAGACCCTCAAAGTCTTCAAAAGATTCTCCACCTGTTTTGTTCTTAACAAAAATAACAATGAAAAATGCACCTAGGTTCATAAAGACATAGATAAAAAGATAGATCATAATTGACTCAACTGCCTCCATGGACAAAACTGGAAGTGCTAACATCATATAACCTGCATGGGCTATGCTAGAATACGCAAGCATACGTTTGATACTTTTTTGTTGGATGGCAACTAAATTCCCCATCGTCATTGTCACAACAGCTAGAACGCCAATAATTTCAGGCCATGGTAAATCTGTGGATCCTATAGAATTACTAGTTAATCCTATACTGTCTGAAAAGACTTGATGAAAAAACCTTATGATCATTGCAAAACCCGCAGCCTTTGGGGCAACAGATAAATATGCTGTAATTGTAGAGGGTGAACCTTCATATACATCTGGTGTCCAAAAATGAAAAGGAACAGAAGAAATTTTGTAGCCAAATCCAGCAAATATCATTAATAATGCCATTATTAGGGCTGGGTTTGCAGAACCATCAAGACTAGAAAGAGTATCTTGGATAGCAAAATAATTTGTACTACCAGCTAACCCATATACGATGCTCAAGCCAAACAACATTACACCAGAACTAAATGCTCCATAAATGACATACTTTAATCCAGCCTCGTTTGACCGAGTATCTAATTTTAGATAGGCAGCAAGCACGAAAGACATAATTGAAACAACTTCAATAGAAATGTATAACATTATTATGTCTACAGATGATGTCATTAAAAATAAACCCATTACCATTATACCCATTATAGTGAAATATTCACCTTTCCTATATTTTTCTAACTCATCGTTTACCCAACTGGCAACGATTACCAGTAGCGTAGATAGTATAATAACAATTTTCATAAACGAGCTGAAAGGATCTATTACAATCATGTCTAGAAATAATGTCGTTGGAGGTGCAGAGCTCAAATTATGAACAGAGAGCCCTACAACGACTAAACCAACACCAAGAACCCAGCCGATCATATTCGTCTTAGATTTTTTCACAAAAAGATCAGTAATTAGAGCAGCCAATATTGTAATTGTCAGAATTAACTCTGGAATGAAAAACTCTAAACTTTGGAGATTCGTCATTTAGCTAAACCTTAGAGCGAAGCGTATGTGGCAACAAACGCAACCTTTTCAATAATTTGATCCATTGTAGCTTTAATTAAATCAAGATAAGGACCAGGGTATATTCCAAAGAATAGAGTAATAACGGCTAGCGGTATTACTGTAAAGAGTTCCAGGCCATTGATTTCTTCCATATCTTTATATTTCTCATTAAGCTTTCCAAAAAACACCCTCTGAAATGCCCACAAAAAGTATGCGGCATTAAGTAATATACCAATAGTGCTCAGGATGACAATAGTTCTAAAAACTGGAAAAGCTCCAATGAAACACATGGCTTCACTAACAAAACCAGAAAAGCCAGGCAGTCCTAGCCCAGCAAAAAATGCCAGTGCAGTAATGCCTGTATAAACGGGCATTTTACTAGCTAAGCCGCCAAAACCGTCTATATCACGATGATGGGCTCTTTCATAAACGACTCCAACTAAAATAAAAAGCATTGCTGATATTGTACCGTGGTTAAACATTTGAAAAACAGCCCCACTTAAACCAGCTTGAGCAGCTTTAAGATCACCACCATTCATCGCTCCAGCAGCGACAACAGCAGCCATTCCCAATAATGAATAACCCATATGGTTAATACTGGAGTATGCTACTAATTTTTTCAGATCTGTTTGAGCTAAAGCGCACAAACCACCCCATATGACATTTACAAGCCCAAGAAAGGCAAGACCCCCAGCAAACCAATACACCTCATTGGGCATTATACCGTAATTAACCCTAATTATACCATACACTCCCAATTTTAATAGTATACCGGCCAACAATACGGAAATAGCTGTAGGCGCCTCAACATGAGCTAATGGAAGCCATGTATGGAAGGGGAATACAGGAACTTTGATAGCAAAGCCTATGAAGACTAGCACCCAAATAACCTTGGCTGCGCTCATTCCCCACCATAGAACTCCATTTAGAGCCTCCGGCGCTCTTTCCATGATCAAAAGTATATCAAATGTTTTTCCGCATGTGAAGTATAGACCAAGTATACCTATCAACATCAGTACAGATCCAAAAAGAGTGTAAAGGAAAAATTTTATTGCTGCATATTCTCTTTGAGGACCGCCCCACATTCCAATTAGGAAATACATCGGCAAAAGCATCACTTCCCAAAAGATGTAAAATAGGAAAAAGTCTAAGGAAAGAAAAACTCCAACTACACCAGCATCTAATAATAAGTATAGAGAAAAATAGCCTTTAACCGCTTTTTTAATATTCCAACTAACAAAAACTCCAATAAAAAATAGCATCCCCGTCAGAAGGACCATCGGAAGACTCAAGCCATCAACACCTAAAATATAAGATATGTTCAAGGAAGGTATCCATTCATACCTTTCCATAAACTGCATAGATCCATCTGAAGGATCAAATTTTCTCCAGAGTACAATAGCAATAATAAACTGTAATCCTGTAACAGCTGCTGATGTATATCTGATTAAATTATCCTTATCTCTCGGAAGAAAGGCGACTACGATTGCCCCCAAGATAGGAATCCAGATTAGTAAACTAAGAATATTCTCCATGTGTGTATCTCTTGTATCCTATTGATTAAAATGCCTGAGCAATTATTATTACTAAAATACCGGCCACGACAAATAATAAGTAATTTTGTAATCGCCCAGTCTGTATGTTTCTTAGAAAATTTCCACTGACCGAGGAAACCCTACCAAAACCATCCACTAAACCCTGGTCAATTCCATCATAGTCAAACTTGCCAGAAATTTTGCTAAATGACTTTGTTAATTTTCCAAAACCGTTGATGAAATATTTATCATAGAATTCCCAATCTAACCAAGAAATAGAATTAGCTAATCTAAGAAATGGCTGGTATAGGTACCTGTTATAGTTCTCATCAAAATAAAACTTATTGTAACTCCAATGATACAGAAACCCGAATTTATTGGATAATTTTTCTGAAGAAATAGACTGTCTCTGGTACATAAGTACTGCCAGCAATATTCCAGCAGCAGCCACAAATAGTGAAAGGCCCATTGCTAAATAGTGAGCATAATGAGCATATTCAGCGATCTCATTAGCCGTTAAACTACCTGGAACAGCGGAGTTTCTGGGAACAATAAGATCTTTAAACCAGCCTTTGTCTTTAATGGGATTAAAATTACTTGGTAATGTGTAAAAGATGAAAAAACTTAAGGCCCCTAATAAAACAATTGGCCCAGTCATCTCTTTTGGCGACTCATGTATATCTTTAAAAATATTTTTCATATTTGGTTTTCCATGAAATGTCATAAAAATCAGACGGAACATGTAAAATGCCGTAATTGCTGCTGCAGAAAACCCTAAAAGAGGCAATAAGAAGTGTACGGGGTTTTGCTGAGCAAATGCTAGAGTACCAGCGAGTATTGCATCTTTAGATAAAAACCCTGAGAACAAAGGAACACCAGCGATAGCAAGAGTACTAATTAGCATTGAGTAATATGTGATGGGCATTTTTTCTCTAAAGCCGCCCATGTTTCTCATATCTTGTGGGTCAGTATCGTGATCATGTGCTTCATGCAGAGCATGATGCATTGAATGAATTACTGAACCACTACAATAAAACAAGTTTGCTTTAAACATTGCATGAGTTAGTAAATGAAAAAATGCAGCAGTGTAAACACCTGTACCCACAGCTAATACCATAAAACCCAACTGACTAACCGTCGAGTAGGCCAAAACTTTTTTAATATCATTTTGAGTTATGGCTGTCAATGCAGCTAAAATTGCAGTAATAGCTCCAATGTAAGCAATGACAGTAAGAGCATCAGCAGTAAAGATAGGGAACAAACGCACACACATATACACACCAGCTGCAACCATTGTGGCTGCATGCATCAGTGCTGACACAGGTGTGGGACCTTCCATAGCATCAGGAAGCCAAATGTGTAATGGAAACTGAGATGATTTACCTACCGCTCCCATAAAAATACCCAAGCCTGCAAGTGTTAAAGTCATACCTGCAATAGCTTCTCCACCAGAAATTGAATCAAAGATTGGAGCAAATGTAAAGGCTCCAACAGCTGAATAGAGCAACATTATTCCGATAAAAAATCCAATATCTCCAACTCTATTCGTTAAAAATGCCTTCTTGCTAGCATTTGCAGCACTATCCTTTTCAAACCAATGGCCAATAAGTAAATATGAACTTACGCCCACCAATTCCCATGACATATACATTGAAATTAAGTTATCAGCTAAAACGATACCATTCATAGAGAATGTAAATAAACCTAAATATGCATAATATCTGTTGTACCTGACATCACCTTTCATGTACTCAAGAGAAAATATATGCGTACAACTTGATACCAATGTAACAATTAGCAACATCACAATGGTAAGATTATCAACTAAAATGCCTAAATCTATCTTAAATGCACCCATATCGATCCAAGATAATGAGGCACCATGACTAAAATTAGCATCATAGCTTGTCAACATTTGGACGAAGAGATATACAGCCAAAATAAATGTTGTCACTATTGAACCAACTGCAACCCAATCACCTTGTCTTGGTAATTTTTTACCGAAAAATATCAGTATAACGAAAGAAATAAGAGGCAAAAATAGAATGAGCAGAGGAAAGGTTATCATTGGACTCTCGATCATCTTTTTAACTCCGCTGCATCATCAATATTAATTGTATTCATATTATTGTAAATATTTATAATAATTGCGAGAGCTACCGCAGCTTCAGCAGCAGCTAGTACAATGACCATTAAACTAAAAATATGACCGTCAATATTCATTCCATTAAATTTGGAAAAAGCAACAAAATTTATATTTGCTGCATTAAGTATGAGCTCGACACCCATTAGGACAGCAATAGCATTTCTTCTAGTAATAACGCCGAATAACCCCAAGCAAAATAGCATTGATGATATGAATAGATATGAATTAATACTATCCATTATGATTCACCCCTGGATAATACCGCAGCACCGATTAGAGCACCTAATAAGAGCAACGAAATAATTTCAAATGGAAGTAAAAAATCAGTTAGCAAGAGAACTCCAATTTCCCTCACCGTACCAACTGGTTCGACAGCATCACTAAAAGCCCATGGAGCTTTCGTCAATGCAATAAACAAAAATATAAAAAACCAAAATGTAACTACACCGCCTACACCCTGCTGCATACTTTTATGAGAAATACGGACTGATTTAATTTTATTTGTTAACATTATTCCAAATATCACAAGGACCAAAATTCCACCAACATAAACTAAAATTTGAATACCTGCTATAAAGTCAGCCCATAAAAAAACATACAACCCGGCAACACCAAAAAGGGTAAACAACAATGCCACAGCTGAGTAGATTAATTGATTATTTAGAACAACAAAAGCAGCTGACATTATTGTAACAGCAGCAATGATCCAAAAAACTAAATCGGCCATTTAATTAGGCTTCAGCTTCCTGCTTTGAATTATTCAGTTCGGCTAGACCCTCTTTCGCGCCTTTTTTTGCAAACCTATATATTAGATCACTTCTGTCAGGCTCTGAAAACTCATAATCTATTGGATGCTTTTTCGCATTGGGCCCGCCAGTCATAAAAATACATTCCTCAGGGCATGGGTAGGTACATAAATTACAATAACAACATTCAGACATATCTATGTCAAACCTCGTTACTACCAAAGCTTTTCTGGTACCATTTGAAGTCACACCCTTGTGTTTGATTTCTTTTAAATCCTCGCCACGAGCAGGCGCTTTCTCTGTTTCAATTTTAATACAGTCTACAGGACATGCTCTTTCACATTTTAAACACCCAATACAATCATCCATATCAACATGTAATCTTGACCTAATAACATTGTAGCTGTTATGGTCAAATCCAATGTTTCTTTCTGGCCTTGGCCATTTTTCTTCAGGATATTGAAGAGTAACATTATCATTTCTAGCTTTAAAAAGATGTACTAAAGTGATGCTCATACCACCTAATATTGAACTAACACTTTCATATATATCTGTAAAATATCTTTTCATTTATCTACCTTATGAATTAAATACAACTGTCCATATTGCCACACCAAAAATATTGATCAGAGCTAGCGGAAGAAAAACTTTCCAACATACATTCATTAATTGATCAACTCTTAATCTTGGAAGTGTCCATCTAAGCCAAATCATGACAAATATAAGAAAACCAGTTTTATTGATCATCCAAAAAACCCCCCATGCTGGAGAATCCATAAACCCTTGAATCGGACTATGCCATCCACCTAAAAAACCAGCAGCAGCCACAGCACTGACAACAAACATATTTGCGTACTCACTTAAGAAAAAGAAAGCATATCTCATTCCAGAATATTCCGTCGCAAAGCCAGCAACCAATTCAGATTCAGATTCGGGTAAATCAAAAGGAGTCCTATTCGTTTCGGCAATCGCACTAATGAAATAAACAACAAATGCTATTGGAACGAATGGATTATCAAAGATAATCCAATTAAAAATTCCTCCGGCCTGATATTTAATAATATCCTGCATATTTAGTGTGCCTGCTAGCATAATAACAACAATGAGAGACAAACCAGCAGGTATTTCGTAGCTAACTATTTGAGCAGCAGACCTCATTCCACCGTATAATGACCATTTATTGTTTGAAGCCCATCCAGCTAGGATTAAAGATAAAACAGCGATAGAGCCTACGCCCAGAATATAAAAAATACCTATATTAAGATCTGTAACAATTATCGATTCACCGAATGGTATTGCAATGAAACTAATAAATGCACCAATAAATATCATAAAAGGAGCAAGAATAAATAATGGCTTATCGGCGCTGGAAGGAATTATGTCTTCTTTTAATAACAATTTTAGTGCATCTGCAATTGGCTGCAGCAAACCCCACTTACCAGCATGAAGACCAACTCCTTGCCCCATCGGGCCAACTTTATCCTGTATAAATGATGAAACTTTTAATTCAGCATAAATAACAACTAATGCATAAACAGTAATGAATCCAAAAATGGCGAGACAAGGAACCAACATGGAAATAATAAGCAATGAATTAGAACTAATAAAACCGTCAAGTAGGCCAGAAAGAAATTCAAAAATGAAATCAACTGTCATCGATCTATCTCACCAAGGACGATATCTAAACTACCAAGAATGGCCAGAACATCAGACATTAACCATCCTCCTGCAATCTCATTTAGCACACCTAAGGCAGTAAATGCTGGCGAGCGCATTTTAAGTCTGTAAGGAGTATCAGATCCATCACTTTCAATGTAGTATCCTAAATCTCCTCTTGGAGATTCTGTTCTGCTGTAAATCGATCCTTTAGGAGGTCTAATCTTTTTTGGCATGCTTTGATGTACATCACCATCTTTTGGTAATTGGTCAATAGCCTGTCGGACAATTTTAACACTTTCTCTTATTTCTTGGAGCCTCACATAGAATCTATCCCATGAATCACCCACTGTGCCTTTAATACCTTTGCCGATAGGAACATTAAAATCTAACTTACTGTAAACAGAATAAGGGTTGTCTTTCCTCAAATCCCAATTTACACCAGAAGCGCGTAGATTAGGACCTGTAACTCCATAGTTAATGGCAACTTCCGCTGGCATGATGCCAATGTCAGCAGTACGCTCAACGAAAATTTTGTTGTGCCCAAGTAAGTTCTCAAACTCATCAATTTTAGGCTCAAAGTAATCTAAAAATTTTAAAGTTGCCTCCACAAAACCTTTCGGTAAATCATGACTTAATCCACCTACCCACATATAGTTATACAACAGCCTTGCGCCGCAAGTCATTTCGAAAAGATCAATAATTCTTTCGCGATCCCTCAACATATGCAAAAATGGAGTAAAAGCACCAAGGTCCAATCCAAACACGCCTGTTGCAAGAAGGTGACTAGCAATACGCTGTAATTCGGCCATAATAACTCGAATGTACTCTACACGATCATTAACCTTGATATCCATTAACTGTTCCATAGCAACAACATATCCAAAATTCATCGTCATCGATGCTAAATAGTCGCAACGATCAGTAAATGGTATCACCTGCTCATAGGAAACGTTTTCACAATGTTTTTCAAAGCAACGATGTAAATAACCTAAATAAGGGGTTATTTCGGATATAACTTCTCCATCAGTTTTAACTTGAAGTCTCAGAACACCATGCGTTGCTGGGTGCTGCGGTCCAATATTCAGGACCATCTCTTGACCGTGTACTACTCCCATCCTTCTTTCACTTTCGGCACAACTATACCATGATAAGTTTCTTGTTCTTCATAATCTTTTCTGAGAGGCCAGCCATCCCAATCTTCTGGAAGCAGAATGCGCCTCAAATCTCTATGACCAGTAAAGTTAATTCCAAACATATCATATGTTTCTCTTTCAAACCAGTCAGCGACCCTCCATACACTTTCAACCGATGGAATATCAGGATTATCGATATTTACTTTTATTCTAATTTCAATAGAGTGTAAATGCTTCATTGAGTGGAGGTTGTACCTAGACTCAAGCAGGCCATCACCCAGATCAAAGCCAGTGTTGCATTGTAATGAATCAAAATATGTATCAGGGTCTTCTTTTAAAAACTTTGAAATTTCAAACCATTTCTCTGGTTTGAGCTGTATGAAATCAGAGTGTACCTCACCATCTATGCAGCCAGAAAATTTATCTTCCAATATTTTTGCAATTTTTAAAATAATATATTCACTATTATCAGTAGTAGGCTGTTCTTCAATGGACTCAGAATCAGAATTCTCATCAACTGCTTTTGATTGTTCTCTTTTGGCTTTGACGAGAGCAGCTTTTGCTTTGGACCTAGTTACACGATCTTGGATACCATTAATCGCATCATCGTCTCCAGCCAGAGCTTTTTTCACAGCCTCATCAATTAGTGCTTGAAGGTCTTCGCTCAACCTGTTTTCCTCGTAAGAGGTCTACCCTCTAATATTTGTTCTTGGAGTTTGAGTAATCCCTCAATCAGCGCTTCTGGACGAGGAGGACAACCTGGTACGTATACGTCTACAGGAATGACAAGATCAACCCCCTTTAAAACGTGATATCCATGCTGCCAATAAGGCCCGCCACTAGTCGCACATGATCCCATTGCAACAACATACTTAGGATCAGCCATTTGCTCATATAATTTTTTAACTCTCAAAGCCATTTTCATAGTAACCGTACCTGCAACAATCATTACATCTGCTTGCCTTGGAGAAGATCTAGGTATAATGCCTATCCTCATTAGGTCATGCCTGCTTGCTGCTGCAGCCATCATTTCAATAGCACAACACGCAGTTCCGAACTGAAAAAACCATGGAGAGGTTGACCTTGCCCAGCTTAATAATTTATCCAACTTTTCTACAACTACGTTGTCATCAAATCTATTTTCTAAAAAACCCATTTAATCCTCCGATGATGCAGAAAGAGGTTTGTATCTTCCTCCACCATATTTTATTCTCCTTCTAACCCATTCTAAATCGGATTTAACCCACACATAGGCCAATCCTGCGCAGAGAATGAGAAGAAAAATTCCCATTTCAATCAAAGCTATTAAACCCATTTCTTTAAACACTACTGCCCACGGAAAAAGGAATACAACTTCAACATCAAAAATAAGAAAAATTAAAGCGATTATGTAAAACCTAATATTAAATTGCAACCAAGCAGATCCCTCGGCTTCCTCACCACATTCGTAAGTATCTAACTTATCTTTTGTTTTATTAGAGGGCGCAATTAGCCAACTAATTATAAGCGGGATAGAAACCATGACGATTCCCATAATCACTGCAAAAAAAACGGTTCCAAAATCTCTATACATAAATAATCTTTAAATTAAAGATGTCTAATTTAGACGATTGTGTTTTCGTTAGTCAATCTAAACTTCTTATTAATGTCTAGAAAAATATAATTAACGGCAATTCATGGAAAGATTAAATTTGAGAACAAAAAAAGTTGCAAAATAAATGATAAATAGTATTTTAGCCTCATCAGTTTCTATTATGCCCAAGTGGTTCATTAAATTATTTTCTAAATCGTATATTGCAGGACATGAGCCCAAAGAAGTCATCAACATTGTTAAAAATTTAAACGCCCAAGGATTTTCAACTACCATAGACATCCTCGGAGAACATATAAAGTCTCAAGAAAAAACATATTCCATCACAAAAGAATACACCCAGTTATATAGTGATATTGCTAAAAATTCTGTTGATAGCAATATATCAGTTAAGCCTACTCACATAGGGCTAGATATATCGATGGGTTTAGCACTTGAAAACTTTAAAAAACTTATAGAAAAAGCATCAGAAAACTGCAATTTTTTGCGAATAGATATGGAAAGTTCTAAAAATACAGACAGTACTTTTGAAATATATAAAGACCTATTTAAAACCTATCCAAAAGTTGGAGTAGTTTTACAGGCCTATTTAAAAAGAAGTATAGCAGATATTGAAATGCTTGCAGGCCCTGGTTTTAATGCTAGGATATGCAAAGGTATATACAAAGAGGATAAAAATATTGCATATCAAAATCCAGAGGATATAAACAAAAATTTTTTAGAAATTGCTAAAATAATGTTAGCAAAAAATTCTTACGTCTGTTATGCAACACATGATTTGCAACTAATTGATGATATAATTTCCTTAACTAAAAATATGGATGCTGATCCAAGTAAATTTGAATTTCAGGTACTCTATGGCGTCCCTATGAAAGGAAAACTAAAGAATCTATTAAAATCTGGTTACAAGGTGAGGGTATACGTGCCATACGGACCCGATTGGTATGAGTATTCGCTTAGAAGGTTAAAAGAAAATCCAAACATTGCTGGATATGTAATTAAAAACCTATTTGCTAAAAAATAATCCCATTTTCAAGATTCACCATTGCCTCTAGTGCCCCAGCCCATTTTAGTTCTTAGGGTTTGAAAATAATCGCTATCCATAAAATCAATCAATCCAATTTCAAAATTAGAATTTGTAATAGACACTATATCAGATGAATCTACGGATTCGTGCAATTGACCATCAGTTATCAGCGTAATATTTTGGTTATAATTAGAAAACTTAATACGGACCTCAGATTTATTTGAAACTACTAGCGGCCTAGATGTAAGCGAATGAGCAGAAATTGGAGTAATTACAAAACTTTCAACATCTGGTGCAATTATTGGTCCACCAGAGGAAAGCGAATATGCAGTTGATCCGGTCGGGGTAGAAACTATTAATCCATCTGAACGATATTCAGCAACCCTGCTCTCATTAACAAATACTTCAGATATTAACATTCTATGCGATTCTCCACTAGTGACGACAAAATCATTCAAGCCATAAGATATAAAATCTTTATCTTTTTTATCAATCGAGGCTTTTAACATACTCCTTTTTTCTACCAAAAAATCACCAGCAGCTACTTGATCTAGTCTTTGAAATATATCCTCTAGAGTAACCTTAGCTAAAAAACCTAAATCTCCAAGATGTATCCCAAGAATAGGGGTATCCTGATCTTTGACAGACCTAGCACAACTTAAAAAAGTTCCATCCCCCCCAAGCACTAATAAAAAATCCATGTCGGAAATTTTATTTTGAATTCCTATTTGTAAAATGTCTATAAAATTAAATCTACTATCAGATTGGATTTTTTCAGTTGCAAATATTTGAATTTTTTTTCTTTTAGCCCACTCAATAATTTCTGGTAAAATATTCCAAAATATATCTTTATCTGTGTTGGCCCACAGACCGAGGGTTTTTGGTTTTAACATAAAATTAAATCCTTATTTATGCGTGAGTTTTTTAATTTTTAATTCTGCTTCGTCGAGTTTCTTTTTTCCTTCCTCAACAATACTCATCCCCTCTTCAAAGAGGGTTAAGCTTTCTTCAAGCTCAATATCGCCAGTATCCATTTTTTTTACAATGCCTTCAAGTTGTTCGAACAAATCCTCAAAAGATTTTACTGTATTTTTTTTTGACATAAACTACCTCAGTTAATCTGCTTAATTTTTTTTGCTTCTAAACTACCACCAGATGTTTTTAATATAAAACTATCATCAATTGACAAATCATTAGCTGACCGAATGATTTTGTTAGAATTTTTATCAATAGCTATTGAAAATCCTCTACTTAATACGTTATCAGGGCTAATACTGATCAATTGATTTGACATGCTCTCAAATTTTATTTTTTTTCGATCAATTGCCTTTTCAATATAATTATTTAAAAAGTTATTAAAATTTTCTAAAACGATTTTTTTTGTTTTAATTCTATTTGAAGGCTCTAAACGCATTAAACGATTGAACAAATTCTCAATTTTATTCTTATTTAACAAGCTCAGACTTTCAACTTTATTGATAAAAGCAGTTTCATAATTTTCAAAGGAGCTAAATATCTGTTCTAAACTCAAACATATTATTTCTGCTGCCTCGGTTGGAGTTGCTGCCCTTAGATCAGCAACAAAATCAGAAATTGTATAATCTGTTTCATGCCCTACAGCAGAAATTATTGGAACTTTACAATTAAAAATAGTTTGAGCTAGTTTTTCTTCATTAAATGCCCACAAATCCTCAATAGATCCTCCGCCACGACAAATAATTATTGTATCAATCCCCCTAACAGAAGATAATTCGATTAGACCATTTGAGAGATCATCTGCCGCGCCTTCACCTTGCACCTTTGATGGTCTGAAAACAATTTCCAAAAAAGGAGATCTTCTCGAAATGACATGCAAGACATCTTCAATTGCAGCACCTTCACCTGATGTTAAAATACCAACTTTCCGAGGAATTCTTTTTAGTTCTAATTTATGTTTATGATCGAAGAGGCCATCTTTTTCAAGTTTATTTTTTAGCGCTTCAAACGCTTGGTGGAGCGTACCTACGCCAGAAATCTCTATCTTTTTAGTAACAAACTGAACTTGGCCACGCTGCTCATAAACCGACAGAGAGCCAAAACAAGCAAGGCGCATTCCATTTTCAATTTGAAATCTTAGATAACTATTAGAGCTCTTGAACATTACACCCTTCAGCTCAGATAGATTATCTTTTAAAGTAAAATATAAATGACCAGATGAATGATAATGAACATTTGAAACTTCCCCTTCCAGCCAGATATCTTTAAAAGAAAGCTCCAGCATTGCTCTTGCCTTTGAAATTAGATCAGAGACTGAGTATAGTGTTCTCTCCATAGTCATTGAAAGTTAAGATCAATTAGAAATAAGATAATACTAGCATAAAAGAAAAATGTTTATTTATTCTTCTTTTTATGTCTATTAGCTCTCAAGCGCTTTTTACGCTTGTGCGTATTCATTTTACGCTTTTTTCGCTTTTTACCACAGGGCATAAATTCCTCTTTATTATTTTTTTGTTAATTCATTTACTTTTGAACGCATTATTTTGCTTGGTTTGAATGTTGGCACGTATCTCTCCGGAAGATAAATTGCATCTCCTGTACCAGGGTTCCTAGCTTTTTTAGGCATACGATGTTTAACACCAAAAGTACCAAAACCTCGCAATTCGACTCTTTCATTTTCAGCTAATGAATCAATAATAGTTTTCATTACTCCATTCATAACTGCTTCTGTTTCTACTTTTGTTAACCCAGTAGCATCTGAAACGATATCGATGATATTTTGTTTTGTCATAGAATTTTATCCTTCCTTTACCCAAATCTTAAGTTTTTGACCAGGATATATTAGGCTCGAACCATATTTCAACCTATTCCACCTTCTTATCTTGCTTGCATTAGTCTTGTAATCCTCAGCGATTTGACCTAATGTATCCCCCCTTTTTACTTTGTATGTAACTTTATAGTGGCCAGCTGGCCCTCCGTTATCTTTTGTCCCCCAAGTTCTAAGAGCTGCTCCTTTCATTGGAATTTTAAGTTTATTTCCCACCTTTATTTTATGTCTATTTCTCAATTTATTAACAGCAGCAATATCATGAATGGAAGTACCATACTTTTTTGAAATTGTCCATAAGCTTTCACCATACCTAACTCTGTGAACAACAAATTGTGGTGCAAACCTTTCAGATTCAGGAATCGAGTTCCACCTAGCTAAAAATTGCTCTTTCTTGCCTTTTGGTAATTTTAGTAGATAAGGACTATCGGTAGGAGTGGCAGATTGCCTAAGTTCAGGATTGTAATTTCGTAACGTTTTAACTTTAATACCTGCTACTCTAGCTAAAACTGCTAAATCAGCACTATTTTCAAGAACAACCTCTTCATATTCAAATGGCTTTACCTTTGGGACTTCAAAACCATAATTTTCAGGAGATTTTGCGATAATAGCTGCTGCAAGATAATATGGTATATAATTTCTTGATTCTCTAGGAAGCGAATGCATCTGCCAAAAATCATATGTTTGATGAAGCCTAGAAGCTCTTGAAACTCGACCGGCCCCACAATTGTAAGCAGCTAAAGCTAAATACCAATTATCAAATTGCTCATTCAAATCTTTCAAATATTCACAAGCAGCATGCGTGGCTTTTATAATATCTCTCCTCTCATCAATATACCAATCTCTTTTTAGACCATAATTCTTACCGGTAGAGTAAATAAATTGCCACATACCAGAGGCATTTGCTCGGCTATATGCTTTTGGGTTCAGTCCAGATTCAATCATAGCTAAAACCATTAATTCTTCAGGCATTTCATGCTCTTTCAAAATTGGGAGTATAAGGTTTTTATATTCCTCATACCTTTTGAGCCAGATTGCAAATTGTTTACGGCCTTTTGGTTTAGTGAAATACGTTATAAACTGGTCAACTTGTTTATTTCTAACTAATGGTATATGACCATCTCTATCGTCTACGACAATGAACTTTGTATCACCCATTTCAATTGCTAAAGGTTCTAAGGCTTCAGTAATATCTCTTCTAAACCTCTCCGCTGTAACTGGCGCATCTGAAGATTTAATAGTTCCAAGCTTATGAGTGTATATGTCTAAGAAAGATTTTTCAAAACGTTCAAATTCTTCTTGATCTTCTTGGTTCATATCACCTATTTGATCAGCCTCCATCAACAAATCATATATTCTACTAAGATTATATATTACCTCTAAAGTATCTAAATGGTGATCAGCTATTAAAACTTCTGATAATAATATCTTTACATCGTGTAATATTTCTGGAAACCTATTTCTACTATCATCAAGATTAGATTTTTCATTTATAATTACAGCTTCTTGCTTTGCAAATAATTTTGTTTGGCTGAGCAGAAAAGGATTAGTAAGAAAAACAGACAGGGCTGCGTAGAAGTAAATTCTTGTAAGTGACTGATTCATAGTGGTTTGTGGAAATTCACGGCTGAAAAATTATATTTTAAATCAAATAAGAGCAAGTTATTAATTAGAGCTCTTTTCTATGATTGAAGTAGTACTGAATCCAGGCGTTAAAGGAACGATTTTAACAACACCCCCACTTGAAATAACATGTTTAGCACCTACTATTTCACTTTTTTTATAATCACCACCTTTTACTAGGACATCAGGACTTATTGCATGAATGAGCTTTTGTGGGATCAAGTCTTCAAAGATAATTACATGATTAACGTATGTAAGCTCCAATAATTTCTGGGCTCTAGTTATTTCATTTTGTTTTGGCCTTGAGTCTCCTTTTAGTTTTTTTACTGATTTATCAGAGTTTAAACCAACAAATAATTTATCACCAAAACCAGCAGCATTTGAAAGAAGGTCTAGATGACCTTTATGCAGGAGATCAAAACAACCATTAGTGAAAACTAATTTAAAGTTTTCTCTACGGTATGTAGTTAAAAGCTGATTGATATCATTAAAACTAATTAAGCTCATTTTTTAACTTTTTTACTTCACTATTTACTATAATAGCTAAATTTTTTCGATCATCTAGAGAATATTTTCGAGTATCTACAGGCGAGCCTATATTAATAGTAAGCAGTTTATTAACAAATTTTTTAGAATGCTTACTTAACGAATCGAAAGTACCCTCTATAGCTACAGGAACAATAGAAATTTTTGTAGATATGCCTATACTTAATCCTCCAGTTTTAAATTGATTCACTTTACCATCATTAGTTCTTGAACCCTCTGGAAAAATTAAAATAGACCTAGGGTTTTTTAACAATGAATTTTTGATTTTAGCAATTGACAACATTGCTTTTTCATGATCGCGCCTGTCAACAAAAACATGGCCTGCAGCTTGCATTGCCCAACCTAAAAAAGGAATCCATTTAAGTTCAATTTTTGATATTGGAACAATCCAGAATGGAAGAAAACCAAGAATTAATGGTATATCTAAGCTAGATGCATGATTTGGAGCAAATATGTAATCAGCATTTCTATCTAATTTATCAAGACCAATGACTCTGACATTAATGTTCATTGTTTTAAAAATTGTTTTAGCCCAGTACTTTACAATGAAACCTAAAATTCTACCTTTTTTGTAATCAAAGGGAGAAAATAAAATAACAGCTAAACCAAATGAAATGGTCCAAAAAATTGTTACAATTAACAACCAAAAATAGTGCAACTAATTGATTTCTTTCATTCCTATAAATTCAGCAGCAGAGTCAGAAAGAACAATCTTACCATCTTCATTTTGATACGTTTCTAATAAAGCTACCATTAGCCTTGGGGTTGCAAGACCAGAGCCATTCAAAGTATGCAATAAGTTTACCTTTTTATCAATTTCACCTCTAAACCTAATTTTACCTCTTCTGGCCTGAAAATCTTCAAAATTACTGCATGATGATACCTCAAGCCATTTCTTCTCTCCAGGAGACCAGATTTCTATGTCATAACATTTTGCTGCAGAAAAACTCAAATCACCAGTACACAGTTCAACTACTCTATAAGTAATACCTAATATTTTTAAAATAGATTCTGCTTGTAGAACTAGGTCTTCCAAAGCGCCATATGACTCCTCAGGTTTAACAAACTTTACCATTTCAACCTTGTTAAATTGATGTAGCCTCAATAGCCCTCTAGTATCTTTTCCATAAGAGCCAGATTCTCTTCTAAAACATGGCGAATAGGCTACATAATTGATAGGTAATTCAGACTCTGGAATAATTTCTTGACGATGCATATTTGTTATTGGAACCTCGGCTGTTGGCGCTAAATAAAGATTATCTAGCTCTGATAAATACATATCTTCTTTAAATTTAGGAAGTTGCCCAGTGGTTCTCATTGATTCCTCTAAAATCAAAACTGATGGAAAAATCTCAGTAAAACCGTACTGCTCTGTATGATGATCTATCATTGAATTTATTAAACTTCGCTCAAGCTTAGCTCCCTTTCCAGTATATATTGGGAACCCACTACCAGAAATCTTAGCTCCTCTTTCAAGGTCAATTAAACCTAAATCTTTGCTTAATTCAAGATGCGTTTTTTCGGCAAAATCAAAGACTTTTTTACTCCCCCATTCACGAATGATTACATTATTCTCTTCATTTTTACCTTTGGGAACAGAAGAGTGAGGCAAATTTGGAATTTCATCTAATTTAGTATTTAGTTCTTTTTTAACTCTATTAAGTTCACTTTCTAACTGTTTTATATGCTCACCAAGCTTACGCATTTCCACTATTTGATCATTTGAGTCCGTACCATCTCTTTTTGATATTGCTACCTGCTCTGAAACTTTATTTTTCCTAGCCCTAAAACCCTCTAATTTTTTATTGATTGTTCTATAATTCTCATCCAAGGAATGAATTTTAGATATAGAACCCTCGTATCCTTTTAGATCTAGAATATCTTGCACAGATTGAGGTTTTTCTCTTATAGTTTTTATTGAGATCATAATTTTTATTATATAAAGTTAAAATAGTTAATAATTGAACTTAGATATTCTGAAAAAAATAAAAAATATCTATAAAAAAGATATTGATCATTAAAGTTCAAATTAAAGAAATGGACTTACCTACCTTTTCCAGATAACACTACAACAATGGTGCTTATCAAAATTTTTAAATCCAAGTTTAGACTTAAATTCTCGATATAATAAAAATCATACCTTAATTTTTGCCTAACATCATCTTCCTCCAAATCAGATGGATGTTTGATTTGAGACCACCCTGTGATACCAGGGCGAACACGAAAACGACGATCGTATAGAGGAAATTTTTCTTTTAATTTTTCTGTAAAATATGGTCTTTCTGGCCTGGGTCCAATCAAACTCATTTGACCTAAAAATACATTTATTAATTGCGGTAGCTCATCTATTCTAAATTTTCTCAAAATTCTACCAAAAGGAGTAACTCTTGGATCATCATCAGAGGCCCAAACTGGTCCACTCTTCTCTTCTGCATTAACTATCATTGATCTAAATTTATAAATCCAATAAGGCTTGCCCATATAACCTAATCTCTCTTGACTGTAAATTATTGGACCTTTTGAAGTAATTTTAATCAAGATGCCCACAAATACAAAAAATGGGCTTAAAACTATTATTAATAAAAAACTAAAGATTAAATCAAAAAGACGCTTCATACCAGAGCTAGACCAACTACTTTCTTGAAAATTAACTTCAATCAAAGGGACCCCAGAAATTTGCTCAGTTCTTGCCAGGCCACTTACCACTTCATATAAATCCGGAACAATTTTTATTGATACAGGTGCGCCGTTAATGGTAGATATCAATTTCATAACATGTTCGTGGTCCATATTATCTAATGCTATAACAATGTCAGAAACGGGGTTTTTTGAAATTATAACTTTTATATCTTTCTCATTGCCAAGATTTATTACCATTGATTCTATATCCCCATTTATTTCATCATCTGCTTTAATGGTGCCTATGACATTATATAATTTTTGTCCATGGTTTAATAACTTTTCTGTGACATATTTTGAATTTTCACCTGTACCCACCACAATAACATTATGTCGACCGAAACCTTTTTTAAGCAATTGTTTTTGAATTGTTCTAACTATCCATCTGATTAATATTACAGAAGATGAGAAGAATATCCAGTATCGAATTATATATTGAGACCGTAAAGGGCCAAGATCTACTTCAATACCAATCAAAAATACTGCAGTAGCCATTATGAAAAATGTTAATTTTATTAGATTTTCAGTTTCTACGAACCTTGATGTTTGTGCATCACCACTGTATAAATTTGTAATCCAAAAAAGAAAGCACCAGAAAATTTGCAAAGCAACAAATACAGAGGAAACTGAAAAATCTAATTCAAATTGGATGAATATATTCTTTAAAACGATATATCCAGCGGTTGCATCCAAAAAAACTAATATCCATGATACAATCCATTTAGGTATTCGCACTAATAATTGATTTATTATTTCCATATAATATTAATTAAATAACTATTTTAGATATTTAACGTCAATTAAAAATTATGGAGTGACGCCTCCAGGCCTGCCAGATAAGGGTAATGACTTCTATTTATTAAATGACAAACTGATAACGTTTTTTTTCGATAGGATTCCTTAAATTGGAATTTAAAATTAACATTCAAGTGTAGTAAATGCAACGATAATGAAAAAAGTAATAACTAAAATAGTTTTTTTTATATTTTTTTTAAATAAAAGTATTTTAAACGGTCAAATACCCACTGAATTAAATCATCCCTCAAACATAATTGCAAAAAGATTAGCTGCTCGAGGAGAAATTGATCTAAATTATTTTGATCAAAACCATATAAGCTCCGTTGATTTAAATCAATTATTCGGGAATAAGAATGAAGCATTAATAATGCGAAGTATTTGGGGTATAAACATTCCTAGCCAAGATACCTCTAAATTGTTTTCCAAAAAAAAGAGCCAACTTTTTAATCATTTTGATTTTCTGAAAAACAAAAATTTGAAAATGAAAAAGAACTACTTATTAAAAATAAATTCAGATTCCACATTGCTTTGGATGAGTCTTAAAGAGAACATTCTTTTTCAGCCAATCCAAAATTCAGATGAATATCTTTTTACAGATAAAATTACCATTAACTGCATAATTGGACAAAAGTTGTTCCTAAACTCAACATTTTCAATGTTCCGTCATACGGGTAAGCAGATTTGGATTTCAAATGATTATCAGGGTGAATGGACAAAATATTTTGACGAAATCAATACAACTTTTTGGTATAAAAATCATACCTCTCTTTATTTAAAGGGTGGATTGTTTGATATTGAAATGTCAAATAGACCCTTTTCTTGGGGATGGTCGTCAGGTAATTCCCCTTTAATATCTGCAAGTGCAATTCCCTTCAACCGTTTTAGTTTACTAAAGAAATCTGAAAAATTTAATTTTGAATATTTCCATGGATCCTTGAATGATAAATCAATAGATGAAATTCATACAGATAATAAAAAATTAGAAAAATTTATTGCAGGTCATAGGATCCAATACAAGCCGACAAATAAATTTAAATTTTCTATTTCTGAGATCGTGGTTTATGGTAATAGATCCCCTGAGTTAGGTTATCTAAATCCTATTTCATTCTTTTGGGCTCAAGAGCATAATTTAGGAGATTTAGATAATATCTTATTATCATTTGATTTTGGGTATGTTTTGTTTCCGGGTGCAATCATTTATAATACTTTAGTACTTGATGAACTTTCTTGGTCGGATTTATTCAGTGATTGGTGGGGTAATAAGTATTCTTATCAATTTGGCATGTTTGTCTCTTCATCAAATATGAAATTGCCTGATTTTAGATTAGAATATACGGCAACAAGGCCTTGGACATTTACTCACCCTGATTTTTCTTTTTCAAATAGAAATGTTACAATTGGTGCCGTCAATGGACCTAGCAGCGCTTCGTTCCAAGCTGAATCTTTCTACACCCCAAGTCCTAGTGTAATGGCACAATTTTCGTTTGAAAAAATTTATAAGGGCATTGGACTAGGGTCAAACATTCAAGATAATTATGACAACCGTAATAAAGAAAATGATTTAAATACAGAATTTCTTCTAGATCAAAATTATTCAAAAAACATTATGGAAATTCATTTACACTTGTATCTAACTAATATGATCAAAATAATTAGTACATATAGAACTAGCCAAATAGACAATCCATATTCGTATAGATTTGAAAATCAGAATGAAAAAAATAAAGAATTCATTATGGGCATTGATATTAATTGGTAAATATAGTTTTTAAATCCTCTTTAAAGATCCAAACCAAGCCCAGCAAACCATGTAATAAAAACTACTTAATAAATTTATTTTTTCAATATCTCTATAAAGTTTCCATTGATAATACCCGCTTTTAAATTTACTAAATGAAATTGAGCCTTTTCTGTAACGGTATTTAGCTAAGACCTTAGGATTACCAGACACATTAAATCCTCTTCTTACGATATCTAGCCAAAGTCCATGATCATGCCGAGTTGTAATATTGGGCATATATATTTTTTTTTGCTCCATCATTGTTAAATCTATCATCGCGGTTAAACAACCAATGTAATTGCTTTTTAGTAAATCATGATAAGTAATCTGGGTATTAACTACATTTATATTTTTTATATGATTACCGAACTCGTCAATTTTCTCGTAAGAGCTGTATGATAAAGCTAATTGATTTTTTGACATGAATTTTATTTGTTCTTCCAACTTAGTTGGGACCCATAAATCATCACTATCTAGGAAAGCTATGTACCTTCCATTTGCTTCTCTTATTCCAATGTTCCTTGATAAAGCAGCCCCTTGATTTTCTTCATTGATAATAAGTTTTATCCTATCATCAAAGTTTTTAAATCCATTAACTACTTTTACACTATTGTCTGATGAGCCATCATCGATAATAAACATCTCCCAATTTTCATAAGTCTGACTGATTACGGACTCCAAAGTTTCTTCTATGTATTTACCAGAGTTATACATTGGAGTAATAACTGTAACCAGATCACTCATCATCAAGCCCAATAATTGTTTGCGCATTTACATATCCAAAAAATAGATTTAGCATTATTAAAAAGTTTTTACTGATAAATAAGCACTTTAATGAATAATACCCCAAAATCATAAAACCTACTAGACCACCATATCTTCTGCAAAATGCGCCTTTTGCTTTTAGGATAAATTCGTCCTTAAAGTGAATGGCTTTTCGATTTATATATTCGTGCTTTATAAGAAATTCTGGAAAGTGAGATACTACTCCGCCTTTATCAAATAGATCTAGAAAAAAGATATTTTCTTCAATTGATGGAAATTTTGATCCTAAACCTAAGTTTTTATTAAATCTAACATTGTTTTTAATAACAAATTCTTTTGAAACAATTAATTCTACTGATGATATCCCTAGAGCATTAAATCGATTTAAACTATGCTTATTTGGATATTTTTTATATGGTTTATTATCAAAACATTCTAATCTTATAGTATGTAAGTCAATAGATGGATTTCTATTTAGATGATCTTTTATTTTATCAATGCTATAATCAAATAAGTAAACATCATCATCCAAGAACCAAATAAAATCAGAACTTGAATTTTCAATGCCAATGTTTCTACTTAAGCTTAAGCCATAACGCTTTTCAACTATTACATTGAAAGATGCTAATTCAGAATGATGTACCAGTTCTCCAGCACCTTGAACTATGATAATGACCTCATCAGCATTTTTTAATTTTCCAAACTGGAAATTTTTAACAAATTTTTCAAAATTTTTGTCAATCGTTGAAACAACTATGCTAAGTGTAGGAGTTGACATATTTTAAAAATATAACTTAGATAAAAAAGGTTTTAAACTATAATAATTAAATTTAAAAGTTAAAGTAATATAAATGACTAAAAATGCAATCATACTTAATACCTCATTTTGAAAATACCTACCTAAAATATTTGAGAATATTAAACCAAATCCTAAAAATATTATGGTTTTTGCAATAATATGTATATCAATTTTTACTTTTAAAAAATTTCTACTAATAATGAAACTTACTAATAATATCATGAAATAGGATGAAAGCGTAGCGTAACTTGCACCAATTAGTTCCATTCTCGGTATTAATATGAAATTCAGAATCAAATTAATTAAGCTACCGAAAAATAAAATGTACATGGAAACAGAAGTTTTTTCCTTTAATTGAAAAATATAATCAATGTGATGGATCTTTAATCCCCATAAAAGAAAAATAATTGAAAAAATAGGAATTAATTCTGATGATTGTCTTGTAAACTGATTCCCGATGAAAAGTGAACTAATTGAATCGTTAAAATAAATAATAAAAATGCACAAAGGTAAAAAAACAGTTGCAAAAATATTAAGGTTAAAGGTCATTAATTTTTTGACCTCAATTATATTATTTTTTTCAAATGTTTTATTTAATTCTGGGTAAATGATATAACCTTGGATTACCATACCGAAAAGAACCATCATCTTTATTAAATCATAATTAGCTCCATACATCCCTACCATTTCGGAACCTAGATAATGGCCAATTAATAATCTATCTGAAAAGGTCAATATATAATCAAAAATAAACAACCCCGTCAAAGGAAAACCATATGAGTAGAACTTTGTTATTATTTTTTTTTCAAAACCTCCAACTAAAGTATTTTTAAAAATTAAAAAATCTGAAATAATTGCTATCAGAAAAAATGACATTATAAAAGCATACATTAAAGCATGATCATATATTTTTAAATATTGATGGAAGATCAAACTGAGTGAAACGAATAGCAAAGGTCTAAAAATTATATTAAAACAAAACAAATAATCTCTTCGACTAATATTGAATAGACTCTGATTTAAATCAAAATTTGATTTAAAAATTGCAGCAAAAATGCAAAATGGTATTAATCCGAAAATTAATTCTTGATTTTCAAATGGCCAAAAATATATTGCTATTGAAGCTGACAGAAGCACTAAAACAATAATAAAGAAAGAAATGTAACTAGTTTTCAAAAACGAGCTATATTGATCTTTATACTTATGATAATATCTATATACAGATAATCTATGCCACCAAAAAAAAAGTGAGCAAATTAAAGTAACATACGAAATAAAAAGAAGATACTGCCCATATGCATCAGCATCGAATATCCTTGTAAAAAGACTAATACTTAATAAACTTAAAATAGCTGAGATTATTTTTGAAAGAGTATATATTATACTCCTTTTACCAATGAGACCTTTAGACATCTATTTAAATTAAAATTTAAACCATTTGTTAATAGTTACCTTTGCGGGCAAGGGAGGTTGGAAGATTTAGTAAAAGCGTAGACATTATTAATACATATGGCATGCGATGTCTAACAGCACCAGTAAATGCGATTTCAAATATTCCCAGTACAACAATAAACATAAAGGGGAATATTATAAAATCCCAACTATGTACATGTCCCTTTACAACAATCCAAGCGAAAGTAATAAAAAGTAAAAGCATAATTGTAGAATCTAAAAAAGCAAACAAATACTTAAGGTTAGATAATTCCCATGGAAATGGCGCAAATAAAAATCTAAAAACTAGATATGGAGATAAGGATACTAATTCCGAAAAACTGGTAGGAATGATGTTTTCTTGAAATGCAATTGTAGGTACATTTGTAGCACCCTCTGTTTTTTTTGCCTCTAGATATTCAAAAGAAACTTTATTTAAATATTCAGATGTTATAAAGTCATTCGAAAGAAGGACTAAACCAAATAATGATACAAAAATCAAATTAAAAATACTTTTTTTAAATAGCATGAAAGTTACCCATAGGTAAATCATTGGAAGCACTTGAGGTCGAAGCGCGACACAAAGAATTGAAAAAATTACTAGTAGTATTGAGTTATAACTAATTAACCTTGAATTTTTAATTAAGATTGAATGTTTAAGTACTCTAACCAAACATAAAAAGAAAACAGCTTCCCTTAAAACATTAGGTATAAACCAATATATCGATGGGTACAAAAATAAAAATAAAGACCATAACCATAATGATTTTTTTTGATTACTAGGAATCATACCAAGAAGATCAATTAGTGCTATGATAAATATGATGTTATTTATAAATAAAATAGCATAGTGATTATTAAAAGTAATCGCCTGAATTATATAAATGAAACTGCTATAGAGGAATGCACCAAAAAAATAAAATTCATTTTTTTGAGATATACTTTCAGCAACATATAGATATGTTTTAGTGTCTAGAGTATAAGGAAGGTAGTTGGTATAGATACGTACTATAGCAAATAGTGATAGAATTACAAAATATCCTAAAAAATACTTTTTTTCAAAATAACTTAAATTTTTAGATGAAGCTAAATATTGCTCTAGCAAAAATAATAAAAAAAACCAAATTAATAACCCGCCTATGTATTGAAATAAAGCTAAATGATTAATATAGTCTATTAACATTTATTGTTTGAATAATAATTTATTTCTATTGAGAATTATTAGCACTGAACTCATCATACCAAACATAATTGAGGATAATAATATTAATAATCTTTTGGGTTTACTTTTCCTTACAGCAACATCACCAGTATCTAAAATATTTATAAATAGCTTATCTTCTTCTGCTTCTATCTTGGCTATCTCATATTGTTGTCGCAGTGTAATATACACAGCCTGATTTTCCTCAATTTCACGGGTAAGCCTTCCTTGTTGTAGTTGCAGATCTGGATTACCTAATGCTAGAGGGTATTTTTTAAAAAAGTTTGTTAATTTCAACTCAGAATTAGATAGATCACTCTTTGCTGATAACATTTGATCATAGATGAATTCTTTCTGCTTTATTGCCTCTTTTTCCTGTTCGATTGAAATAAACTCTTTAACATATTCTGCTATATAATTTGTAATACTAGCAGCTAGATTAGGATCTTCCATTTGAACAGATACAACAATCAGGCCAGACTGCTCTTCGCTAACAGAAATGAGTTTTTGAAGTTTTTCAATCGCATTCTCTAAATGTAATTTATCTGTGCTTGTTGAGAAACCTTCCCTACTAGGGATTAATGATTTGAAAACATCAAGAATTATAAAAGGGGAAAACTTATTTGGTTTATCGATTTCCCAGAACTCTATCAAATTTGAACTATCAGGAAAAGCATTAGATTGCCATTTAGATAAAATGATATTCTTTTTTATTCTTCTGCTTAATACAATATCTGGGATATTATAAGTTGGGGCGGATCCCAAGCCCATCAAGCCATAAGACTCTGCTAATCCTTTGATACTACCACCAAGAATTCCACCGGAGCTTTCAGACTCTATAGCAGGGTACATCGTTGTAGTAGATTGATAAAATGGAGTAGCTATTAAAGCATAAACTAATCCGATGAATCCTGCTAAAATTGACAAGTTAAGTATAAATCTTCTCTCTTTATTTAAAACTGAAAAAGTATCAGAAATATTTTCTTCCTTATTCACATCAAATGATGGTGATTTTTGTGCTACTTTAGATTTATATTCTTTATCAAGATTTATTACACCGTATTTTTTAAGGTCCCCTATTCTGTTTCTTAGAGTTTTTTCACTTAGTCCATTTTTTTCTGCTATAACTGTACGTTTTTTTGTGTCAGTTATTATTTCAGGGTTCTCTTCAATTAGTGCAAGAATCTTTTTTTCGTGAGGAGTTAGCTTCATCATTTTGAAGAGCTTAAGTAGGTCATATAAATTGTTAATAGAGATGCAACGATTTGCAGTATGCTCATATTGCCGGCTAATGTATTTATAGTAGAGCGCTCTACAATGATTACATCTCCCCGTTTAAGAATTGTGTTAAAATTTCTACTGATAGAACCATTAGAGTGAATTATCTTTATCTTATTTATACTTCCATCTTTAGTATTGCCTCCTGCCATGCTTATATAATTATAGGCTAAGTATCCTGGGACATAAGCATATGCGCCTGGCTTTTGAACAAAGCCGTTGACCATTATACCATCATCTCTCGGTATATCTACGATATCACCATTTGATAAAATAAAATTAGAAAAATCCTTCGGACTAACATTGTAAATTTTTTCTACTCCATTTTCATTTCTTGTAACAATGATACTCATTAAGTTTGTCTCATTAATTAAATCAATAGATCTATTCAAAAAACTTAATAGACTTTCATCTTTTTCAATAATATCATAACCAGCATTCTCAATGTGCCCTCGAAGTGAGATAGAATTCAGGTAAGGATCTCCAAAAGGAACATGAATAATATCACCCTCAAGGAAAGTTGGATTAGATTTTAAGTCGCCTTGACGTAAAAAATTTAAAAAATTAATTTTTTCTTTTTCACCGTTTCCACGCTCTACAGATATATCAAATTCTTTTGCTAGAGGATGAAAACCATCGGAGGCAAATATAATTTTATCTAGCCTATCTAAAGCTGAGATTTCTATAAAACCTGAGGAATTAACAGCACCAACAACTTGTATTTGAAATTTTCTAATATTTAATAGTGCTATGCTAACCTTAGCGTTTGGAAAGGCATTTTCAATTATAAAAGATTTTATTTTTTTTCTTGCTACATCCAATGTCTGCCCAGACACCTTCACAAGCCCAACAGAAGGAATGAATAAATCTCCTGTGGGTGTAACTTTTGTTGGTAGAGTTAAATTTTCTCCCATTATAATACTAATACCCAATTCGTCACCAGGTCCTAAAATATATTTATCTGGAGAAATGGCGCTCTCAAGGGATGCAACCTCTTTATAAGATTCTAAATCAAGTGATTTAAGATTGTTATCTTCCCTTGATATATCTTTTCCTCGTAGATTATTAAAAGAGCCGATCCTCATATCAACTTGAGAAACTTGAGCCCGGGCATTGCCCAATATTAGACTAATAGCTATAAAAATTACATATACTTTTGACATACATTGCGATAAATTAATTGGTTATTAATCTACGCAAATAATTCGCATAATCATCAGGTAATTTTTTGATTAATTCTCTTAGCTGCTTTCCATCTATAAATTTATTCAAATATGCGATTTCTTCTAGACATGCTATTTTCAAACCTTGTCTCTCTTCAATAGCTCTTATGTAGTTAGAAGCATTTTTTATTGAATCAATTGTCCCAGTATCTAACCAAGCGAATCCCCTACCAAGAATATTCACTTTCAAATCACTTTTTTCTAGATAATATGAATTTATTGAAGTTATCTCTAGCTCACCTCTTTGAGATGGCTTGATGCTTTTTGCAACCTTTACAACACTATTTGGATAAAAATATAATCCGACCACTGCATAATTTGATTTTGGATATTGGGGCTTCTCTTCAATGCTTAAAGCATTCCCTTTATTATCAAAATCTACTACACCATAACGTCTTGGCTCTTTTACTTCATACCCAAAAATTACATCTTTTTTATCACTATTGACTGTATTTACACACTCTTTCAGCCTATGTGAAAACCCTGCGCCGTAAAAGATATTATCTCCTAAAACCATCGCAAAATTGTCATCTCCAATAAAGTTTTCGCCTAAAATAAATGCTTGAGCTAGACCATCAGGTGAAGGTTGAACTTTGTATTAAATTTTTAATCCAAATTGACTACCATCTAAAAGTAATCGTTTATAAAGACCAATATCTTCAGGAGTGGATATTAATAAGATATCTTTAATACCTGATAATACCAATGTTGATAGAGAATAATAAATCATTGGCTTGTCATAAACTGGTAGAAGCTGTTTGGATATAACTTTTGTTAAAGGATACAATCTAGTTCCGCTTCCGCCTGCTAACACAATACCTTTCATTTAGTTTTCAACCCTAATCTTTGCTGGTTATAATTATTATCTTGAATTTTTCTCCACCATGTTTCATTATTCAAATACCACTCAATTGTTTTTTTGATCCCCGATTGAAATGATTCTTTGGGCTCCCATTTTAGTGTATTTTAAAGTTTACTTGAATCTACTGCATATCTTTTATCATGTCCAGGCCTGTCATCCACAAAAGTTATCAAATCTCTATAACTACCATTCTTAGACGGTTTAAGTTCATCCATAGTGCCACATATAGTATTTACAATATCTATGTTTTTAATTTCGTTAGACCCTCCAATATTATAAGTCTCTCCTACTTCACCTTTGGAAAAAATTATTTCTAATGCAGAGCAATGGTCCGTCACAAATAACCAATCTCTGATATTATCCCCATTACCATAAACTGGCAACTTCTTCCAATCGATGCAATTAATTATCATTAGAGGTATTAGTTTTTCTGGAAATTGATTAGCTCCATAATTATTTGAGCAGTTAGTTGTTATAACTGGCAAATTATAAGTTCTACCCCACGATCTGACTAAGTGGTCTGATGCTGCTTTTTATGCAGAATATGGCGAATTTGGTTTGTAAGAACTTTTTTCATCAAAATAACCATCTGCCCCAAGATCACCATAAACTTCATCAGTAGATACATGAATAAACTTAAAATTATTTTTATTTTTACTAATATTAGCTCTGGAGGCTTGTAAGAGATTAAATGTCCCAATTATATTTGTATCAATAAACACTCTTGGTCCATCTATTGATCTATCACCATGGCTTTCTGCAGCAAAGTGAAAGACACCATCAAACTTATACTTTTTAAAAAGATTAAGAAGTAACTGCTCATCACATATATCGCCTTCGACAAACTCAAAACGTTCTTCACTAATTTGATTTATATTTTCTTTGCTTCCAGCATATGTTAGTTTATCGATGATGATTGGAAAGTAATTTTCATGCGAAATTAGATGTTTGACAAAATTGGACCCTATGAACCCACAACCCCCAGTTACTAGTACGTTCTTCATTATCTAGGTAACATTTTTTGATCTTTAAGAAAAGGTAATTTACTATCCTTCTGGGATATAATAGGACTATTAATGCCCCAATTAATATTGATATCAGGGTCATCCCATCTAATACCATATTCTAATTTAGGATTGTAATAGTTAGTGCATTTGTATTGTACGATAGTATTTTTTTTTAGAACTAAATAGCCATGAGCAAAACCTCCAGGGATAAATAGCATTTTATGATTTTTATGATCAAGGTTTATTGAAAAACTTTCACCAAAAGTTTTTGAATTCAGCCTTACGTCTACAATTACATCTTTTATAGCTCCTGAAACAACATGAATCAATTTAGCTTGAGGATTTTCTATTTGATAGTGCAATCCTCTAAGTGTATTTACCTTTTCAGAAAAAACTTCATTATCTTGAACAAATTTACAATTTAACTTATTTTCAAATTCATTATCTTTAAAAGATTCAAAAAAGCTACCTCTTTCATCATAAAAAATAATAGGATTAACTATGTAAACTCCTTTAAGTGCTTGTTCTTCAAAAACCAAACTAAATTTTTATCCTTCCAATGTTATCATATACAAATCCTAACTTAGAAAGTTCTGACATATTAATTATATTTCTTGTATCTAAAATAAAAGCATTCTTCATAATATTCTTTATCCTAGGTAAATCAAGAGCTCGAAACTCATTCCATTCAGTCATTACTACTAAAGCGTCTGCGCCTTTAATAGCATCATAAACATTATCAAAATATGATATGTTTTTAAATAATTTTAACATTGAAACATTTGCGATTGGGTCATACGCACTAACAATACCACCCTTACTTAAAATAAATTCAATCATATCTATAGATGAAGATTCTCTTACATCGTCAGTATTCGCCTTGAAAGAGAGTCCCAATACAGCTATTTTTTTACCTTTAAGACTAGCATTAATTAAATTTTCAAGTTTAGTACCCATTTTTGCTTTTTGATTAATATTCGCTTTTTTTGCAGCACTTAAAGTCTCCATTGGTATATTTTTTTCTTTTGATATAGCAATTAATGATTCTAAGTCTTTTGGAAAACATGAGCCTCCAAACCCCGGACCTGGATGTAAAAACTTATCACTGATTCTACCATCTTGCCCCATGGCACTGGCCACATCATGGATGTCAGCACCTACTGTTTCACAAAGATTTGCAATTTCATTAATATAACTAATTTTTAATGCTAAAAATGAATTAGAAGCATATTTAATCATTTCTGCTGTTTCTACAGTAGTATGTTTAATTGGATTTTTATTAATATATAATGGCTTATATATATCGCACATTATCTCATATGCTTTATCACTAGTTGTTCCAATTATTATTCTATCCGGCCACAAAAAATCTTTAACGGCTGAACCCTCTCTCAAAAACTCTGGATTTGATACATAGTCAAAATCAATCCCTTCTTCGAAATCATTACTCAAAGTTTTTATAATTCTACCCCCGGTTCCAATAGGTACAGTACTTTTTGTACAAATGATTTTATAATCTTTTAAGTTTTTGTTAATTGCCCTTACTACAGAATTAACATATTCCATATTAGCATCACCTTCGCTGGTTTGAGGTGTCCCGACAGCAATTATTATAACTTGAGATTTTTGAATTGATAACGATATATCATCACTAAAATACAATCTCTCACTTTTTACATTCCTTTTTATAATTTCTTCTAAACCTGGCTCATAAATAGGAATTAATCCTGATTTTAGCTGGGAAATTTTATCTTTATCAATATCTACACAAATAACTTTATTGCCAAATTCAGCTAGACCGACGCCAGTTACTAATCCAACATAACCTGCTCCAATGATTGTAATGTTTCTCATTATTTAATTTCACCTATTAAAGACTATATCAATCCAATTTTTTTTCTATAAAACCACTCTAATGATAGTAATATAAAAATTAAGCTAACATAAAAATAATTATTTCTAAATGTAAAGAAAGAGACATAGTACTCCATTATCTTAACATCTTTTATTTCAGAAACCATTTCATCCCTATTTTCCCAATTTTTAAAAGTTCCACCACTTTTTTCACTTAAATTGATTAGTTTATTTTTATTTAAAAATATTTTATTTAATTCAATATGACTCTCTTGTACTTTAAATGTGCCGCTGTTGACTTGATAGCTATCAATGCCTTTATTTACCTTTATTTTATAATCTATCAAACCTGGTTTTGGAGCCCAAAATTTTGATTTATAGCTTTTATCATTTAAATCATAAAGTAAAGGCTTTGAGCTGATATATTGATTATTGTGATATAGTTCTACAACAGCGTCATTAATTTTTATATTATCACTCAGATCAGATGAAACTCCAGTTAATGATATCAATTCGCCATGTTGGTATGAATTTTTGTCTGTTCGAAAAACAAACTCTCTGCTATCACTTTTTTTCATTAGCCAATTCGAAATTTTTCTCATAGAATTCTCAAATAGATAATTTAAATCAGAATTTGAAAGCATATACTTTAATGATGCTAAATCAATGGAGTTCCAAAGTGCATACCTTATTTGTTGTTTTTCACCCATTACTAAAAGAGGGCTCTCAAATTCACCATCAAAATATTTAGCGTATGTTGTATTTGATCCAGCTCTAAATTTATTATCCAATTTAAATGAAGGAATTTGGGGAGGATAAGCATCATAATTGTCTAGTAGAGACTTTTCATTGCCTAATGAATTAAAACTATGCCAAGAATCTAAAAACCTCCAATCAGTTTTAGTTTTTAAATCTTCATTTACTATTTCTGCTTCTACATCTATTATTTTTAAGTATTTATTGAGTGATACCAAGTCAACTTCAGGACCAGGTATGATAAAGAAACTAGAACTATGAGAAATTATTTTTTTTGCAAACACTCTAGCAACTGACTCCCACTTTTTAGCATTTGATGTAACTGGATTATTATCAAAAATAATAACTTCATATTTTTTCTCTAAAAAATCTTTCAATTTTTGGTTGAAATTTTTTTGGTTCATTATATAATGATCAATATTATTATTTCCTTGCTCATGTAAAAAATTTTTAATCAGTCTAGTATTATAGTTTGGAGCACCTGTGACCAATGCAATGTTATATTGGTCTTTCATAACATGTATTTTAATTTTCTGTTGGTTATTATGGATATTTATTTCATCAGATAATGCGCTACATTTAACAGAAAAATGGTTTTCACCAATCTTATCAGGGCTTATTTGAAAGCGAATTATTTCATTTTCACCTTGTCCATATATAGTTATCAGTTTGGATCCAATCAATTTGTTTTTTCCATCAAACAAATTAACATTTACTCTTTCATTAATATTACCGGTACTGGAAATAATTACGTCAATGTTTACATTTTGACCTTTAACACTTAATGGCGGAGAATCTATAGAACGAATAAAAACATCAAGCATAGGAGTAGTATCTCCTACACCTATAGTATAAACTGGAACTTTACCTACGCTATCATAAAATTCCTGTAATGGAGGTCCCTGATTAATTTGGCCATCTGTAAAAATAATTAATCCACCAAGACTTTGTTGATAATCGCTATTAACTTCATCAAATATCAATCCAAGATTTGTAGAATTACCATCTAAACTTATATCAAATATGTCAATGATAGAATCGATGTCTGAACCAAATGAAAAAGCTTCAAAGTCTATATTTTTTTCTTTTATTTTTTCAATAAAATTTTGAATTCCCTGTTTATAAGCTAACTCTGAAGGCTGTTTATGATATTTCATACTTAAAGACTCATCAATGTATATGTGCCAAGGTAAGCTTATTTTATTACTGCCTTTTTTCTCAATTACAGGATTAAAAATTAATAAAATTAAAAGAGCTGAAATCAAAACTCTAAAAAAAATAAGAACTGAATTCTCAGAGCTGGAGAGACTATATCTATAAGAGAAGTATACAACTAAAATTGAGATTATTATCGTTATGATTATTAAATCATAAGCAGAATTAATTTGTATTTTCAATCTAAGTTGTTTTTGAAATTTGGTTTTATGCTAAAATCAAGATTAGTTTTCTTACCCATTTGAAATTTTTTCTCTCCAAGGTAACTAATCATGGCCGCGTTATCAGTGCAATATTTTAAATCAGGAAAAATTATGTTTTTATCAGATAAATTTTTATCAATTGATTGTCTTAAGAATTTATTTTTTGCTACACCACCTGCTATAGAAATTGTATTTACACTAGTTAACTTGGTTGCCAATTTCATTTTAGCAACCAAGCAATCAATTATGGCACTTTGATAACTTGCGGCTACATCGTTTAAAGTACATTCATTAGTCTCTTGAAATGAATCCATATAATAAAGCAAGGAAGTTTTTAAACCACTAAAACTAAATTCAATTGTACGGGAATTAATAAATGCTCTGGGAAACTTAACTAGATTACTATCGCCAAATTGAGCGCATTTTTCAATTTCTGGGCCACCAGGATAACCCAATCCTAAAATTCTAGCGCCTTTGTCAAACGCTTCTCCAGCTGCATCATCTCTAGTTTCTCCTAGCAATGTGTAATCATCCATTTTTTTTATCAACCATAATTGAGTGTGCCCTCCAGATACCAATAAACATAAAAAAGGGTAATTAATATCATCTCTATCCAATAAATTAGCGATAATATGCGCCTCTAAATGATTTATTGATACTATTTCAATTCCCAGACCGATTGCTAATCCTTTAGCAAAACTAACACCTGTAAGTAATGCTCCAGCTAAGCCAGGGCCATTAGTTACTGCAATACCATCAATCACATTTATGCTTATTTTGGCTGAATCAATAGCTTTAACAGTCAGGTCATTTAACAGTCTTTCATGTTCTCTTGAAGCAACTTCTGGAACTACTCCACCAAAATTAGAATGAATTAATTGAGAACCTACAATATTTGATAGTATTTTACCATCCATACAAACTGAAACCGCCGTTTCATCACAGGAAGTCTCTATACCTAATATTATCATTTTGACTCCCTTGCTACGCCAAGCTCTATAGTTCTTGGGGATAAATCTTTCCAATTCAGAATGTCAAATGGGACAGCTATTTTTGGAGTATAAAAGTTTTTTTCAAGCTTCCATGAATTAAAATCAACAATTACTGATATATCGTTAGGTTTTATTTCTGCGATTTTATTCACTCCTCCAACCACTGTTAGTGATACAGTTTGTGGGGACGGAAAGACTCTTATACCTCTTACCTTATTTATAACTTTAACAGGAATATCAACTATTATACGCTCACTTATCTGTTGTACATCAAGAAAATAATTAATTTTTTTTAGTGAAAATTTAATTAATCTGTTTTGTGAAATTAAATCAATCGTACCTCTATTGCTTTTTGACAAGTTAAATAATGTGTCTTTCGCTGTATGAACTTCATTAATCTTATTTAATTCTACTTTAGGACCTATAATAATCAAACTGTCTGGCTCAAATTGGGTATTTCCAATTTGAAGATAACCATCTTTTACTAAACTCTGAATATTGGATATAATAGGAACTTTTTTCTCCATAACCTCATCTAATCTTATATTAATTCGATTTGGATAAACTACTTCAATGAAGCTAACATTATGCGATGGCGGAATTACAACTTTACGAGGGTTTTTTTCAAAATAATCATTCAAAATAAATTCATACTCTTGAGAAATACCATCTAAATCCAAGACCAATTTAATGTCAGAATAGTTTTGCAAAACATAACTTTTAAAAAGATCTCTTCCTTTTCCTTTTAAAATGACTGAAGCATAACCGGGAACTTCTTCTAAATATGTCTTTTGAGAATTTAGATTACGAGCTTCGATGGGTAAATCTAGCATCATTGTGTATTGATCACCGCTAACTACAAATAACCATAGTAACATAGCAAGAAGAAAAGCACCAACAGGGAATGCAATGTTTTTGAAAAATGTAGTAAAAAAACTTATTTTAACCATTATTTCAAATTAAAAAAAAGGATGAATTTAATCAGGGTCAGATGGCCTATCTTCCTTTTCAGCATCCTTAGCATTATCTAGAAGTTCTTGGGGAATGTCTATTTTACCGCCAGTATCTACTTGTTGGTTCTTTAAATAATCTTTTACTTCATCTGTTGCTGATTGTGTACTACCACCACCAGCTAATTCTTCTTTAAAAAGAATTATCTTTTTGTCTTCAGGCGACACTTTCATGACGATACCAGATAAGTTTGCTCCTACCTCGTATTGGCTTGCGAGCGCTCTCCGATCTTTTTTCGACATTTTGCCAAATGGAATTATACCCTCAACTTCCATTTCTAGTTGAATAATTATTCCTTTATCTAAGATTCTAATTATCTCTCCGCTAACCTCTTTACCAGATTCAAAATACTCTACTATACTTTGCCATGGATCATCTTGCAGTTGTTTCATACCAAGGGAAATTTTTCTATTTTCTCTAGAAACTTCCAAGATGACAACTTCCACTTCTTGATCTTTTTCCAACACATTCTTAGCATGTCTAATAACTTTAGTCCAAGATAAATCTGAGACATGAATGAGCCCATCAATGCCCTCTTTCAATTCGACAAAAGCACCAAATTGAGTTAGATTTTGAACTTTACCTTTGTATTTACTACCTACTTCAAACTCCTGCTCAATTGCATCCCAAGGATCTGGTGTTAATTGTTTAACTCCTAAACTTATTTTCCTTTCATCAGAGTCTATAGAAATAACCTTCGCTTCTACGTTATCACCCATAGAATATTCCTCAGATGGGTTTTTCACATGACGCGTCCAAGAAATTTCAGATACATGGATAAGGCCCTCCACTCCGGGTTCGATTTCAATAAAAGCTCCATAGTTAGTTAAGCTTACAATGGTACCTTTAACTACTGAACCAATTGGGTATTTTACTTCAACTTCTTCCCATGGGTGCGGGGTTAATTGTTTCAAACCAAGAGAAACTCGTTTTCTTTCTGGATCATATTCAATAACCTTTACAGTAATGTCATCATTCAACTCGATCATCTCTGATGGATGATTCACTCTTCCCCATGATAAATCAGTAATATGAAGTAATCCATCTATACCACCTAAATCAACAAATACTCCGAAATCAGTAATATTCTTAACTCTACCGTCCATAATTGAACCAATTTCAATTTCTTCAAATAAAGCCTGACGTTGCTCTACTAAGCTTTCTTCGATAATCATTTTATGAGATACAACGATATTTTTCCTGGCCTCATTTAATTTCACAATTCTAAGGTCTATTTCTTTATCTACATAAATATCAAAATCAGTAATAGGTCTCACGTCTAATTGCGATCCTGGTAAAAATGCTTGAACTACCCCCAAGTCAACAATCATACCACCTTTAATTCTTCTAATTATTTTACCTGAGATTATTTCTTCTTCATCATATGCCTTACGAAGGCTTCTCCACCTAAGCATAAAGTCAGCCTTCTCTTTGGATAAAATAGTATTACCACTAGAGTCCTCAAGATATTCTAAGTATACTTCCACTTGATCACCAATAGATGGTAAACTATCCTCATTAAATTCACTTCTATCAATTAATCCTTCAGATTTGAATCCGATGTCAATTAATACATCCCTATCATTCATTCCCACTACTCTACCATTAATAAGTTGATGTTCAGAAATATCAACTAACGTATTTGAATATGCTTCACTAAGTTCTTTCGCTTCTGATGCATCTTCATCTTGAGTACCAAGATCATCAGATGATATTGATTTAACATCCTCAAATAATGAACTGCTTAAGTAATCTTTAATTTCTTTTTGGTCAACAGTAGGTGTAGTATCCCCTACACTGGTATCGTTTTCTCCAATACGAGAATTCTCTACCTCTTCAACTGCATTTTCATTGGTTATTTCATTTAACATTAATATAATGTCCTTTTTTGGTTAACTGTATTTACGATTTTATCCACCACCTCATTGATCGTTAAATGTGTTGTATCAATTTCAAGAGCATCATCTGCTTTCTTTAATGGAGAATGATCTCTAGTTGAATCTTTATAGTCTCTTGTAATCAATTCTTCCAGAACAATCTCAAAATCACCAGGATTTTTATCTCCAACTTTTATCAAATCATCAAGCCGTCTGTTTGCTCTAGCCTCATCACTGGCAATAATAAAAAATTTAAAATCAGCATTAGGAAAAACAACTGTTCCAATATCTCTGCCTTCTAAGACACAATCAATATCACAAGACATTTCTCTTTGAAACTTCACCATAAAATCTCTTACTATCTTTATTGCACTCACTTCACTAACATTTCCATTGATACTATTAGATCTAATGTTTTCAGTTATATCTGAATTATTAAGCAAAAGCTTTGTAACATTGTCATTTTTAAAAAATTTCAAATTCACACTTTCTAAGTATGCTTCCACACCATCCAAATCAGTAAATTCAATTTTATTTTTTAATAAACCATAAGTTATAGCTCTATACATTGCACCTGTATCAAGATGAGTAATGTTTAATGCTTTGGCTACTCCTATTGCTGCGGTGCTTTTTCCCGAAGCGGCAGGTCCATCAATAGCAACTATCATTTTTTTTAACTCTCAATAAGCCGGCGAACTTACTAGAAAAATTAGTCATTGGCAAAATATGAAAAATTATTAACATTAAAATTAAAATTTTCTTTTTAAACCATTAATTTCATTTTCATTTAAATATCTATATTCACCCTCTTTTAAATTACCAAGTCTTACCTCTCCATAACTAATTCTATGCAAGCTAAATAGCTTAATCTTCAAAGACCTAAAAATTCTTTTTATCTCTCGTTTTTTACCTTGTTTAAGTTCTAACCTTGCTTTACACCTGCCCTTTACGATTACTTGACTTATAACTTTAGCTCTTCCTATTTCACCTTCGCCTATGCTAAGACCTCTATATAAGAGTTTAAGCTTAGTGGAATCTATAATTTTTTCTAAAAATACATCGTACTGTCTTGGTATTTGATTTTTAGGGTGAGTTAAATATTGATGTAAATCACCATCGTTTGTCAAAAAAAGTAATCCTGTTGTATCTTTATCCAATCTACCTATAGGCGCTAAGCGCTTATTTGATTTAATAAAATGCATTACAGTTTTTCTTCCAAAAGGATCTGATACAGAGGTTATAACATTTTTTGGCTTATGAAAAGCAATGACAATCTTCTCTTCATCTATTTTAATCAACCTGCCATCAAATTTAATTATATCTGATTCTTGTACATTATATGCTGGATCTAAAATTATTTTATTATTAACAGTCGTCATTGCCATTCTAATTAGCTCATCTGACCTTCTTCTTGATGCAACACCTGATCTAGCTAAAAACTTATTCAACCGCATCAGACACCTCTTCATCGCTACTTTTTTTATTTTTTATATCTTTGTCCTCAAAAGCAGTTATTTGCTCTCCGAGACTAGGGTCAGACTCAATTATTTCTGAAACTTCTTTTAGTTTTGGCATATCAGAAAGCCTATTTAAACCAAATTTTTCTAAAAAGAGTTTGGTCGTTGAATATAACAAAGGCCTACCTGGTCCATCTCCACGGCCTTTTATTACTATTAAATTCCGAGAAAGAAGTGTTTTTATCACACCAGATGAGTCAACCCCCCTAATTGCTTCAACGTCATATCTGCCAATGGGTTGTTTGTAAGCAATTATTGCTAATGTATCTAAAGCAGCAGCTGATAAAATTAACTTATTTGATTTTCCGAGAAGTCTACGAATCCAAATTTCAAATTCTGGTTCAGTAACCAATTGATAACCTCCTGCAATTTTATCAATACGATACGGTTTTTCATGTTTATGATAGAATCCATTTAGCCTATTTACAGTTTTATTTAAATTTGGAAATGGCTTATCGAAAACCTGATTTAATAATGTTTGACTTAAAGGATCTGAACTAGCAAACAATAGTGATTCAATTATTTTATCTAATTCTTTTTCTTTCATAATTAATTAAGCAGTAGTAACTCTCTGCAGCTCTAATTCTCCAAAAACTTTTTCTTGGTTAATATTGCATAAACCTTCCCTAACTAAATCTAATACTGCTAAGAATGTTACAACAATCTTCATCCGTGTATCCAATTTATTTAAAATAATTGAAAACTTTAATTTTCCATCTCCATCAAAATGTTTAAAAATAAAATCTTTTTGCTCTTCTAGTTTTACTGGTTCTCTAGACAATTCAAATTGAGAAACAACAGGCATATTGTCAATTGCATTTTTAAATACTCTAGCTAGATCGAAAAGGGAAGCATTTATTATAATGTTTTCATTATCATCAAATGTTTCATTTTTAATTATAGGTTTTAGCTGCCTTGGAAAGTTTGATTCTCTTTCGGCCGAAAGATTATTCAATAATTCTGCTGCATTTTTAAACCTTTTGTATTCTACAAGCTGCTGTATTAATTCAGTTCTAGGATCAATAATTACTCCCTCCTCATCAAGCTCTGGTCTTGGAAGCAATAATTTTGCTTTAATTCGCATTAAAGTAGATGCCATTACTATGAAATCACCAGCTACATGTAAATTCATCTTTTTCCATTCTTCAATTGTATGAATAAACTCCTTGGTGATTTTAGAAATTGGGATGTCATATACGTCTAATTCGTCCCTCCTTATAAAATATAACAGGAGATCTATAGGCCCTTCAAAATTATTTAGTTGAACCTTATACATTTTAGTAGTTAAGTCCCATAGCGTCTCTAATTTTTTTGATATATTCATCAGCGACTTTTGAAGCTTTATCTCTACCAAGATCCAAAAGGCTATGAACCTGATCAATATTCTTTAATAAGTATTCCCTTTTTTCTCTGTAAGGAGAAAAATACTGGATGATCTTACTCAGTAATTCTTTTTTTACATCACCATACTTTAAACCAGGGGTATCATACCTGTCGCTTAAGATATTTTTCTCTTCAGAATTTAAGAATAGAGAATATATTTTGAATAATGGCGAATCTTTATCTTTAGGTTCATTAATACCAGCTGAATCTGTTGTAATAGACATAACTGACTTTTTAATTAATTTTTCATCAGCAAAAATCGGGATCGTATTAGCGTAAGATTTGCTCATTTTTTGACCATCAATGCCCGGAACTAACATTGTGTCCTCATTAATATCTGGACTAGGAACCACTAATAAACCTTTACCATAAATATTGTTAAATCTCATTGCTATGTCCCTTGTAATTTCAAGATGCTGCGTCTGGTCCTTGCCAACTGGCACTATCTCGCTACCATAAAGTAAAATATCAGCAGCCATTAATATTGGGTACGAGAAAAGACCCATATGGGGACTGAGTCCTTTATCAATTTTATCTTTGTAGGATGTTGATCTTTCCATCAGACCTACTCCAGCCATATTTGATAAAAGCCATGTTAGTTCTGTTACCTGTGGCACATCAGACTGTACCCAAAAAGTAGATTTTTCTGGATCCATGCCTAGAGCTAAAAAATCTAAGGCAGCATTTATAGTATTTTTTTCAAGTTCAGCTTTATTTTGAATGGTTGTTAGTGCATGATAATTAACAATGAAACAAAACAAATCGTTTTCATCTTGATAATTAATCATTCTAGACATCATACCAAAATAATTACCCAGATGTAATTTTCCAGAAGGTTGGATACCACTTAGAACTCTTTTTTTGATTTTGCTCATAAAATATTAATTCAAAGGTTCCATAAATAAATAAGGGCGCCAATCAGCTTGCTTTTTCCTAACTAACCTTTGAAAATAATGAATCCTATTTGGCCTTTTTGGTCTCCTTATTAGTGGCATATTTGCTTCCTCAGGAGTTTTTTCACCTTTCGCCTGATTACAGTTTTTGCAAGCAGCAACGAGATTTTCCCAAGTATCTTGGCCATTCCTAAATTTTGGAATTATATGATCCACAGTTAACGATTTACTTTTTTTACCACAATATTGACACTCATAATTATCTCTGATTAGGACATTTTTTCTACTAATTTCAACTGCCATATTATTATTTTTTACATAAGTCCTTATTTTTATGACGCTTGGCAACTCTAACGATAAAGATGGACTACTGATACTTTCATCATAGTTTGATAGTATATCAATTTTATCTAAAAAATATAGCGATATAGCTCTTTTAGCAGTGCAGACAGTCATCGGAGAATAATTCGCATTTAACACAAGTACTGCGCTACTTAATAAGTTATTATTAGAAAATTTTGTTTTCATCGCGCTGAATTTAATTCAACTGAACAAGTATGCATGTACATATCTGCTAATTTTTTGTTTGCGGAATCTATATCTTCAAAAGACTCCTCTTTAACCCACCCTTGACAATGAATTAAATTGTAACCTCCTGTAGAAATACCAACATGAGATATTTTACCATCACTTCCAAAAAAATGCAGATCGCCAGGTTTGCTTGTTTTCCCATCAATAATTGCATGATTAAATTTTTCTGATTGCTGCCAAGAATCCCTTGGAAGCAGCATGCCAGTTAATAAAAAGATAGTCTGAACAAATCCTGAACAGTCAAATCCTCCCGAAGTTTTACCACCCCACCTGTAAGGACATCCAATTAAACTTTTTGCATAACTAAGCACTTGTTCAAATTCATTTATTGCGCCAATTCTTATTGGCTTTTTCCTAAAGTCATAATTATGACCATTAATAGTCTTATATAATTGATTTTTCTTGAAGATTTTGTTGCCAAATAATAAAGGATATTTATCAATCACAATGTAATCACATTCTATTGGATTCTCTTCAAAAGTACCATAAAAGTTTTTCAACCAACTTTTATAATCATCCTTCTGTTTTATATGTATCCAGCTATCCTTTACCTCAAGTACTTCAACTGTTTCTCCAAATACAGCCTCAGTAATTTTTGCTGAAAAAAAAGATGGTTTTGAGTAACATGGCGCTACTAAAGATCTTATCACAAAATTTTTTCTTATCATTAGCCCTGACAAAGTAGTTGTTTATTAATTAAAATTTAACAATACCTTTTAAAAAAAATATCATATACAATGTTTCATTTATGATTTTTGTTTAGTTAATTTCAATTCTAAAATTTGTTTACTAAAGGGAAGCTTGTTGGAATCAGGCACAGTCCCCGCTACTGTATTTGTAGAATACTAATTTTTAATTGCCATTTCCAAATTTGGAGAGAAGGTAAAATTAGATGACACTACATAAGTCAGGAAACCTTGGTGAATTAAATCACAATCACTTAACAACTTTCGGGAGAAAAGTCATGAAAAGACATTTAAAAATCATTGATCTATTAGAAACTATCATATCAAAAATAAAGCTATTTATTTTACCAGGAATAATTGCATTTAGTTATAATTGTGAAAATGCATCTACAACTGATGATAATATTTCTACCAATTTATTATTTATAGCAAGTGAGGGTAATTTTGGCCAAAATAATGGGTCCATATCTGTATTTAAAGATAACGAAAAAATTCAAGAACTTTTGAATGTTGGCGATGTTTTACAATCGATTCTAGTGCATGATAGTCATTTATACGCTATAATTAATGGTAATAGCGAGATTAAACGATACGCAATATCAGAAACTGGATTAACATTACCTGGCATAACTATCTCAACAAATAACTCAAGTCCTAGGGAGATGTGCGTATTAAACAATAAACTATATTTTAGCAATTGGAATTCAAAAGATATCAAAGTTTTAAATTTAAATACTTTTTCTATCGAGCAGAGTATATCATTAAATGGTTTGCCTGAGGATATTACTACAGATGGCTCAAATCTTTATGCTAGCATTCCACATTTAGCGCTCTTTGATCAAGGTAATGGAACTGATGTTGTTAAAATAGATCCACTAACAAACCAAATTATCAAAACATATGAAGTTGGTAAAGGACCTCAGCATCTAATTATTCACAATGATAATCTTTTTATTTCCAGGACATATTATAGTGAAAATTGGTACCAAACTTTTTTTGGTACTGCTCAAGTAAATTTAACTACTGATGAGGTAATAACAATAGAACATGGAGAAGGTATTGTTTGTGGTGGAAATGTTATGATATATCAAGAGCGAGTGTATAGAACTAGCCTTGGTGGAATAGTTCCTATTGACCAAAATAATTTAAGCCTAAACACATCTGCTAGAATTGGGAATTATGCAAGTAAGGATTCTTATTATAATGCAAATTTATATTCATCTCATTCAATTGATGATCAAATTTTCTTTGGTATAACGAATGACTATGTTGCACCAGATAGTGTTTATGTTCTAGACGGTAGTATTGAAAAATTATTTGAAGTAGGCGCAGCACCTGGCGATTATGCTACTTGGGAAATTAATTAGTTATAAAAATTCCATTTAATTGCCAATGAAGCTAGCCTAGTGACACTAGGATAATATTTATTAAAAACTATTTGATTGCTATCATAACTACGATTTAAATAGTCATCAATAATATTGGTTAAGTGATGCATGGCATAACTGATTTCTACGTTTTTAACAAAACATATTGCAGTAAAACTTGGTACCCACAAATTCTCAAGAGAAGCTAGTTCTGGTTGATGAACTGGGTACCGCTCTATCGGAGTTAGAGCATAACCATTTTTTCTATTCATGTAACCATCTATAGAAAAATGATATTTCAGAGTCATTGCATTTGAAAATAAATTAAATTTACTACCAAGCTGGATTTTTATTCTATCTCCAATGCCATCACTTATATATTTATTGCTGATTGATCTATTATATCTAATGCTAAAATCTAAATCATTTTGAAAAACAGGACTCAGATAAAGCGATATCCAAAAGTTGTTGCCCTTAGTGGGTAACCCCATGTGGTTAAATTTTCTTTCAAAATTTTGAAAAGCAAAATCAATACTAATATTAAATCTCCTCATCTGTAAACTATTTTCAATCCATATACAATCATTTTGTTCGAAATTTAACGAGTCTGCATAAGCAATATGATAGGGTTTATAAGACCTCTCAAAATTGATCTTAGATATTATTAATCTTAATCGAAAATTTGATCTAGCACTAAAAATTAAATCATTGCCATCTTTAGAGTTATTAAGGCCTATACTGTATTTTGATTTTTTATTTTGAATGAAGAAATTAAAGACATTCCAATTAATATTTTTGACATCATCATGGCTTAAAGACCTTTTATTCAAATTATATGATAAACCATAATTATATTTATTTGAACTTAGTATCATCATTGAACCATCAATCTTTGTTCTAGTAAAATAAATTACACCTTCAAAGATAGATGATGAATGAAGACCATTTAAACGCTGGAAAAAAATGTTATAATCTAATTTTAATAATAGGCTATCATATTGATTCTCATATTTTAAACTTGATGAGGTTATTCTAGAATCTAAAAATGAATTATTTGATGAATCTAACAAACCATAATCAGAACTAAAATTCCCCAAAGATATAAACAACTTTTCATTATTTTTTCTAATATTATAATCACCTAAAAAAGTGTAATGAATTGGACTAATTGTTCCAATACCATAATTATAATGATTATATGCTCCAGCATACCTTCTTTTAAATGCATGTAGGTTTATTACTCTACCAGGATTTGAATATTTTATTCCTAAATCTAAATTATCCAGGTAATAATCCCCTTGTACATAATCAAAATAAGATAATGTTTTGGAAGAATCTAAGTTTGATATGTCTTCAATTGGTTTAAGGAACCTATCTTCAATTACTGGCCCATACATGGACGGATAATTAGCGAACGTCCCGTCAAAAAACAGCCCATTAGAGTTCCAATCTTCATTCCAAACTAAACTGCCCTTATTTAAAATATGACCTTGATGATTAATAAAATCATAAGATATATTTTCTATATTTTGAGAAAATATAACACTAGCTGAAAAAGTCAGAATAATCCTTAACATATAGAGTAAATATATCTAAAATAAAATTATATCATTAATACGAATTATTAATTCAAGGCCAACAAAATGACTAGTCAAAAACTATCGATAATAAATATTTCTTACAAAAATGATGAAAGCGTAAGGGTATTGACTGCAGTGCTTTCAAAATGGTTCAGCAACCCTAAAACACTTCACTTTACATCACCTAATTTAAAATACCCATTCAACATTAATCATTGGATATCAACATTTTATAATGAGGATAATATAGAAACTTACATTTTAAAAGATGAAAATTGGATTATTGGTCATATAAGCGTAAAAATAGATGAAAATAAAAATTTAGCTCATCTTTTTCACCTTTTTATTGATAACGAAAATAGACAAAAAGGATATGCTAAAAAACTAATTAGATATGTAGAAAAACATATAATAGCTGGTAAAGATAATATCAAAGCAATAAACCTAAATTGTGTGAAAAAAAATATCCCTGCTATTACCTTATATCAATCAATAGGTTTTCAAATATTGAAAGAAAAAAAATGGCTTAAAATGATTAAATACATTGACAAAAAATAGAATATGTAAAAACTATTTTTTTATAGGTTTTACAAACAATTGATGAACGTGTCTAACTAATTTATAGCCATGTTCTTTTACGATCTGGTCTTGAAGCTCCTCAAGTTTTTCGTTGTAAAACTCAATAATCTTACCAGTCTCTAAACATATTATGTGGTCATGATGCTCATCATCAGCTTTATGCTCATATAATGCTCTACCATCACCAAGCTCCATTTTACGTACTAGATTATTTTTTACTAGAACATCAATAGTACGATAAACAGTCGCTCTAGATACATTAATCTTATTTTTTTTCTTAATTATTAGATAAATCTCTTCAGCATCTCGGTGCTCTGTCGAACTTCTTATTTCGTCCCAAATAATTTGCCTTTGCTGAGTATAGCGGAGACCTTCATTTTTTAAAACATTTTTAAGGATATCTATTTGATTCATATATTTTCTTATTATTGTATTTTAATTACAATAATATCACAATTTACAGTGTTTTTGAAAAATAATGAGGTTTATAATTTTTTTAAATTTGCGAATTTTACAATTAGTTTTTTTCTAGTTCCATCGTTAAACACCACACCAACTCTTTGGTTCTCGCCAGTGCCACTAAGAGCCATAATTTTACCAGCACCAAAAATAGAATGCTCAACATTATCACCAACTTGAAAATCATCAAAATCCGTAACGGTTCTAACCATCTGCGTAAGGCCATCTTTTTTCTTTTTTCCTGCTACAAATTTTCTAGTTACAGCAGAACTAAAACTTATTCTATCGAGCGATTCTTCTGGTATTTCATTAATAAATCTACTAGGCAGACCATTGACAGTTTCTGCACCCATTCTTCTCCTATTAGTAGCATAAAGTAAATATACTTTCTGCTCTGCTCTAGTCAAGGCAACATAAAACAATCTACGCTCTTCCTCTAGCTCACTCTTATCATCTAATGATCTAAACAAAGGAAAAAGACCTTCATCCATGCCAGCTATGAATACAACTGGAAATTCTAAACCTTTTGATGAATGAACTGTCATTAGGGTTACTCTGTTATCAGAATCATTCCAATGATCTATATCTGTTTGTAAAGATACATCCTCTAGGAAAGTACTGAGCCCCGCTTGTGGATTTCTTATCGAAAATTCCTCAATACTAGTTAAAAGCTCTGCAACATTATCAAAACGGTCCTTAGCATCTGGTTCTTTTGATTCCTTAAAATGAGATAAGATCCCAATTTCTTCAACTAAACTTCTTGCAAGCTCACTTGCACTTAATTTTTTTCTTAAGTCGTGATATTTAATTATTACATTATAAAACTTAAAAAGAGCGTCTGCTTGTTTGCCCCTAATATCCATTTTATTAGGGTTTTTAAGAACATCAATGAATTCAATTTTATCTTTTTCAGATTGCTGAACGCATTTATCAATAGTCTTTGCACCAATACCTCTAGCGGGAAAATTAATTATTCTTCTTAAAGATATTGTATCTTTAAGATTTACAATAAGCCTAAGGTAGGCTAAAACATTCTTAACTTCTTTCCTTTCATAAAAACGCACACTACCAATAATGTTATATGGTATACCTTGTCTTATAAAACTTTCCTCAAGGGCACGAGATTGAGCATTAGTTCTGTATAAAACTGAAAATTTATTGAAAGTTCTTTTATTTAATTTTATTTCTTTTTCAATAGATGAAACAATTGCACTAGCCTCTTCTTGCTCATCAATAGTTTCAATTAACCCTAGAGTTTCTCCAGATCCATTTGCTGCTACTAAATTCTTATTCGCACGTTTATCGTTATTCACAACAACAGCAGTTGCAGCATTTAAAATCTCCTGAGTGGATCTGTAGTTCTTTTCAAGAGTGAATACTCTGCAAGATGAGAATGTCTTTTCAAAATCTAATATATTAGAAACATCTGCTCCTCTCCATCCATAAATAGATTGATCATCATCACCAACGACACAAATATTTTCATGCGCTTTTGCAAGATTAGTTAAGAATTGAAACTGAGCGCGATTAGTATCCTGATATTCATCAACCAAAATATATTTCCACCTTTTTTGATACTTTTTTAAAACAGAAGGTTTCTTTTCAAAAATATCTAAAGGGAATGTTAATAAATCATCAAAATCAAGTGCATCATTTAATTTTAGATTTTTTTGATATTCCGTATAAATTTTAGAAACAGTTTTCTCAAGGATGGTTCTGGCCTTCCTATCTACCGCAGCTGAATCCATCATTTTGTTCTTGAAAAGACTAATTTGATTTCTTAACTGATTCGGAGTAATCAATGTTTTTGATATTTCAAATTCCTCAAAAAGTACTTTAATTAAATCTAACTGGTCTTTCACATCATAAATTGCAAAATGCCTAGTAAATCCTAAAACTTCAATGTCCTCTCTCAATATTCTTGCACAAATAGAATGAAATGTACCCATAGATAAATCTATCTCATTGGTATTCAAGAGTTTCATCACTCTTTCTTTCATCTCTTTAGCTGCTTTATTGGTAAAAGTGACTGCTAAAATTTCTTCAGGTTTAAAAAGACCCTCGTCAACTAAATAGTAAAGTTTGTGAGTTAAAACCCTAGTTTTACCACTCCCTGCACCAGCAAAAATCAATACTGGTCCATCTATAGCTTCAACTGCAGCTTTTTGAGTTTTATTTAACGATTTTAAGCTCATGAGCCAGCCCTCTCTCTTTTTACTTTTTTCCTTACGCGCTGAAACGCTCTTTTTGCGCGTTCATGTTCTTTTTCATTTCTTGAAAAAGTATGATAACCATCTCCTTTAGCAACAAAATATAGATAGTCATTATTCTGAGGACTTAAGGCTGCAATTAAAGATTGTTCTCCTGGAGAATTTATTGGACCTGGTGGCAGGCCTTGATACATATATGTGTTGTATGGTGATTTAATTCTAAGATCTCTATTTAAAAGTCTTCTTGGACCATCATCAATTATGTATTGGACTGTAGGGTCAGCTTGCAACTTCATCCCAATTTTTAGGCGATTATGATATACAGCTGAAATAGTTGACCTTTCAGAATCATAAATCGCTTCTCCCTCGATGATTGATGCTAAGGTAATAATCTCATAAGGTGTAAAACCTAAGCTATCAGCTTTCGATAGGTTTGCATCACTCCAAAATCTTTTATGCTCTTTAACTAATCTCTTTATAACAGAGATTTTATCGACACCTTCAAAAAAATAATATGTCTCAGGAAATAAATAGCCTTCCAAAGTATTTGAATTTATCTGAAGCTCTTTAATGAGTTCTTCGTCACTCAATAATTTTAGCACTTCAGAATAATTAAAATTTAATTCCTTAGATAGATGCCTTGCGACTTGGTTCATATTCCAGCCTTCGAGGAACGTTATCTTTTTTCTATTAGGAGAGCCAAATACAATATTCCTGATAATCTCATTATTGGTATGAACATTAGATAATATAAATGTACCTGCCTGCATAGATTTTTCTAATCCTTTTATTTTTGTAAGAAATTCAAATACCCATTTGTTTGTTACTAATCCTTTTTTATAAAGCTTATCAGAAATATTTGATAATGTAGTACCATGGTCAATTCTAACTTTTTTCATGGAACCAATATTAGTTTGTGGCCAATAATTCACTATCAAATAAAAAGTAAAACTGATTACAAAAAGGTAAACAGCAAGATAGGGTGCAATTAATTTTGGACTTCTTTCGACGCTCATTTAAAGGGGAGAAATTTATACACTCTATAATATGAGTGTCAATTTGGTTTATTTAAAATAATAATAAAAATGACTTTTGTTGCATATTCATGAACTGTAATTTTGCCTATATGGGCAACTTATTTCACAACAACAAAGAAAGTTCTGGCAATATTTTTGATGGTTGGTCTTATGACAAAGAAAACTATATTTTTTTTGGTGCTGGCATAATTACCATAATTTTGGGTTATATAATAATGGCTACAGGAGATACCTATAGTTTTCAAAGTCTATCACTTGCGCCGGTTCTATTATTTATTGGTTATATTATCCTAATACCGATTGCTCTTTTATATAAAATGAAAAAATAGATCTAAATTTTTGGGATCGTAGTTCAGTTGGTTAGAACGCCGGCCTGTCAAGCCGGAGGTCGCGAGTTCAAGTCTCGTCGGTCCCGCTAGAGAAAGATACCATACTTCTCTCATTAAAACCCTCGATTAAGTTCGGGGGTTTTTTGTATCATCTATTATCATTCCTTATCATTCATACCCCAAAATGGGACACAAATTTATGGGACACACTTTTTCAATCTAGGATTTTCAACCGAAAAGGGGTGGCATACCCCGTTTAATGGGGGGTAGGTATGTGTATATATGCGCTCACATATTGTTAACTAATTTTTTGTAGATTTAATTATGAACCCTATTGCAAAGTTAATTGAAATAAGTAATTTTATCCTATTTGATGAGGGTATAGATTGAATCGAAGATATGACATTGATTGGCTTCGTGTTTTTGCATTAGGACTTTTGATTATTTATCATATCAGTATTGTTTTCCAGCCTTGGGCTTACTTTATTTATTTTCCTCAAAGTGAAAAGCCAATTGAAAGTATTTGGCTAATAATGAGTTTGATAAATATATGGCGTATCCCACTTCTTTTCATTATTTCTGGTATGGGTGTTTATTTAGCTATGCGTAGGAGAAGCTGGAAGGAATTATTAAAAGATAGGACAAAAAGAATACTGCTACCTCTGATTTTTGGTTCATTAATTATTGTGCCAATACACATATATATCTATATGGCATTCATGGGTTTAGGCAGTGCATACTTTCCAAATCCAGGTCATCTTTGGTTCTTAGTAAATATTTTCATTTATGTTCTTTTGATGTGCCCCATTTTCTTCTATATGAAAAAAAATAAAAATAATTTTTTATCTAAGATATTTAAACGAGCATTAA
>SGYO01000039.1 GCA_004321745.1 bacterium | reverse complement strand
TAACGCTTACTCATCAAAAAATGGGTATAAGGTTTATGTTACTGGTATTGAAAAATTCAAACATAATGAAACTGGTAAATCTATTGACTTGAGGTTTGCTGATATATGGACCCTTAATAACTCTGGGAAAATTAAATCAAGAGATAGATTTCAGGATGTTATGGATTATTGGTCAGATATCGATTATGGTATTACTAAAAAAATAGAAGTCAATTTTTTAGTTGATATGTCAAATACAAAGGTCGAAAAAGGCTTGGCTAAAGAACCTAGTGTTTATGTTGTTTCTGGGTCAAGTACTGGGCCTTCAGGAATTAAAATGACTAAAGGGTTGAATGGTATTTGGTCAGGAAAAATAATGATGCCCCCAGGTAAGCAAGTATTTAAATTTAGAAATGGACTTCATAAAGACTGGGATACTGACGGATGGGAAGACGGTGAAAAATTAAAAAAAGAAAAATGTGGAACAAAGCAGTGGGGTGATAGAGAAGTGATTGTAAATATTAACGGTAATCAAACGGTTGGTCCATATTGTTTTAGTTCTTGTGAAGATTGTTCTTAGAAGTATTATTATTAATTATAAAACCCCACGCTCGTGGGGTTTTTTGTTTATATTCTTTATTTAGTCTGATTTCCTCAAAAACACCAAAAAATCTGGTAATAACTGGTTTTTTTTATTAAGGTTAAAATTAAATATTTAATCAAATATTTTCATTTGGAGCCAAAAATATGAAGATTTCAAGAAGACGAATGCTGTCTCAATCATTATACATTGCAATAGGTAGTCTCTTTGTCCCAATTAGTACTTCTTTTGCTACAAGTAATAGCAAACACCTTTCAAAAGGTTTAGACCTAATACATAAGGTTTTATCTCGACCTTTAGATGTTGGTATTTCCCACTTAGAAAAATGTTTAATTTCAAATAAAGTTGATATTGAAAATCATGATGGTTTTAAAGATTACATTAATTCACTTGTAAATGTGTTTTTTGGACATCATCATGGTGAAGATGAAATAATGTTTCCTACTTTTGAGGAAAAAATCAAAGGAGCTGATTTTTCTAAGTTAAAAAAACAGCATAAAGAACTACATCCTTTGGCAGAGAAAATTAAAGACAAAGTTAACATTGACATTCCAACAATTGATAATTACCGAGAAATTCGAGAACTATTAAAAGAAACTAAAGATTTATGGGTAGAGCATAGGGATGAAGAAGAGAAAACTGTTGAATTGGATATAGAGCCAGTGCTCTCGTCAAAAGAACAAATTGAATTAGGTGAAAAAGTAGGGAAACATGGTCGGAGTATGAGCAAACCAGCAACTCTGGTACTACCTTTTCTTATTTATAATCTTGAAGGTAGTGACAGAGAAGAATTCACTAGTCGTATGCCATGGATTTTAAAGAAGTTTGTTGTTCCAGTAATATGGAAGAAAAAATGGGAAAAAATGAAGCCATTTCTCTTAGTATAATTTAAAGCCCCACATTCGTGGGGTTTTTTGTTTATAGCCTCTTACACATTGTAGGATAAATATTTGTAAGTTTAGATATATTATGAATGATTATGATTCAATCGATAATGATAAAAAGCAGGTCTTAAAGAATCAACTTATTAAAAATGCTACATTAATAGGTGGCAAAAATCATTTTTTATCCCTTATTGAAAGCATAAGGATGGCCCGCCCTCATCCTTTATTGGCTAAAGATGCATCTTTTCGTTTTAATAAAGGTTCGATTAAATGGGGGAAAGTTATTTTTAAGGATAAAGTAAATTTGCTTATGTCTATGGCTAATGATAGTAATATGATTCTTATGCCTGAAAGAGGTGATAGTAATTATAAAATAATTAGAAATCTTATGAATACGATTAGTCCAATTAAGTTTGAAGTCAAACCAAAAAATATAAAAGATGGTAATGGTTTTACATTTGAATTTGTAGAGAAAATTGACACGAAAAATTGTCAATTAAGTTTTATGTTTGAGGTGTTATTTGTTCTACCAATTAAATCGGTTAAAAAGATATATGTTGGTCAATAAAAGTCATTTAAAGTAATTATTAAAAAATAAAAATAATTACAAGCCCCACTTTCGCAGGGTTTTTTGTTTATAGCCTAAACGCACTGGTAATACGCTGGTCATTTAGATTTCTAAATTCATTCAGGATATAAAATTCTTTGAATCAAGGCAATAGCATCAATGATGTTAACATTACCATCATTTGTAATGTCTCCAATTTCGTATCCACAATTATTAGTATCATCATTTGCGATGATATCCATTAGAGTAATTAAATCAAAAATATCAATGTCATAATTAGATTGATAATCAACCTCGCCGTAGATGTTTCCATCTACATAGACAAGTAAATTGTCACATGAATCACAGGCATCTCCAGTACCATCTAGGTCATTATCATTTTGTAGAGGATTGTTTACATCAATACAATTATCAACGTCATCTAAAATTCCATCATCATCATAATCTCCAGAAATAGTGTTTAATGAATTTTCTATTACATTAATTATACCAGCAAGATTGTGGCCATTAGATGTGTATACTATTTGACCATTACCATCAATAACTACGTTATGAGGTATGGAATTTCCAAAAATGCTAGATAGTGAATCAATTTCGTCATCTAAAATAGGAATTGTTAATCCAAAATTTGTTGCCCATTGTTCGCAATTATATGGTTGTCCCCAACTTTTACCTGCTGTAATTATAATAACTTCTTCATCTATAAATTGTTGCTTAACCGCTTCTAATTGTGGAGCCTCCACTTGACAGCCGCCTCACCATGTAGCAAAAACACTTAAAAATATAACTTTGTTTATGCCATGTTGATCATAACTCCAAATGTCATCTCCATTTCCATTCATGCAAATAGGAGCGCCAAAATTTTCAATTTGGTCTCCAACTTGATAATATTGTGAACTTACTAAGGAAAAAAATAAAATGAATTTGATTAGGTATTTAAAAATAAACATAATTTTTTTCTCCTAAAAATGTATCATAAAAGTGATGTAAGAATTAAAATTTTCATTTAATCGTATTTCAACTAAATATTGATTTTTGAAAAACCTTATAATAGGTCTTAACTCTCCATTCATATTTTGAATGATTATCCAAGAAGAGAGACCTTCAAAATCAATTAAATATGGGCTATACCCAAATCTCATTTCATATGAATTTTTATTATTATAGTAATCAATCATTGATGCTACGTACCATCTCCTATTTTCCCAGTCACCCTGTATACCAAAATGTAATTTATTATTGATATCAAGGTTGCTTAGAAGGTATAGATTTGCTTGCGAACCAATTTCGTTCCACCTTTTCAATAGCCAGTTTGAGTTAAACATAAAATTCGAAGTATTTAAATTTTTTATATGTCTAGCACCAATAAGCCAATTATGTTTAATGCTGTAGCCCAATCTTAAATCTTGTATAGAATTATTTTTAATATACCATAATACTTTTCCAGATTTGAATGTAGTTGGATGTGTAAAAATAAAATTCACGCACAACAAAAATCCGCATAACCTTTTAGCATGCTTATACATTTTTAATTGAAAAGATTCATTAAGGGTGTTAATAAATAGGATACAAATCCTCCAATTAAGAAAATAAATGATGATAAATAGAACATTCTTTTATTAAACCTTCCAGTGATTTCACATCCTTCCTCTCCAGAATTAGTATCGCACGCAACTTTTCTTGATTTTCTAAAGGTTAAATATCCACTTATTACAATTAAAATTCCTGAAAACATAAATATCCATCCTTTATGCATTGAAAGTGGTATTAACCAAGGAAAAAGGGTTAATAATGTGCCAACCGATGCACCTCCTGCAATGGTAGCAATTACCATGGGCAAGACACAACAAATCAAGGTGCCTGAGGATGTAAATAGGGTAAGGACACTCAATAACTTAGGTCTCATTTTTCACCCCTATTTTCATATGGATAAGGTTTTGAAAAGGTTTCTATTTTATCACCATATGGGTTATGATATATATTATCTACTTCATAACCCGCATCAACTATTGCTGATACAGCATCATCTATTCTTATTTTAGAACCATCCTTAACAGCCACTAAGGTATACTGATTTTCTATATCTACATATACTCCTTTTTGATACTTTTTTTTATCAATGAAATTGAGTTTTGAGAGACTTTTATGAAGCCCTTGCGCACAAAAAGAACAAACTAAACCCTTTACTTTAAAAACGATTTCATTTCTTTTAATATTAACGTTTGCTTTTTCAATTTCAATCGCTTGACTGTTTATTGTGCTTAATAAAAAAATAGAAAGCACAAATATTTTTTGTTTTAACATTTTTTAATCCTTTAATTTTTTACACCTTTTTAAAAAAAAGGTTTCATTGCTAATAAAGGATTAGATCAACAAATAAGGGGAGAGATAGTAGTAATATTCTTTTTTATGAATTTAAAATTAAACTTAACTAAACTTTTATTTTGGTTAAAATTTAAATTGATAGCGTTAGGGATGTTAAAAATTGAAATTTTCTTAAATTCAATTTTATTACAAGATTTTAAAATATTTTCTGATGGAGAAATTTGAACGAAACATGAACCATTTCTATTTTCACAATTATTAGAATTTGTTTCTGACGGGCAACAGGTATCTTGCATTTTCTCGCAACATTCCATTCCACAATTATTAGGAATGATATCAATTGCAGATGCACATGTAACCATTGCTGATAAAAATAAGTAAAATATTTTGTTTGCCATTATGTTTATTATACCAAAAATAGTAGTAAAAGTTCAATAAAAAATAGATTGCTTGATTTCTACTACAGATACACTGGTAAAGTTTCATTTATAGAGGATTTTCAGCCTGCTTTGAGAGCAGGAGGTCGGGAGTTCTAATCTCTCCACCCCGACACTATAAAGCCTTATTTCTCGATAAGAAGTAGGGCTTTTTTTTATGATAATTTTCCTAGATGTGGCAAAACTAAAGAGAATTGCCCAAATTGTAAATGATATTGAGAATTTTTGTCTTTTATCATTAATGTATAGTATGAATTCAAATTATTCTAGAAGAACTTTATTGAAAATAATTGCTGGTGGAGTTTTTTCAATTGCTGCATTATTATTTAGTAGAAATAGAAATTCGAGGAAATTAAAAAAAATGACAAAAGATAATCATTCAATACTTTCAATAACTGAGTTACCTGAAACAGGTCCCTGGCCTACTGAAGATCCTTTTTTATTTTGTGTTCATCACAATGATAACTACCCTGCAGCAAAAGATGATCTATCGCCTAATGTATCTTTAACTGGAAGAAATTTAGGGAATGATTTTTCAAATAAAGATGGGTGGAGCATGTATCATGGGCAAAAAGTTCCTGGCTTCCCAAGGCATCCACACAGAGGTTTTGAGACCCTTACTGTAGTTAATAAGGGGTTTATAGATCATGCAGACTCATTAGGGGCATCAGCCAGATACGGTGATGGCGATGCTCAATGGCTTACAGCAGGGGATGGAATAAATCATTCAGAAATGTTTCCACTTTTTAGCCAAAATGGGAATAACAAGTTAGACTTTTTTCAGATATGGCTAAATCTTCCTTCTTATAATAAAAGGGTGGAACCAAATTTTGAAATGTATTGGGAGGATGAGATTCCAAAAATTTCTAGCAATTTAAATGGAAATAAAAACGTACAAGTTGAAATTATTACAGGCGATTATTTAGACTTCTCTTCCCCAATTGCACCTAAAAATTCTTGGGCAAACAATAAAAAAAATGATGTTGCTGTGTGGATAATTAGATTAGATAGGAAGGGTAAGTTTGCTATACCTAACACTAAATCAGGTGCAAAAAGAAATCTTTATGTTTTAAAAGGTTCAAATATGGAGATTGATGGTCAAAGTTTATCAGGAGGCTCAATGGTAACATTAGACTCATCTAAAAATACTGTAATAAAAAACTTGGGAAGCAAAACAAAAATATTAATGTTACAAGGTGTCCCTATTAATGAACCTGTTGTAAAGTATGGGCCATTTGTAATGAATACCCGATCTGAAATAGAGCAGGCATTTTATGATTATAATAAAACTGAATTTGGAGGGTGGAAATGGGGCAACTCAGACCCTGTTCATGGTATGGAAAAAGATAAATTTGCCAAGCTTATAAATGGGAATATCATTAAACCTTCATAAAAAATAATTAATGCCTATATAAAACTTTTGATTTCCGCTACAGATACACTGGTAAAGTTTGATTTATAGAGAATTTTTAGCCTGAATTTGGAGCAGGAGGTCGGGAGTTCGAATCTCTCCACCCCGACACTTTAAAGCCTTATTATTAGAGCAGAAGTAGGGCTTTTGTCTTTATTACCTGATTTAGTCTGATTTCCTTAAAAACACCCTAAAAAGAACTAAACGCACTGGTAATACACTGGTCATTTTCTATTGGTTTTTTATTTTTGAGATGATAGTTAGATTTATAAAAAAAATAGAGTGTATGATATGAAATTAGATTATAAAAGTATGTTTATTGGTATTGTATTGGGAGCCATTAGTGTTTCCGCAATATTCTTTATTTTTAGTGATGTTGAGAAAGAGTTTTCTTATTCAACAGGAGATAAGAAGCAAGACAAAAACATTGAAGTAAGTATTGAACGAATAATCGAAAATGGTGAAGATTTAGCAAATGTTGTAATAGATGGTGAAGGAGATGTTAGCAGAAAAGAATTGGAAGAAGAGTTAGAAAGGATGCTTGAAAAACAGGGTATAGATAAAGATAAAACGAAATTAAA